>CAWHEN010000001.1:0-30217 GCA_963828595.1 uncultured beta proteobacterium
TGCTGGTATTGCAACGCCAGATCGAAGGACTTCACGTGGGCGGTAAGTCAGCGCTCGACTGGTACGGCGTACGTCAGTACCTGTCCCAAAAGACGACGCTGCACCTGTACGGCCTAGTGACGACACGATTGCCTGGGACCGGTTTCTGCGAAATTTCCCCGCCGACTACCACCGCAAGCAACTATTCAAGGAAAAGGCAGACCACCTGCTACAAGTAGCGCCGTTCGAGCAGCTATCGAATGCGCCGCAGGTCTCCGCTCCCTAACGCGCCTTCTTGGAATTGCTCAGCGACGTAGGCGTACGTCAGTCGCTACAGGAAGCACGCGAACTGATGGAAAGCTCATACAGCGTTCGAGCCGACGTACTGCAGGACCTACTCGCCAATTGCACCAGCGTCAAGACCGTAAGAATGTGCCTGCAATTTGGACGCGAACTTTCCCTGCCATGGATGCAGAAACTCGATCCAAGCAGATTGCCCACGGGTAGCGCTCGCCCGTGGGTCTCCCGCTCGAAGAATGGTCTCTTGGTGCTCAAGCGATGAATCAACACTACCTCGATACGGCGCGCCTACTCGTACAAGTAGCACCCACCGCATTCGCCGACCCCGTATTCGCGCTCAAAGGCGGAACGGCGATCAACTTGTTCGTCCGCGACATGCCGCGATTGTCGGTAGATTTGGATCTCATCTATTCCGACTACAACACACCGCGGGATCAGGCGCTGGAGAGGATCAATCAAGCAATTCGGCAAGCCACGGAGAAGCTGAGGGTGGCCGGGTTTCAGACACATGCTGTGACAGCTACCAACGCGGGTGAAACGAAGCTGCTGGTTCGGCGCAGCGGCATCGAAGTAAAAATCGAAATCAACTTCAATATGCGCGGGACACTTCATCCTGTGCGTCGTCTCTCGCTTACTGCGAAAGCGCGCGACACGCTGCTCGCGGATCTCGAAGTGCCTGTCGTGTCATTGGAAGATCTCTACGGCGGCAAGTTGGTCGCCGCAATGGACCGGCAACATCCACGCGATCTGTTCGATGTCATGCAGCTATTCGCCAACGAAGGTGTGACGCCAGAAATACGGCGCGCATTCGTCGTCTATCTGGCATGTCACAATCGTCCTGTCCACGAGGTTCTCTTTCCAGTACCGAAGGACATCCGTAATGACTATGACCGCAACTTCGACGGAATGACCCAAGAGCGTGTCCCGTTGGCAGACTTGTTGAGCACTCGCGAACGCCTCTTCAAAGAGCTGCCAACTGGGTTGGATACAAGCGAACGCAAGTTTCTGCTGTCGCTGGTCAACAATACGCCCGACTGGACACTGATGGGAGTTCCCCACTCAACATTTGCCTAAGCCTTCGCTGGAAGTTAAAAAATCTCGAAACACTCGAGAAGAACAATTCAAAGAAGTTCCGCGATCAGGCTCAAAAGCTCGCCGCGCTGTTGGAATAGAATCGACTGCGTGGATAGCCTGCTTTGGTGGGCCGGCAGCCGAGCGCGCTCGAACTAAGGGATGTCTTGGCCCTTTGTTGTCTCGATCAAGCCCCTGATCGGTCAGCTCTTATCGCTAACAAGCATTGCTAATTTCCGGCGCAAAGCCGGTCACAAAGCTTTCGATGTCTGGGTGGCAAAAATTACGTTATCGAACTTACGCCGCAGCGGCCTCGGCAGTCGCGATCACACCCTGCAGGGCGACTATCAGCAATCCAACCTGCGACTCATCGAACAACCCCTCTGGCCCGCGCGGCGTGATGTCAGTGAAGGGCGATTCGTAAAGCGCCTCCGGGACGACCACGCCCCGTGCGGTCAGCTGGTCGACGAGGAGATTGACAAACTCGATCTGGTTCGCCGACAGCGTTCGTCCCGCGATGAAGCCAGCGATTGCCTCCTTCGCGGCCTCGCGCTCCATGCCGATCAGGGACCGCACAAACAAACCAAGCCCGTGCGATTCGGACTTTGCACGCTCGACGTTTTCGCGGCTGCCGACCTCGCTCTCGATGAATAAGCGCTCCAGCTCGGACAGATCCGTCGCAGTCAAAGGCTTGTTCCAGCGCAGCTTGCGAATAGCGATGTGATCCTTGTGCTCGCGCAAGAACGTCTGTGCCTTGATGCGGAACCTCGCAAACTCGGCGGTCGTGTCGAGCCCGGAAAAAGCGAACGCGACTTCCGGATCCATCTCGTCCTCGAAATCCGTGAAGACGGGCTTTCGTTGCTTTTTGTCGATCAACTGCACCAGGTCGCGCAAGCGGCGCCGCAGCTTCTCCAGCATCGGGAGCGAGGCGTCCTGCCACCATTCGTCCGTCTGGACCTCCTGGATCAACGACATCTGGTCGCGCACCATGGGAATCGCGGATTTCTCTTCAAGCAACCCCGCGATTGCCTTGACACGATCTCGCCAGCGCTCGAATGATGGATCGGAGCGAAGTCGCGCTAGTTGCAGATTCAACATCAGCAGATCGAATCGCTTGGCGTCCTCGCTCTCGGACGGGAGTTCGGTCGGCAAACCCGCGACGTCCTTCGCAAGCTCGGTCAGCGCCTCGCTCGGCAGATGCGTCCACGCTTCGGGTTTCGCATATTTCTCGACGAGCCGACGCTGCGGGCGCACGATGAAGTTGTCTAGATTCATCGACGCCACCTCGGACTGCAATTCTCCGGCCAGCGTCGAACGCAACTCCTCGTCGTTTTGAGGAAGTCCATGCGGCGCGGGCGATGGTTCCCGTACGCCCTTTGCGCAGCCCTCGCGTTCCGGTCGAGCTCGCCGATCAGTTCGAGTCGAACCGTGAAGAGTCGCTTGCCCAGTGGCGGCGCGACATAGCCCTCCGTCGTATCCGGATTCTCGCTGAAGAACTCGAGGTTCTGGCAGTAGTCGAAGAGCTCGAAGAACTGCTTGTGCCGGCCCGGTCCGAACAAATCAGGGCACAGCCGCGTGCCTCGGCCGACCATCTGCCAGAACTTCGTCTTCGACCGCACGAGCTTGAAGAAGACGAGATTGACGATTTCCGGCACATCGATGCCCGTATCGAGCATGTCGACCGAGATGGCGATATGCGGCGCCTTGTCTTTCTGCGAGAAAGTGTCGATCAGCGTCTGCGCATATTCGGTCTTGAACGTCGATCACGCGCGCGAACTCGCCTTTGTAGTGCGGATAGTTCGCGTCGAACCGCTCGGCGATGAAGTCGGCGTGCGCCTGGTTCTTCGCGAAGATGATCGTCTTGCCGAGCCGGTCGCCGCCCGCGACCTTTAGTCCGCGCGTCATCAGGTGCGCGAGCACCTTGTCGACCGTGTCCTTGTTGAACAGCCACTTGTTGACGGCTTCGGCTTCGACGCGATTCGGACGGTGCCGTCCTCGTCCCATTCCAGCGCGTCCCACTCGTCCTTGTCTTCTTCCGAAAGATCGTCGTAACGGATGCCTTCGCGCTGGAACTTGAGCGGCACCGACACCGCCTTCGGCGGCACGAGGAATCCGTCGCCCACGGCCTCTTCGAGCGAATAGGCGTCCGTCGGCACGCCGTTCTCGAGATCGAACAGGCCGTAGGTGTTGCGGTCGACCTCGTCTTTCGGCGTGGCGGTCAGGCCGACGAGCAGCGAGTCGAAGTAGTCGAAGATCGCGCGGTATTTCTGGTACACCGAGCGATGCGCCTCATCGATGATGACGAGATCGAAATGCCCGACGCCGAAGCGCCGCTGGCCGTCCTTCGTCTCGTCGATCAGGCCCATCATCGTCGGATAGGTCGAGACAAACACGCGGCCTTCGGTGTCCTTCTCGGTCACGAGATTCACGGGCGACGAGTCCGGCAGATGCGCTTGAATGCATTGACCGCCTGATTCACGAGCGCGACGCGATCGGCCAGGAACAGCACGCGCTTCGCCCAGTTGCAGCGCATCAGCAGATCGACCAGCGCGATCACCGTGCGCGTCTTGCCCGCGCCGGTCGCCATCACGAGCAGCGCCTTGCGCTCGTGATCCGTTCTCGAAGGCCTCGCCGACGCGGCGGATGGCGCGGGTCTGGTAGAACCGCTCGACAATCGTGCCGTTGATCTCCGCCGTCGCCAGCGACTTCCGGCTGCGTGCGCCGCTGAATGAGCAGCTCCAGCTCGGTCTTCTTGTAGAAGCCCTGCACCTGGCGCGGCGGATAGCGCGCGTCGTCCCAGATCCAGTGCTCGTAGCCGTTCGAATAGAAAATGATGGGCCGCTGGCCGAACTGCTTTTCCAGGCAATCGGCGTAGAGCTTCGCCTGCTGCTGCCCGACGCGCGCATCGCGCTTCGTGCGCTTGGCCTCGACGAACGCCGAGCGGCTTGCCGTCGTCGCCCCATAGCACGTAATCGACGAAGCCCTTGCCTTGCTGGTTCGGCATGCCGGCGACTTCGAACTCGCGATCGCGCGCCTGATCGAGCGGCCAGCCGGCTTCCTTCAGCAGCAGATCGATGAAGTAGTCGCGCGTTTCGGCTTCGGTGTAATCGTGCGTGTCCGGAGTGCGTCGCTGCGACCTTCTTCGCCTCGGCGACTTCGACTCGGAGGCGTTTGATTTCCTCGTCGAGCGCCGAGCGGTCCGCGAGCAGCGCCGACAATTTCTCGTCGCGCTCCTGCAACGCCGTTTCCAGCCGCTGCAACTGCTCCGCCGTGTGCTGCGGGCTCGCACCCGGCTTCGGCAGCCGTGACGCATCGAAGCGCAGTGCCGGATCAGGTCGCCCTGTCCTGCCGTAATTGCGCGCCAGCCAGAAGCAGACCTGGAACAACTCCTTGACCGCCGCGAGCGCATCGCTCTCCGGAATCGCGCGCGGGCCATGCACAGCGCGGTTGCCGAGCGTGTTGATCACGCGCGCCTTCGTGAAGATCGCCTCGCCGGCCGTCTGCTTGAACGTCGGCTCGTGGATCAGCGCGGAGAGATTGTCCTGGTACGGCAGCCGAAGCGCCGCGTCGTACTTGTATGTCCAGCTCACCGCGAGCTCGAGCGCGCGCCGCGCGTAGAAGCATGCCGTGCGCGGGTCTGCACGCACGGCCGCCTCCGCGCGCGTGGAGGCTTCGTAGATGGAGGGCCATTCGAGCTGGAGGAACGCGAATTGGCTCACGGGTTCGCTCCTTCGGCGTCCGCGTGCGCTCCATCATTGAACAATGCGATGTAGGGCGCGTAACGGAAACGGCGATTTCGCGCGTAGCCGGTCATCTCGCTCAGGATTCCGAGCCGGACCAGCCTCGAAACGAGACCGTTCGCCGCGGCATACGTCGTCCCGGTCATCGCCTGGACGTCGCTCACTTTGACGATGGGCCGGTCGAACAGCGATTCCAGCACTTTGTGGCCGTTGCCGGCCGTGCGGCCCGATGTGCTGCGTGATCGCGCTGCGATGCTCCTCCCGCAGCAGCAGGATGCGCCGCGCCGTCTGCATCGCTTCGTCCGCAACCTGGCCACGCCGCGCAGGAAGAATGCGAGCCAGCCTTCCCAATCGCCCGCGATCGCGCACGGCCTGCAAGTGGTCGTAGTACGCCTGCCGGTGCTGCTTGAAGTAGTGCGACAGATACAGCAGCGGCTTGTGCAGCACGCCGCGCTCGCGTCAGCAGGAACGTGATCAGCAGCCGTCCGACGCGGCCGTTGCCGTCGAGGAACGGGTGGATCGTCTCGAACTGCACGTGCGCCAGCGCGATCTTCACCAGCGGCGGCAGCCGTCGTTGCGCGTGCAGGAAGCGTCTCGAGATCGCCGAGCGCCGCCGGCACCTCATCGCGGCGGCGGCGGCACGAAGGTCGCCGTCGCGAGCGTGCGCCGGCCGGGCCGATCCAGTTCTGGCTGCGTTCGAAGCTCGCCGGGCTGCAGCCGGCCGCCGCGCACGCCGCGCATCAGCTCGCTCATGGATCTCGCGGATCAGGCGAACCGACACCGGCAGCTCCGCGCAGGCGTGCCAGCCCGTGGTTCATCGCGCGCGACGTAGTTGCATCACCTCGTCCACGTCGCGCGGCAGGTCTCGCATCGAAGAGCTGCGCCTCGGCGGCGAGCAGGTCCTGCAGCGAGCTCTGCGTGCCCTCGATCTGGCTCGACAGCACGGCCTCCTTGCGCACGTACATGAAGACGAAGAGGTCCGGGTTCGGCAGCGTCAGCGACCGAGCCGTCGAGCCGCCCGAGCGCGCGATCGGCCGCCGACAAGAGGCCGGGCAGCTCTCCGCGAAGCTCGACCGCGGGCTCCGGCGGCAGCCGCGCCGGAATGAACGCGCGGTAGCCGGTCGGCTGGGTGATGTAGCGACCCGCCCGCGTCACCGCGCCTGCCGACACCGCCATACGCAACGCTCCCTATCCTATGGAACCAGAGGTGGTCCATATGATAGGCAGCCTTTAGCATGGAGGGAAGTCGCTGCCCTGTTAAAGGCACGGCGATGCTCAGGTCCGAAGCGCATGTCGCCGTGGTGCAACCTCAAGCCGCACGCGCTGGCGATCTTAAGCGTACGAATGCCTCAAGCCTCATCTCCAATCTGTCGCTCGAGAGCTTGTCGAACCAAGCCGACGACATAGGGCACCTCGTCGAGCGATGAAGGACCTACCTCAACGCCTTCACCTTTCGTGCCCCCTAAGCTTCGAAAACTCCCTCGCGAACGCCTCTCGAACTGCTGCGAACCGCTCATGATTGAGTGCCTTCCGACAATTCACCGAATTGATGACTAGGTAGCCTGCTTCAAACATCAGGTCCGCCAGCGCCTTCTCCATGGCGCCCACCAGGTCGCGTCGTTCGTCATGCTCCGCGCGTCCATCTGACGTGGACTCCTCCTCCACGGGTCCAAGCGCAACAAGGCGAAATGTACACGTTTCAGGATCGATGCGATGCTTGTCGAGATGCTTGCGCAGCATGTTGCTGGTCGCCGCGAACCCGAGGTGCTGCCCCATCCGGTTGAAGGGCGACTGCGCCTTGGTGGACGAACTATCGCCCGTTCGACCCACGTAATAGACCGGCTCCTCCTCGCGGCGGCTGAATCTCCCACACGTACAGCCAGAAGCCCCTTCGAAGGATTCCGCCGTGGAACGTCATCGTGTAGAGCTCTGCAGACATTGCTCTCCCCTGTCGCTGCTGTCTCAGCCTCCGGAGTACAGCGCCTCCACATCCAGCTGATCGCTCAGATACGGCGTGAAGCCGGCCAGCAGAATCGACATCGAAACGAGATCGCGCATCTCGATCGCGCGGCGTGCGTTCGCGGGCGTGCCCGCGTGGCGGATGCCTGGGTAGTCGGAGGCGAACATGTAGAGGTTCTGGATCGCCTCTTTCATCTTGTCGTGCGGCCAAGTGCCGACCTGGTTGCAGATCGAGCCGAGCGAAGTGCGCGTGACGCCGGGGAACGTGCGGCCGATCGCTTCGAGCAGGTTGAACTGCTTGTGGATGCAGGACTTGATGCGGCCCTCGGAGCGGTCGATGCGAAGATCGCGGACCGCGTCGTCGAGTTCCTGCATCAGCGCGTGGACGTGCGCATCGCGGCTCGCGATCGCGCGAAGATCAGCGTGGAGGCTTGCGAACAGGCCCGGCAGCGTCGGGCACAGAAGGCACGGGCGGCGCAGGTCGTAGCGGAGGTTGTATTTTTCGATGAAGGCGGTGAGGAGTTGGAAGTAGCGGTTTGAGAGGGCGTCGCCGCCGAGATCGTCGAGAATGTCGTGGGCAGATTCGAGAAAAGTGACAGGCCCGTTCGCTCGCGAATTTCTTCGCGATACTGACTTGAATGCGGCGTGGCTTTGACTCGGAGCTGTCGACGATGCTTCGGCCAGAGCTTCTGCTGATAGCAGACCATTCTCAGACGCAGAAAAGTTCGCGGTAGAGCTCGCAAAAGAGATCCTCAGGATATTTCCTCATCGATGAGCGGCGCCCAGATTCCGCTCCACGTCTCACGCCCACACATCGATGAAATTCGCCGCGCATTCCTATAGTTCCCCGCGAAATGCGCGATCCTGGAGCGAGCCGAAGCACTCTTCAAATCAGCGAGCGAACGTCCGTTGCTCCTTAAGCTTCATGGATGGTCGACTCGCATGTCCTCAGCAAAATCGCTGAGCCTGCGAGCGGCGGCAACGGACTCTGGAATCGCGAACAGCGCTGCTGATCGCTGACGTTGTGCCCCGCAGCAGATTTTCGCCTGCCTCGACGCATTGAATGGACGGTGAAGTTGCATCAACCCCAGGAATTCGGAGTTCAACAATTCTGCTTTGGTTCCAATCCGATGTGAGTTAGAGACGGCACGATTCACGCGCCGGGCCAGATGCGGGACAAGGCAACTCCATCAGTCCCCACGGTACAGACAAGACATCCCCCGCGTTCATGGATGTACTCGGCGCGTCGAGTGCTCGTCAAACGTATCTCAACTCGTTCGGAACAAATCTCACCGATCGTCATTCAAAGTCGAACTTCCCCGAATTCCTCGCCACTGATCGTAAGTGCTTTCGCGTCCAGGTTGCGATGCCGGTACACCTCCGATCGCGAGCCTCTCCGAGTCGGCTGTACTGGCCACCCTTCGGGTTCGTAGCCGGGTCGCCGAACATGTCGAGGAAGATGGCTTGGGTGAGGGTGTCGAGTTGGGCGAGGGCGGCGCGGCGCTTGGCCCGCAGCGCCTCCGCCCGGTCCAGCACCTCCGCAATCCGCCGCTGCTCGGCGAGTGGCGGCAGCGGAACTCGGATCTGCTAGAATCTCGTGGTTGAAGTTGCGCGTGGCTGCGCCCCGTCGATTGTGCTCGACCGGCCTCCGATGACTCTGCGCGAAGAAATGGCGGAGAAAGCGCGATCGAGCGACCTTGCGGCGATCGACGTGAAAGCGGTGACCGCGAGCTATAGTCGATGCGCAGCATCGCCAAGCAGTCTTCCGATGTCGCCACAAGCGGCTGATCTATCGCGAACACAGCGTCGCCCTGCTCGACAGCTGGCGCGTACTCTCTCCGAGCGCTCTGCGAATGATCGCGCGTCTTCGTCGTTCGCGTCATGATCCTTGCGATGCTCGCCGCAGACCCATCGGAATGGAATGCCATCGTCGAGTCGACGGCCAATTGATTGACGCGGCATGCCTCCGATGCTTGTCGAACACAATGAGCCGCCAAGCGGCATCTCTGCGATCAGCTCACCGAGCATCTCCTCCAGCTCCTCCATCCCTTGCTGGATTTCCGCCTCCAGTGCTCGAGCTTCGAGAATCTCTTCGGCGTGCGATGCTCCACTTCCTCGTGCACGACTTCCTTGTAGCGATTGAGCGAGAGGTCGTAGCCCTGCGCCGCGATTTCCGCCTTCGCCACACAAAAACTCTGCTCCGTCCGCGCGCGCTCGCGCTCCGCGCCATCCGCTCGCGCCAGCGCGCCAGCACATCGGGCAGATTGTTCTTCGCGTGCTCGTCTTCGTTGAGCGCGGTGCGCGGCACGGGCCGAGCTTGTCTTCGGACAGCAGCGGCGTGCGCTTGTCGTCGAGGCTCCAGCCGTCGGCCTCGACGTCGTAGAACCAGACGTAGTCGGTGCCGCCGGAGTTGGTCTTGGTGAAAAACAGGATCGCCGTGGAAACGCCGGCGTACGGCTTGAACACGCCGCCGGGCAGCTTGAGATCACCGCGTCGAGCTTCTGATCCTCGACGAGCATGCGGCGGAGCTCCTTGTGCGCCTTGGTGGAGCCGAACAGCACGCCGTCGGGCACGATGACGGCGGCGCGGCCGCCGGGCTTGAGCAATCGCAGGAACAGCGCGAGGAAGAGCAGCTCGGTCTTCTTCGTCTTGACGATCTGCAGGAGATCCTTCGCCGTGTTCTCGTAATCGAGGTGCCGGCGAACGGCGGATTGGCGAGCACGAGCGTGTAGGCTTCCTCGTCGCCGGCGTGATCCTGCGCGAGCGAATCGCGGTAGCGGATGTCCGGGATTTTCGACGCCGTGCAGCAGCATGTTCATGCTGCCGATGCGCAGCATCGTGTTGTCGAAGTCGAAGCCGTGGAACATCGCGTGGTGGAAGTGCTGCGCGGAGCTTCGCGTCGTGCAGCATGTTCGGGAGGTGCTCGCGCAGATATTCGCCGGCGGCGACGAGAAAGCCGGCCGTGCCGCAGGCGGGATCGCAGATGCATGTCGTTCGGCTGCGGCGCGGTGAGCTCGACCATCAGGCGGATGATGTGGCGCGGCGTGCGGAACTGGCCGTTCTGTCCGGCGCTCGCGATCTTGCCGAGCATGTATTCGTAGAGATCGCCCTTGGTGTCGCGATCCTCCATCGGCACGTTGTCGAGCATGTCGACGACCTTCGCGAGCAGCGCCGGCGTCGGGATCGTGAAGCGCGCGTCCTTCATGTGGTGCGCGTAGGTGGAATCGTCGCCGCCGAGCGTGCGCAGGAACGGGAAGACGTGCTCGTTGACGACTTTGAACATCTCGGCCGGCGCGAAGTTCTTGAACCGCGACCAGCGCAGGTCCTCGTACGGGCGGCCCTTCGGCATCCTTGCCCTCCGGGAAGACGTGGCGCTCGATCGGCTTCTTGAGCCGCGCGGCCTTGTTTTCCTCGAGCGTGTGCAGATCGTCGAGCCGGCGCAGGAACAGCAGGTAGGTGATCTGCTCGATGACTTCGAGCGGGTTCGAGATGCCGCCGGACCAGAAGGCGTTCCAGATCTGGTCGATTTGGCACTTGATGCTGCCAGTGATCAACCTTCGACTCCTCGTTCGATCCGTGCGGTGACCGATCAAGCCGAAGAAGTCTATCGCGGTGCTGAAAGGTCAGTGCGAACTCGAACGCGAAGGTGAGCCATCCGAACGGCGGAAAAATCAGAGACGGCTCGCGCCCGATGTCGGTTTTCCGGAAACGTACCGGAAACGCTCGTAAGCAGCGGGTCGCGATGGCCGAGTAACCCATTGATTCAATGGTGGGCCGTGATGGGATCGAACCATCGACCAATGGATTAAAAGTCCACTGCTCTACCGCTGAGCTAACGGCCCAAAACGAGGAATCCGGCGCGCGGGTCCGAGGTCCTTGTTCTATGGAGCAAGCGGGACCCGTGATGTACGCCTCGAGGGTGCGTGTGGCGCTTGACGGCAGATCGGTATCGATCGCCGCGATTCGCGCGGTTCGTTCACCCAGGCTGCGCATTGTAGCGGGATCGAGCCCTGCCGGGGCGGCGGAGCTGAGCGTCGCGTCATGCCGACGCGACGCTCTCGATGGGACCGCCCGCTCGATTAGCGGGCGGTCCTTTGCAGAATCCCACGACAGGCCACAATCACGATCGGTGTGCCCGATCGGTGGCGCCGGGATCAGTGCGTATTGGTGTTGAACGAGCAGCTGGCCGGCGTTGCGCCGAGGCGGGACAGCGGAATCGTGCCGCTCTGCCCGCTCAATTCGCCCGCGGTGAACGCATAGTCGAACGTCGCCGTCGTGCAACTCGTGAATGTCAGCGTCGCGGTGCCGACCGGACTGTGGCCGACGCCGCCGGACGAATCGAAAATGCCGCCGGTCGATGTCGTAGATCGTCAGGTCGGCCGTGTTCGATCCGGCCGACGTACGTGCGATTGCGCGCTGAACCAGCGTGGCCCGCGGCGCCGCCCGATTCGCCGGACGAGCGCATACGTGTACCAGCCGAGGAAGGCCGTCGCGTCTGTCCGGATTGACCTCGATCAGCATGCCCTGCCCGCTCGTCGTCGGTTCGTACCAGGTGCCGGAGAGGCCGAAATCGCTCGGCCGGATTGGTCGGCGTGCCGCTCTCGACACACTCGACGTTCGGCATGAAGACGCTGCAGCGGGATCGTTCCGGAACGGCCGTCATCGAACGTGTAGCTGAAGGATCCGCTGATGCAGGAATCGAACGAAAGCGTGCCGGTGCCAACCGCGACTGCGGACGTCGCGGGCGGCGCATCGAAATTGCCGCCGGTGTTCTGGTAGATCGGTCAGTCGCCGCACTCTGCTCGTCGCCAGGGGAGCGAACCTGAATCGAATACCATCGCTGCGAGCTCGCGTCGCCGGCCGACACGTCATACGTGTACCAGGCGCCGAACAGCGATGCCTTCGCCCGGATTCGAATCGTCCGGAGAGAATGTGGAACTGCATGCCCTGCCCGCTCGTCGGCGGGTTGTACCAGGTGCCCGGAGAGTCCTTCCTGGTTGACGTTGACGGACGCGGCACGGTGCCGGTCGGGCCGAACTCAACGTGATCGAAGTTCGCGTCGCCCGCAGAATCCGCAGAGCCCCTCGGTCGCCGTCAGCACGACCTTCGCGCTTCGCGTGCCGTTCGGCAGCACGACATCGGTCATCGAATACGTATCCCAGCTCCGGTTCGCCTGAAACGAATCGCTGTTGACGGGCGCTCAGGCCGTTGACGCATGCGGTATCGCTGTAGGCATTGATGGCTCGCAATCGCGAACCCGCCGTTGCCGTTGATGTTCGTGAACAGATCGACGTTGTTGCTGTCGTCGACGGCATGCACGAGGACGAAACGCTGACATCCGTGTTCGCCGGCGTTGGCGACGAGACGCACGGACGGCGCCTCCGGCAAGCCGGTCGAAGTGATCGAGCGTCGCGGTGCCGCTGCCCGCCGTCGCCATCGTCCAGCCGTCGATGCCGTCGTCGAAGTCCGGATTGGCGATCAGGTTGGCGGCAGTTGCCGACAGCGCGAGCAGGCTGCCGATGCGCCGAAAAGAGGAGGCGTGGTGCATTGTTCATTGGTATACCCCTATACGTAAAGTCCGGATCGGAGTATCGCCGTGGCTCCCTGTACGCTCTATGGCTGGGATCCTGGCCGAGGCCGCCCAGGGGCGTCAAAGCGAACTCAGCAGCGTCGACGCCCGGATCGTTAGGGCAAACGCGATTGGGCTGGCGTCAGCTACGAGGCTTTCGCATCGCGATAGCGCGTCGGATCGGCGACGCCGGCCGCGGCAAAGCCTCTGCGCGCGAAGGCGGCAGGCGTCGCACGCGCCGCACGCGCGGCCATCGCGCGTCGGCCTGATAGCACGACACGGTCGCCGCGAAATCGACGCCGAGCCGCACGCCTTCGCGCACGATGTCGGCCTTGCTGAGTCGGATCAGCGGCGCGTGCACGCGGATGCGCGCGGCCTTCGACGCCGGCCTTGGTCGCGAGATTGGCGAGCGTCTCGAACGCCTCGATGAATTCCGGGACGGCAATCCGGATAGCCCGAATAGTCGACCGCATTGACGCCGCAGAAGATGTCGCGCGCGCCGAGCACTTCGGCCCAGCCGAGCGCGACCGAGAGCATGATCGTGTTGCGCGCCGGCACATACGTGACCGGAATGCCGGCGCCGCCTTCGCTTCGGCACGTCGATGTCGGCGGTCAGCGCCGAGCCGCCGATGCTGCGCAGGTCGACATGCACGGTCTTGTGCTCGATCGCGCCGAGCATCTTCGCGACGCGCCCGGCCGCGGCGAGCTCGGACGACATGGCGCTGCCCGTAGTCGACGCTGAGCGCCTGGCACGCGAAGCCGCTGTTCGCGCGCGAGCGCGAGCGTCACGGCCGAATCCATGCCGCCGGAAACCAGCACGACCGCTTTCTTCGCGGACGTCGGCGCTCATTTGCCCGGCGTCTCGCCCCAGAGCGCTTTGTGCAACTGCAGCTGGAAGCGCACCGGCAGGCGGTCGGCGAGGATCCATTCGGCCAGCTCGCGCGGCGCGAGCTTCGCGTAGACCGGCGAGAACAGCACCTGGCAGCGCGTCGGCAAGCGCGTGTTCGGCGATCGCGATCGCGCGCCCATTCGTAGTCGGCGCGATCGGCGATCACGATCTTGATCTGGTCGCGCGCGCTGACATGCGCGAGATTCGACCACAGGTTGCGCGCGACTTCGCCCGAACCCGGCGCCTTGAGGTCGACGACCTTGCGCACGCGCGCGATCGACTGCGGCGACGTCGATCGCGCCGGACGTTTCGAGCGATACCTCGTAGCCCGCATCGCAGAGCTGCGCGAGCAGACGCGAGGCAGCGCTTCTGCGCGAGCGGCTCGCCGCCGGTGACGCAGACGTGGCGCGCGCCGTAGTTCGCCGACCTTCGGCGACGATTTCGGCGATCGTGCGCCACTCGCCGCCGTGGAACGCGTATTCGGTGTCGCACCAGACGCAGCGCAGCGGACAGCCGGTCAGGCGCACGAACACGGTCGGCCAGCCGACCGCGTCGGCTTCGCCTTGCAGCGAATGGAAGATCTCGCTGATGCGAAGCGCGATCTTCGGCGCGCGCGGTCGATCGGCGAATTTGCCGCGCGCTTCGGTTCGTCGCGGTCAGCGCACGGCGCTTCCGAGCTTCAGCGCGCGCAGGCGCCCCTGCGCGAGATGCGCGACGGTCGTGTCCGGATAGGTCTGCACGACCTGGTTCAACGTGGCTTCGGCTTGATCCCACTGCTTGAGCTCGTACTGGCTGTAGCCGACCTTGAGCAGCGCATCCGGCGCCTTCTGGCTGTCAGGATACCGTTGCAGCAGCGTCTGGAACGATCTGCAGCGCGATCTTGTAGTTCTGCGTGACGTAATACGACTCGCCGAGCCAGTAATACGCGTTCGCCGGCGAGCCCGCTGTCCGGATACTGGTCGAGAAACGTCTGGAAGCGGCGCGCGGACTCGGCATAGCGGCCGTCCTTCAGCGCGGCGAAAGCCGCATCGTAGGTCGGCTGCTCGCCGGCCGGCATCGGCCGAGGCGGCGGCGCTCCGCGCGTTCCGGCGGCGCGTCGAGATCGCCGCGCTCGTCGTCGCGAAGCTCGCCGACATTCTGCCGCGCGCGTTCGCGGCACGTCGCGCGCGCTGCTGCGCGGACGGCGGCTGCGCTGTCGCCGCTGGCCACCGCCGAGCTCGATATCCGGCGGCGGCGCGTTGTCGCGCGCGTCGCGCGCCGGCTGCCGGCGGCGGTGCTCCGTCCGGCGCACGGCCTTCCAGACGGCCGATGCGCGAATCGAGATCGATGTACTGATCCTTGCTGCGCTGCTTGGCTTCGTCGAGCTGGTGCTTCAGCTCTTCGACCTGGCCCTGCAGCGACTGCACCTGCGATTGCAGCGCATTGATCTGGTTGACGAGATCGACCGCATTGCCGCCTGCCGCTCGCCTGCTGCTGCTCGAGACGCTCGACGCGCTCGGCCAGCGAAAGCCGTTGCGCGCTCGCGCCGGCATGCGAACAGCGGCGATCCGAGGACCGCCGCTGCCGATCAAGCCCGAGCGCACGATTCTGCGACTGCGTTCATCGTGCCATCTCACTTCGCGGTGTAGATGATCTCGACGCGGCGGTTCTTCGACCAGCACGATTCGTCGTGCTGACGGCAGACCGGACGCTCTTCGCCGTAGCTCACGACATTGAGCTGCGAGGACGAAGCGCCGGCGCCCGACAGCGCGCTCTGCACCGCGTTGCCGCGACGCTCGCCGAGGCCGAGGTTGTATTCGCGCGAGCCGCGCTCGTCGGCATTGCCTTCGAGGCGCACGCGCGCTTCGGGGAACTGGCGCAGGTACGCCGCATGGCAGGCGATCTGCGCCTGGAACTCCGGCTTGATCTCGGTCTGGTCGAGATCGAAGTAGACGACGCGCTGGCGCAGGCACGAATCGGTGTCGAGGCTCTCGCGCGTGTACTTGCCGGTCGTTTCGGTCGCGCTGCGTCGTCGTCGTGACCGGCGCTTCTTCGACCGGCGGCGGCGGCTTGACGTTCTTCTTGGCGCAGGCGCCGACGCCGGCGACCAGCATGGCTGCGAAAACACGATTCGTGCAATATTCTTCATGGGTTACCCCTTTATCTTTGCAGGGTTGGGAAATCGGGTAAGCATCGGCGTGGCGTTCAGCCTTCTGCGAGCGCTGTTATTGCATATTCGATCAACGCTGGCGGAACGGACCCCAGGCGGGTTCGCGCACGTCGCCATCGGCAAGGACCAGACGCTGGCGGACACGGCCATCGGCGGAAACCGCGTAGAGCACGCCGCGCGTGCCTTCGCTGGTCGCGTACAGGAGCATGCTCCCGTTCGGCGCGAAACTCGGCGATTCGTCCTGATTGCCCGGCGACACCAGCGTCGTCTGATTCGTCGCGCGGTCCAGAACCGCAATACGATACACGTTTCCGTTGCCCTGCACCATTGCGATCTTGATGCCCTTCGCATCGACGACGCTCGCGCGCGCGTTGTACTGGCCTTCGAACGTGATGCGGTTCGGCTCGCCGCCGGACGGCGACACCTGGTAGATCTGCGGTTTGCCGGCGCGGTCGGACGTGAAGTAGATGCTCTGCCCGTCCGGCGCCCAGACCGCCTCGGTGTCGATCGCGAAATGCTTGGTGATCTGCGTCAGTCGCGCGGCTGCCGAGATCCATGATGTAGATGTCCGGATTGCCGCCCTTGGACAGCGTCAGCGCCAGACGTCCGCCATCCGGCGAGAACGCCGGCGCGCCGTTGATGCCCTTGCTCGCCGACACCTGCTGGCGCGAGCCGGTCGCGAGATCCTGGATGAAGATCGACGAATTGCCGCTCTCGAACGAGTTGTAGGCGAGCTTGCGGCCGTCCGGCGACCACGCCGGCGACAGCAGCGGCTCGCGCGAGCGCACGACGACCTGCGGATTGAAGCCGTCCGAATCGGCGACCATCAGCGCGTACTGGATGTTCGGCGCCAGGCCGGTCGCGGTGACGTAGGCGATGCGCGTCCAGAACGCGCCGCGCACGCCGAGGATCTTCTCGTAGATGATGTCGGCGATCTGGTGCGCGACGTCGCGGAGCGCCGTGCGCTGGCCGCTGATCGCAAGCCCGGCCATGCGCTGCTGCTTGGCGACGTCGAACAGCTCGAACTCGACGCGCACGGCGCCGTCGCCGCGCGTCGGTCGCGCGGCCGACGACGAGGTAATCCTGCTTGAGCAGCCGCCAGGTCGCGAACTTGACGTCGGCCTCGCGCGTCGGCGATTCGACGATGTCGGTCTTGGGCAAGCGTGCGGAACTGGCCGGAGCGCGCCAGATCGTTGCGCACGACTTCGCCGACGTCGGTGTCCGGCGGCAGGCCGCCGCCCTCGAAACCGAACGGCACGACCGCGATCGGGATCGCCGACGCGTTGCCGTTGACGATGTCGATGCCGAGCTGCTGCGCTCGCGCATCGCGCGTTGCAATGCCGAAAAAGGCCGCGACGATCAGGAGCGCAGCAGCCAGACAAGCTGTCGAGCGCGCGCGGATCGAGCAATCGGGCTGTGCATGGTCATCATTGTCATCCGTCGTACTTGAAATTGAATCGGATCGAGCGCTGGAACACTTTTTCGTAGCCCTTGTACGGCAGCGGCGCTGCCTTGCGCACCGCCTGTTCGATCGAGTTGCGCGTGACCTGATCGGCATTGCAGGGCTCGACACGGTCACTTCAGACACGTCGCCGCCCGGGAATCTGCATGATCTCGACCGTGCAGCGCAACCGGCGTCTGCGCTGTCCGGCCGGTTCCAATTGTTTGTCACGGCACTCTGAATCGCAGCCGCATAGCGCGCGGCAAGATCGTCGTCCTTGCCGCCGGCGCCGGTCTGCGCCTGATCGGCCTCCTGCTCGGCCATCTGCTGCACGCGCTGCTTCTCGGCCTTCGCGCGGTCGGCGCGCTGGCGATCCTCGAGCTGCGCGAGTTTCTCCTGCTCGAGTTTCAGCGCCTTTTCCGCCGCCTCGCGCTGCTTGCGGATGTCGGCGAGCTGTTTCTTGCGCTCCTCTTCCTTGCGCTGCTGCTCTTCGAGCAGGACCTGCTCGCTGGCGGTGCTTTTCTTCCTGCTCCTTCTTCGCCTGCTCGGCCTTCTCGGCCGCGAGCGCGGCGATGCGTTCCTGCTCGACCTGGTCCTGCGCTGCACTTCGGTCGGCGGCGGCGTCGGGCTGCGGCGGCGATCTTCGGCGGTTCGGGCTTCGGCGGCTCGGGCTTCGGCGGCTCGGGCTTCGGCAAACCGGCTTCGGCGGCGGCTTCACGGCTCGCGACGGCTGATCGATCTCGGCGCTGCGGTCGGCCCGATCAGGTCGACCTCGATCACCGGGCCCGGCACGCTCGACCGGCCGCGATTCGGTCGTCCACCACAGGCCGATCAGCATCGCGAGGATGCAGACGCAGATGGACGGCCAGCGCCAGGCCGAACGCGCGCAGCTTGTCGCCGAAGCTCTCCATCGGCGCTAGTGCGCGTCCTGCGCCTGCTCCGGCTGGCTCATCAGCCCGACCTTCGGCGACGCCGGCCTGCTGCAGCAGCACCATCGCCTGGTAGATGCGGCCGTAGTCGACGCGCTGGTCGCCGGCGACCAGCACCGGCACCTGCGGGTTCTGCGCGCACGAACGCCGACACCTTCGCGACCAGCGCGTGTCGGCTCGATCGGTCTCGCGCGGCGCGTGCCGAGCGTGAGATAGAGCTTGCCGTCCTTGTCGACGCTGACGACGGCCGGCTCCTTGTCGTTCTGCACCGACTTCGCCTTCGACTGCGGCAGCTGGATGTCGACGCCGAGATTGAGCAGCGGCGCGGTCACCATGAAGATGATCAGCAGCACGAGCATCACGTCGATGTACGGCACGACGTTGATCTCGGCCTTGAGCTTGCGGCGCTTGCGATGTCTGCCGGAGGCCTTGCATCAGACGGTCTCCAACGTGATTCGGGCGTGCGGCGGGGTTCGGGAGTCGACGCGATCACACGCACGTCGTCCACGTGCGCCTGGCGCGCGAGGATCGAGGAGAACTCCTCGACGAACGTGTCGTAGCGCACGCTGATGCGCTCGAGCTTGGTCGAGTAGCGGTTGTAGGCCCAGACCGCCGGAATCGCCGCGAACAGGCCCATCGCGGTCGCGATCAGCGCCTCGGAGATGCCCGGCGCGACCATCGCGATCGTCGCTTCCTTGACGTTGGCGAGGCCCTGGAACGCGATCATGATGCCCCACACCGTGCCGAAGAGGCCGACGTACGGGCTGATCGAACCGACGTTGGCGAGGAATTCGAGGCTTTGTTCGAGCCGATCGACTTCGCGCGTCGCGGCGACGCGCATCGCGCGCTGCGCGCCTTCGAGCAGCGCGCGCGAATCGACGCCGCGGCGCTGGCGCAGGCGCGCGAATTCGCGGAATCCCGGCTTCGAAGATCGCCGCGCTGCCGGTGATGCGCTCGCCGGCCGAGGTCAGTTCCTTGAACAGGCCCGCGAGATCGGCACCGGACCAGAAGCGCTCCTCGAACTCGTCCGCGCCCGCGTTGGCGCGATCGATGCAGCGCCTTCTTGCGGAAGATGATGAACCACGACGCGATCGAGAACCCGATCAGGATGCCCAGCACGAGCTTGACCGGAATGCTGGCGCCGAGGATGAGGCCGAGGACGTTGAGTTCGCTGTTCATGGGTTCGCTATCACGTCGAGAAGATGTTCGGGAATCGGGCGCGGACGAAACGCGGCCGCATCGAGACAGGCGACGCGCACACGGGCTTCGACCAGCGCGCGCGCCTCGGGTTCGCGGCGCAGCTCCTGCGCGACGATGAAGCTGGCGCTGCGGCGCTCGATCGGAACCACAGTCGCGGTGAGAAGATCGTCCAGCCGCGCCGGCGCGTTGAAACGCAGCTCCATCGCGTGCACGACGAACACGACGCCGTCGCCGGCGCGAAGATCCTGCTGGCCGATGCCGGCCGCGCGCAGCCATTCGGTGCGCGCGCGCTCGAGGAAATGCAGATAGCGCGCGTGGTAGACGACGCCGCCGGCGTCGGTGTCTTCCCAGTAGACGCGCACCGGCCAAGCGAAGACGGGAGAAGTCCGGGATTCGGGATTGGGGATTCGGGATAGGGGAAGATCGCGGCCCGGACGGTGCGGCGTCATGTTCCGTGCCTCGCGTGGCGGAAGTGGGAGTGCAGCGCGGTAAGGGCCTTCAAGTCTTCGAGTCTCCCGAATCCCCAGTCCCGAATCCCGGCTCTTCGAACAGATCCTCGGCCGCCTGACCGCCGCGGCGGCTTCAAGCCGAAATGCCGCCACGCCTTGGCGGTGACCATGCGCCCGCGCGCGGTGCGCACGAGAAAACCCTGCTGGATCAGGAACGGCTCGAGCACGTCCTCGATCGTGCCGCGCTCCTCGGACAAGCGCCGCGGCCAGCGACTCGACGCCGACCGGGCCGCCGTCGAAATTCTCGATGATCATGCCGAGCAGGCGGCGGTCGATCGCATCGAAGCCTTCCTGATCGACCTTGAGCATTTCGAGCGCCGCCGAAGCGACTTCGACGCTGATCGTGCCGCTTGCCTTGATCTCGGCGAAGTCGCGCACGCGGCGCAGCAGGCGGTTGGCGATGCGCGGCGTGCCGCGCGAGCGCGCGCGCGATTTCGGCGGCGCCGGCCGCGTCGCAGGCGATGCCGAGGATCTTCGCGGAGCGCCGCACGATCGCGGAAAGCTCGAGCGGACTGTAGAACTCCAGCCGATGC
Organism: uncultured beta proteobacterium; assembly: GCA_963828595.1. Lineage (GTDB taxonomy): Bacteria > Pseudomonadota > Gammaproteobacteria > Burkholderiales > Casimicrobiaceae > PALSA-1003. Next base: position 20,269 of record CAWHEN010000001.1, read on the forward strand.
ACGATGCCGAAGCGGTCGCGCAGCGGCGCGGTCAGCAGTCCCGCGCGCGTTGTCGCGCCGATCAGCGTGAACGGTGGCAGGTCGAGCTTGATCGAGCGCGCCGCCGGGCCCTCGCCGATCATGATGTCGATCTGGAAATCCTCGAGCGCCGGATACAGCACTTCCTCGACGATCGGCGACAGGCGATGGATCTCGTCGACGAACAGCACGTCGCGCGGCTGCAGGTTGGTCAGCAGCGCGGCGAGATCGCCGGGCCGCTCGAGCACCGGACCCGACGTGCTGCGCAGATTGACGCCGAGCTCGTTCGCGATCACGTGCGACAGCGTGGTCTTGCCAAGGCCGGGCGGACCGAAGATCAGCACGTGATCGAGCGCTTCGCCGCGGCGGCGCGCGGCCTCGATCGAGATCGCGAGCTGCTCGCGCACCGTCGGCTGGCCGAGGTAATCGGCCATGCGCTGCGGGCGGATCGACGCCTCGACGAGCTCTTCGTCGGGGCTGGCGGCAGTGGCGATGAGGCGTTCGGTCATTCGGGATTCGGGATTGGGATCGGGATTCGGGCGATTCGGAGCGGATTCGGGATTGATTATCGTCGGCTGGAGGGCGGACGCGGAGAGAGGGCCGATATCGGCGTTAGTTATTGTTCAGTCTGAGCGCGACGAATGTGACGACGACGATTCGAATCCTCACTTCGAAGATCCCGAATGACGAATCCCGAATGCCGGCCTTCCCTCAAATCTCGACCTGCGTCCCGAGCTCGATCAGCCGATTGCCCGGAATCTGGAAAAACGCCGTCGCTGGCGTCGCGTTGCGCTGCATGAAGACGAAGAGCTTGTCGCGCCAGCGCGCCATGCCGGGACGATCGGTGGCGACGATGCTTTCGCGGCTGAGGAAGAACGTCGTGTCCATCAGATCGAACGGCAGTCCGCAATGCGTCGATGGCGGCCAGTGCGTCGGGCACGTCCGGATCCTCGGCAAAACCGAAGCGCAGCGATCAGCTTGTAGAAATCGTTGCCCAGCGCCTCGACCGCGACGCGCTCGTCGGGCTCGGCGGTCGGCGTTTCCAGCACCTCGACGGTGAGCAGCACGTTGCGCTCGTGCAGCACCTTGTTGTGCTTGAGGTTGTGCAGCAGCGCGTGCGGCACGGCGTCGAGATTCGCGGTCAGGAACACCGCCGTGCCCGGCACGCGCAGCGGCGGATGCGCGGCGATCGACGCGATGAATGGCGCCAGCGCGAGGCCGCTTTGCTTGATCTCGCGCGATCACCAGCTCGCGCCCGCGCCGCCAGGTCGCCATCATCGTGAAGATCACCGCGCCGAGCACCAGCGGGAACCAGCCGCCGTGCTCGACCTTGTCGGCATTGGCGGTCAGGAATGCCGCGTCGACGAACAGGAACAGGAGCGCCGACCACGGCGACATGCAGCCTCGCTCCAGTGCCACATGCGGCGGAACACGATCATCACAAGGATCGAATCGATCGTCATCGTGCCGACTACGGCGATGCCGTAGGCCGCGCCGAGATTGTCCGACGAGCGAAACCCGACCACGACCGCAAGCGTCAGCACCAGCAGCATGCGGTTGATCCACGGCAGGTAAATCTGCCCGCGCGTCTCGCGTCGAGGTGTGGCGCACTTCCATGCGCGGCAGATAGCCGAGCTGGATCGCCTCGCGCGTGACCGAGAACGCGCCCGAGATGACCGCCTGCGAGGCGATCACCGCGGCTGCCGTGGCGAGCACGATCATCGGGATCAGCAGCGTTGCCGGCACCATCATGAACAAGCGGATTGCCGGCCGCGCCTCGGGATTGGCGATCAGCAGCGCGCCCTGCCCGAAATAGTTCAGCACCAGCGCCGGCAGCACGAGCCCGAACCACGACCAGCGGATCGGCTTCTTGCCGAAATGGCCCATGTCGGCATAGAGCGCTTCGGCGCCGGTGATGCACAGCACGACCGTGCCGAGCGCGAAGAACGCCACCCAGTGCGCGTGCGCGAAGAATTCGATCGGCGTAGTACGGCGACATGCGCGCGCAGCACGCCCGGATGCTGGCACGATGTGCCAGCAGACCGAGCGCCGCGAGCACGACGAACCAGAGCAGCATCACCGGCGCGAACACGGCCCCGACGCGACCGGTGCCGCGGTTCTGGAACGCGAACAGCAGCAGCACGATGACAGCGGCCAGCGGCACGATCCAATGCGCCAGCTGCCGGCGCCAGCACCTCGAGGCCTTCGACCGCGCCGAGCACCGAAATCGCCGGCGTGATCACGCCATCGCCGAAGAAGAGCGATGCGCCGAAAAGGCCGAGCACGACGATCCACCAGCGCGCGCGCTGGCTCGAGCGCACGCTGCGCTGCGCGAGCGCGGTCAGCGCCATGATGCCGCCCTCGCCCTTGTTGTCGGCGCGCATGATGAAGCCGGCGTACTTGACCGACACCACCAGGATCAGCGACCAGAACATCAGCGACAGGATGCCGAGCACGTTCTCCTCGGTCGGCGGCACGCCCTGCGCGCCGAACGTCTGCTTGATCGCATACAGCGGGCTGGTGCCGATGTCGCCGTAGACGACGCCGATCGCGCCGAGTGCGAGCGTCGAGAAGCGCGCGCGCAGGTCGGCATCGGCGAGTCTTGAGTGGAGACGTGGCTCATTCTGTTCGCCCGGTCAGCGCAACGCGGCCTTGAGCGCCTTGCGGATGATCTCTTCGGCACGATCGCCGGGCGCTGCCGCGTCGCGCACCAAGCGCGTGACTTCGGCCGGACTTGTAGCCGAGCGCCTGCAGCGCGACCGTCGCTTCGGCCACCGGATCCTTCGGCACACGCGCCGCTCGCGCGCCGGAACGGTGCCGAGATCGCTCACGCGATCGCGCAGTTCCACCAGCATGCGCTCGGCGGTCTTCTTGCCGATGCCCGGAATGCGCGTCAACGAGGCGACGTCGCCGAGCTGGATCAGCCGCGCGAATTCATCGGTGCTGACGCCGGACAACACGGCGAGCGAAATCTTCGCGCCGATGCCGCTGACCTTCTGCAGGCTGCGGAACAAGCTGCGTTCGGCTTCGCGCAGGAAACCGTACAGCGCCACCGTGTCTTCCTTCACCGCATAGTGCGTGAAGAGGCTGACTTCGCGGCCCGTCTCCGGCAGATCGAAGAACGTCGACATCGGCGCTTCCAGTTCATAGCCGACGCCGCCGACGTCGACGACGAGCGACGGCGGCTGCTTGGCAAGAGCGTCCCGCGCAGGCGTCCGATCATCGCCGCCGTCTCCACGCGGCGCGCGGCACGCCGAGGCGCTCGACGCTCGCGCGCGTGTGCGCATGCGTCAGCGCGATCGCGAGCGCATCGGCCGCGTCGGCCTGCAGACGTCCGCTGAGATTGAGCAGCACGCCGACCATGTGCTGCACCTGCGTCTTGTCGCCCGCCGCCGGTGCCGACCACCGATTGCTTGACTTCGCGCGCGGCGTATTCGCTGATCGCTGAGCCCGCGGTTCACGACCGCGCAGATCGCCGCGCCGCGCGCCTGGCCGAGCTTCAGCGCCGAATCGGGATTGCGCGCCATGAACACGCGCTCGATCGCCGCTTCGTGCGGCGCGTAATTTTCGATGATCGCGCCATTTCGTCGAAGATCTGTTTCAGGCGCGCTGAGAATGTGTCGTTGCCGAGAAGCTGCAACGCGGTGTTGAACACGTGGCGCGATTGCCCGCTTCGTCGACTTCGATGATGCCGATGCCGGTGCGCTGGCTGCCGGGATCGATGCCGAGGATGCGGATCGTCGAGCCACGCGCTCGCATCGTCGGATTGGCCACGAACACATGTCCTTCGCGACGTCATGCGCGACGGCGGGGCGAAGCGGCCGGTGCGAAGGAAGCCGATCGTGAGATCGGCGACCGACGAGGAGAACAGGAGACCCGTGTGCGTCGCGGCGACCGTGCAGTGATCGGCAAGACCGCCCAACCGCGTTTCCTCGACAGCGACCGTGCCATCGTGCGGCGCGGTCAACGCGCCGATCTGATGCCGAGGCCAAACGGCAATTGCCCGGCGACGACGCCGACCGGCCGGCTGCCGTCCCAGCGCTCGATGCCCGCGACGAGCGTGCCGCGATTGACGCCGAGCAGCCAGCGGCCGCCGGGAAAACGCGCGACAATCGCGCGCCACCGAACTGCCGCGCAAGCGGCGGGCCGAGACAGACGATATTGCCGCGCGGAAGATCGCGCGCGCGACGCGTCGCTTCGAGCGCGACGATGCCGCCGAGGCTGTGTCCGACCAGATGCACGCGATCCGCGCCGGCTCGCGCGCATGCTGCGCGCGCAGGCGCTCGCACGTCGCATCGACGCTGCCGAACACGCTCGCGTAGTCGAACACATCGACACGTGAAACCGGCTGCGCGCAGGCGACGCGCCAGCGAGAACAGCGTCAGACCGCGCATCCACACGCCGTGCAGCAGGATCACATGCTCGGTCATGACGCCATTGTACGCGCGTTGCCGCGGACGAACGGAACCGCGCGCCGGTGCGGTTGCCGCGCGTTCGGCGAGTGCCTTGCGCCGCAGCCATTCGCCGTCAGCTCTTTTCGGGCGAACCGTCGGGAACCGCGCGCACGTGGAGCTCGGCGAGCTGCGCGTCGGCGACGATCGAGGGCGCGGCGGTCATGAGGTCCTGCGCCGTCGTCGTCTTCGGGAACGCGATCACGTCGCGGATCGACTCGGTGCCGGCCATCAGCGCGGCGATGCGGTCGATGCCGAACGCGATGCCGCCGTGCGGCGGCGCGCCGTGCTTGAGCGCTTCGAGCAGGAAGCCGAATTTCGCCTGCGCTTCCTCGGCGCCGATGCCGAGCAGCTCGAACACCGCGCTCTGCATGTCCGGACGATGGATACGGATCGAGCCGCCGCCGATCTCGTTGCCGTTGAGCACCATGTCGTAGCCGCGCGAAACCGCGATCATCGCGTTCGCCTTGAGATCGGCGATGTCATCGACCTTCGGCGCCGTGAACGGGTGATGCAGCGCGACGTAGCGTTTCGCCTCGGCGTCGTATTCGAACATCGGGAAGTCGACGACCCAGAGCGGCGTCCACGTGTTCGCGACGAGGCCGCGATCGCGCGCGACTTTGATGCGCAGCGCGCCCATGAAATCGGAAACGCTCTTGTACGAACCCGGCGCCGAAGAACACCATGTCGCCGCTGTGCGCGCGGTCGCATCGAGCACGTTCGCGAGCGTCGCGTCGTCGAGGAACTTCGCGATCGGCGAGTTGAGGCCTTCGCGGCCTTTCGCGCGATCGTCGACGCGCATCCAGGCGAGGCCTTTCGCGCCGTATTTCGCGACGTACGCGCCGAGATCGTCGATCTGCTTGCGCGTCAGGTCGGCGCCGCCGGGCACGCGCAGCGCCGCGACGCGGCCGCCGGCGCTGTTCGCCGCTTCGGCGAACACCTTGAACTCGACCGTGCCTCACGTTCTCGGCGACGTCGACCAGCTCCAGCGCGATGCGAAGGTCGGGCTTGTCCGAGCCGTAGCGGCGCATCGCCTCGGCGTACGTCATGCGCGGAAACGGATTCGGCAAGCTCGACGCCGGCGACTTCCTTGAACATCGCGCGGATCATCGCCTCGACCGTGTCCTGCACGCCGCGCTCGTCGACGAACGCGAACTCCATGTCGAGCTGCGTGAATTCGGGCTGGCGGTCGGCGCGCAGGTCTTCGTCGCGGAAACAGCGCGCGATCTGGTAGTAGCGGTCGAAGCCGGCGACCATCAGCAGCTGCTTGAACAGTTGCGGCGACTGCGGCAGCGCGTAGAAATCGCCCGCGTGCACGCGCGAAGGCACCAGGTAATCGCGCGCGCCTTCCGGCGTCGCCTTGGTCAGGATCGGCGTTTCGATGTCCTGGAAACCGCGCGCGTCGAGATGCCGGCGCAGCGCCGCGACGAGCCGCATGCGCAGGCGCATCATGCGCTGCATGTCCGGGCGACGCAGGTCCAGATAACGGTACTTGAGCTTCAGATCTTCGTTGGTGTGCTCGTGCAGCGCGAACGGGAGGTCGCGCGCCGGGTTCAGCACCTCGATCGAATCGGCGAGCACTTCGAACTGGCCGGTGCGCACTTTGTCGTTGACGCTGACGCGTCGGCGCACCGTGCCGATGACGCGCAGGCAGAATTCGTAGCCGACGTCGCTCGCGGTCGCGAATGCGTCCGCGTTGTCGGGATCGACGACGATCTGCACGACGCCTTCGTGATCGCGCAAGTCGATGAAGATCACGCCGCCGTGATCGCGACGCGTGTCGACCCATCCGCACAGCGTGATGGACTGGCCGAGCAGGGTCTCGTCGACGAGACCACAGTAGTGGGTGCGCATGAAATCGTTCGAATGGCCGGGGCGCGGCGGAAGGCGCGGAATGCTACGGCGTACGTTGCTGCCCCGCAACATCAGGCGGATGCGAGGGGCAAACCCCTTGCCGAATCAAAGCTCTAGCGAGCCAACCCGCTTGTCCGGACGCGTTTTTTCGCGCGGTGTCTCAGTTACGGCCGCAACGGCGTTCTTCGGGGTGCCGGCCGATTCTCGGCTGCACGGGGAAATCCATGAACACTCGCAACAGATCGCTGATGCCGCGGCGCGTAACGCGCGGTCCGTTGGTCGCGGTAATGCTTGTCGCCGGCCTCTGGCTTGGCAGCGCGCAGGCGCTTTTCACGGTCGGACCGACTTCCGACACCGCATGCCAGTTCCACGACATCCAGTCCGCGGTCAACGCCGCGCAGCAGAATCCGGGGCCCGATCTGATCCAGGTTTCGGCAGGCACTTATTCGCACCAGACCACGATTACCGTGGCGGACGGCTCGGACTTGAGCATCGAAGGCGGTTATCAGAACTGCAGCAGCGGCAGTCGCACCGATCGCTCCACGCTGGATGCGCAGGGCGCTTCCGGCGGTCCGATCTTCGTCGACGAAGGCATCGGCGCGCTGACGCTGCTGCATCTGATCCTCGAGAACGCCAACAATTCGAGCGGACCCGGCGGCGCGATCAGCGCGGTCGTGGCCGGACCGCTGACGCTGAGCGACGTGCTCGTCTATTCGAATCGCGCGACGTACGGCGGCGGACTTTTCATCAGCGGCAACAGCATCTTTCGCCCGACGTTGACGCTGATCGACAGCAGCATCAACAGCAATACGGCGACATCGAACGGCGGCGGCCTCTACATCACCACGGCCGATGTGTTCATCTACGGCGCGACGAATTTCCTGGCGAATCTCGCCACCGGAACCGGCGACACGGGTGACGGCGGCGGCATCTACGCGCTCGACACGAACATCCACGCCAGCTGGCCATAGCCTGCCGAAATCGCCGTTCATCGGATTCAATCAGGCCACCCGTTACGGCGGCGGTGTGTATTACGGTGCGACCGCCAATGCGCTCTCGTTTTTCCTGTCCAACGACAGCGCGACGTATCCGCTCAATTTCAACGGCAACGTTGCGAATTACGGCGGCGCGCTGTTCATGTCCTCGTCCGGCACACAGCTTTTGTCGTACGCGGATTTCTGGAACGTCGTCTTCGAGGACAACGTCGCCAACGATTCGGCGGCGATCTTCATCACCTCGGATGCGTCCGGCGGGGGCTCCGTCTCGACGGAGCTGCGCATGGAACAATCCAAGCCGGGTGACTCGATACCCATGTGCGCGGCCGACGTCGGCTGCAATTCGATCCGCAATCACCAGCGCCCACCGATCGGAGGCGACCTGATCTCGCTGTACGGTTCCGGCGGCGCGGTATCCGCGTTCGACATGGAACGCGGCTATATCCGCGACAATCTCGCCGGACAACTCATCTTCGCATCGGCGTCGTACGTCTGGATCGACGGCAGCCTGATCGCATCCAACGACGTCAGCAGCGATCTGATCGCGACGCCACAGTCGACGACGCATATCGCGAACAGCACCATTGCGAACAACTCGGTCGGCGGACCGGAAGTCGTGTTCTCGCCGCTGACGCCGGCGCTGGTCGAGCTCTTCAACGACATCGCCGATTCGCCGGGCGATTCGTTCGAGACGATCGGCAATGGCGTGTCGCTCAGCGTGCGCGACATCATGCTGACGTTCGGCACGGCGCTGGGATCGGGCTCGGGTACCAACGTGCAGAACGGCGACCCGCAATTCGTCGATCCGACGAATGGCGACTTCCATATCAATTTCGATTCCGAAGCGGTCGACCGCTCGGCGGCGAGCTCGGATCCGGACGATCCTGCGCCGCTCTTCGACCTCGATGGTGGATCGCGGCCGCATGTCTTCAATTCGACGACGACGCCTTACGATTTCGGCGCGTACGAATACGGAGCCATCGCCGATATCATCTTCGCGAACGGCTTCGATTGATCGAGGAAGAAGAGTCTGATTCGACCCGGCTCGCCACAAAGGCGAGCCGGGTCGCGCGTTCAAGCGACGCCGCGCTCAGCGCCAGCGACGTTCCACCGTGAAGATCGCTTCGCAACCGCCGTCGACCCAGACGCCAGCGCGATTCCAGCCCCATGTACGGCCTTCGACGCATGGTGTGTTCGAGATCTGACGCGCCACGAACACGCGACTGCCGCGGCCGGTGTCGACCATGCACATGTTGTAGTTATAGCCGCCGCTCGCGCAGCGAATATTGATGCTGGTGTCCCAACCCGGACCCGGACGCCATGGACCACCCGGCGCGGGACCCGGCGGAGGACCGCCAGCCCAGCGGCGCTGCACGCGGAAGATGCCTTCGCAGCCGCCGTCGACCCAGATGCCGGCTCGGTTCCAGCCCCAGGTGCGGCCTTCCACGCAGGGCGTCTTGGAGATCTGACGCACCATGTGCACGCGGCTTCCGCGGCCGGTGTCGACCTGGCACATGTTGTAGTTGTAACCGCCGCTCGCGCAGCGCACGTCGATGTCGCGGTCCCATCCGGGTCCCGGCTGCCATTCGCCGCCATACTGCGCAACGGCGGCGTCTTCGACGAGCGTTGCGAGCGAAGCGGTTGGTGCCGGCGCCGCGATGGCCGCCCCAGCGGACAACGAAAGTGCCGCGATGATGCTGACTGTTTTCAACATGACTTCTCCCCGATTGACGGACGTAGGCGAGGTAACGCGCCGTCAGTCTAGACGAAGCCCATGAACGGACGGCAAAGGCTGGCGCCTCACGCGCTGGCGCTTCCCGCGGGCTTTGAGGGCGTCGTGGGGGCCTTGGCGTCCTTGCTTTCCGACTTGGACGTGGCCTCGTCCGGCTTCTTTTTGGCCTCGCCGGCGTCGGTTTTCCCATCGGCTTTCGCGCCGGGTTTTGCGTCGGCTTTCGCGTCGGATTTGGGCGCCTCGTCCTTGGCCGCGAGATTGCGCTTGCGGTCACCGTCTTTCTTGAAATCAGTCTCGTACCAGCCGCTGCCGGCCAGACGGAACGCGGGCGCGGTGAGGCGGCGCTTCACGCGCGGCGCGCCGCACTTCGGACAGATCGACGGATCGGGATCGGACAATTTCTGCAGGCGTTCGAACCGATCGCCACACTCGGTGCATTCGAATTCGTAGATCGGCATGGCAGGCGGTCCGGAAACACTTCGCGATACGGCAGAGTGCGGGTCTGGCGGGAAATTGCAAGTCCAGGCCCGCGCGGCGGCCCGTCAGCGCCGTTCGCGATCCTCGGCCAGAAAGGAGCTGGGGTCGCGATGTGTTCCGGAAGAACGCGTTCGACAACCTTGCAGCCGCGCACGATCGGCGTGCGCGTGACGAAGGACTTCTGGCCATCTTCCGAACGCACCTCCCATCCCCTCTCCCGCTTGCGGGAGAGGGTTGGTTGAGGGCAATCAGCGTGGAGCGCTCAATGCATCTGTCGTGAAAGTCGGAAGACTTCCCCTCACCCTACCCTCGCCCGCAAGCGGAAGAAGGGATGAAAGGCGCGTCGATTGAAACCTCAGGTGCGGCGTTCGAAAACGAGATGCCCGCCCTGCGCATCCACCGCAACCGTATCTCCCGGCTGA
>CAWHEN010000002.1:0-121260 GCA_963828595.1 uncultured beta proteobacterium
TCGAGATGCGCGTCGATCGCGACCGCTGCGGCTTCGCTTATCGCGCCGCCGATGGGGGGCGGGTCATCGGCGGCGAGCAGGCCGGCGCGCTGCGCGGCTTGACGCAGCAGTTCCGTGCAGGCGCGCTGACGCAGCTCCTCCGATGTCAGCGCCTCTTCAGGCCCGTGCAAGGCGATTCCGTTGATCCGGGCGGGAGCCACAACGGACCTTGAAGCAGCAGGCATCAGATGGCTCCTCGGTCGCTGGCGCCGGTCTGGCGCGGCAGAGTGTGGCGGGGCGGCACATTCAGGCGCCGGCTGCGCACGACCTGATAGGGGCGAAACGGATGGCCGATCGAAGCGAAACCGCTCCACACGTGAAGAGGAGGCTGAACGGAAACAGCAGAAAAATCGTCATGCCGAGCACGATATGGAACAGGTAGGGCCAGGGCAGGCCGACCAGCACTTCGGTGTCGACGTGGCGCAAGGTGAGGATGCGCTGCGCCCAGTCCGCCAGGATCAGCATCACGCTGCCGTCCGAGTGCGCCCAGGAAAACGGCAGGGTGATCAATCCGACAACGAGCTGCACCCAAAGTATCAGCAGGATCGCGATGTCGGTGCGATGGCTGGTGTAGCGGATCCGCGGGTCGAACACGCGCCGGTAGATCAGCATCGTCAAGCCGACGAAGCACAGCAGGCCGAAGGCGCCCCCGGAGACGATGGCGATCATCTGCTTGACCGGCGCTTCCATGAAGTGGGAATAGAACCAGTGCGGCGTCAGCAGGCCGAGCAAGTGGCCGAAGAACAGGAACAGGATGCCGATATGGAACAGGTTGCTGCCCCAGCGCAGCATGCCGCTGCGCAGAGTTGCGACGAGTCGCTCTTCCATGTGTACTGGTCGCGGTCGAAGCGGATCAGGCTGCCGAGCACGAACACGGTCAGGCAGATGTACGGATAGACGCCGAATACAAAGCCATACAGCGTGTTCATGCTCGTGCTCCTTGGGCAGGCCGGACACTGCGTACGATCGTAATCGGTTGCGGCTGGTCGGGCCGGGCTTGGCCCTTGGACGAGCAGCCGTCGAAGACGGGCGGCTCTTCCCACGTCGCGTCGATCGCCTCGTCGACTGCCAGATGGACCGGCTGAGGTTTCTCGCCGGCCAGCTCCAGCAGCGCGGCGAACACGGCGGCATACACGCTGCCGCGCTGTTGCAAAGCAGCGAAGAGTGCGTTGAAGATGTGAGTAATCTCCGCCAGAAACGCACGGCGCCTCGCGCGGCGGCTGGGTCGATGCGAATTCCAGCACCACCGGCAGGAAATCGGGCAGCTCGCCTTCCGCCAGGAAAAGTCCTGCCTTCTCATACGTCTGTGCCAGATCGATCATCGCCGGGCCGCGGTCGCGCGAGTCCCCGTGCACATGCTCGAACAGGTGCAGCGAGGTGGCCCGGCCGCGGTCGAAAAGTTGCACGTAGTCGGCCTCGCTGTCGAGCGGCGCGGCGCGCTCGAGCGAGGCGATCAGCGCGTCGAGCTCGGCCCGTCGCTGCGGCGATAGCGCACGCTCGCCGTGCAGCGCATCGCGCAGTGCCGCGAGGTTGGCACGCAGCTCCGCACCGGGATAACCGATCAGCCTCGCCAGCACGCGCAGCGTCTTCAACAAGACCGGAGGATCGTTGAACAGAGTCATCTCTCTAAATCTCCGCCTTGATGGGAATCGTGCGTTTGCGCGAGCCTCCGAACAGGCTGACGTCGGTCGTGCCGCCGGAGCAGCCGTTGCCGAACGAAAATCCGCAGCCGCCGCGCATGTCGAACGTATTCTCGGCGTACTCGCGATGGCTGCTCGGGATCACGAAACGATCTTCGTAATTGGCGATCGCCATAAGGCGGTACATTTCCTCGACCTCCGCCTGGCTGACGCCAACCTGCTGCAGCGCGGCCGCGTTGATGCGCCCGTCGACGTGTTTCTCGCGTTGATACGCGCGCATCGCTAGCATGCGTTCGGTGCCCACACCACCGGCACCGTGTCGCCCGCGGTCAGCAGGTTGGCCAGGTACTTGACCGGAATGCGCAACTGGTTGACATCGGGAATCGCGCCATTGCTTCCGACGTGTCCGGCGTTCGCCGCCGCGGTGATGGGTGACAAAGGCGGCACATACCAGACCATGGGCAAGGTCCGGTATTCGGGGTGCAACGGCAGCGCGACCTTCCATTCGACCGCCATCTTGTACACGGGACTCTTGCGCGCAGCGTCCATCCACGCGTCCGGTATGCCGTCCAGGCGTGCCTGGGCAATCACTTCCGGATCGTTCGGGTCGAGGAAGATGTCGAGCTGAGCCTGGTACAGGTCCCGATCGTGCTCGACGCTGGCCGCAGCTTGAATGCGATCGGCGTCGTACAGCAGGACGCCAAGGTAGCGAATGCGCCCGACGCAAGTCTCGCTGCATACGGTCGGCTGGCCGGCCTCGATGCGCGGGTAGCAGAACGTGCACTTCTCGGCCTTGCCGCTCTTCCAGTTGTAGTAGATTTTCTTGTACGGGCAACCCGAGACACACATGCGCCAGCCGCGGCACTTATCCTGGTCGATCAGCACGATGCCGTCTTCCTCGCGCTTGTAGATCGAGCCCGACGGACAGCTCGCTACGCATGACGGGTTGAGGCAATGCTCGCACAGGCGTGGCAGGTACATCATGAAGGTATTTTCGAATTCGCCGTAGATGTCCTTCTGGATGTCATCGAAGTTTTTGTCCTTGCTGCGCTTCGCGAATTCCCCGCCGAGAATTTCCTCCCAGTTCGGATCCCATTCGATCTTCTCCATCCGCTTGCCGGTGATCAGGCTGCGCGGGCGGGCGGTCGGCGTCGCCTTCATCTCCGGCGCCGAATGCAGATGATCGTCGTCGAACGTGAACGGCTCGTAGTAATCGTCGATCTGCGGCATGTTCGGGTTGGCGAAGATCCGCATCAGCAACTTCCAGCGGGCGCCCTGGCGCGGCTCGATCCGGCCGTCGGCTTTTCGTATCCATCCGCCGTTCCACTTGTCCTGGTTCTCCCATTCCTTCGGGTAGCCGATGCCGGGCTTGGTCTCGACGTTGTTGAACCACGCGTATTCCATTCCTGGACGGCTGGTCCAGACGTTCTTGCAGGTGACCGAGCAGGTGTGGCACCCGATGCACTTATCGAGATTGAGCACCATGCCGATTTGCGCGCGGATCTTCATGCTGATTCCCCAAGTCGCTGCACGGCTTCCGCACGGTCGTCTCCGCGCGGCGTGTCGAGCCAATCGACGTTGGCCATCTTGCGCACGACGACGAATTCGTCGCGGTTCGTGCCGATGGTTCCGTAGTAATTGAATCCGTACGACAGCTGTGCGTAGCCGCCGATCATATGCGTGGGCTTCAGCACGATGCGCGTGACCGAGTTGTGGATGCCGCCACGGTGGCCGGTAATCTCCGATCCAGGCGTGTTGACGATTTTTTCCTGCGCGTGATACATCAGCACCATGCCGGGGTTGATGCGCTGGCTGACTACGGCGCGCGCCGCAATCGCGCCGTTGACGTTGTACAACTCCACCCAATCGTTGTCTTCGACCCCGATCAGCCCGGCGTCGTCCTCGCTTAGCCAGACGATCGGCCCGCCGCGGCTCAGCGTGAGCATCAGCAGATTGTCGGTGTAGGTCGAATGGATGCCCCACTTCTGGTGCGGCGTGATGAAGTTGAGCAGGATCTCGGGGTTGCCATTCGAGCGGATGCCATGCACGCCGGCAGTGGCCTTCAGGTTCACCGGCGGACGGTAGCTGGCAAGGCCTTCGCCGAAGGCCAGCATCCACGGATGATCCTGGTAGAACTGCTGGCGGCCGGTCAGCGTGCGCCAGGGGATCAACTCGTGCACGTTGGTGTAGCCGGCGTTGTAGGAGACGGTTTCCGACTCTATTCCGCTCCATGTCGGCGAGCTGATGATTTTCCGCGGCTGCGCCTGGATGTCGCGAAAGCGGATCTTTTCGTCTTCGCGATGGAGCGCGAGATGGGTGTGTTCGCGGCCGGTCTGCTTGGACAGGGCGGCCCAGGCCTTTACCGCGACATGGCCGTTCGTCTCCGGCGCAAACTGCAGCACGACTTCGCAGGCATCGATATCGGTGTCGATTCTGGGCATGCCGCGGGTGACGCCCTCATCGGTCACCACGCCGTTCAGCTCACCGAGCTGGCGGACCTCGGTCTGCGTGTTCCACGCGATGCCCTTGCCACCGTTGCCGATCTTGTCCATCAGAGGTCCGACTGCAGTGAAGCGCTTGTAGACGTTCGGATAGTCGCGTTCGATAACGGCGACGTTCGGTGCGGTCTTGCCGGGCACGAGATCGCACTCTCCGCGTTTCCAGTCCTTGACTTCGAACGGTTGCGCCAGTTCGCCCGGGGTATCGTGCATCATCGGCGTGAGCACGATCTCGCGCTCGACACCGAGGTGGCCGACACAGACTTCGCTGAACTTCTTGGCGAATCCCTTGTAGATCTCCCAGTCGCTCCTCGATTGCCATGCCGGATCGACCGCAGTCGACAACGGATGGATGAACGGGTGCATGTCGCTGGTGTTCAGATCGTTCTTCTCGTACCAGGTCGCCGTCGGGAGGACGATGTCCGAATACAGGCATGTCGTGCTCATGCGGAAGTCGAGCGTTACCAGCAGGTCCAGCTTGCCTTCGGGTGCCTTGTCGTGCCAGACGACCTCCGCGGGCTTTGCGTTGTCCATGCCGAGGTCCTTGCCCTGCACTCCGTTAGTCGTCCCGAGCAGATGCTTGAGGAAATATTCGTGGCCTTTACCCGACGATCCGATGATGTTCGAGCGCCAGACGAACATGTTGCGCGGCCAGTTGGCAGGATGGTCAGGATCCTGGCAGCTCATCCGCAGCGAGCCATCCCGCAGCGATTTGACGACGTATTCCTTGGGATCGATGCCGGCCGCTTGCGCATCGCGCACCACCTGCATCGGATTGGTCTGCAGCTGCGGAGCGGAGGGCAGCCAGCCCATCCGTTCGGCGCGCACGTTGTAGTCGATCATGCTTCCGCCATACAAGGCCTTGTCCGCGAGCGGCGACAACACCTCGTCGACGCCGATCTTTTCGTAGCGCCACTGATCGGTATGGGCGTAAAAGAAGCTGGTCGAATTCATCTGGCGAGGCGGGCGGATCCAGTCAAGAGCGAACGCAAGCGCCGTCCAGCCGGTCTGCGGGCGCAGCTTCTCCTGGCCCACGTAGTGCGACCAGCCGCCGCCGCTCTTGCCGATGCACCCGCACATCATCAGCATGTTGATGACGCCGCGGTAATTCATGTCGCTGTGATACCAGTGGTTCATGCCGGCGCCGATGATGACCATCGACCGTCCTTCGGTCTTCTCGGCGTTCTCGGCGAACTGGCGTGCGACCGCGATCACCTGGTCGCGTGGCACACCGGTGATCTGCTCCTGCCAGGCCGGGGTGTAGGGAGTGTTATCGTCGAAATCGGCCGCCGCGAGCTCGCCCGGCAGGCCGCGGGCAATGCCGTACTGGGCCGCCTGCAGGTCGAACACCGTCGCCACCAGGACGTTGCGCGTTTCGCTCTCGGAGCCGAGGGCGATCCGTTGCACGGGCACCGTCCGCACCAGCACGTCGCTTTGCGCGTTGTTCGGAAAATGCTCGCTGGGTATGCCGCCGAAATACGGAAAGCCGACCTTGACGCTATCGGCGCCGGGGTGGTCTCCTTCGAGCAGCGAAAGCCTGAGCTTCACGTCGCCGTCTCGGCGAGCGTCGCGAGCGTCCAGGTTCCACTGCCGCGCGCCGGCGCGGCCCTCCGGTCCCCAGCGAAAGCCTATCGCACCGTGCGGCAGCACGATCTCGCCGGTCTCGGCGAAGGCGACCGTCTTCCACTCCGGGTTGTTGGACTGGCCGAGCTTGTCGCTGAAGTCGGACGCGCGCACGTAGCGGTCGGGCACCATGACGGTTTCGCCGGTCTCGAGGCGGTGCTCCTTCAGCATCACCAGCATCGGAAGATCGGTGTAGCGACGCGCGTAGTCATCGAAATAGGCGGGGCGCGTCTTGCCGCTGCCGCCGAAATAGAACTCCTTCAGGATCACATGGCCCATCGCCATCGCCACCGCAGCATCGGTTCCCTGCTTCGGGTGCAACCAGAGATCGGAGAGCTTCGCAACCTCGGAGTAATCAGGCGTGATTGCAACGGTCTTGGTGCCCTTGTAACGAACTTCGGTGAAGAAGTGAGCGTCGGGGGTGCGCGTCTGCGGGACGTTCGAACCCCAGGCGATGATGAAATTCGAGTTGTACCAATCGGCCGATTCGGGTACGTCGGTCTGCTCGCCCCAAACCTGCGGGCTCGACGGCGGCAGGTCGCAGTACCAGTCGTAGAAGCTCATCGACACGCCGCCGATCAGGCTCATGTAGCGGCTGCCGGCCGCATAGCTGACCATGGACATCGCGGGGATCGGCGAGAAGCCGATGATGCGATCCGGCCCGTATGTCTTGATGGTGTGAATGTTGGCAGCCGCGATGATCTCGTTCACCTCGTCCCAGTTGGAGCGCGCAAAACCGCCGAGCCCGCGCACGCTTTGATAGTCGCGCCGCGTGTCATCGTCGGCGACGATCGCCGCCCAGGCATCGACCGGATCGTGTGCTTCGCGCGCCTGGCGCCAGTGCTTGAGGAGACGGGCGCGCACCATCGGATACTTGAGGCGATTGGCGCTGTACAGGTACCAGCTGTAGCTCGCGCCCCGCGAGCAGCCACGGGGCTCGTGGTTGGGCATGTCCCAGCGCGTACGAGGGTAGTCGGTCTGCTGAGTTTCCCAGGTGACGATGCCGCCCTTCACGTAAATCTTCCACGAGCACGATCCCGTGCAGTTGACGCCGTGGGTCGAGCGAACAGTCTTGTCGTGCGCCCAGCGGTTGCGGTAGGTGTCCTCCCAGGTGCGGTCCTCGCCGGTGGTCACGCCATGAGCGTCGGCGAATTTCTCCCTGGGTTGGGAGAAATAGGTGAGGCGATCGAGAAAATGACTCATCGTTGGTCTCCGCGGCAGCCGCGTTCCAGGGCGATCTGTTTGTGATTCAAGGGTTTTTCACGTACGCGTCACGGCGCAGGTAGAACCACCAGTTGAGAACAAGGCACAGCGCATAGAACACGGCGAAGGCATACATCGCAGTTTGCGGCGTGCCGGCCTTCATCTGCTCGCCGATGACGACCGGGGCAATGAACGCGCCGTAGGCTGCGACAGCTGATGTCCAGCCGAGCACCGGGCCTGCCTGCTGGCGATCGAAAATCACGCCGATCGTGCGGAAGGTCGAGCCATTGCCGATGCCGGTGGCGGTGAAAAGCAGCACGAACAGAAGCATGAACACGACGAAATACTGCTCGGGCGTCGGCGACCGGTAGGCCAGAAGCATCACGTAACCGAGAGCGCCCGAGGCGACGACCATTACCGCCGAAACCAGTTGCGTAACGATCGAGCCACCCACCTTGTCGGCGATCCAGCCTCCGACCGGCCGGAAGAGCGCGCCCAGGAACGGACCGATCCACGCGTAGGTAAGGGCCGAGGGTGCGTTCGGGTTCTTCAGCGTGTGCTGCATCGCGCCGGAAGCGTCGGGCACGTGGCTTACACCGAAAATCACGGAGATGGCCAGGGGCAGCGCCATCGAGAAGCCGATGAACGAGCCGAAGGTGACGATGTAGAGGATTGTCATCGACCAGGTGTGTTTGTTGCGAAAGATCGCGAACTGGCGCGCGATACCCTGCTTCATCGGGCCGAATGCCGCTATTTTCAGCACGAGCAGCATGCTGACGATGATGAACAGGACGGCGAGCCACATGTTGAGCACACCCAGTCCGCTCGGGAGGGGGCAGGTAGAGATAAAGACCCACGCCCGCGGGCACGAACGACAGCGTGTACAGCCAGGTGATCTTGAGAAAGGCGCGCAGCGTTCCCCCGATGTCGGGCGAAACCGTCTGCAGGTTGTTCATGCCGAACCAGCACAGAATGGATAGCGGCACCAGCGACACCAGCCATGCCAGGCCGGCATTCTGGATGTAGGTTGGTGTGCCGGCAGCGATCTTGCCGAAGATCCATCCACTGTCCTTGACCAGCGTCATCGGATCACCGCCCAGCGCACCGAAAATGCCGAAGGTCATCACCAGCGGGATGACGATTTGCATCGTCGTCACGCCGAAATTGCCCAGGCCGGCGTTGATCCCCAACGCGGTTCCTTGCAGCCGCTTGGGGAAGAATGTGCTGATGTTCGACATTGAGCTCGCGAAATTTCCGCCGCCGACGCCGGACCACAGCGCCATCAGCTGGAAGGCCCACAGCGGCCAGTCCTTGTGCTGCAGGACGATCCCGGTGCCGATGGCGGGAGCGAGCAGCATCGCCGTCGTGAGAAAAATCGTATTGCGTCCACCCGCGAGACCCACCAGAAAGGACGCCGGAATACGCATCGTCGCGCCCGCCAATCCCGCGATGGCGGTCAGCGTGAACAGCTCTTCCTTGCTGAATGGAAATCCGAGGTTGAGCATCTGGACGGTGATGATTCCCCACATGCCCCAGACGGCGAAGCCGCACAGCAGCGCCGGCACCGAAATGTAGAGGTTACGGTAGGCAATCCTCTTGCCTGTGCTTTCCCAAAACTCGCTGTCCTCGGGTTGCCAGTCGGCGATGTCCGCGCGGTTTCCTGCCCGCGGCGCATGCGCTGTGGTCTTTAGGGCAGCATTCGCGATATTCATGGCTTTCCTTGGTAGATGAGAAGGATCTATCCGTTCAAGCGGAAGGCGGTGGCTTTGGCTCCCATGACTTCGGTGCCCCGCACTTCCGTCCAATACATCCAGATCAGCGACACCCACACGACGCCATACATCAGCATGAACGCGCTCGAGCGGATGCCTGTGAGATCCATCAACGCACCGAACATGATCGGCAGCACAAAGCCGCCAAGGCCGCCGGCCAAGCCGACGATCCCCGAAATGACGCCGATGTTGTCCGGATATTCGTCGGCGATGTACTTGAATACCGATGCCTTGCCGAACGCCCACGTGATGCCGAGCACAAAAAGCAGCAAGGTGAAGAGCCAGACGTTGAGTCCGATGTGGAACGTCTTCGGTCCGTCGACGGAGAGGATCGTCAAGTCGGTCTGCGGGTACGAAAGCAGGAACAGGCAGATCCAGCTGACCCACATCACCCACCAGGTGAGCGCATGCGCGCCGACCTTGTCGGACAGCCATCCGCCCGCCGCGCGCAGCACGCCGCCGGGCAGCGAAAAGCACGCCGCGAGCAGCGCGGCGGCACGGATGTCGAACCCGAATTCCCCGACGTAGTACTGGACCATCCAAAGGCTCATCGCCACGTAGCCGCCGAACACGATCGAGTAGTACTGGCAGTATTTCCAGACCTTCGGATCCTTCAACGCCTCCAGCTGCTTGCGCCAGGTGACCTTCGAGTCGACCAGGTGGCCCGGATCGGAGTAGCTGAACATCCAGAACAGGATCGCGGTGCCTAACATGACCGCTGCGTAGACCTGCGGCACCATCGTCCATCCGAACGCGACCACCAGCGCTGGCGCGATGAATTTATTGACTGCAGCGCCGGAATTGCCCGCGCCGAACACGCCCATCGCGAATCCTTGCCGGTTTCGCGGAAACCAGCGCGCGACATACGGTGTGCCGACCGAGAACGAGCCGCCGGCCAACCCGACGAACAGTCCGAGCACGAGGAATTGCCAGTACTCGGTCGCGTAACCGATCAGCCAAATCGGTATAACGCACGCCAGCAGCAGGGTGAACATCACGATGCGGCCGCCGAATTTGTCGGTCCACATGCCCAAAGGCACTCGGATCAGCGAGCCGGTCAGTACCGGCGTGGCGGTAAGCAGACCGAACTGCGTCGCGTTCAGGCCAAGCGTCTTCTTGATCGGAATGCCGATCACTCCAAACATCATCCACACCATGAAACACACGGTGAATGCCAACGTGCTGACCATGAGCACCGACAGCGCTTGCCTGCTATTTCCCATGAATCACAGTCCCCTTCTCATGTTGTCCCTGAGTCGCGCGCAGATCGGCGTTGGTCTTCGGAGAGTTGGTGCCGCCGGACTGCGACGGGCGTGAAAACGAGCTGTTGCGATGCCGATCGCACCGAGTTCGATAGTCGTGGTCAGACCGCTCATTTACTGACTATAGCCATTGCGACCCGGCAATCGTTTGATCGGAGTCAATACTGGACGAAGCTCGACGTACGGCGCGTCCCGAACGACGATGCTGGTTGGGGTACGGTGCTCGCGTGGCCGTCGAAGCCGGCGCCGGTACCCGATGCTGATTCGGCGCATGCAGCAACGCGCTAAAACCGAGGCTTGATCAGAAAAAAAGAACCGATCGGCGCGCAAACCGGACGGCGACGAGCCGCGGGGGAAGGGGATAAAAATGCCTGGGTTGACGGTTGCGCGCGCAATGGCCCGCAGTCGCGGGCGGCTACTCGCGGGACCGCCGTGGGCTTATTGATTTGTGATCTGTGGCCTACAACTTGACAGCGCTTTCACCGGCTCCGACCAGCCCTGGCGTGGAAAGTAGCGAGGTACCTAAAGAGGCGACTGGCGTCCGGGTCCGCGCGGCGAGGACCGGCGGACCCCGACCATCGTCGCAACAACGCCTAACTGGTCGGCAGCCGGTGTGCCTTGTAGGTTTCCCGCAGGACTTTTTTCGACAGCTTCCCGGTCGCCGTGTGCGGCAGCTCGTCGACGAACACGACGTCGTCGGGCGTCGACCACTTGGCGATCTTGCCCTCGAAAAACTTGAGCATCTCGTCGCGCGTGAGACTCGCACCCTGCTTCTTGACCACCAGCAGAAGAGGGCGCTCGTTCCATTTCGGATGAAATACGCCGATGACCGCCGCTTCGATCACGCCCGGATGGCCGATCGCGACGTTCTCGAGCTCGATCGAGCTGATCCATTCACCGCCGGACTTGATCACGTCCTTGGAGCGATCGGTGATCTGCAGGTAGCCGTCGGGATCGATCGAGCCGACGTCGCCGGTCGGAAACCAGCCGTCCGCCGATAGCGGGCTCGGCTGGTCGTTTTTGAAATAGTCGCGCATCACCCACGGACCCTTGACCATCACATCGCCTGCAGCGATGCCGTCGTGCGGCAAGGCGCGGCCCTCGGCATCGACGATTTTCATTTCGACCCCGTAAAGCGGCCGCCCCTGCTTCAGCGACAGCGCAAAGCGCTCGTCGGCCGACAGATTGGAGTGCTTGGCTTTCGGACTGCCGATCGTCCCGACCGGGCTCATCTCGGTCATGCCCCAGCCATGCGCGACACTGACGCCGAAATCGTCGCGCAGGGTCTGCATCATCGCTGCCGGGCAAGCCGAGCCGCCGATGGTCGTCTGCTTGAAGGTCGAGAACTTGAGATTATTCTGCTTCATGTACTGGATCAGGCCGAGCCAGACGGTCGGCACGCCGGCGGAGGACAGGACGCCTTCGCTTTCGAACAATTCGTACAGGCTCTTGCCGTCCAGACCCGCGCCGGGAAACACGAGCTTGGCGCCGACCAGCGGCGCCGAGTAGGGAATCCCCCAGGCGTTGACGTGGAACATCGGGACGATCGGCAGGATGACGCTCTGGGCCGAATAGCCTTTGGCGTCCGGCAGGCAGACGGCCATCGCATGCAGCACCGTCGAGCGGTGGCTGAACAGCACGCCCTTCGGATGGCCGGTCGTGCCCGACGTGTAGCACAGTCCCGCCGCGGTTTCCTCGTCGAGCTCGGGCCAGGCGTAGTCGTCGCTTTCGGCGGTGACTAGCTCCTCATAGCAGAGCAGTTTCAACGACGAGGCAGGCATGTGGGCACGATCGGTCAGCGCGATCCAGGTGGTCACTCCCGGGCAGACTGGCGCGAGCTTCTCGACCAGCGGCAGGAAGGTAAGATCGAAAAAGACCAGGCGGTCGCCGGCGTGATTGACGATGTGCGTCAGCTGGTCGTGAAAGAGCCGGGGGTTGATCGTATGGATGATCGCCCCGCTGCCGGACACGGCATAGTAAAGCTCGAAGTGCCGATAGCCGTTCCACGCCAGGGTCGCCACACGCTCGCCCGGGACCACGCCGAGCCGGCCCAGCGCGTTGGCCAGCCGCCGCGCGCGGGTGTGGGCGTCGCGATAGGTATAGCGGTGGATCGGTCCCTCGATGGTGCGCGAAACGATCTCCGTTTCGCCATGACACTGGTCGGCGTGCCGGATCAGCGACGAGATCATCAGCGGCCAGTGCATCATCAGCCCGAGCATCGATACTCTCCTTGTCCACTTGCGTTGACCGGTCGTGCTGCGCCGCAGCATCGCCCGGCGCCTCATGCGCTTGTAAGGCGCAACCCGGCCCGTTAGCATCCACCAGGAAGGCCCGATCCGCGCCAACGCGGGCTTAGCTGCAACCCATCCTGGAGGAACCATGAACGCTTGCACGCGCCGCACCTTTGCGCTCGGCTTCACGATCGCCTGTCTCGCCGTGCCCGCCGCCGCGGACGTGAAGATCGCCTTCATCGATCCGCTGTCTGGCGGCGGTGCCGCCACCGGCATTCTGGCGCAGAAAACGCATCAGTTCTACATCGATGCGATCAATGCTGCCGGCGGACTCAATGGTGAAAAGCTCGAGCTCCTGTCGTACGACAACAAGGTCAATCCGCAGGAATCGCTGATCCAGCTCAAGCGCGCGCTCGACGAGGGCGCGCGGTATGTAGTCCAGGGCAATGGCAGCTCGGTCGCGCTGGCGATCACCGACGCCGTGCAGAAGCACAACGAGCGGAATCCCGGCAAGGAAGTGTTGTTCCTCAATTACGCGGCCGTCGATCCCGCATTGACCAATGAGAAATGCACGTTCTGGCACTTCCGCTTTGACGCCGACGCCGACATGAAGATGGCCGCATTGACCGACGTGATCGCGCGCGACAAGAAAGTCCAGCGCGTCTATCTGATCAACCAGGATTACTCGTTCGGCAAGGCGGTTGCGGCGGCGGCCAACAAGATGCTCGCCGAATCGCGCCCGGACATCAAGATCGTCGGCGACGAGCTGCATCCGCTGCAGAAGGTCAACGATTTCTCTCCCTACGTCGCTAAGATCAAGGCCGCCGGCGCCGATACGGTGATCACCGGCAACTGGGGCAACGACATGGTGCTACTGGTCAAGGCGGGCAAGGACGCCGGCCTCAAAGTGACCTGGGAGACGTATTACGGCGGCAGCCCGGGCGCCGTCACCGCGATCGGCGAAGCGGGCGTCGATTCGCTGAAGCAGGTCTCGGAGTGGCACCGCAACGCCGTACCCGAGCTCGATGCGACCGTGGCGGCGTTTAGCAAGCGCTATCCCGGCAAGGAGAACGAGTACGCGTACTGGCGCGCCAAGACGATGTGGGACATGCTCGGCGCGGCAGCGAAAAAGGCGCAGTCCAACGATCCGGTGAAGATCGCGCGCGCGCTGGAAGGCATGAAAATGACGACCTCGCTCGGCGATGTCGAGATGCGTGCCGACAATCATCAGTTGCTGCAGCCGCTGTACGTGTCGACGCTGGCCCGGAACGTCAAGTACGACAGCGAGGGCACGGGCCTCGGCTGGAAGACCGACGCCAAGGTCGAGGGCAAGGCGACTGCGCTGCCGACGACTTGCAAGATGGATCGGCCGAAGTGAATCTCGACTAGCTCCGTCGTCCCTGCGAAAGCAGGGACCCAGTGGCTTTTTCAAACGACACTAGGTTCCCGCTTGCGCGGGAACGGCGATCGGACGCATGGTCGAGCTCGTCACTGTCTCGCTGCTGAACGGCATCGTCTACGGGCTGCTGCTGTTCATGCTGTCGTCAGGGCTTACGCTGATCTTCAGCATGATGGGCGTGCTCAACTTCGCCCACGCCAGCGTGTTCATGCTGGGCGCCTATCTTTCGTTCCAGCTCGGCCGCTGGGTCGGTTTCTGGCCGGCGCTGGTGATCGCGCCGCTGTTGTGCGGCCTGGCCGGCGCGGCGATCGAGCGCTATGGACTCTCGCGCGTCCACGCGCGCGGCCACGTCGCGGAGATCCTGTTCACCTTCGGACTCGCCTACCTGATCGAAGAGCTGGTGACGATGGTCTGGGGGCGCAACGCCGTGGCCAACGCGGTGCCCGCGGTCATCGACTTTCCGCTGTTCCACGTCTTCGGCAGCACGTTCCCGGCATACAAGGGCCTGATGATGCTGATCTCGCTGGCGATGTTCGCCTTCCTCTACCTGGCGCTGAAGAAGACGCGGATCGGTCTGGTAATCCAGGCGGCATTGACGCATCCGAAGATGCTGAGCGCGCTGGGACACGACGTGCCGGGCGTGTTCGTACTGGTGTTCGCGGTCGGCAGCGGTCTCGCGGGACTAGCCGGCGTGATAGGTGGTTTCATGCTGCTGACGCAGCCGACGCTCGCCAATGCGATCGGGCCGATCGTGTTCGTCGTGGTCGTCGTCGGCGGCCTCGGGTCGCTCGGCGGGGCGCTGCTCGCGTCGATGCTGATCGGCATTCTGCAGACGTTCGCAGTGGCGGTCGACTATTCGCTGCTCGATCTGTTTCGCACGCTTGGGATCATGGTGTCGCGCGGCTCGCCGCTCTACGAACTCTTCTCGATCAAGCTCGCCACCGCCGCGCCCATCGTTCCGTATCTGCTGCTGGTGCTGATGCTGATCGTCCGGCCGCGGGGCCTGCTCGGCACCCGCGACGTATGAGCGGCGCCGGGCCATCCCAAGCCGCGAATTGCGCCCCTTTGGGGGCAGCGCCGTGGGCTCATTGGCAAATGAGCCCGCAAGCGTGAAGGCCGTACGATGACCGGCGCGGCGGCCACTGGCGAGCGCGGGGCCCGGTCCGCCGCGCCAGGCCGTCGCCGCCGCGTGTGGCTACTGCTCGCGACTGTCTCGCTGCTTGTCGCGCTGCCGCATGTGCCCGGACTGCAATCGGATTTCGGCCGCTCGCTGCTCACGCAGATGGGCATCGCGGCGGTCTTCGCGCTGTCGTTCAACCTGCTGTTCGGCCAGACCGGCCTGTTGTCGTTCGGCCACGCCGTGTACTTTGGCCTCGGAGGCTACGCAGCGATCGGGCTGATGCGCGCGATCAACCACGGATTGCCGCTGCCGATGCTGGTCGTGCCTCTGGCCGGTGCGGTGGGCGGATTGCTGGCCGGCGTGCTCTTCGGTGCGGTCACCACCAAGAGGGCAGGGACGATATTCGCGCTGATATCGCTCGGCGTCGGTGAACTGGTCTATGCGGCGACGTTCATGCTGCCGGGGATTTTCGGCGGCGAGGAGGGCATCACCGCCAGCCGCACGCGCGCGACGATAGACTTCGGTTTTCCGCTGGGCTCGCAGCTCCAGGTCTATTACGTAGTCCTGCTGTGGGCCGTCGCCGCGGCGCTGGCGATGTACGCGTTTACGCGCACGCCGGTCGGGCGCATGTGCAATGCGGTGCGCGACAATCCCGAACGCGCGGAATTCGTCGGCTACAACACGCAGCGCGTGCGCTTTATCGCATTTGCGATGGCGGGCCTCTTCGCCGGCCTCGCCGGCGGACTGCACGCGATCAATTACGAAATCGTCTCGGCCGACGCGGTCAGCGCGCAGCGCTCGGGCACCGTGCTGATCATGGCGTACATCGGTGGCGCCGCGTATTTCATCGGACCGGTCCTGGGCGCGATCGTCATCACCTGGCTGCAGAGCAGCCTCTCCGACTACACGTCGGCATGGCTGCTCTACCTCGGCGTGTTCTTCATGGCGATGATCCTGTATGCCCCATCCGGGCTCGCCGGCCTGATCGTCATGCATCGGCGGATCGCCCACCCGCGAGCGCTCGCCGGCGTGCTGGCCGCATACGGCGTCGCGCTCGTGCCGCTGGCGCTGATGGCGGCCGGCGCGGTATTGGCCATCGAAATGGCCTATCGCCTGTCGACGCAGCCCGAACTCGGTACGCGGATGCGCCTGCTATGGATATCGCTAGATGCCGCTTCGCCCTGGCCATGGATCGTCGCCGCGGTCGCGCTCGGCGGAGGATTGCTGCTCTTTCGCGCAGCGGTTCCTGCTGGTGGCTTCGGCCTGGGAGCGCGCCGCGGCGCGGGGCTAGCGATGTCAGCCGCATGCGCGCTCGAGCTTCGCAACGTCGAAAAGCGCTTCGGCGCTACCGAGATCATCCGCGGCGTCTCGCTCGAGATCGCGCGTGGCGAGCGTCACGCGATCATCGGCCCCAACGGCGCAGGAAAATCGACGCTGTTCAATCTGATCAGCGGCCGCTACGCGCCCACCCGCGGCTCGATCCGGCTGGACGGCCAGGAGATCGCCGGCGCACGGCCGTTTGCGATCAACCGGCGCGGCCTGGCGCGCAGCTTCCAGGTCACGAACATCTTTCCGCGGCTGTCCGTCTTCGAGAATCTGCGCTGCAGCGTGCTCTGGTCGCTCGGCTACCGCTACAATTTCTGGCGCAACGCCGATGCGCTGCGCGACGCCGGTGAGTGCGCGCTCGCCACGCTCGAGCATATCGGGCTGGCCGCGCGACGCGACGTGCCTGCCGGTGTGCTGACCTACGCCGAGCAGCGCGCGCTGGAAATCGGTATCACCATCGCCGGCGGAGCGCACGTCATCCTGCTCGACGAGCCGACTGCCGGCATGAGCCGGGGCGAAGCCGACCACGCAGTGGCGCTGATCCGCAGGGTGTCGGAAGGGCGCACCCTGGTGATCGTCGAGCACGACATGAGCGTCGTGTTCGGGCTCGCGAACCGGATCTCGGTGCTCGTCTACGGCGAGATCATCGCCACCGACGTGCCGGCAGGCATACGCGACAACGCGGCCGTGCAGGCGGCGTATCTCGGGACGCTGCCCGATGCTTGAAGTCGACGATCTCCATGCCTATTACGGCAAGAGCCACATCCTCCAGGGCGTGACGTTCAAGGTCGGCGCCGGAGAGATCGTCAGCCTCCTCGGCCGCAACGGCGCCGGTCGCTCGACGGTGGTCAAGACGATCATCGGGCTCGTGCCTCCTGTCGGCTGTGTCCGTTTTCGCGGCGCGCGCATCGACGGCCTGCCGCCGCACAAGATCGCGCGCTTAGGGCTAGGCTACGTCCCCGAAGATCGCGAGATCTTTCCGGCGCTGTCGGTGCGGGAAAATCTGCTGCTCGGCATGAAGTCCTCGCGCGCGACCAGCCGCTGGTCGTTCGACGATGTGCTGACGATGTTTCCGATGCTGCGCGCGCGCATCGACGCACCCGGCGGCGTGCTCTCGGGCGGCGAGCAGCAAATGCTGACGATCTGCCGGACCCTGATGGGTGACCCGGACCTGATCATGGTCGACGAGCCGACCGAGGGGCTTGCGCCGCGGCTGGTCGAGCAGGTCCGCCGGCTGCTCGATCAGATTGCCGCGCGCGGGGTGGCGATATTGCTGATCGAGCAAAAGCTGACGATCGCGCTAGCGATCTCGCACCGGCTGTACGTGATGGGGCAGGGACGCATCGTATTCGAAGGAGACGCGGGCGCGCTCCGCGCCAGTCACGCGGTGCGCAAGGAGTGGCTGGAAGTCTGAACGTCAGGAAAGCGCGGCAAATCGCGCGAGATGGTGATCGGCGTCGCCGAACTGCTGCGCGATCACGGTCAGGCGCCGGAACGTGTGACTGATCTTGACCTCGTCGCTCATGCCCATGCCCCCGTGCAGCTGGATCGATTCCTGGCTGACCTTGCGGCAGGCGTCGGCGATCCTTGCCTTGGCGGCGGAGACGGTGCGCGACCGTGCCGCGGCATCACGCCCGGTGTCGACCGCCGAGCACGCGAGCAGCGCAATCGATTTCGCCTGCTCGTATTCGATCGCCAGGTCGACCATCCGGTGCTGCAGCGCCTGGAACGATCCGATCGGCACGCCGAATTGCTTGCGGGTTTTCAGGTACTCAAGCGTCGCGTCGTTGGCGGACTTGATCGCGCCGACCGCTTCGGCGCAGACCAGCGCGGTCGCGAAATCGACAACTTCCTCGATCAGCAGCAAGGCGCGATCCGGCGCGCCGATCAACGCGCCGCGCCGGGACTCGACCTCGTCGAAGGTGACGTCCGCCGCGCGCGTGCCGTCGAGCATGCGCAGCGCAGTGAGCGCGACGCCGGGCGCATCGCGCTCGACGACGAACAGGCTCGAAGCCTTCGACATCGCTGTCGTCGCCGTCGGTCCGCGCCGACACGACCAGGAGATCCGCGCAGGCGCCGTGCAGGACCGCGCGCTTACGCCCGAGATCAGGTAGCCGCCGTCATCCGCCCGCGCCCGCGTAGCGACATGCGCGAGCGTATGGCGCGCAGCGGCTTCGGCGTGGGCGAAGGCGAGCTTGAGTCTCCCTTCCACGACGGCGGGCAGAATGCGCTGCCGCTGCTCATCGCGCAGTTCCTCGCGCAGTTTCTCGCGCGGTCCATCGTGTCCATCGTCGTGCCGCGGGCGATCAATTGCGCGCCCAGCGCGACGGTCGCGAGCCACGGCTCGACGATCAGCGCGCCGCCAATCGCCTCCATCAGGCTGACCGTATCCATCGCGCCGCCGCCGAAGCCGCCATACGCGGCGGGAAGCGGCAGGCCCAGGAGGCCGAGCTCCGCCAACGTCTGCCAGACGTCCTGGCTGTACCCGTCGGGCGAAGCGACGATCCTGCGGCGCGCTTCGAACTCATAGTCGCGCTCGACAAAGCGCTCGATCGAGGCGGCGAGCAGCCGCTGTTCTTCGCTGGGATCGAGGTTCATCGCCGTTCACAGCCCGAGCGCATGCCTGGCGATGATGTTGCGCTGGATCTCGTTCGAGCCGGCGTAGATCGTCGTCTTGCGGTAGTTGCAGTAGCGCGGCGCCAGCGCGGCGAGGAAGCGTCGTCGCGGCGATGTCGCCGTCGACCGGGCGCAGCGGCCTGCGCGAGCGGGCCGCCGCCTGCATCATCAGCTCGGTCAGCGTCTGCTGGATCTCGGTGCCCTTGATCTTGAGCATCGAGACCTCGGCGCCCGGCGCGCTGCCCGCCGCGCAGCTGGTCGAGGAAGCGCAGGTTGGTGATCTCCAGCGCCATCAGCTCGATCTCGACGCGCGACAGCTTGTCGCGGAAGCGCGGATCGTCGATCAGCGGCGCGCCGCTCTTCGATCTGCGCGCGCGGCGAACGCCTTCAGCCGCTCGAGCTCGCGCTTGCGACGTGCCGATGCGCGCGGTGTTCATGCGCTCGTGCCCGAGCAGGTACTTGGCGACGGTCCAGCCCTTGTCCTCCTCGTGGACGCGGTTGTCGACCGGCACCTCGACGTCGTCGAAGAAGACCTCGTTGACCTCGTGCCCGCCGTCCATCAGCGTCAACGGCCGCACCGTGATGCCGGGCGTCTTCATGTCGATCAGCAGGAACGAGATGCCGTCCTGCTTGCGCTCGATCGCGGCGTCGGTGCGAACCAGGCAGAAGATCCAGTCGGCCAAATGCGCGAGCGTCGTCCAGGTCTTCTGGCCGTTGACGACGTAACGTCGCCGCGGCGCACGGCGCGAGGTGCGCAGCGAAGCCAGGTCCGAGCCCGAGCCTGGCTCCGAATAGCCCTGGCACCAGAAATCGTCGCCGCGGTAGATGCGCGGCAGGAAGCGCTGCTTCTGCGCATCGTTGCCGAACTCGAGCAGCACCGGCGCGCACATCGCGAGCCCGAACGGCATCAGTGGCGGCGCGCCGGCGTAGCCGCATTCCTCCTCGAAGATGTAGCGCTGCACGGCGTTCCAGCCGGTGCCGCCCCATTCGCGCGGCCAGGCGGGGCGATCCAGCCCTGATCGGCGAGGATGCGGTGCCAGCCCAGGAGGTCGTCGCGATCGAGCGGCGCGTAGCTCACGACCTTGTCGCGCAGTCGGCGCCGGCAGATTGGCGCGCAGCCACCCTCGCACGTCGTCGCGAAACGCGCGTTCGTCGGCCGAATAATCGAGATCCATCGGTTTGCGTCGGGCCAGCAGTCGCCAGGCAAAAAAAGGGGACCGCGCATTATCGCCTAAACGCTGCGCCTCACCTGTGGCGCGGTCGCACATCGGGTCGACGGAGGCGTCGATCGATGTAGGCGATTGTCCTACGCATGCCGCTCTCGAGGCCCGCATCCAAAATCCGCAGCGCACGCTACAATCGACCGGCTCGAGTGGACTACCTTCACAGGAGGAACGGGGTGCGGCAACTCGCGATTTCGGAACGACCGTTTTGGTACGCCCTGCAAGTCGGGGCGTTCGCGGCCCTCTATTTCGCTGTCGCCAAGATCTCGCTGCTGCTGGCGATCCCACCGGGTTACGCCACCGCCGTATGGCCGCCCTCGGGTCTTGCAGTGGCGGCGGTATTGCTCGCCGGCACCCGGATGTGGCCGGGTGTCTGGCTGGGTGCGGCACTGGCCAACCTGGCTGTTCAGGCTTCCGGTGTGGCTGCCTTGCTGATCGGCACCGGCAACGCGCTCGAGGCGCTGGTCGGGGCGACGCTGATCCGGCGTTTGATCGGCATCCCGACTCGCTTCGAAAGCGGCGAGGACGTGTTCAAATTCGTTGCGGCGGCCGCGGTTGCGTCGACCGTGGCGGCAACCATCGGCGTCAGCACTATCACGCTCGTCGGCGCGACGCGTTTGGCCGATTTCGCCACCAACTGGTGGACGTGGTGGCAGGGCGACCTGACCGGCATTATCGTGTTCGCGCCGCTGATCCTGTTCTGGACGGCGCGTCCCTCGCGCGGCGGGTCGACCTCGAAAAAAATCGAAGGAACCTTGTTCGCGGTGGTGCTGGCCGCTGCCGGTTATATCGTATTCGGCAGCGGCGTGACCTCCCTCGGTATCTCCCCCGCGCTCCTGCTGCTTACCTTTCCGCTGATCATCTGGGCCGCGTTGCGCTTCGAGCAGCTCGAAGTGTCGGCCGCGATCACCGCCTTGTGCGCGATAGCGATCGTCTACACGATTGTCGGCCGCGGCCCGTTCGCCTCGTCCTCGGTCAATGCGTCGCTGCTGCTCCTGCTCGCGTTCGTCAGTATCGTTGCGGTCACCGGACTGGTGCTGAGCGCCGTCGTCGGTCAACGCCGGCGGGCGATGGAGGCGCTGCACCAGACGCGCGATGAGCTCGAGCTGCGCGTGAGCCTTCGGACGCAGGAGCTCGAGCAGGCAAATCAGTCACTGCGGCAGGATATCGTCGTGCGCACCAAGCTCGAGGACGAGCTCCGGCGCAGCGAGGAAAAATTCCGTCTGCTGGTCGGCGGTATCCGGGACTACGCCGTGTTCATGCTCGACCCGGATGGCAGGATCGCGACCTGGAACGAGGGGGCCGAAGCCATCAAGGGCTACAAGGCCGAGGAAATCATCGGCGAACATTTTTCGCGCTTTTACCCGCAGGAGGCAATCGACGCCAAGTTCCCGCAGACGGAGCTGGAAGTCGCCGCGCGCGTCGGCCGGTTCGAGGATGAAGGCTGGCGACTGCGCAAGGACGGGACGGCGTTCTGGGCCAACGTCATCATCACCGCGTTGTTCGATCCCAACGGTCGGTTGCGCGGGTTCGCCAAAGTGACTCGCGACATGACCGAGCGCAGACGCGTCGTGGCACTGGAGGAGAACGAGCGCAAGATGAACGAATTTCTCGCGATGCTCGGGCATGAGCTGCGCAACCCGCTGGCGCCGATTCGCAATGCCCTCGACCTGATGCGCGTCCAGTCGAACGGCGATTCCAGGCTGGAATGGGCGCGCAGCGTCATCGACCGCCAACTGACCCAGTTGACGCGGCTGGTCGATGACCTGCTCGACGTCGGCCGGATCAGCAGCGGCAAGATCGCGTTGCGCCGGGAGCCGATCGAGATCAATGCTGCGGTTCAGCGCGCGGTCGAGGCGAGCCGCCCGCTGGCCGACGCGTCGAGACACACGCTGGAGGTCCGCCTTTCGCCGGAACCGCTATTGGTCGATGGCGACCTGACCCGGCTGTCACAGGTCGTTCTCAATCTGCTCACCAACGCGATCAAGTACACGCCGTCCGGCGGCAAAATCAAAGTCGACGTCGCGCGCGAAGGCGCATTCGCGGTCGTCCGCGTCAAGGATACGGGGATCGGCATGTCGCCCGAGCTGATTCCGAAGGTGTTCGATCTGTTCGTTCAGGGCGAGCGTTCGCTCGATCGAAGCGAGGGCGGATTGGGGATCGGTCTTACGCTGGTCAAGCGGCTGGTGTCGCTGCACGGCGGCACCGTATCCGCCCACAGCGATGGGCCGGGAGTGGCAGCGAATTCGCCATCAGTCTTCCCGCGCTGGCGCAGTCGTCGGCGCCGCGCGAGCCCCAGTCGGCCGCGCCTGTCGCACGGGCGCACCGGGCCAGCCGCGTCCTGGTCGTCGACGACAATCGCGATTCCGCCGACACGCTGGCGGCGCTGCTCGAGGCCTGGGGACACGAGGTCCGAACCCTCTACGACGGACCGTCGGCGATCGCCGCCGTGGCCGAGTTCCAGCCGAATGTCGTGCTGCTCGATATCGGCCTGCCGAAAATGAATGGATACGAAGTGGCTGCGCAGCTGCGACAATCGGCGAACGGCCGGTCGTTGATCCTGGTGGCATTTACCGGCTATGGACAGGACGAGGATCGCCGGCGCGTGCGCGAAGCGGGGTTCGACTATCACCTGGTCAAGCCCCTCGAGCCAGCGGAGCTCGAAAAGATTCTCGACACGGTCATCGCCGACGCCGCGGCCGCCTAGATGGCGCGGCGGTCGCCGAGGGTCCCGACCAGCACGCGAAAAATCCGGCCCGGCCCGGCGGGGACTTCTCGCCGGCTCACCTATCGGGACACGATTTTCAGCAAGAGTCCGACTTATTTCGTCCGATATTCCTACAGGCATTCCGGCTGCGCGGCGTGATACTGCTGACAGGGGTCGCTGCGCTATTAGCGCGGGCGGCGCATGCTGGCAATCGGAACACGATGGATATGGCCGACGCTCCAGGCGCGCTTCACGTCTACGTGATCGAGGACTCGCCGATCTTCTCACGGCTGCTCGCAGCGGCCGTCGAGTCGGTCGGAGGCGAGTTGGTCGGCCACAGCGACAACGCCGAACAGGCGATCGCCGATTTGTCGCGCGTGGATGCAGACTTGATTCTGGTCGACGTAACGCTGGAATCGGGCAGCGGCTTCGAGGTGCTCGAGGCACTGCAGAAGAGCGGCAAGCCCCGAACCGCCACCAAAGTCGTGCTGACCAACCATACCGCTGCCGAATGCGGCGGCTTGAGCTACTCGCTGGGCGCCACGTACTTCTATGAAAAGGAGCACGACAGCTGGCGCGTGCTTGAGTTGATCAGCAAGATGGCGGCGGGCAAATAGAGCCTCGCGCCCGGGCGCCCGCGGCGCTTGCAGCATACACATTGTGGATCGGTGTCGCGGCATGGAACGCGTGCCGACGCTGCCGCGAACCTCCTTCCAGACCGTCTGTCCGCCTTCGATCGCTGGCATTGCGACGATCGTCGCGGCGCGCTCGCCAAAGCGGGCAAAGGCCGTTAGCATTCGACCACCCTAGCGAAGGGCGCTGTTCGGGCGAAGCGGACCTATGACGGCGCGGCCGGCTTCGATTCAGCCTGCGTCCGTTGCCTGGATTTCGCCTAGACCACCATGCCCGACCTTGCCTCGACCCATTCTTCCCCGTCGCCTGCAACCGACGTCGACGGCAATCTGCTCCTGTCCCGCGAGGACGCGCAGGCGCTCCTGCGCGAATGCTTTGCCGAGTTAAAAGCCGGATTGATCGCGCTGGTCCACGTCTCGATCGAGACCACCAACGATCTGTTCGAGGGCAACGACTTTATTAGCGAGGCCGAGGTCGCCGATTTCCGCAGCAAGCGCGGCCAATGGATCGAGCGCTTCGGCCAGGCGCTGACCGACCTGTTCGAGCGGCGGCTCGCCGGCACGCGACGGCAGGGTCGCCGGCCCGATTTCGATGCCTCGCTGACGACGTTGCGGGTGCTCAATACGTTCGATCACGAAAAGCAGGCGTCGTTGACGTCGAGCACGCAATTCCTTTACCGGCTGACCAAGCGCGAGCTCGATGCGATCGACCTGCGCGTCGGCACGCTGCTCGGCGAGCCGCGAATGCGCGACGTCGACAATCCGTTTTCGCCCGACTACGTGCTCGACGCGATCGGACTGTCTTCCCGCGAGCTATACCCGAACCCGCGCGTGTGGCGGCCGCTGATGGAGCGGTTGCTGTCCGATGTGACCTTGGGCATCAACAAGAGCTTTATCAAGGTCAATCGCTTCCTGGCCGACCACCAGGTGCTACCCGAGATCAAGGCGCAGCTGCGCGCGCGGAGCGAGCTGCGGCCGCGCGACGACTCCGAGTTGCTGCCGACCTTCCTGCGGCTATTCAAGGAAGGTCGCTCGGCCGCCGCCGACCAGCTGCTGGCGCTGGGGATTGCGGTTCCCGCAGCGTCGGCGTCCACATCGACCGCGCTGAAGGATTTGCCGAAGCCTGAGCCTGCGCGCGATTCCCCGGCTTCGACGCCGGCCGGCGGTTCGCCGCAAGCCGAATCGGCGCCGCCGGCGCCATCCACCGCGCTCGCGCCACCGGCGATCGATACCGGACCGGCCGCGGCGCTTACCGCCGCGCTTAATCCGTACATCGCCGATCTCGCTCGCGCGTTGCAGTCGACCGAGGCCACGAGTGCACCGGCGACCGGTATGTCGGGCCTGCCGCAAGTTGATCCGTTGATGGCGATCGGTTCGCTGTCCGCCGCCGTCGCCGTGCTCGACCGCTGGCAGCGACTGGATCCGGGGTCCGATCACCGCGCTGCCGAAGCTGCGGCCGGCGATGCCGCGATGCGCGCCGCGGCGATGAACCGCATCCCGTTCATCCGCGCGGCGATCGACGACAAGGTTACGAGCTCGACCGACAAGATCACGATGGATGTGATCGGCCTGCTGTTCGACTATATCTTCCGCGATCCGTCGATACCCGAAGAACTGCGAAACCTGTTCACCCACCTGCAGGTTCCGATCCTGAAGACGGCGCTGATCGATCGCAGTTTTTTCTCCGACCGCAAGCACCCCGCCCGGCGGCTGCTCGATCATCTCGCGGGGGCGGCGATCGGCGCCACTGGTGACGCCGGCTACCGCGCCGCATTCGAGCTGACGGCGGCCGGCGTGATCGAAGAGGTCTGCCGCGACTTCCAGGTCGACGTCGGAGTCTTCGACGTTGCCGATCGTAAGGTGCAGGAGTTCGTCGATGCCGAGGCGCAAAAAGGAGCAGGCGCGCTCGGCACCGAGGTCGCGGCCGCACTCGCGGCCGAAGAAGGCGAGGCCGATCGCTCGGCGGTGCGAGCGCTGATCCGCGACAAGCTCTCAGGTCTCGATGTGCCGTTCGACGTGCGATCGTTCAGCGAAACCATCTGGGCCGACTACCTGACCAACGTGCGTCGGGCGCAGGGCACCGAGGGAGAGGAATGGCGCCGCGGCGTGCGCACACTCGACGACCTTTTGTGGAGCCTAACGGCGAAGGAGCGCAGCGCGCAGAAGGCCCGGCTCGCCAAGCTCGTGCCGGGAATGATCCGCAATCTGCGCGCCGGCGCCGCGGCGGTCAACGTCGGTGACGAGCGCGTCAAGCCCTTGCTCGACGCGATGTTTCAACTGCACATGGCGGCGATCAAGCCTGCAGTGGCGGACGATGCGCCGGCAACCGCCGCCGCGGCGGCCGCGACCGGGGCCGGCAAGGCCGAGGCCGGCTCCGGGAAGGCTGAAGCCGGCGATCCGATCGAGGCGGTTGCCCCCGCACCGAAAATCGCCAACGTCCATGACTTCGTCGCCGAAATGGTCGTCGGCACGTGGCTCGCGTTCGGGCGAGGCGACAAAACGGTCAACGCGCGCCTGTCGTGGATCAGCCCGATGCGCAGCAAATATCTGTTCACCACGCGCGAGCGCTCGCGCGCGATCGTCGCCACCCCGGAGGACCTCGCATGGCAGCTCGGTGCGGGCAAGGCGACGCTGATCGTCGAGCCGGTGCCCTTGTTCGACCGCGCGGTCAGCGCGGCGCTCGATACGCTGGCCGCGCAAAAGCCGCGCGGCGACACCGCGGCCGCCGCCTGAACGGTGTCGACCCGGATGAAAAAAGCGAGCCCTGAGGCTCGCTTTTTTTCTCGGTCCGGCGACCGCCTGGCGAAGCGTCAGATCGGCGCGCAGAACGCCACGGCGTTCGGACCGAGACCTTCCGGCGCCCACCCGCGATTGAGCATCGCTCGGCGCACCGAAAGATTGATCGTATACCGATGATTGGCGTCGTTGCGGTTGTCGAAAAAGCGATAGACCGGCAGCGTTCCGGCTCGGCAATTGCCCAGAGCATCGGCCGGCACGACGTAGAATGCCGCCCGGCTCTCGAGCAGCCACACGTTCGCCCAATGCGAGATGACGAAATTGCATTCGTCGGCAAACGCTGTGAAGAAGTGCGAGTCGATCAGCGGCAGCGGACTGTAGAAGCGGCAGACCGGAACCGCGTCCAGCGGCGCGAGCGAAGGATCGAGCCAGGCGTAGAACAGCTCCCCCGTGCGTTCGAACGTACCGGCAAGGTTGTTGTCGACGAATGTCTGCTCGGGAGCGCTCGCCGTCATGAAATAGTGGTCTCTGTCGGCGCGGTAATACTCGATCACCGGCACGGTCCCCGCTGGCGCAGCGGCTGCAGCCGGGAACGTGCTCGCGATAGCGAGCCCCATGTCCAGCAGGCCGGAACCGCAGAACGGACCGTTGCCGCAGGTGGCGCCGCTGACGAACATGCGCGCGGTGCCGCTCATGATGTCGAGCACATGTCCAGGTGTCAGATTCGCGTTGCGCGCCAGCATCAGCGAGGCGACACCGGCGACGTGCGGCGCCGCGGCGCTGGTTCCCGCGGCAATCTCATAGGCCGGATTGCCCGGCGAAGATTTGCCGTCGTTGGAGAGCGAAAGGATCAGGCTGTCGGTGTCGATGCCGTCGCCGCCGGGAGCCGATATGTCGACGCGCACGCCGAAATTGGAATAGCTTGCGCGATCGCCGGTCCGCGTGCCGGCGCCGACGGTGATGACCCCGCTGCAATTCGCCGGCGCAGAATCAGAAGCATTGCCGCTTTCGTTTCCGGCTGCGACCGTGATGACCGTGCCTTGTGCCAATGCCACGTCGATCGCATCTTGCAGTGCCTGCGGGCAGGATGTCGCGCCGCCCAGGCTCATATTGATCACTTTCGCCGGATTCGGATTGCTCGGCGCGCCACCCACCGGCATGCCGACCGCCCACAGGACTCCCGCGGTAATGTCTTCGAACGTTCCGCCGCATTTGCCGAGCACGCGGACTGGAAGAATCTTCGCGTTCCAGTTGAGCCCGGCGATGCCGGCGCCGTTGTTGGTATTGGCCGCGATGATGCCGCTGACGAATGTGCCATGCCACGAGCTCGACTCGCCGGGGACACCGTCGCCGCATTCGCCGTCCGACGTGCCGTCGCCGGGATCGGACCCGTCGTTGTCGCGACCGTTGCCGTCGTTTGCCGAAGCCGGATCGCTGATGAAGTCGAACCCGGGCAGAACGCGGCCGGTGAGTTCCGGATGCGGCGTGATGCCGGTGTCGATCACCGCGACGACGGTCGAGGCGCTGCCGATGCCGAGATCCCAGCCGGTCGGCGCGTTGATGCCGCCGACGGCGTCGGACAGCGCCCATTGCTGGTTGTATTTCGCGTCGTTCGGCACGAGCTTGGCCGTGGCCCGGCGCACCGGGTCGGCGTACTGCACGACTGGATCGGTTTGCAGCAGCGAGGCCATCGTGCCCAGGTTGTCCTGGGCGACTTTGTTCTGCAGCTTCAGAACCCAGAGGTTGCCGACCTGGTGATCGACGGCGAGCGGCGCGCCTACGATCGCGCTCCAGCGCGGAAGCAGGGTCGGCCAGTCGGGCGCGGGATCGCCGGCGAGCCGCAGCATCAGCTTGTCGCCGAGATCGGTGGTCGCGGCGCTGGCGCGGACCGATTGCGCCTGAAACAAGGCCAGGGTCGAGACCGGCTCGACCCATAGCACGCTGCGATCGACGCGCAGACGGCTCGCCAGCGCGGTGGCCGTCGGGCGATCGAGCGGCTGCGCCAGATCGAGCTCGAGGGCGCCGGTGCGCGTCGTGCGGGCAAGGTGGAGCGATATGCCGGCCAGCGTCTGAAGACGGGCGAGCGCGGCATCGGGAAGCACGCCCGGTGCGGCCGCATACGGATGCAACATCACGCGGATGCGCGAGATCGTCTCGGCCTGCGCAGCCGAGGCGATCGTCCCCAACAAGCCCAGCAACACAAGGCCTTGCAGCCATCGTCGAACCATCGGTCGCTCCCAGTCCCGGATGTTTCCCGCAACGGCTGCCGCCACGCGGCGCGCATTGCCACTGCGTGTCATCGTACACAATGACATTGGAATTGTCATGAAGATTGCGCGCCAAATCCTTCCTTTGTCAGGATTTAGCGCCTGGAAACAACAATACGCCCGGGAGGGTCGGGCGCGCTGGCCGCTGAAAACTCAGACTTTCTTGTTGGCTACGACTTTCAGCGACGCTTGGAAAGGCCCCAGCACCTTGACCATTTGGGCGAATATCCGCGGATTCGCGGCCACGATCTGGCCCCCGCGCAAATAGCCGCCTTCGCCGACCAGGTCGCCGACCAGGCCGCCCGGCCTCGACGATCAGCAGGCTGCCGGCGGCCACGTCCCAGGCGTTGAGCCCGACCTCCCAGAATCCGTCGTAATAGCCCGGCGGCGACATAGGCCAGGTCCAGCGCGGCCGCGCCCGGGCCGGCGCAGGCCCGCCGTCTGCTGCATCATCGCGCGCATCATCGCGATATAGGTTTCGAGATCGCTGCCATCGCGAAACGGAAAGCCGGTGCCGATCAGGCAGTCTTTCAGATGCTGGCGGCGCGAGACGCGCAGCCGATGATCGTTGAGAAATGCGCCGCGGCCACGCGTCGCGGTAAAGAGGTCGTTGCGCACCGGATCGTAAATCACGCCCTGCGTGATCTGTCCCTTGTGCTGCAAGCGCGATCGAAACGCAGTACTGCGGAAAGCCGTGCAGGAAATTGGTCGTGCCGTCGAGCGGATCGATGATCCACACGATGCTCGGATGTCGGCGTTCGCGCCTTTGGCCGTGCCTTCCTCTGCTAGAATCGCGTGGTCGGGATAGGTCGCGTGCAGCGTATCGACGATCGCCGCCTCGGCGGCGCGGTCGATCTCGCTGACGAAATCCTTCGGACCCTTGGCGGTGACGGCGAGACGATCCAGATCGCGGGCGCCGCGATTGATGATGCTGCCGGCGCGGCGCGCGGCCTTGACCGCGATGGTGAGCATCGGGTGCATGTCGGGTTCACCGCTTTTGCGCTGCGCGCCAGCGGCGCATAAAGAACAATCGTCGCGCATTCTACCTGCAAACGAAGCCTCTCGACGCGCATGACGGACGCATCCGAGCCATCCGTCGTCGATCAGCGAGCGAATAAACGATGCGCTCTCGCGCATCCGCATCGTGCTCTGCGCGACCAGCCATCCGGGCAACATCGGCGCCTCCGCGCGCGCGATGCGCGCGATGGGCCTCTCGCGCTTGACCCTGGTGGCGCCGCATCGCTTTCCCGATCCCGAGGCCGACGCGCTCGCGTCCGGCGCGACCGACGATCCTGCGTTCGGCGCGCGTCGTCGCGACGCTCGACGAGGCGCTGGCGGGCGCGGCGCTGGCGATCGGATTCTCGGCGCGGCGGCGCGAGTTCGCCGGCGGCGCGCTGCCGGTGCGCGCGGCGGCCCACGAGGCGTTGGCCTATGCCGCGCGCGGCGAAGTCGCGCTGGTCTTCGGCAGCGAGATGTCCGGACTTTCCAATGCCGAGCTTGCGCGCTGCCAGCTCGTCGCGACGATTCCGGCGGACCCGGCGTTTTCGTCGCTCAATCTCGCCGCCGCGGTCCAGGTGGCCGCGTACGAGTTGCGCGTCGCCTCGGGCGAGGGCGAGGTCTGGCGCGCTCCGCGTTCGAGCCGGCAACTCAGGACGAGATCGCGCGCTTGTTCGAGCACGGCGAGCGAACGCTGGTCGCGCTAGATTTTCTGCGGCCCGCGCATCCGAAGCGCCTGTTGCCGCGATTGCGTCGGCTGTTCGCTCGCGCCCGCCTGGAAAAGGAGGAAGTCAACATCCTGCGCGGCATCCTGGCGCGGATCGACGAGCGCCTTCAGCGCAAGCGCAAGGCGGAGTGAATGGCGGCGAGGACCAAATCCCGACCCGAGGATGTTGCACCGAAGACCTGCCGCAACTGCGGCGCGCCGGTCGACGGCGCGTATTGCGCGACGTGCGGCCAGGAGACGGCGTTGCGTTTGCCGACGCTGCGCGAGTTCCTGCGCGAAGCGGCTGGACGCTATGTGGCACTCGACGGCAGGTTCTGGCGCACGGTTTTCGCGCTGCTGGCGCGCCCCGGATTCCTGACGCGCGAGTACCTGGCCGGACGCCGCCGCCGCTACATCCGTCCGGCGCGCCTGTACCTGTTCGCGACGCTGATATTTTTCGCTGTGACGCGGCTGTTGGTGGGGCCGATCGATATTTTCGAGGCCCATCCCGATACGCCGGAGGAAGCCAAATATCTGTCGCCGGATAAGGGCTTCAATCTGCAGGTCGATTCGGACAGCGTGTTCGGATCGCAGGCGCTGCAGAAGCGATGGAACCGTTTCAACAATCTTTCCAAAAGCGAAAAGGCCGAGCAGCTGGCGAGACGGCATCCTGCGCTACGCGCCGTATGCGATGTTCGTGCTGCTGCCCGCGTTCGCGCTCCTGCTGAAGCTCGTCTACCTCGGCCGCGGCCGGCGATATCCGCGCCGCCCGCGTCTGTACGGCGAGCACCTGGTCTTCGCGGCTCACGACCACGCCTTCGTCTTCGTCGCGGCGACCACGATGCTGTTGGTGCTGGGCCGCACGCTTGCGATAACGATCGGCGTGTGGATCGTCGCGCTCTATCTGCTGCTGTCGATGCGCAGCGTCTACGGCGGCTCGTGGGCCGGACTGTTGCTGCGAGCGTTCGTCCTTATTACGTCCTATATGGTGCTGGTCGGGCTGGCCACCGCCGGGCTGGTCGTGGCTGCGATTCTGCTGCGCTGACTTCATCAGTAGGGTCAATAGTTGAGTGATTCGGTCGGATATGGCACAATCGTCGTATGTTCGACCGACTCCGTGAAGACATCGCGGTCGTATTCGAGCGCGATCCCGCCGCACGCACCTCCTGGGAGGTGCTGACCTGCTATCCGGGCCTGCATGCGCTGGTATGGCACCGCGCGGTGAGCAACCGCCTCTGGCGCGGCGGCGCGCGCTGGCTCGCGCGCTGGCTGTCGCACTGGGGCCGCTGGCTGACCGGCATCGAAATCCACCCCGGCGCGACGATCGGCCGGCGGGTGTTCATCGACCACGGGATGGGCGTCGTCATCGGCGAAACCGCCGAAATCGGCGACGACTGCACGCTCTACCACGGCGTTACTTTGGGCGGGCACGTCGTGGAAGGCGGGCAAGCGGCATCCGACGCTGGGCGGGCCGTGGTCGTGGGCGCCGGCGCGAAGGTCCTGGGGCCGATCCTGGTCGGCGACGGGGCCAAGGTCGGCTCCAACGCGGTAGTCGTGCGGGACGTCCCGGCCGGGGCGACGGCCGTCGGCATACCGGCGCGCATCCTGACCGGCGACGATGCGGTCCGGCGCGAGGCGCAGGCCGCCCGAATCGGCTTTTCCGCCTACGGCAATCGGCGCGGACATGAACGACCCTATGGTCCAGGCCATCCACTCGCTGCTCGACCATGCCGCCGCGACCGACGAGCGGATGCAGAAGCTGATCGAACACCTGCAGCAGGAGGGCGTCGATTGCAGCGACGCCAAGGCGACGGCCGACAGCTTCGACCCGGCCCAGCTGACTCGCTTACTTGACTGAACTAGTAGGGTTTTTAGTTGACTAAATCCAGTCGGGAATTATAGAATTTAAGCTATGAAAACAGGGGAGCGACCTGGGACGGAAGGCAGGCGATCATGAGACTGACGACTAAAGGACGATTCGCCGTAACGGCGATGATTGACGTGGCAATGCACAACGGCAAGGGGCCGGTGACGCTTGGCGGCCGTATCGGAGCGGCAGAAGATTTCCTTGTCCTACCTCGAGCAATTGTTCGGCAAGCTGCGCCGGCACGGGCTGGTCGACAGCGTGCGCGGCCCCGGCGGCGGATACAACCTGGCGCGCGATGCAACCGCGGTTTCGGTCGCCGACATCATTCTCGCGGTGGACGAGCCGATCGACGCGACCCAGTGCGGGGGCAAGGAAAACTGCCTGGACGACAGACGCGTGCATGACGCACGAGCTCTGGGCGAGCCTGAACACGCACATCTTCTCGTTCCTCCATTCGGTGACGCTCGAGCAGCTGGTGCGGCAGCAGGACAAGCGCGAGGTCAACGTGCTGCGGGATCATCGCGCACTGGCCGGCAAGAAGTCCGAGCCGGCGCCGGTGGCGTAAAGACATTCGAGACCACGATGAAGAAACCGATTTATCTCGATTATTCGGCCACGACGCCGGTGGATCCGCGCGTCGCGGCCGAAGATGATCCCGTACCTGACCGAGCATTTCGGCAATCCGGCCTCGCGTTCGCACGCGTTCGGCTGGGAAACCGAAA
Organism: uncultured beta proteobacterium; assembly: GCA_963828595.1. Taxonomy (GTDB): domain Bacteria; phylum Pseudomonadota; class Gammaproteobacteria; order Burkholderiales; family Casimicrobiaceae; genus PALSA-1003. The sequence goes on from CAWHEN010000002.1 coordinate 32,586, forward strand.
AGGCGGTCGAGGAGGCGCGCGACGAAGTCGCGAAGCTCGGTCAATTGCGACCCGAAGGAGCTGGTCTGGACCTCGGGCGCGACCGAGTCGATCAACCTCGCCCTGAAGGGCGCCGCGCATTTCTACAAGGACAAGGGCAAGCACCTCATCACCGTCAAGACCGAGCACAAGGCCACGCTCGACACGATGCGCGAGCTCGAGCGCGACGGCTTCGAAGTCAGCTATCTCGACGTCAAGCCGGACGGATTGCTCGACCTCGAAGCATTCAAGGCGGCGCTGCGTCCGGACACGATCCTGGTCTCGGTGATGTTCGTCAACAACGAGATCGGCGTCATCCAGGACATCCCGGCGATCGGCGAGATCTGCCGCAGCCGCGGCATCATTTTCCACGTCGACGCGGCGCAGGCGACCGGCAAGATACCGGTGGATCTGGCGACGCTGAAGGTCGACCTGATGACGTTTTTCGGCGCACAAGACCTATGGGCCCAAGGGCGTCGGCGCGCTGTTCGTCCGGCGCAAGCCGCGCGTGCGCATCGAGGCGCAGATGCACGGCGGCGGTCACGAACGCGGCATGCGCTCGGGCACGCTGGCGACGCATCAGATCGTCGGCATGGGCGAAGCGTTCCGTCTGGCGCGGCTCGAGATGGCGACCGACAACGACCGCATCCGTATGCTGCGCGACAAGCTCTGGCAGGGGCTGTCGCAGATCGAGGAAGTGTATCTGAACGGCGACATGGAGCGCCGCGTGCCGCATAACCTGAACGTGAGCTTCAACTTCGTCGAAGGCGAGAGCCTGATCATGGCGATCAAGGACGTCGCGGTGTCGTCGGGCTCGGCGTGCACGTCGGCCTCGCTCGAGCCGTCGTACGTGTTGCGCGCGCTGGGCCGCAGCGACGAGCTGGCGCATAGCTCGATCCGCTTCACCGTCGGCCGCTTCACCACCGAGGAAGAGGTCGATTACACGATCGACCTGTTGAAGCGGAAGATCGACAAGCTGCGCGAGTTGTCGCCGCTGTGGGAAATGTTCAAGGAAGGGATCGATCTGGATACGGTGGTAGTGGGCCGCTCATTAGTTGTTATTGCGTCAGCAGGCTGACGCAGTAACTGTCTGGATTGAGGTGCGGCGTGGCCGCCCCTCAATCCGGACGAGTTCAAAGGCAGTCGGGAGCAAATGTAGTTGTGGAGTCATCTGGAGATTGTTATGGCATACAGCGACAAGGTACTGGATCACTACGAAAACCCGCGCAACGTCGGCTCGTTCGCCAAGGACGACGACGCGCGTCGGCACCGGCATGGTCGGTGCGCCCGCTTGCGGCGACGTGATGAAGCTGCAGATCCGGGTCGGCACCGACGGACGCATCGAGGACGCCAAGTTCAAGACCTATGGCTGCGGGTCGGCGATTGCGTCGTCGTCGCTGGTCACCGAATGGGTGAAGGGCAAGACGCTCGACCAGGCGCTGACGATCAAGAACACGCAGATCGCCGAAGAGCTGGCGCTGCCGCCGGTGAAGATCCACTGCTCGATCCTGGCGGAAGACGCGATCAAGGCGGCGGTGGCCGATTACAAGAAGAAGCACGGCGACAGCGCCGAAGCCGTCCGCCGAGTCGCGCGCTGCGGCGGCGGCTGAATCGCCGAAAGGGCGAAGCAGGCATGGGGATTACCCTGACCGAAAGCGCGGCAAGCACGTCGCGGGCTTCTTGGCAAGCGCGGCAAGGGCGTCGGCCTGCGCCTGGGCGTGCGCACGACCGGCTGTTCGGGGCTGGCGTACAAGCTCGAATTCGTCGACGAGATCAGGCCCGAAGACCTGCAGTTCGACAGCCATGGCATCAACGTTGTGGTCGATCCGAAAAGCCTGCCTTATCTCGACGGCACCGAACTCGATTTCGCGCGCGAGGGCCTCAACGAAGGATTCAAGTTCAACAATCCGAACGTGAAGGACGAGTGCGGCTGCGGCGAGTCCTTCAACGTCTAGACGCCGCGAGAAACCGCGCCATCCGTGTCGCGCGCCCTCGCCGTACCATTGCTGACTGTCGCGGGCGACGCTCCTAGCGCTGACGCGGTTTTCGCGACGGCGCACGCCGCGCCCAGCCGCCATCGAAATCCGAGACGGCACTCAGTGATCACCCAATGATCGACTTCTCCCAGGATTATTTCGCGCTGTTCGGGCTGCCGCCGCGCTATCGCTTCGACGCGGCGCGGCTGGACGCGGCCTACCGCGAGCTGCAGACGCAGGTGCACCCGGACCGGTTCGCCGCCGCCGGCGAACGCGAGCGCAGGCTGGCGCTGCAGTCGTCGGCGCGGGTCAACGAGGCTTATCGCGCGCTCAAGGACCCGGTCGGGCGCGCCCAGTATCTGCTGTCGCTGCACGGCATCGATGCGATCGTCGAGACCGATACCGCACTGCCGATCGACTTCCTCGAGCGTCAGCTCGAGCGCCGCGAAGCGGTCGAGGAGGCCCGGATGGCCGGCGATGCCGCTCGGCTGGAAACACTGCTCGGCGCAGGTGCGCGGCGAGATTGCCGCGCTCGAGCCGGCGCTGGCCGAGACGCTGGATAGCCGGCAGAGCTGGAATCGGCGCGCGCCAGCGTGCGCGAGCTCCAGTTCCTGTCCAAGCTCGCCGCCGACATCGACGCGGCGATCGGCGGGATCGAGAAACTGATGGCGCTGCTGCAGATTGCCGAACCGGGGAGGCGCCCGCGCCGCGACGGCGGCGGCTCGCGGTCGGCATCGACCTCGGCACCACCAATTCGCTGGTCGCCACGGTGCGCAACGGCAGTCGCCGATGTGCTGCCCGACGCGCAGCGGCGCCCGCTGCTGCCGTCGATCGTGCGCTACGCACCCGAAGGCGTCGAAGTCGGCTACGACGCGCAGGCGGCGCAGGTCTCCGATCCGCAAAACACCATCGTCTCGGTCAAGCGCATGATGGGGCGCGGCGCTGCGCCGATCTCGCCGACGCGCGCCGGTTCCCCTATCGCTTTGTCGATGCGCCCGGGCATGGTGCAGATCGCCACGCGCGCCGGCGTCCGCACGCCGGTCGAAATCTCGGCCGAAATTCTCGACGCGCTGCGCGAGCGCGCCGAAGAGAGCATGGGCGGCGAACTGGACGGCGCGGTGGTCACCGTGCCCGCCTATTTCGACGATGCGCAGCGGCAGGCGACCAAGGATGCGGCGCGGCTCGCCGGCCTCAACGTGCTGCGCCTGCTGAACGAGCCGACCGCGGCCGCGATCGCCTACGGCCTGGACAACGCGTCCGAAGGCACCTACGCGGTCTACGACCTGGGCGGCGGCACTTTCGACCTGTCGATCCTGAAGCTGTCGCGCGGCGTGTTCGAAGTGCTGGCCACCGCCGGCGACACGGCGCTGGGCGGCGACGATTTCGACCACCGGTTTACTGCTGGGTGCTCGAGGCCGCCAGCGTCGGCCCGGTGTCGCCGGGCGACACGCGCCTGCTGATGGCCAAGGCGCGCGAGGCCAAGGAAGCGCTGACGACCCGCGACGAGGCGACGTTCAACGCTACACTGCAGTCGGGCGGAGATAATCGCTGCGACGCTCACGCAGCAGACATTCGAGACAATCAGCCAGACGCTGGTCGCGAAGACGCTCGCTCCGGTCAGGAAGGCGCTGCGCGATGCCGCGGCTCACGCCGCCGACATCAAGGGCGTGGTGATGGTCGGCGGCGCGACGCGCATGCCGCAGATCCAGCAGGCGGTCGCCGAATTTTTCGGCCAGGCGCCGCTGAACAATCTCGATCCGGACAAGGTCGTGGCGCTCGGCGCCGCGATCCAGGCCAATGTGCTGGCCGGCAACCGCGCGACCGGCGAGGACTGGCTGCTGCTCGACGTGATTCCGCTGTCGCTGGGCCTCGAGACCATGGGCGGCCTCACCGAGAAGATCATCCCGCGCAACGCACGATACCCATCGCGCGCGCGCAGGAATTCACCACCTTCAAGGACGGCCAGACCGCGATGGCGCTGCACGTCGTGCAGGGCGAGCGCGAGCTGGTGGCCGACTGCCGCTCGCTGGCGCGGTTCGAATTGCGCGGCATCCCGCCGATGGTGGCCGGCGCCGCGCGCATCCGGTGACGTTCCAGGTCGATGCCGACGGGCTGCTTGGCGGTATCCGCCGCGAGCAGACGACAGGCGTCGAGGCGTCGATCGTGGTCAAGCCTTCGTATGGTCTGTCGCGACGACGAGATCGCCCGCATGCTGCAGGAATCGTTCGCCAATGCCGCGCCGGACATGGTCGCGCGCGCGCTGGCCGAGGCCCGCGTCGAAGCGGAGCGCATCGTCGATGCGACCGAAGCCGCGCTGCGCTCGGACGGCGACCTGCTCGAGCGCCGCGGAACGGATCGCCGATCGAACAGGCGCTTGCCGCGGTCCGCCGGCTCGCCGGCCAGGACGACCACCACGCGCTCGCTCGACGCGGTGAGCGCGCTCAACGCGCGACCGAGGAATTCGCCGCCCGCCGCATGGACCGCGGCGTCGGACGTGCGCTGACCGGTCAGCAGCGTCGATGCGCTCGGTTGAGGCCGGCGCGCGATGACCGAAATCGTCGTGCTGCCGCACGCGGAACTCTGTCCGGAAGGCAAGACCTTCGAGGCGACCGAAGGCGAGTCGCATCTGCGACAATCTGCTCGATCAGAAGATCGAGATCGAGCACGCCTGCGAAAAGTCCTGCGCGTGCACGACCTGCCATGTCATCGTGCGGGAGGGCTTCGATTCGCTTTCGCCGTCGTCGGAAGACGAGGACGATCTGCTCGACCGCGCCTGGGGCCTGACGCCGCGTGTCGCGACTGTCGTGTCAGGCGAAGGTCGGCAGACGCGAAGCTGGTGATCGAGATTCCGAAATACACGATCAACTACGCCAAAGAGACGACCAAATGAAGTGGATGGACTCCCGCGACATCGCGATCGCGCTGGCCGAGGCCATCCCGACGTCGATCCGGCGACGGTGCGCTTCACCGACCTGCACCGCTGGGTGATCGCGCTGCCCGGATTCGACGACGATCCCAAGCACTCCGGCGAAAAGATACTCGAGGCGATCCAGATGCTGTGGATCGAGGAGACCGAATCGAATGAATCCCGCACCGATGCCCTTGATCAGCGCACTCTACACCGGCGTATTCGCGCTGTATGCTGGTCGCCCTTGCACTGCTGGTGTCGCGCCGGCGCCGCAGCATGGGCATCGGTCTGGGGGCCGGCGGCGACGCGCAGCTGGAGCGCGCGATTCGAGTCCACGCCAACGCGGTCGAGTGGGGACTGCCGGTGTTGCTGCTGCTGCTGATCGCCGAGGAGAACCGCGCGTCGCCGCTGCTGCTGCATATCTGCGGCGTCGTGTTCATCCTGGCCCGCGTCATGCACGCGGCAGGCTTGTCGCGCGCCAGCGGACACTCGGTCGGCCGGTTCGCCGGCATCGCGCTGACCTGGGCGGTGCTCGTCGTGCTCGCGGTGTGGAACATCGTCGCGTTCCTGCGCCCCGCGCTGGCATAAGGCGAGTCGCTAGCGCGAACAGATTGAGCACGGCGTCGAGCCCGCAGCAGTCGATCGCATAGGTCGCCCGGGCGCGCACGATCGGTTTGGCGCGGTAGGCGATGCTGACGTCGGCGGCTTCCAGCATCGGCAGGTCGTTCGCCCCATCGCCGATCGCCACTGCCAGGCCGCCGTCCGCGGCAAGCTCGCGCGCGCAGGCGCTGGAAGCACGCGGCCTTCGCCTCGGCGTCGACGATCGGCCCGACCAGGCGGCCCGTCAGCCTGCCGTCGACGATCTCCAGCGTGTTCGCGCATGTATGGTCGAGTCCGAGACGCGCTTTCAGACGCTCGGTGAAAAACGTGAACCCGCCCGAGACCAGCAGCGACTGCGCGCCGACGGCGCGCATGCCGGCCAGCAGGCGCTCCGCGCCTGGCGAGAGTTCGAGCCGCTCGTCGTAGACACGCTGTAGCGCGGCAACGTCCAGGCCCTGCAGCAGCGCCACGCGGCGCGTCAGGCTTTCGCGAAAATCGATTTCGCCGCGCATCGCGCTCGCCGTGATCGCCGCGACTTCTCGCTTGATGCCCATCATGTCGGCGATCTCGTCGACGCATTCGATGGTGATCAAGGTCGAATCCATGTCCATTGCCAGCAATCGCACGCGGTCGAGGCGCTGTCCCGGCGGAACAAACGCACAATCCAGCGATTCCTGCGCGCAGTACGCGAACACCTCGGCGGAATTGACCGCCGGCGTCAGTGCGAACGCCTGATCGCCGCCGCGCGACACGGCGTCGATGCGCTCGGCGCCGGCGAGCTTCGCCAGCGCCTTCAGGGCCGGCGTGTCGATGTCGTGCGCCTGCACGACCAGGCGGCGCCGCGGCGGCGTTTTCGGCCGTCATCGCGGGCTTTGCGCCGAGGACGATTTGCGGTCAGGGGATCGTCGCATTGGATCGGGAACGGGAGTTTGCACCCGCCGCCGCCGCGGTTGGCGCGGGCATGATGATAGTGCCATCGCTTCTACTCCCCGGCGCGCACGCGGCGTATTATATGTGATCCAACTTGTCCGACGAGGAGAAAACCATGTCACTGCGTCTTGGCGACACCGCCCCCGATTTCACCCAGGAATCGAGCGAGGGCCCGATCAGCTTTCATAAATGGCTGGGCGACAGCTGGGGCGTGCTGTTCTCGCATCCTGCCGACTTCACGCCTGTGTGCACGACCGAGCTCGGATTGACCGCCAAGCTCAAGGACGAGTTCGCCAAGCGCAACGTCAAGGTGATCGCCCTGTCGGTCGACCCGGTCGATTCGCACAAGAAGTGGATCAACGACATCAACGAGACACAGAACACCAAAGTCAACTTCCCGATCATCGCCGATGCCGACCGCAAGGTATCGACCCTGTACGACATGATCCATCCGAACGCCAGCGCGACTGCGACGGTGCGCTCGCTGTTTGTCATCGATCCGAAGAAGGTGATCCGGCTGATCATCACCTATCCGGCATCGACCGGTCGCAATTTCGACGAAGTGCTGCGCGTAATCGATTCGCTGCAGCTGACCGAGTATCACAGCGTCGCGACGCCGGGCAACTGGAAGAACGGGCGACGACGTCGTGATAGTGCCGTCACTGCAGGACCCCGAACTGCTGAAGCAGAAATTCCCCAAGGGCTTCAAGGCGCTGCGGCCGTATCTGCGCATGACGCCGCAACCCAATCGCTGAAGCTTCGGCACCTTAAGGCGCCGGCGCATCGGCTGCCGCGCGGCAATCGTTTCGCGCGCGGCAACGACAACGCGTGACGACGCGTGACGACGCGTCAGGGCTTCCGGCCCTGGCGCGTTTTCTTTTTCGGGGCGGACGCAACCTCGTCCCCGGCCAGCACGAAATCGATCTTGGTCGATTCGAGATCGACCCGGGCGACTTTCACCATGATGCGGTCGGCCAGCCGGTAGACCTTGCCGCCGCGCTCGCCGCTCATCGCGTGGCGCACGGCGTCGTAGTGGAAGTAGTCGTTGCCGAGCTCGGTCACATGCACCAGCCCATCGACGTTGAGGCCGTCGAGCGTGACGAAGAGGCCGAAATGCGTGACGCCGCTGACGGTGCCCATGAATATCTCGCCGACCTTGTCCTGCATGAAAAAGCATTTGAGCCAGTTCTCGACGTCCCGGGTCGCATCGTCGGCGCGCCGCTCGGTCATGCGAGCAGTGCACGCCCAGCTCCGACCAGGACGCGCCCGACGGCTGATAGCGGGTGCCGGCCAGGCAGGCCTTGATGCAGCGATGGATCAGCAGGTCCGGATAGCGGCGGATCGGCGAAGTGAAATGCGTATACGCGTCGTAACCGAGACCGAAGTGACCCTCGTTATCGGGGCTGTAGACCGCCTGCTGCAGCGAGCGCAGCAGCACCGTCTGCAGCAGGTTGAAATCGGGGCGCCCCTTGATCTCTCCCAGCAGCTTCGCATAGTCGGCCGGCGTCGGAGACTCGCCGCCGCCGATAGACAGGCCCGAGCCGGCGAGGAATTCCTTCAGCGCGGCGAGCTTTTCCGGCGTCGGTCCCTCGTGCACGCGGTAGAGCGCCGGCTTCTTCCGCTCGAGCAGATATGCGGCGGCGCAGACGTTCGCCGCCAGCATGCATTCCTCGATCAGCTTGTGCGCATCGTTGCGCATGACAGGAACGATCGTCTCGATCTTGCCCTGCGCGTCGAACTTGAGCTCGAGCTCGATGGTTTCGAAATCGATCGCGCCGCGGCGGGCGCGCGCGGCGGCCAGCACCTTGTATAGCGCGTACAGGTTCTCGAGGTGCGGCAATACCGCCGCCGCTTCTCTGGTCTCGCGCTTTCGGTTGGGACAGCCAGTCCCATACCTGGTTGTAAGTGAGCCGCGCGCGCGAATGCATTACCGCCGGAAAGAACTCTATAGCTCTCGATCTCGCCGTCGGCGCTGATCCTCATCTCGCACGCCATGCACAGGCGGTCGACCGCGGGCTTGAGCGAACACAGCTCGTTCGACAGCTGCTTCGGGCAGCATCGGAATGACGCGCCGCGGAAAGTAGACCGACGTGCCGCGATCGCGCGCCGTCGCCGTCCAGCGCGTCGCCGTCGGCGACATAGTGGCTGACGTCGGCGATTGCGACGATCAGGCGGAAACCCTTGGCGCCGCGCTCGCAATAGACCGCGTCGTCGAAGTCGCGCGCGGTTTCGCCGTCGATCGTCACCAGCGGCAGAGCGGTCAGATCGGTGCGGCCCTTCCGGTCGGCGTTCTGCACTTCGTGCGGAAAGCGCCCCGCCTGCCGCTGCGCGGCGGCTGAAAAATCGGTAGGGCAGGTCGTGCTTGCGCAGCGCGATCTCGATCTCCATGCCCGGGATCGGTGTAGTTGCCCAGAACCTCGATCACCTTCGCCAGCGCTTCGCGGTGCGCCGACGGCTGCTCGATCACTTCGGCGACGACCACCTGCCCGGGACGCGCGCTGCCGCGCATGTCGGGCGGGACCAGGATGTCCTGGCTGATGCGCTTGTTTTCCGCGACCAGGTACCAGATGCCGCGCTCATCATAAGACGCGGCCGACGACTTCGCGGTTGGCCCGCTCGAGCACATCGACGATCGCGCCTTCCGGACGGCCGCGGCGGTCGACGCCGACGATCCGCGCGGTCGCGCGATCGCCGTGCAGCGCCTTGTGCATTTCCTTCGGTGACAGGAACAGATCGGGACTGCCATCGTCGGGGACGAGAAATCCGAAGCCGTCCGGGTGGCCTTGCACCGTTCCGGTGACCAGATCGAGCTTGGCGACGACGCAAAGCTGTCCCTTGCGGTTGGTCATCAGCTGGCCGTCGCGCTCCATCGCCGCCAGACGGCCGCCGAACGCTTCGCGCTCGGCTTCGCCGCGGACCCCGAGCAGGTCGGTCAGCTGTTCCGCCGGCATCGGCACGCCCTGCTCGCGCAAGGCCTGCAGTATTTGCTCGCGCTCCGGAATCGCGACATCGCCGCGCGAGCGGCGGGCGCGGCGGCCGGACGCGGGTTCATCGTACGAGGCGACCGGCGAAGTAGCTCGCCTGGGGATCGCCGTCGCGCGATCGCGCGCCAGCACAGTCTTACGCCTGGTTGCAGTTTTCGATCCGCCGCGGATCGCGGCGGTGTTGCGTTGGTTTTTTGACAAGAAAGTCACTCTTTCGTAAAATTATCGGCTCGCCTTACATACGACCCCGTAGTACAGCCCAGATGGCGGAATTGGTAGACGCACTAGGTTCAGGTCCTAGCGGTGGCAACACTGTGGAGGTTCGAGTCCTCTTCTGGGCACCATCGTAGCATCCGGCCCGGCCGGAGGAAGCCGGCAATCGATGCACGCCCGCGACGCGCGGGCTTTTGCTTTTTTTGACATGCGCCCGGGAGAGTCGTTCGATGAGACTGGCCGCTTTGACTGCGTTGTTTGTCCTGAGCTGTGTGGCCCCGTCAGCCGGCGCCGACGAAGAAAAATTGCCGGCGCAGCTTGCGGGCACCGGCTCGACGACGCCCGAATCGGGAAAGACGACGACTGCACCGTGGTCGATTTCGATCGTTTCGCAGGACGCCGACGGCAATCTCAAGGGCACGCTTAACTGGAACGGCCGCAGCTGCCAGATCTCCGCCGTCGCATTCACCGGCACCTATCGCAACGGCGTGCTCGACATCAGCGCGCCGGCCACCAGTCGAACCTGCGGCGCGATCACGATGATGTTGACCAAATCCAGCGGCACCGATCTCTTGCTCGAGGGCAGCGCCAGGTTCCACGGCTCGGTCACACCGGCTGCGGTGATTTTGCGGCCGCGCTGAGCGGCGAGTTGATACGTCAATGCGCGTCAATACCACGTCAAGAGCGCGTCAATAGCGCGCGTTCCCGGGCGAGCGCGGAAACGGGATCACGTCGCGCACGTTGGCGAGCCCGGTTACATACGCGATCGTGCGCTCGAAGCCCAGACCGAATCCGGCGTGCGGCACGGTGCCGTAACGACGCAGGTCGCGGTACCAGGCGTAGTGCTCGACGTCCATGCCGGCCGCGGCCATCCGGGCGTCGAGGACATCGAGCCGCTCCTCGCGCTGGCTGCCGCCGATGATTTCGCCGATGCCGGGTGCGAGCACATCCATCGCGGCGACCGTTCTGCCGTCGTCGTTCAGCCGCATGTAGAACGCCTTGATCTCCTTCGGGTAGTTGACGAGGATCACCGGACCGCGGACGTAGCTCTCCGACACGTAGCGCTCGTGCTCGGACTGCAGGTCCATTCCCCACCGCACCGGAAACTCGAACTTCTGCGTGGCCTTCTCGAGGATGCCGATCGCATCTTCGTATTCCATGCGGACGAATTCGGCGTCTATCATTCCCTGCAGTTTGGCAATCACGCCCTTTTCGATGCGCTCCTCGAAAAATGCCATGTCGTCGGCCCGCTCTTCCAACACGGTCCGGAAGATATGCTTGAGCAACGCCTCGGCGAGCGTCGCATTGTCGGACAGATCGGCGAACGCAATCTCGGGCTCGATCATCCAGAACTCCGCCAGGTGCCGACTGGTATTCGAATTCTCGGCGCGAAACGTCGGACCGAACGTGTATACCTTGGACAAGGCCATGCAGTAGGTTTCGATGTTCAGCTGTCCGGAGACGGTGAGGAAGGCCTCGCGTCCGAAGAAGTCGGAACCGAAATCGACTTTTCCCTGCGCCGTGCGCGGCGGGTTGGCGAGATCCAGCGTCGACACGCGAAAGAGCTCGCCCGCGCCTTCCGCGTCCGACGTCGTGATGATCGGCGTGTTGATCCAGACGAAGCCGTTCTGATCGAAAAAGCGATGCACGGCCTGCGCGATCGTGTGGCGGACGCGGCTGACCGCGCCGATGACGTTGGTGCGCGGCCGCAGGTGCGCCACTTCGCGCAGGAACTCCAGCGTGTGCGGCTTTGGCTGGATCGGATACGAATCCGGGTCGTCGACCCAACCGACGACTTTGAGCGCGCTCGCCTGCATCTCGAACGGTTGGCCCTTGGCGGGTGAAGGAACGATCATGCCGGTGGCTTCGATCGCGCAGCCGGCGGTCAGCCGCGAGATCTCGCTCGCATAGTTCGCCAGCGTGTTCGGGGCGACGACCTGCACCGGATGGAAACCCGATCCGTCGGACAAATGGACGAATGAGATGCCGGCTTTCGAGTCGCGACGCGTGCGGACCCATCCCTGCAACGTGACGGGAACGTCCTGTGGCGCGCGGCCGGCGAGGATGTCGGCGCAACTCAGCGCATTCATTGCTCGGCTCCGGTCACGGCGGCCAGGCGCGCCTTCAGCTCTTCCGTCCGAAGCGTGTCGTAGATCTCGAACGGCTGGTGGATCCACGGGCTGTCAGGCAGATAATCGACGTAGTAGTCAGGCTTGAACACCGAACAGCCTTTGTACCAGACGACCGCCGTGCGCATGTCGGTGATATGGGGAAAGCGCTGCGGCAACTCCCGTTGACGGCCTCGAGCGTGTGGCCGGAGTCGACCATGTCGTCGACCAGCAGCACCCGGTCGCCGAGCCGGGGCGCCGTCATCGTCATGTGCTCGGCGATGACCAGTTGTCCGCGCAGGGTCCCGCCCTCCGCGGTGTACGAATGCGTCGACAGGATCGCCAGCGGCAGCTCGTAGATCCGCGACAGCACGTCGCCGACGCGCAGCCCGCCACGCGCGATGCAGATGACCTGGTTGAAGCGCCACGCCGACTCGTGCACCTGCAGCGCAAGGCGCTCGACCAGCATGTTGTATTGCTGCCAGCTGACGTGCAGGCTCTCGTCGCCCTGTAGCTTTATTGGAACGGATGATGCAGCAGGATCGTCTCGTCGCGCTCGGCGCCGGTCGAGACCATCGCGATCGGCACCCCGGTCAATTGCCTCGATGCGTCGCAGATACGCGCGCGCCGGCGCCGGCAGCGCGTCGAAGCTGTCGACGCCGAAGCGTGCTTTCCTGCCAGCCGGGCATGTCCTCGTATACCGGCTTGCATTCGGCGACCGCGTCGGCGCCGATCGGCAGCAGCGGCTGCGCTACGCCGTTGACCCGATAGCCGGTGCAGATGCGGATCGTCGGCATGCCGTCGAGCACGTCGAGCTTGGTGATGCACAGCCCGTCGACGCCGTTGAGCTGCAGCGAGCGCTTCAGCGCCGGGATGTCGAGCCAGCCGCAGCGGCGAGGGCGCCCGGTGACCGAGCCGAACTCGTTGCCGCGCTTGGCGAGTCCCGCGCCGATCTCGTCGGTGAGCTCGGTCGGAAACGGGCCGGTGCCGACACGCGTCGTGTACGCCTTGACGATGCCGAGCACGTAATCGAGCATCTGCGGGCCGATCGCCGGTGCCCGGCGCTGCCGCGCCGGCGAGGCAGTTCGACGAGGTCACGTACGGGTAGGTGCCGTGATCGATGTCGAGCAGCGCGCCCTGCGCGCCCTCGAACAGCAGCGAATCGCCGCGCCGCGCGCGCGTCCTGCAGCAACGCCGCGACATCGCCGACCATCGGCAGCAGCGCCGGCGCGAGAGCCAGCGTCGCGTCGAGCGTCTGCTGGAAGGGAACCGCGTCGCGCTTGAAGTATTGCGTCAGCACGAAGTTGTGATAATCGAGCAGCGGCTCGAGCTTCGCGGCGAAGCGATCGGGATAGAACAGGTCCTGCAGGCGCACCGCGCGCCGCGCGATCTTGTCTTCGTAGGCCGGGCCGATGCCGCGTCCGGTGGTGCCGATGCTGCGTATCGCCCATCGCATGCTTCGCGCGCCTGGTCGAGCGCGACGTGGTACGGCAGCACCAGCGGACATGCGGGCGAGATCGCGAGCCGCGAGCGCACCTCGACGCCCGCCGCTTCCAGCTCGCCGATCTCCTGCAGCAGCGCCGACGGCGACAGCACGACGCCGTTGCCGATGTAGACGCGGACTTTCGGGCTGCAGAATGCCCGACGGAATCAGCCGCAGCACGGTCTTCTTGCCGCCGATGACCAGCGTGTGTCCGGCGTTGTGTCCGCCCTGGAAGCGGACGACGCCTTGCGCGTGCTCGGTCAGCCAGTCGACGACCTTGCCCTTGCCTTCGTCGCCCCATTGCGTGCCGATGACGACGACGTTCTTGCCCATGCGCGCCATCGCTTTCAGTTCTGCCCCGCGACGCCGCGTCAGCGCAGCGAGCTGGCGCAGGTCGAGCGTAAAGCCGGTCGCGGGACGAGCGCGGCCGAAGGCCTTGCCGATGCCGTCGTAGCGCTCGCCGCGGCCGATCGCGTTGGCTTCGCCTGCGGTGAACACCGAGAAGCTCGCGCCGGTCTGGTAGTGATAGCCGCGAAGATCTGCGAGATCGATGTGCAGCGCCTCGACCTCCGGGCCCGCCGCCTGGGCCAGAGTTTCCAGCGCTGACAGCGCGACCGCGATCGACGGCGTGTCGGGCAGCCGGCGTCGCGCCGCCGCGAGCACCTCGTCGGCGGGCCCGTACAGCGTCGGCAGCGCGGCGAAGGCGTCGCGCCAGGCAGCGGGCAGGCTGGCGGCGAGCTCGGCGACGGCCGGCACATCCTTGCCGCGCAGCGCCGCGAACAGTCGCGCTGTCGCTCGGCGTTGCCGGCAATGTCCGCGCCATTGGCGAGCGCCCGGTAGACGCCGACGTGTCCCAGGTCGAGGTGCAGGCCACGCACGCCAACGGCGGCGAGCGACGACAGCAGCAGCATCAGGACTTCGCGGTCGGCGCCGATCTGCGGATCGCCATACAGCTCGGCGCCGATCTGCAGGACTTCCCGTGTTTGCGCGAGGCCCGCGACGACGGTGCGCAGCACGCTCCCGGCGTAACAGAGCCTGGTGATGCCCGGCTCGTTGAGCAGGTGGGCATCGATGCGCGCGACCTGCGGCGTGATGTCGGCGCGCACGCCGAGCAGGCGTCCGGACAACGGATCGATCACCTTGAACGTCTGTAGCTCGAGGTCGTGCCCCGTCCCGGTCAGCAGCGAATCCAGATGCTCGATCAGCGGCGGCTGGACCAGCCGGAAGCCATGGTCGCGGAAATGGTCGAGCAGGGTGCGCCGCAGCCGCTCGATCGTCTCCGCCTCGGGCGGGAGGATGTCCTCGATGTACTCGGGAAGGATCCAGCTATGCATGGAATATCAGCAGGACGGCTGTGCCGGCGAGCAGCGACGTGAGGCCGATGAAGCGCAATTGTCCGTCGGACAGCTCGGTGATGCGGCGGAACGTGTCGCGCCAAAGTCGGGGCGCCACCAGGGGCAGCAGCCCTTCGAGCACCAGCACCAGCGCGCATGCCGCAACGAATGCGTCCGGCACTTTTCTTCTTCCGTCGCGAAAGCGTTACTTGCTGCGCGAGGCCGGCGGACCGCCGCCCGGCTGCTTCAGGTACTGGAAGAACTCGGCGCTCGGATCGAGCACGATCACGTCGCCCTTGCTCCTGAACGTCGCCTTGTACGCTTCGAGGCTGCGGTAGAACGAATAGAACTCGGGATTCTGTCCGTACGCGCGATGCGTAGGTCGCGGAGGCCTTCGCGTCGCCCTCGCCCTTGGTCTTCTGCGCCTGCTTGTATGCGTCGGCGAGAATGACCTCGCGCTGACGGTCGGCGTCGGCGCGGATTTTTTCCGATTCGGCCGCGCCCAGCGAGCGCAGCTCGTTGGCGACGCGTTTGCGCTCCGACTCCATCCGCTGGTAGACCTGGGCGAGCACTTCGTCGGGCAGCTCGACCCGACGCAGCCGGACGTCGACGACCTCGACGCCGATCGACTTGGCGTCGGCGTCGGCTTTTTGCCGCGTCGTCGTCATGATCTTTTCGCGCTCGGTCGATATCGCCTCGTGCAGCGTGCGCTTGTTGATCTCCTCGGCCAGGTTGGCGCGTATCGTCTGCGCCAGGCGGCGGCGGGCCGTTTCTTCGTCGCCGGTGCACGCTCTGGTAGTACTTGCGCACGTCGATGATCCGCCAGTAGGCGATGAAGTCGACCTTCAACGGCTTCTTCTCGGATGTCGTCACGCGGTCGGGGTCGGAGGTCTCGAGCGGAGGATGCCGCTTGTCGTAGAACTTGACGTTCTGCAGCAGCGGCACCTTCAGGTACAGGCCGGCCTCGGTCTTGGCGTCGATGAATTCGCCGAGCTGGAACTTGATCGCGTACTGTCTTCTGGTCGACCGTGTACAGCGACTGCGACAACACCAGCAGCGACGGCGACCAGCAAGCGCGAGCAGCGGCGTCGTGGCTTTCATCGTCCGGCCCCGGCGTCTCGGCCGCGCGAGAGCTCGCGCGTGCGGCTGGGATCGACGGTCACCGCCGTCTCGGCGGCGCCGTGCCGGCCGCGCGGCGTCGGCGGCCACCGCGGCGCCGGCGGCGCTCTGCTTCAGCAGCTGATCGAGCGGCAGATAGAGCAGGTTGTTGCCGGCCTTCTGGTCGATCAGCACCTTGCTCGAGTTGCCGAGCACCGATTGCATCATGTCGAGATACATGCGCTCGCGCGTGACCGCCGGCGCCTTCGCGTATTCGACCAGGATCTGCTTGAAGCGGCTGGCATCGCCTTCGGCCCGCTGCACGACGCTGGCGTTGTAGCCGTCGGCTTCCTGCAGCAGGCGCGACGCGTGCCGCGCGCGCGCGGCACGACGTCGTTGGCGTAAGCCTGGCCTTCGTTCTTCTGGCGCTCGCGATCCTGGCTCGCCTTGACCGCATCGTCGAACGCCGCCTGCACCTGTTCCGGCGGCTGCGCGTTCTGCATCGTGACCTTCTGCACATAGATGCCGGTGCCGTAGCGGTCGAGAATCTCCTGCATCAGCTTCTCGCGTTTCGGTGGCGATCTGCGCGCGCCCTTCGTAGAGCGCGAAGTCCATCTGGCTGTGGCCGACGACTTCGCGCATCGCCGTTTGCGCGACCTGAGCGACGATCGTCGTCGGGCTTGCGCGCATTGAACAATAGTCGGCGGCGCTCTTCAGGAAGTACTGGACCGCAAACTGGATGTCGATGATGTTTTCGTCGTCGGTCAGCATCAGCGATTCCTTGGCGATCTTGTTCTTGGGGTTGCCGTTGCGATAGCCGATCTCGACGGTTTTCACCTGGGAGAAATCGACGACCTCGACCGCCTCGATCGGGAACGGCAGATGCCAGCGCGGTCCCGGCGTCGTGGTCTCGGTATATTTGCCGAAGCGCGTCACGACGCCGCGCCGGCCTTCGTCGACGATGTAGAAGCCGCTCGCCAGCCAGATGACGAGCGACCAGCGCGCTCAGCATGCCCGTGCCGCCGATCGGGAAGGCGGACTTGGTCGGCGGCGGCGCCGCCGTCGCCGCCCTTCGGGCTCCTTGCGGCCGAACATCGTCGTTCGACCGCCGATTGACGTTGCGCCAGATCTCCTCGAGATCGGGCGGACCGCTGCGGCCGCGCTTACCCCACTGCGGGTCGTTGAGTGACATGGCGGAACGCTGGCTGCTTGTCGCTATTCGGCGTGAAGGTAGGTGGTGTAGTCGGAGCGCCGGCGCTTTTCAGTGCGGTCGCCGCCCGGTCCCCGGGGCGCGGGGAACCGCTCGGCCAGCGCGGCGCGCAATTCCGGCACGCCTGCGCCGGTAAGCGCGCTCAGACGAACGGCGCGGATTTTACCATATTCGTCGCGCTCGACGCCCGGCTCGCAACGCCGGCGTCGCATCTTGTTGCGAACCAGGATCTGCGGCACCTGGTCGGCGCCGATTTCGGCCAGCACGGCATCGACCGCCGCGATCTGCTCGTCGCGTCCCGGATGGCTGCGAATCGACGACGTGCAGCAGCAGATCGGCGTCCACGGCTTCCTTCAAGCGTGGCGCGAAACGCGGCGACCAGGTCATGCGGCAGATCGCGGATGAAGCCGACGGTGTCCGACAGCACGATCGTTTCCGCGCCGGGTAGCACCAGCCGGCGCAGGGTCGTGTCCAGGGTCGCGAACAGCTGGTCGGCCGTATAGCTGCGTCGCGCCGGTCAGCCGATTGAACAAGGTCGACTTGCCCGCATTGGTGTAGCCGACCAGCGCGACGTTCCTGCACCGCGGCACGGCGGCGCGCGCGGCCGTTGCGTCTCGCGCTGGCTCGCGATGCGGGCCAGCCGCGACTTGCAGCATCTTGACCCGCGTTGCCGATCAGCCGCCGGTCGGTCTCGAGCTGCGTTTCGCCCGGGCCGCGCAGGCCGATGCCGCCGGTCTGCCGCTCCAGGTGGGTCCAGCCGCGGACCAGCCGCGTCGACAAGTGTTGCAGCTGCGCGAGCTCGACCTGCAGCTTGCCTTCGGCGCTTTGCGCGCGCTGCGCGAAAATGTCGAGGATCAGGCTGATGCGATCGACGACGCGGCAGTCGCAGTGCGCGCTCGAGATTGCGCTGCTGCGCGCCGGACAGCGCATGGTTGAAGATAACGAGATCGGCATCGGTCGCGACGCGCCGCGCGGCGATTTCGTCGACCTTGCCGCGGCCGGCGAACAGGCGCCGGATCGGGCCGGGCGCGTCGCGCGGTGACGATGTCTGCGACTTCGGCGCCGGCCGAAGCGGCGAGCGTCTTCGAGCTCGGCCAGCCGTGCCTCGGCGCTCGCCCGCGCCAAGATCGAGCTTCGACCAGCAGCGCGCGGTCGCCGTCCGTTCGTGCAGTTCAGGCATGCGCGACCCGGCGGCGGCTGCCGCGGGCGCCGTTGCCGGCTACGCGGTCGGGACCGCCGATGCCGGCGGCCGCCGGCATCCGTCCGCTGCCGCGGGTCAAGCTTCGCGGTCGTTTTCCTGCGTCGGCACCGTGATCGCGCGGGCCGGAACGACGGTCGAGATCGCATGCTTGTACACCATTTGCGTGACCGTGTTCTTGAGCAGGACGACATACTGGTCGAACGATTCGATCTGCCCCTGCAGTTTAATGCCGTTGACGAGGTAAATCGAAACCTGGACATGCTCTTTGCGCAGCGTGTTCAGGAACGGGTCTTGTAGCATTTGCCCTTTGTTGCTCATTGTTGTTGCTCCGCTTTGTTGTAGGAAGCTGTGCGCTAGTCGCGCGCGGCTTCTTGCCCGCACCTTTATGTTCCACCCCGCGGCTTTCAAGGCTCCCTAGCCCGCGGCACGGATCCCGGCGGCCGTCGGCGAACAGGATCGATCGATCCGACCCGTGGTCGCTAGCGGCGGCCCCGCCGGTGCGTGGCGGCGCCCGCATAGGGGTTTGCGCCGGTCTTGAATTGTATCCTAAGCGGCGTGCCACGCAGTTGGAACACGTCAAGGAAGAAATGTTCCAGGTAGCGGCGGTAGGTCGCCGGAACGTGCGCCAGCGAGGTGCCGTGGATGATGATCAGCGGCGGATTCATTCCCCCCTGGTGCGCATAGCGCAGCTTGGGCCGCGTCATGCCCGTCCGCGGCGGCGGCTGCTGCTCGACTGCGCGCGCCAGGGCTCGCGTGAGCTTGGGCGTGGGCAGCTTGGACATCGCGGCGGCGTAGGCTTCGTCGATCGACTTGAGCAGCACGCCGATCCCCTTGCCGTCGCGCGCCGAAATCGTGTGCTGCGCGGCGAAGCCCAGGAATCCGAGCTTGCGGTCGAGCTCGCGCTTGACGTTGGCCCGCGCGGTGGCATCGAGGTCGTCCCATTTGTTCATCGCGACGACCAGCGCGCGACCCGCCTCGAGGATGAAGCCGGCGATGTGCGCATCCTGCTCGGATATGTCGCCTTGCGCATCGACCAGCAGCACGACGACGTTGGCATCCTCGATCGCCTGCAGCGTCTT
Organism: uncultured beta proteobacterium; assembly: GCA_963828595.1. Classification (GTDB taxonomy): domain Bacteria; phylum Pseudomonadota; class Gammaproteobacteria; order Burkholderiales; family Casimicrobiaceae; genus PALSA-1003. Next base: position 51,728 of record CAWHEN010000002.1, read on the forward strand.
GATCACCGAAAATTTTTCGACTGTTTCGATGACCTTGCCGCGGCGGCGCACTCCGGCGGTGTCGATCAGCGTGTAATGCCGCGCCGCCGCGGTCGAAGTCGAGATACAGCGAGTCGCGCGTCGTGCCCGGCTCGTCGAACGCGATCACGCGCTCTTCGCCGAGCAGCGTATTGATCAGCGTCGATTTGCCGACGTTCGGGCGTCCGACGATCGGCGACCTTGACCCGTCGATGGCCTGCGTTCACCGGCGTCTTCCGGCTCGGCAGGCGCCGGCGGCGGACACGCCACCAGCGCGAGCTCGACGAGGTCGCTGACATTGTCGCCGTGCGCGGATGAGATCGGCAGCGGCGTGCCGAGACCCAGTTCGTGGAAGTCCGTAGCGGCGCGCTCCGGCGCAAGGCCTTCGCCTTGTTCACCGCCAGCAGCACCGGTCGGCCCGAGCGCCGCAGCAGATCGGCGATCGTCCGGTCCTGCGCGGCCAGCCCTTCGCGCGCATCGACCAGGAAAATCACGACATCGGATTCCGCGATCGCCTGCCGCGTCTGCTTGGCCATCGCATGATAAATCCCGGTCTTCGCCTTCGGCTCGAAGCCGCCGGTGTCGACGACCAGGTAAGGGCGATCACCGCCGCGGCCGCGTCCGTAGTGTCGGTCGCGCGTCAGGCCTGGAAAATCGGCGACCAGCGCAGCTCGCGTTTGCGTCAGGCGGTTGAACAGCGTCGATTTGCCGACGTTGGGTCGGCCGACGAGGACGATCGTGGGTAGCATGCGGGCACGCGCCTTGAACGCTACTGCGCACGGGCTCGTGCGCAGCGGCGTTCAGCCGCTGTCTATCTTGCGCCGACGCTGAAGAGATTTCCGGCGGCGCTTTGCCAGACTATGGCATCGCCGTCGCCATAGGGCTGGGACAGCGCGGCACTGCCATCGGTTGCGACGCGGCCAACGAGGGCACCGGTACGGGGGTCGAGCAGGTGCACGTAGCCTTCGGCGTCGACAATGCCGACATAGCCGCCGACTCGCGCCGGGCCGCTTGGGAAGCGTGCGGCAAGCTTGTCTTGCTTCCACACCGAGGCACCGGTCGCCTTGTCGAGCCCATGCACTGCGCCCTTATCGTCGGTAAGGTAGAGATATTCCGCGTCCATCTCGAGGCCCGCGAGGCTGGAGAAGTCGCGCGACCAGAGCAGCGTACCGCGCTGCAGGTCGAAGCACGCGACCCGACCCTGGTACGCGACCGCGCAAACCTGCTTCCCGTCCACCACCGGCAGGCTGGTGACGTCGGCGATGCGTTCGAGCTCGGTCGCGCCCTTGGGGGTCGCGACATTCGCCTCCCAGCCGAGCGTCCCGTTGTTCACGTCGAGCGCGAGCAGCTTGCCACCGGCCGTGCCGGTAAACAGTGCGCCGCGGGTGACCGTGCCGCCGACGAAACGGCGTACGGTCAGCGACGGATTCAGACGCTGGTAGACCCATTTCTGGCTTCCGTCGGTCTCGGCGAAGGCAAAGACTTTGCCGTCGATCGACCAGACCAGGATCTTGCCCTCGGCGGCTTTCGGTGGTCCGGCGACTTCGCTCGAGACCTTGGCCTGCCATAGCGCTCTGCCGTTGTTGTCGAAGGCCAGCACTTCACCTTTCTGCGTGCCTACCGCGACCGTGGTAAGCGACGCTCCCACGCCGGCTTGCAACGGCCTGTCGGCCTTGATTCGCCACCTCTGCCGGCCGGTCGCCGCATCCACGCTGACGATCGTGCCGTCGGGAGCGGACGCGTAAATTACGTCCGCCAACACCGCCGGCCCGAAGTTCTCGCCGCCCTTGACACCAAGGGCGACTTTCCACTTGACGGTCGCGGTCGCGATGTTCTGATACGCCGGCAGCGGGCCGGGCGTGGGCGTGTCCTTGCCGATGCCAAGCCAGGTCAGCGACGGTGTCGGAAGCGAAGTAGGCATCCAGGACGTCCACGATTCGGGCACGGTCTGGCAACCGCCGAGCAGCAGTGCCGCGGCCACAAGCGCGCTCGCTCGTCCGGCCGTCACTGCGCGCCTCCTAGCGAATCGAGCTTGACCTGCACGTACGGGCGGTACTGCGACTTGGGATCCATCTTGGCCAGCGCGACCTGGTACGCGGCGCGCGCCTCGGCCTTCTTGCCGGCCGATGCCAGGATGTCCCCGCGCAGGTCGGAGTAAATCGCCACGAATGCATCATCGGTCTTGACGTCGATCGTCTTCAGCGCTTCGTCGTAGTTCTTCTCGTCGAGCAGGGCCTGCGCGAGGCGGAACCGCGCGATCGCCTTGAGCTCGTCTTCGCCGGCATGATCGACCACCCATTGCAGCTGCTGCTTCGCGCCTGCCCTGTCGTCCTTGTCGTAGAGCAGTTTCGCGTACAGCAGCGCCGCACGCGGCGCGTACGCTGTGCCGGCATAGCGCTGCACGATCTGAGTCGCCGGGTCCTTCGCCTTGGCCGCGTCCTGCGCGCGCGCCGCGTCGCTGACCGCCTGGTAGAGGACGCTCGCCTGCTCGGCCTGCGTGCGCTGGTACCAGCGCCATCCCTGCACGCCGATGACGACGATGGCGATGGCGGTGATGACGGCGCTGACGTACTTGCCGTATTGAGCCCACCATGCCTTCAGGTCATCAATCTTTTCCTGTTCTTCGAGATCGTAGACTGCCATCTTCCATCCTTGCTCAAATGGTCGCGCTAGACGCGCGCGTGGAGGTTCTTCGCCAATTCCCTCAATGAGGCGGCCGCGCGTCGCCCTTAGCGCGCAGCGCCGTCCCCGCTGTGCGCGGCGAGCAGCGCGACGAGCTCGGCCGGTTCGAGCGTCAGCTGGTCGCCGGCGCTGCGCAGCGGCTTCATCGCCACGCGATTCGCCGCCGCCTCATCCTCGCCGACGATCAGCGCAAAGCGCGCGCCGCTGACGTCCGCCTTTTTCATCTGCGCCTTGAAGCTGCCGCCGCCGGCGTTGACGGTGATCGAAAGCCCCGCATCGCGCAGCATCTCGGCGACCGCAAGCGCGAGCCTGCGCGCTTCTGCGCCGACATGGACAACGTAGGCATCGAGCGCCGCCGCCGGGGCGATGCCCGCATCCTGCAGCAACAACACCATGCGCTCGCTGCCGATCGCGAAGCCGCAGGCTGGCGTAGGCTTCCCGCCGAGCTGCTCGAACAGGCCGTCATAGCGGCCGCCGCCGGCGACCGTGCCTTGCGCGCCGAGCCGGTCGGTGACCCATTCGAACACCGTGCGGTTGTAGTAATCGAGCCCGCGCACCAGCCGCGGGTTGATCGTGAATCGGATACCTTGGTTGCCGAGCAGTTGCTGCAGGTCGTCGAAATGCGTGCGCGCCGGGTCACCCAGCGAATCGATCAATTTCGGCGCCCCCGCGATCGCCGATTGCAGCGCCGGGTTCTTGCTGTCGAGGATACGCAGCGGATTCGCGTGCAGCCGGCGTTGTTCATCCTGGTTGAACAGCTCGCGGTAACGCTCGAAGTGCGCGATAAGTGCCGCGCGATGCGCGCGGCGCTCTTCGGCGTCCCCGATCGAATTGATTTCCAGCCTGATGCCGTCGAGCCCGAGCCGACGCCACAGCCGCGCCAGCATCACAATCTGCTCGGCGTCGACGTCGGGCCCGGCAAAACCCAGCGCCTCGACGTCGAACTGGTGAAACTGGCGGTAGCGTCCCTTTTGCGGCCGCTCGTGGCGGAACATCGGACCGGCGGTCCATACGCGTTGTGACCGCTCGTAGGTCAGGTTGTGCTCGATCGCCGCACGCACGATGCCGGCGGTCGCCTCGGGACGCAAAGTCAGGCTTTCGCCGTTCAGCCGATCCTCGAACGTGTACATCTCGTGCTCGACCACGTCGGTGACTTCGCCGATCGCGCGCACGAACAGCGGTGTGGCTTCGACCACCGGCACGCGCAGGTTGCGGTAGCCGTATTGCCCGAACACCTCGCGCACCGCGTCCTCGAGGTGCTCCCATAGCGCCGCCTCGTCGGGCAGCACGTCGTTCATGCCGCGCACGGCCTGGATCGGGGTCGCCTTCCGCTCGCGCGCGGCGGGTGCCGCGGCTGCTTCCGCCGGCGAAGGCTTCGTCTGCGCGACCATGACCGGCTATCCGACAGCCTTGAGCTGGATCGATTTCTTTTCCGGCTTCAGATGCGCCGACGGCGGCTCGTCGCCATAGGTCGAGCGGACATAATCGGCGACGATCTGCTGGAACTCCTCGGCGATGCCGGCGCCCTTGAGCGTCACCGTCTTGTACCCGTCGACGTAGACGGGCGCCACCGGCACTTCGCCGGTGCCGGGCAGGCTGATGCCGATATTCGCCATCTTGGATTCGCCGGGTCCGTTGACCACGCATCCCATCACCGCGACGGTCATCGTTTCGACGCCGGGATAACGGTTCCGCCACTGCGGCATCTCGGCCCGTAGATACGTCTGGATCCTTTCGGCAAGCTCCTGGAAGAACGCGCTGGTCGTGCGTCCGCAGCCCGGACAGGCGGTGACCAGCGGTGCGAACGAGCGCAGTCCCATCGTCTGCAGGATTTCCTGCGCCACCAGGACCTCGCGCGTGCGATCGCCGTTCGGCTCGGGAGTCAGCGAAATCCGTATGGTGTCGCCGATGCCCTGCTGCAACAGCACGGCGAGCGCGGCGGTCGAGGCGACGATGCCCTTCGAACCCATGCCGGCTTCGGTCAGCCCTAGGTGCAGCGGATAATCGCAGCGGCGCGCGAGCTCGGTGTACACGGCGATAAGGTCTTGTACATCGGAAACCTTGCACGCCAGCAGGATGCGGTCGCCAGGGAGGCCGATCTCCTCGGCGCGCTGCGCGCTGCTGATCGCGGAGGTGACCAGCGCTTCACGCATCACGTGCGCCGCGTCCAGTGGATTCGCCGACCGGGCGTTCTCGTCCATCAGCCGGGCAAGCAGATCCTGATCGAGACTGCCCCAGTTGACGCCGATGCGCACCGGCTTGCCGAACTCGATCGCTTTTTCGATCATCACCGCGAATTGCGAATCGTGCTTGCTGCCCTTGCCGACGTTGCCCGGATTGATGCGGTACTTGGCCAGCGCGCGGGCGCAGTCGGGGTGATTGGTCAGCAGCTTGTGGCCGTTGAAATGAAAATCGCCGATCAGCGGCACCGTGCAGCGCATCGAATCCAGACGTTCCCGGATCAGCGGAACGGCGGCCGCCGCGTCGCCAGTGTTGACGGTCACGCGGACCAGCTCGGAGCCCGCCTCGGCCAGCGCCTTGACCTGCGCCACGGTCGCGGCGACGTCGGCGGTGTCGGTGTTGGTCATCGACTGAACAACGATGGGGGCGCCGCCGCCGATCGCGATGCCGCCGACCAGTGCCGTACGCGTTCGGTGACGGATGATCGGCGGAAGATTGAGCGCGGTCATTGCAACCTCATCGATTTCGAGGACATTGCCTAGCGAAGGACCAGCCGGGCGACGTTGAGCCGGGTATACGGCACCAGATCGACCGGCTGGCCGCGGTACAGAAGTGTGACCGCCCGCGCGTTGCCGATCACGATCGAGAAGGGCGGGACACCGTCGAATGGCTCGATCGAATCGGCGCCGACCAGGCGCGAGATCAGCATCCGTCCGGCGGAATCGCGGATCTCGGTCCACGACGGGCCTTCGTACCGAATGACCAGGACCGCGTCGACGGCCGCGTTGGCTGCGACGGGCGCTGCGGCTTGCGACGACTCGGATTGCGCCGTAACCGGCGGCGCGAGGGCGCCGGACGTTGCCGGGGGCATCCCGGGGGCCGGCGCGCCGCTGTCGGGGGCTACCGGGTTGGGCAACGGCGCGGTGGAGGTATCCGGCGTCTTCGGCGCCGGCGTGCTCTGCGTCGCACGCGGTGGCGCCGCAACGCTCGCGGGCCTGCCGCGGTACCACTCGTAGCCGGCGGCTGCGACGATGGCAGCGACTAGCACCAGCGGGATCAGCCAGCGGCCGAAGCTCGGTGTATGGGCATGCGCGGTCGGCAGCTCGGCCATCGTCGTACCGGTCGAGTGCAGCGGCGGCGGTTCGAGCGACGGAGCATGCGCTGCATCGGGAAGGTGCGCGACCAGCAGGTCGGGATCGAGGTTCAAAAGTCGGGCGTAGTTGCGCATGAAGCCGCGCGTGAACGTCCTGCCCGGCAGCATGCCGAAGTTTTCTTCCTCGAGCGCCCTGACCTGACGCGGCGCCAGCTTGAGCTGCTGAGCCACCTGGTCGAGCGAAAGCCCGGCGGCCTCACGCGCGGCCTTGAGCTGCCCTCCGGCGCCGACGTACGCATCCGGCTCGGGCACGTGGCCGCCAGCCGGTTGCGCTTCGAGATTCATCACTCGCAAGCCTCGGTGATCGCGCGCGTTTCCGGCGCGTCCGGATAGCGGTTGCGCAACTGCGACGTGTACGACATCTCGGACTGGCGGTCGCCGAGCTTGCGCTCGACGCACATGCCGAGCCGCAGGGCTTCCGGAGGCGCATTGTTCGCTTGACTCACTCGCCGCATCGCGGCGCGTGCCTCGTCGTAGCGGCCTTCCTTGTAGGCGATCTGGGCGAGCCCGTAGCTCGCCAGCACGTTGTTGGGCTGCCCGGAGAGCGCACGCCGGAAATACCCTTCGGCGGCGCGCACCTCGCCGATCGCCTGAGCGCATCGGCCGGCGTTGACCAGCGCGATCTCCGGCGTCCGGTACAACGGATCGGCAACGGCGCTTTCGAACTGAGCCAGCGACTCGCGCTCGCGCTTGTGCTGACAAAGGTACCAGCCCCAGTTGTGATGGATGTCGGGATTGTTCGGCGCGAGTGCCAGCGCGCGCTCAAAATTCTGCTCGGCCTTGCGGTCCTCGCCCAGGACCGCGTAGATCAGTCCGTAGATGTTGTACGCCGGTGCGTAATTCGGGTCGAGCTTGACCGCAGTGTCGAGCTCGCCGAGCGCGACATCCATCTGGCCGCGCTCGTAGTAGCCGCTGCCGAGGTCGGTATGCAGCCTCGCCCGCTCGGCAGCACTCGCCATCTGCTGCTGCGGCGGCGCCTCGCGTGTCGGCCGCTCGGGCGGCGTCGTCGTAGGATTGGGAGCGAACGGACTGTTGGCGCATGCGGCGAGCAGCGACAGCGCAACGGCAATGGTCAGAAGACGGTAAGGCATGGCAGGCGAGCCTCTATTGAGCCGCGACCGGTTGGATCCTGCGCAGCGCGCGGCGCGTCCGGTCCTGCACCTGGCCGGCGAGCTGCCCGCAGGCGGCGTCGATATCCTCGCCGCGCGTCTTGCGTATGGTCGCGACCAGGCCGGCGTCGCGCAGGATCCGCTGGAATGCCAGGATCCGCGTGCGCGAGCTGGTCGTGAATTCGGTGTTCGGAAACGGATTGAACGGAATCAGGTTGAACTTGCACGGCACGTCGCGCACCAGCGCGACCAGCTCGCGCGCGTGCTCGGCGCCGTCGTTGACGTGGTCGAGCATCACATATTCGAAGGTCACGAAATCGCGCGGCGCTTTTTCGATATAGCGCAGGCATGCCGCCAGCAGCTCGGCCAGCGGATATTTGCGATTGATCGGAACGAGCCGGTCGCGCAGCGCGTCGTTGGGCGCGTGCAGGCTGACCGCAAGCGCCACCGGGCAAGAGTCGCGCAAGCGGTCGAGTGCGGGTACCAGGCCCGAAGTCGACAGGGTCACGCGGCGGCGCGAGAGTCCATAGGCATTGTCGTCGAGCATGATCTGCAGCGCGGCGACGACGTTGTCGAAATTGGCCAGCGGCTCGCCCATGCCCATCATCACCACGTTGGTGATCGGATGGCGCCCATGCTCGACCCAGGGCGCGGCGATGCCGTCGGCGAGCAGCGCGCGGTTGGCATGCCACAGTTGCCCGATGATCTCGCCGACGCTCAAGTTGCGGTTGAAGCCCTGCTTCCCGGTCGAGCAGAATGCGCAGTCGAGCGCGCAACCGGCCTGCGACGAGATGCACAGCGTGCCGCGATCGGTTTCAGGAATGTAAACGGCCTCGATGGCGTTCGCGTTGCCGACATCGAGCAGCCATTTGCGCGTGCCATCGGCCGCGGTCGAGTCGCGAATGACCGACGGAGCGCGGATCTCGGCATCGCGCGCGAGCGCCTCGCGCGTCGCCTTGGCCAGGTCGCTCATCGCGTCGACTCTGTCGGCGAGCCGATGGTGGACCCAGCGCAGCGCCTGCTTGGCGCGAAACGGCTTTTCTCCGCGCTCGGCGAAAAACGCGGTCATCGCGGCGGAGTCGAGGTCGAGCAGATTGATCATTTGCGACATCAGCGCTGGTAGATGCTCATCGCGGGAAAGAAATAGGCGATTTCGACGCGGGCCGTTTCGGGCGCGTCCGAGCCGTGGACCGCATTGGCATCGATTGATTGAGCGAAATCGGCGCGGATCGTTCCCGCCGCGGCCTTCTTCGGATCGGTTGCCCCCATCAACTCGCGATTTTTCATGATGGCGTTATCGCCCTCGAGCACCTGGATCATCACCGGACCGGAAATCATGAAATCGACCAAGTCCCGGAAAAACGGCCGCTCGCGATGCACGGCATAAAAGCCCTCGGCGTCGGCGCGCGACAGCCAGGAAAGCTTCGCTGCGACTATCTTGAGCCCGGATTGCTCGAAGCGCGAGTAGATCTGGCCAATGACGTTCTTGGCCACCGCGTCGGGTTTGATGATCGAAAGCGTCCGTTCTACCGCCATGCCTTTAGCTCCGACGATGGTTCAAATAAACTCAAAATTATACCATCGGAATGCCCTTGCGCCGACCCGGGAATCACCGCAGTTGCAGGCGTGGGCAACCAAAGCCGCAGCGCCCGCCGGCCCGCTTTAGAACGAGCGCGGCAGGCCGAGGACGTGCTCGGCCACGTACGACAGGATCAGGTTGGTCGAAATGGGTGCGACCTGGTAGAGGCGCGTCTCGCGGAACTTCCGCTCGACATCGTATTCGCACGCGAATCCGAAACCGCCGTGGGTCTGCAGGCAGACATTGGCGGCCTCCCACGATGCCTTGGCTGCCAGGTATTTGGCCATGTTGGCTTGTGGTCCGCAACTCTCGTGCGCGTCGAAGCGCCGACAGGCCTCGAAGCGCATCAGGTTGGCCGCTTCCGTTTCGATGAAGGCCTCGGCGATCGGAAATTGCACGCCCTGGTTCTTACCTATCGGCCGGTTGAACACCCGCCGCTCGTTGGCGTAGGCGCTGGCCCGGTTGATGAACCACCAGGCGTCGCCGATGCATTCGGCGGCGATCAGCGTGCGCTCGGCGTTGAGCCCGTCGAGGATGTAGCGGAAACCCTTGCCTTCGTCACCGATCAGCGTGTCGGCAGGAATTTCCAGCGCGTCGAAAAAAAGCTCATTGGTCTCGTGGTTGACCATGTTCGCGATCGGCCGCACGGTAAGGCCTTTGCCGATCGCCTGATGCAGGTCGACCAGAAAAATCGACATGCCGTCGGCGCGCCGGCTCACCTCGGCCAGCGGCGTCGTCCGCGCCAGCAGGATCATCAGATCCGAGTGTTGGACGCGAGAAATCCACACCTTCTGGCCGTTGACGACGTAGCGATCCCCTTTTCTTACCGCAGTGGTCGAAAGTTGCGTCGTGTCGGTACCAGTGGTCGGCTCGGTCACGGCCATCGACTGCAGCCGGAGCTCCCCGCTGGCGATCTTCGGCAGATAACGGCGCTTCTGCTCGTCCGAGCCGTGCCGCAGCAGCGTCCCCATGTTGTACATCTGGCCGTGGCAGGCCCCGGCGTTGCCGCCGTTGCGATTGATTTCCTCCATGATTACCGAAGCCTCGGCGAGCCCGAGGCCCGACCCGCCGTACTCCTGCGGGATCAGCGCTGCAAGCCAGCCGGCGCGGGTCAGCGCATCGACGAATGCCTCGGGGTAGCCGCGGCGCGCATCGACTTCGCGCCAGTACGCGTCGGGGTAGCGGGCGCAGAGATCGCGGATCGCATCGCGAAGATCCTGGTAGCGATCCTCATGCGGAAGCATCATCGCGCAGCTTTCGCACCGCCGGCGCGCGGACCCGTTTGGAGGTACTCAAAAAAGCAGGCCGGGGAGCACCAGTGACAGCCAGGGGACATAGGTAACGATCACAAGGAAGACCAGCAGCACCGTGAGCCACGGAAAGGCGGCCCGCACGACCTGCAGGATCGACATGCCCGTGATCCCCGCGGTGACGAACAGATTCAGCCCGACGGGCGGAGTGATCATGCCGATCTCCATGTTGACCACCATGATGATCCCGAGGTGAACAGGGTCGATGCCGAGGCGCGTCGCTATCGGGAAGAGGATCGGAGCCAGAATAAGGATGATGCCGGTCGGCTCCATGAAGTTGCCGGCAATTAGCAGTAGGATGTTGACTACCACCAGGAACGCCCACGGCGGCATGTTCATCGATACGATCTGTTCGGCGATGACCTGCGGAATGCGTTCAGTGGTCAGCACATGCGCGAACAGCAATGCATTCGCAATGATGAACATCAGCATCACAGTGACCTTGGCCGCGTCGATAAGCACCCGCGGTACATGGCGCATGCCGATGTCGCGATAAACGAAGACGGCGATGAAAAAAGCGTAGACGGCGGCGACCGCTGCGGCTTCGGTCGGCGTGAATATTCCGCCGTAAATACCGCCCAGGATGATCACCAGCAGCAGCATCCCCCACAGCGATTCACGGCCCGCCGTGAGAACCTCGTGCAGCGGAGCCTTGGGCTGACGCGGCAGCTTGAGCATTCGTGCCCGAACGTAGATCGCCGCCATGAGCATCAGCCCGAGCACGATGCCCGGAAGTATGCCCGCCATGAAGAGTTTGCCTACCGAGGTCTCGGTCGCCGCAGCGTAGACGACCATTACGATCGAAGGCGGAATCAGGATCCCCAGTGTGCCGGCATTGCAGATGACGCCGGCGGCAAATTCCTTCGAATAGCCGGCCTTGACCATTCCGGCGATGACGATCGAGCCGACGGCGACCACGGTGGCCGGCGACGAGCCGGACACGGCCGCAAACAGCATGCAGGCGAGTACCGAGGCCATCGCGAGGCCGCCGCGCAGGTGACCGATACTGGCGTTCGCAAAGCGGATCATTCGCTTCGCCACGCCGCCGGTTGTCATGAAGGCACCGGAAAGAATGAAAAACGGAATGGCGAGCAACGTGAACTGCTCGGACGTCTCGAACAGTTTCAGAGTCAGCGATGCCAGCGAGTCGTTACCGAGCGTCAGGATGGTCAGCAGCGAGGCGAGACCGATCGCGATAGCGATCGGCATTCCCAGCAGCATGAACGCGAACAGGAGTATGAACAGCACAGCGGTCGTCATCGCCGCTCCGCCTTGTCCGTTCCGGCGTCACCGGCCTCAATCAGCTTGAGCGCTTCAGCGGCCTCATCGGCCAGGTGCAGACCTCGCTCGCGCCCGGACACGATCCGGTAGAACAGCTGTACGAAGCGGACGAACAACAGCGCAAAGCCGATCGGAAGCACCAGCCGCGGTATCCACTGCGGAATCGGCAGATCCTGCGCCAGGATGCCGATGTCGTACATCTTGGAGACATACAACGAGCCGCCGATGAGTCCGATGACCGAGTACACGATGCAGAGTAGAGCGGCAACCGCGCTTGTCCAGCGGGCGGCGCGCGGACCAAGAGACTTCACCAGCGCGTCGACGCCGATGTGGGCGCCGACGCGAACGCCGTACGCCATGCCGAGGAAAATCAGGCCGGCGAACAGGAAGGTGACGAGCTCGAGCGCCCAGACAAAGCTGTAATTGAATATGTAGCGCGCAATGACCTGCGCGAAGGTCACGCCGGTCATTACGGCCAGGAGCGCCGAGATCAGCCACTCCTCGAATCTTTCGAACCACGCGAGCCGCATGGCGCTCCTCCCGGACGCCGCCCGCGCCTCAGCCGTTCGACTTCTGCGCCGCCTGGATCAGGTCTTTGCCGATGTCCCCTTCGAACTTCTTCCAGACCGGTTCCATCGCCTTTTTCCACGCCGCGATATCGTCCTTGCTGAGCTCCTGGATCTTTGCCTTGCCGGCAGCGGCGATCTTTTGGCGATCCTGCTCGTTTAGATCGCCTGCCAGCTTGTTCCCGTAGGCCGTGGCTTCCTTCATCGCGGCGGTGAGGCCGGCGCGAACATCGGCGGGCAGGCCGTTCCACCACTTCACGTTGGTGACGACCATATAGTCGATCACCCCATGGTTGGTCACCGCGATGGTCTTTTGCACCTCGTGGAATTTCTGCGACCAGATATTGGACCAGGTGTTCTCCTGGCCGTCGACGACGCCCGTCTGCAGCGCCTGATATACCTCGCTGAACGCCAGTTTCTGGGGATTGGCGCCGACGGCGCGGAATTGCGCTTCCAGCACGTCCGATGCCTGGATGCGGAATTTGAGCCCCTTGACGTCCTCCGGCCGCCGCAGCTGGTCCTTGTCGGAGGAAAGCTCCTTCATGCCGTTGTGCCAATAGCCCAGGCCCTTGAGTCCCTTGCTGGTCATCGAATCGAGCAGCTTCTGGCCGGCCGGGCTGTCCTGGAAGCTATCCACCGCGGCCACGTTGTCGAACAGGAACGGCAGGTCGAACACCTGCAGCTGCTTGGTATAGCGGTCGAACTTCGAGAGCGAGGGCGCGATGAACTGGACATCGCCCAACAACAGCGCCTCGAGCTCCTTGGCGTCGCCGAAGAGTTGTGAACTCGGGAATACCTGCACCTGAACCTTGCCCGGAAGTTTCTTCTCGGCGATTTCCTTGAACTTCAGCGCGGCCTGACCCTTCGGCGTATTCTCCGCAACAACGTGGCTGAACTTAATGACGATCGGTTGCTGCGCGACACCGGATCCGGCGAAGGCGAGCAACGCGCACGCGGCAAATATCAATAGAAAGCGAGATTTCATCGTAGCCTCCAATGGAAGACGAATCTTTTAGCGCGTTCTCCTGGACCGCTTCGGGGCATTTAGCCCATGGTCGCCGTGATTGTCAATCGCGCCGTGCTCTCGCCGGGCAGGCGAGAACGCGGCCATGACGGCGCGGCCGATCCGATCGGTCGCGACGCGACCCATCCGGAGAGCTCAGGCCGGACGCCAGTCGACGCGCCAGGCGTCCTCGTCGGTGCCGGCCTGAAATGCCAGCGCGACGCCGATTCCTGGAACCGCGGCCAGTTCGTCGCCGCACCAGATGAACGGCAGTGCCTGACGCCGCCAGATCGGCAGCTCCGCATCGTAGAGGAGCTTCTTGACCGCACGCCTCGGGCGGTTGGCGGCAAGCTGAAGGCGCTCGCCGCCGGTGCGCGAGCGCAACGTCACGACGGTCGTCTCGAATCTCGCCGCGGCAATGCCGGCGCCGCGCGCGCGTTCGAACCGCAAGGTGCCGCCGGGCAGCTCGACCGAGCTTTCACCGCGCCAGGTACGGGCGAACGGCTCGGGTGTCGCCGGGTGGACGATGATGCGGCCGCGGTAACAGCCGATTTCGGCGCCATCGTGAACGACCCGCGTGCGCGCGTCAGCGCCGGCCGTTTGCAATTGCGAAAGCATCGCGGCCAATCGCGCGGTCGATGGCGGCCGCAAGCCTTCACTGCGGAGGAACCAGCGCAGCACGTTGCGGGCGCGGCCCGTCGGCAGCGTGGCGAGCGTTGCCCGGTCCAACCCGCCATGCGCGTCGCCGGCATCGTGATATGCGAGTTCGTCGAGCAAGCTCGATGCCTCGGCCTGGTGATTCGCCGCGCGCACGAGCACCGAGGGATAGCCGGGAAAGGCCTCAGCCAGCAGCGGCGTCACCGCGAGCCTGAGGAGATTGCGTTTGTGCCGCGGGTCGGCGTTGCTTTCGTCGTCGATCCAGGCGAGCTCGCGTGCATTCGCATAGGCAGCCAGCGTGGCACGGGTCAGCTGCAGCAGCGGACGAAGCAGTGCCGGACCGGCGGCGTTGCGGTCGGTGTAGTGCGGCATCCCGGCCAGTCCTGCCGGGCCCGCGCCGCGCAGCAATTGCAGCAGGACGGTTTCCGCCTGGTCGTCCGCGTGGTGCGCGAGCACGACGACATCGGCCTGCGTGCCCAGCAATTTTTCGTAGCGTGCTGCCCGCGCGGCGGCTTCGAGACCCTGACCGGCACGCCTCGCGACCTCGACGCGATCGATGGTCAGCGGCACGCCGCGCGCCGCGCAGACCCCGGCGCAGAACTCGGCCCAGCGACCGGCGTTGGGCGACAGATGGTGATCGATGTGCACCGCCGACAAGCGCAGTTCGAACCGCGGAGCGAGCGCGTTCAACGCGTCGAGAAGGACCATCGAATCGATCCCGCCGGACAGCGCCACGGCAACGCGGGCGCCCGGCGCGGTGTGCGCCGCCAGCGCCGCTGCCACCGCGCCATCGACCGCTGCGACGGGCGCGGCATCGCGCGCCGATGACGAATCGTGGCGGCGCGGGTCGCCGTCCGCGCTGCCTGCCTCGTCGGTCTGCCGGATGCGGAAAGGCGTGTTCACGGCCATGCGCGTAGCCCGGACGCGGCGGCGAGCCGTCAGCCGGGGTTGAGTTCCTTGAACTTGCCGTAGCCGAGGATCTTGTCTTCGCGCGCCTCGAGCAGCGTATCGAGCGGTCGCTCCTGCGCTTGGCGCAGCGCCTCGGTCAGCGCTTTTTTCAGGGTCGTCATCATCGCCGCGTGATCGCGATGAGCCGCACCGGGCGGCTCGTTCACCACCTTGTCAATCAGCCCCAGCGTCTTCAACCGCGAGGCGGTGATGCCGAGCGTTTCCGCGGCCTCTTCGGCGTGCTTGGCCGACTTCCACAGGATCGATGCGCAGCCTTCGGGAGAGATCACCGAATAGGTCGCGTACTGCAGCATCAGCGTGTAGTCGCCGATCGCGATCGCGAGCGCACCGCCGGAACCGCCTTCGCCGATGATGGTGACGATGATGGGCGTGCGCAGGCCGGCCATTTCGTAGAGGTTGCGGCCGATGGCCTCCGACTGCCCGCGCTCCTCGGCGCCGATGCCGGGAAACGCGCCCGGCGTATCGACGAAGGTGAACAGCGGCAGACCGAACTTCTCGGCAAGCTTCATCAGCCGCAGCGCCTTGCGATAGCCTTCAGGGCGCGGCATGCCGAAGTTGCGATAGATCTTCTCCTTGGTGTCGCGGCCTTTCTGATGGCCGATGACCATGCACGGCGCGCCGTTGAAGCGTGCCATCCCGCCGACGACGGCCGGATCGTCCGAATAGCTGCGGTCACCGTGCAACTCATGAAAATCGGTGAACATCCCGGCGATGTAGTCGAGCGTGTACGGTCGCTGCGGGTGCCGCGCCACCTGCGCGATCTGCCACGAGGAAAGCTTGCTGTAGACCTCCTTGGTCAGCTGCTGGCTCTTTTTGCTGAGCCGGGTGATCTCGTCGGAGATGTCGACCGCCGAGTCTTCGTGTACGTAGCGCAGCTCGTCGATCTTGCTTTGCAGCTCGGCGATCGGCTGTTCGAAGTCGAGAAAGGTTTGTTTCATCGGCGGCGAATGGTTCGCGGTGCGAGGGCGCGATCATAGCGCAGTCGGCGCCGGCCCCGCTATCGGCGGGGTGGCGGGAATGCCGTCACTCGATCAAGCCGTGAGCGAATCGTAGATCAGCTTGCAGCCGGTCGCAAACAGGATCGCGTAGCTCAAGCGGTAGAAGGGCTTCTCGGGGATCCGCCGCTCGAGGTGGAGGCCCAGCCAGATGCCCAGCGGGGCGAGCGGCGCGAACAGCAGCGACAGCCCGAGATTGCTCGTCGACAACTGGCCGAGCAGCCCGTACGGGATCAGCTTCAAGTAGTTGACGATGGCGAAAAAAACGACGCTGGTGCCGACGAAGGTGGTCTTTTCCATCCGCTGGGGCAACAGGTAGACGAGCAACGGCGGACCGCCGGCGTGCGCCATCGTGCTCGTCAGCCCTGACGTCGCGCCGCTGAGGAAGCCGATCAACCGCCCCGGCTTGCCCGCTTTCGCGCCCAGGCGCTGCGCGAGGTCGAACCAGCGATTCAGCGTGAACGTGACCGCGATCAGGCCGATCAGCAGTCGCACCCATTCCACCGGCACGACGCCGAACGCCAGCGCACCCAGGACGATGCCGAGCAATGCGCCGGGAATGAGCACGCGCACATGATGGCGCGACCAGTTTTTGCGGTAGGCGAGCAGGCCGAATATGTCCATCGCGCACAGGATCGGCAGCACGATGCCAGCGGCGTCGGCGGGCGCGACGAACATCGACATCAGCGCGACCGCGATGCCGCCGGGGCCGCCGCCGAATCCGCCCTTGAATACGCCGGTGAGCAATATGCCGAACGTCGCCGCCGCGTAGAACGCCGCGGAATAACCAGCCCAGTGGTCGGCGAGCGCACTCATCCGCGCCGCGTCAGGCGCTGCTGTCGGCCGGACGCAGCATCTGAACGTGCTCGATACCGTCTTCGATGTACATCTCCGACACGGTACGAAAACCCAGGCTCTGGTAGAAGCGCTCGAGCCGGATCTGCGCGCCGATGCGTACCGCGTGCCCGTGATGAAGCTCGGCCGCCTTGCGCAGGCCTTCCTTCATCAGCGGGCGGCCGAGGCCGATGCGCCGAAACGGCGCAACCGTAAGCACCCGGCCGATCGAGGCTTCCGCGTAAATCCGACCGGGGTCGATCAGCCGCAGATACGCGGCGAGCACCGCGGAATCTCCATCGCCCGCGCGGGCCTCCGCCGCAGTCCATCCGAGCAGATGCCAGGCGCTGAGGTCGATGCCATCGGTGTCGAGGAACGCGCAGCGCTGCTCGATGATGAATACCTCGCCGCGCGCGCGCAGCAGCGCGTACAGGTGGCGCGGCTCGAGATCGTCGAAGCGCGTCCATTGCCAGCGGATGTGCGGCTGCATGGCGTCGGACCGGGTCGCGAATGAAAGGCGCTAAGTTACACTATGCGCGGGCTCTTCATAAGCGCAAGCATCGTGGCCACCTCTCATCGCATTGCCGTGATTCCCGGCGACGGCATCGGCAAGGAAGTCGTTCCGGAAGGGCTGCGAGCGCTCGAAGCCGCGGCGGCGAAGTTCGGCATCGCATTCGAATTCGACGAATTTCCGTGGAGCTGCGACTACTACGCCAAGCACGGACGCATGATGCCTGAGGACTGGATCGCACAGATCGGCGGCCACGACGCGATATTCTTCGGCGCCGTCGGCTGGCCGGCGACGGTTCCCGACCATGTCTCGCTCTGGGGCTCGCTGATTCAATGGCGGCGCCATTTCGACCAGTACGTCAACCTGCGGCCGTGCCGGCTGATGCCCGGCATCCCGACGCCGCTCGCCGGGCGCCGGTCCGGCGACATCGATTTCGTCGTCGTACGCGAGAACACCGAAGGCGAATACTCGTCGGTCGGCGGCCGCATGTTCGAGGGGACCGACCGCGAGACGGTGTTCCAGCAGACGGTTTTCACCCGCAAGGGCGTCGATCGCATCATGCGATTCGCGTTCGAGCTCGCGTTGACGCGCGCGGCGAAGCACGTCACCTCGGCGACCAAGTCCAACGGCATCTCGATCACGATGCCCTACTGGGACGAGCGGTTCAAGGCGATGGCCGCGCAATACCCGGCGATCCGCACCGACCAGTACCACATCGACATCCTGAGCGCGCAATTCGTCTTGCATCCCGACTGGTTCGACGTCGTCGTCGGCTCGAACCTGTTCGGCGACATCCTGTCCGACCTCGGTCCGGCCGTATGCGGCACGATCGGAATCGCGCCATCGGCCAACATCAATCCAGAGCGCGATTTTCCATCGACGTTCGAGCCGGTCCACGGCTCCGCGCCGGACATCGCCGGCAAGGGCATCGCCGATCCTATCGGGCAGATCTGGTCGGGTGCTCTGATGCTAGAGCATCTGGGCCACGCCGATGCGGCGGCGGCGATCGTGCGCGCGATCGAGGCGACGCTGGCCGATCGATCGGCGCCGCGCACACCGGACCTCGGCGGCAAGGCGACGACGGAGGAGCTCGGCAAGGCGATCGCCGCGGCGATTTCCTAGGCCACTGAGTTGCGCCTTCGCTAAAAACCGGTCCGCTGTGGCAAGATAGCGAACAAGAACGAGCATCGCCGCAAGGGGACGATCACCATGATTATCGGCATTCCGCGCGAAACGCGCGTCGGCGAGACGCGCGTCGCGGCAACGCCCGAGACCGTCAAAAAGCTCGCCGCCAGCGGCAAGCACGACATCGTCGTCGAGGCCGGTGCCGGTGTGGCTTCGAGCATTACCGATGCCGACTATCAAGCCGCCGGCGCCCGCATCGCCGATACTGCCGCGGCGCTCGGCGCCGACATCGTGCTCAAGGTTCGCGGACCGGCCGCCGACGAGCTGCCGCGGCTCAAGCGCGGCGCGCTGCTGATCGGCCTGCTCGATCCGTTCGACACGGCCGCGATCGCTTCGTACGCGCAGGCCGGCATCAGCGGCTACGCGCTCGAGTGGCTGCCGCGAATTTCGCGCGCACAGTCGATGGACGTGCTGTCCTCGCAGGCCAACATCGCCGGCTACAAGGCGGTGATCATTGCCGCCGACGAATACGGGCGCTTCATGCCGATGCTGATGACCGCCGCCGGAACAGTGAAGGCGGCGCGCGTGCTGGTCCTGGGCGTCGGCGTGGCCGGCTTGCAGGCGATCGCGACGGCCAAGCGACTCGGCGCCGTCATCGAGGCGTCCGACGTGCGCCCCTCGGTCAAGGACCAGGTCGAATCGCTGGGCGCCAAATGGGTCGATGTGCCGTATGCCAACGACGAGGAGCGCAAGATCGCCGAAGGCGTCGGCGGCTACGCGCGGCCGATGCCGCCCGAGTGGATGGCGCGGCAGGCGGGCATCATCAGCGAACGCTGCAAGACCGTCGATATCCTGATCACGACGGCGCTGATACCGGGACGGCCGGCGCCGAAGCTGATCAAGGCCGAGACGGTCGCCGCGATGAAACCCGGCGCGATCGTGGTCGATCTCGCGGTCGAGCAGGGCGGTAATGTCGAAGGCTCGGAGCTCGGCAAGATCGTCGTCAAGAACGGCGTCAAGCTGGTGGGGTTGGCCAACCTGCCGGCGCTGGTGCCGGCCGACGCAAGCGCGCTCTACGCGCGGAACGTGCTCAACTTTCTTGCCCTGTCGCTCAACGCCAAGAGCGGCGACTTCGCCGTGCCCGCCGACGACGAGATCGTCAAGGCCACGCTGGTGTGCGCGAATGGGCAGGTCGTACCCAGAACCTGACAGCGGGCTTCCCGTCCGCGGGAATGTTGCGCCGGAGAGCAACCATGACAGCAGGCGTTGATCCGATCGTAATCAACCTGATCGTGTTCGTGCTGGCGATCTTCGTCGGCTACCACGTCGTCTGGAACGTGACGCCGGCGCTGCATACGCCGCTGATGTCGCTGACCAACGCGATCTCGAGCATCATCCTGGTCGGCGCGATGCTCGCGGCGGGCGCGGCCGATCTCGACTGGGGCGGCTGGCTCGGCGTCGTCGCGGTCACGCTGGTGTCGATCAACGTGTTCGGCGGCTTCCTGGTCACGCAGCGCATGCTCGGCATGTTCAGAAAGAAGGAACGCAGTACCGGCGCGACCAAGGAATAGCGATGAGCGCCAATCAACTCGCACTGTGGTATCTGGTCGCCGCAGTGAGCTTCATCCTCGCGCTGAAGGGGCTGTCGAGCCCGCACACCGCGCGGCGCGGCAACGTGTATGGCATGGCCGGCATGGCGATTGCGCTGCTGGTCACGCTGGCGCTGGTTTATTCGCACAGCAAGCAAGTGCTGCCGATCCTCGGCGGCATGGCGGTCGGCGGCGTGCTCGGGGCGATCGTCGCGCGACGCGTGCAGATGACGCAGATGCCCGAGCTCGTCGCGGCAATGCATTCGCTGGTCGGTCTCGCCGCCGTTCTGATCGCCATCGCGGCAGTGAACAACCCGCAGGCGATGGGGCTCGACTTCCCGATCACTTTCGGCCACAAGCTCGAGCTTTTCATCGGCACCTTCATCGGCGCGATCACCTTTTCCGGATCGGTGATCGCCTTCGGCAAGCTTTCCGGCCGCATACGCAGCGCGCCGGTCGTGTTCCCCGGCCAGCATTACGTCAATCTCGCCATCGGTGTTGCGATGATCGGCTTCGGGATCTGGTTCTGCGCGTCTCCGCCGGAAGCGGAGTGGCCGCCATTCCTGATCATGACGGCGCTTGCGTTCCTGCTCGGCTTTCTGCTGATCATTCCGATCGGCGGGGCCGACATGCCGGTCGTGATCTCGATGCTGAACAGCTACTCGGGCTGGGCGGCGGCAGGCATCGGCTTCTCGCTCGATAACCCGATGCTGATCATCGCCGGATCGCTGGTCGGCTCCTCGGGTGCGATTCTTTCGTACATCATGTGCCGCGCGATGAACCGCTCGTTCTTTAGCGTGATTCTCGGCGGCTTCGGCGGCGAAATCGCCGACGCGGCAGCGGGCGCCGAGAAAAAGCCGGTCAAGAGCGGCAGTCCCGACGATGCGGCATTCCTGCTGTCGAATGCGGACACCGTGATCATCGTCCCCGGCTATGGACTCGCGGTCGCGCGAGCGCAGCACGCCGTCAAGGAGCTCGCCGCGAAGCTGACGGCGAAGGGCGTCAACGTCAAATACGCGATCCACCCGGTCGCCGGACGGATGCCCGGGCACATGAACGTGCTGCTCGCGGAAGCGGAGGTCCCGTACGACCAGGTGTTCGAAATGGAGGACATCAACAGCGAGTTCCCGCAAGCCGATGTCGCGCTGATCCTCGGCGCCAACGACGTCGTCAATCCGCTGGCCGAGCAGAAGGGCAGCCCGATCTACGGCATGCCGATCATCGAGGCGTACAAGGCCAAGTCGGTCGTCGTCAACAAGCGCTCGATGGCCTCGGGCTACGCCGGGCTCGACAATCCGCTGTTCTACATGGACAAGACGATGATGGTGTTCGGCGACGCCAAGAAGGTCGTCGAGGATCTGGTCAAGGCCGTTGACTAGACTCCTAGTCGCGGCGCGACCGCAACGATTCCGCCCGGCGGGAGATCATCGATGCCGGGACCGCTCGCTCATCTGACCGTCGTCGATCTGTCGCGGGTGCTTGCCGGCCCGTGGTGCACGCAGCTGCTGGCTGATCTCGGTGCCTCAAGTCGGCAATCCGTTGAAATTCTCGGCGACGCCGGTCGCGTATACTCGGGCACCGCCCTTGCTCGGCGAGCACACGCGGGAAGTGCTTTCGGCGCGACTGGGCCTGTCGGATGCTGCGCTGGAAGAACTCGCCGGGCGCGGCATAATCCAACTGAGCGAACCGCGAACGTAAGCACGCCGTAAGCCTGATCTCAAGCGCTCCGGTTTCCCTCAATCAGCGACCGAAACCAGCAATGAACGGAATCACCCGCAAGCCGGCGTTCTGGATTGTCTTTGCCGTCATCTCCGCCGCGTCGGGTGTATTTGCCTGGCGCTACTTTCCGGCGGCGCTGCCGCTGATCAATCTCGACGTCAAGATGACCCGAGGCGACGCATTGGCCGGGGCCGCCGCGATCGCAGACCGCCTGGATCTCGCGCCGGCCGGCGCGCAACGCGCGGCGCTGTTCGCGCACGACGGCGCGACGCAGAACTTCGTCGAGCTGGAGGCGGGCGGCAAGCCGGCGTTTACCCAAATGCTCAACGGCACGCTCTATTCGCCGTATTGGTGGGAGGTGCGGCTGTTCAAGCCGGGCGAAACCGCCGAGGCGCGCGTCCGCTTTCGCCCGGACGGCACGATCTACGGATTTACGCGCAAGGTACCGGAGAGCGAGCCCGGCGCTGCGCTCGATGCGGCGGCAGCGCGGGCGATCGCCGAGAAGAGTGCGCGGACCGACTGGGCGATCGACTTCGCACCTTACAAGCTGCTCGAGCAATCGCAGCTGCAGCTGCCTAACGGGCGCATCGACCACACTTTCGTCTACGAGCGCGAGCGCGAGAAGCTGGGCGACGGCCGCTATCGAATGCGACTCGGCGTGGCAGGAGACCGGCTGGTCGATCTCACGCGCACGGTTTATATCCCCGAGGCCTTCGAACGACGATTCCAGGAAATGCGCTTCGCCAACAACGCGATCGCCGAGGTCGCAGGCATTTCGGCCGGAGCGTTGTACGGGATTGGTGGCTGCGTGCTCGGCGTGTTGTGGCTGTTGCGCCGGCGGGCACTGATCTGGCGACCGGCACTGGTCGCGGGCGCGATCGTCGCCGGCCTGAATGCGCTTGCGCTGGCCGCCAACGCGCCGCAGGCGTGGTTCGACTTCGACACCGCGCAGCCGACCTGGGTGTTCTGGGGGCAGCAATTTGCGCTGGCGGTGCTGATTTTCGTCGGCGGCGGTCTCGCGCTGGGCCTGGTGTTCATGGCGGCGGAAAGCCTGTCGCGACGCGCGTTTCCCCGGCATCCGCAGCTCTGGCGGCTTTGGTCGCGGGCGGCCGCGCCTTCATCCGCGGTGCTTGGCCGGACCGCCGCCGGCTACCTCGCGGTGCCGATCGAGCTCGCGCTGATCGCCGCGTTCTACTTCGTGACCAATCGATACTTCGGCTGGTGGCAGCCGTCGGAAACACTGACCGATCCCAATATCCTGGGCAGCGCGCTGCCGGCGCTGGCGCCGATCGGCATGGCCTTGCAGGCAGGGTTCATGGAGGAATGCCTGTTCCGCGCGGTGCCGTTGTCGATCGCCGCCCTGCTCGGCGGTCACTTCGGCCACCGCAGGCTGCTGATCGCCATCACGCTGGTCCTGCAGGCGATCGTTTTCGGCGCGGCGCACGCCAATTACCCGGGATTCCCGTCGTATTCGCGGCTGGTCGAGCTCGCCGGCCCGGCTTTCGTCTGGGGATTGATTTTCGTCCGCTTCGGGCTCTTGACCACCGTCATCCTCCACGCGGTGTTCGACTTGACGCTGATGTCGATCCCGGTATTTCTGATCGAGGGCCAGGGCAGCACGATCAACCAGGCGCTGGTCATTGCGGCAGGCCTGGTGCCGCTGGCGATCGTGTTCGCTCGCCGTTTTCGCGAAGGCCAATGGATCGTGCTTCCCGCGGCCCTGCGCAACGGCGCATGGCAAGCACCGGCTGCGCCGGAGGCCGCCGCGCGGCTGCGCGGCCGCGCCGCGGCAGGCGTGTGGACCGCGCGAGTACAGCGCGCGCTGCCCGCGCTCGGCCTTGCCGGGTTGGCAGCCATCGGCTTGAGTGGCCGGCTGCAGGGAGATACGCCGCCGCTGTTGATCGATCGAGCCCAGGCCGAGGCAACCGCCGACGCAGCCGTCGCGCAACGCGGGATGAAGCCCGGCGACGGGTGGCGGCGCTTTTCGACCATCCGGCTCGTCACCGATGACCCGGGGCTGCGCAATGGCACCAGTTCGTCTGGCGCGAAGCGGGGCGCGATGCGTATGAAAAACTGATCGGCAATTGGCTTGCGCCGCCACTGTGGGAAGTGCGCTATGCGCGCTTCGACGGCGGCGATGTCGCCGACCGCGCCGAGGAGTGGCGTGTCACCGTGGCTGGCGACGGAACCGTGCGGCAGGTGCGTCACCCGCTGCCCGAGAAGCAGGCTGGTGCGACGCTCTTGCGCGAGCAGGCGCGCACGCTCGCCCAGCAGGAAATTCGGCAACGCTTCGGACTCGATCCGGCGACACTGCGCGAGGTGTCGGCCGAGGAGCAAGCGCGACCGGCGCGGGCCGATTGGCAATTCACCTACGCCGATCCGGCCGTCGAGGTCGGCAAGGGCGGCGAGGCACGCGTGATCACGGCGATCGCCGGCGATGAGATCGTCGGCTCCGGTCGTTATGTCTTCGTTCCCGAGACATGGCAACGCGCCGAACGCCTGCGGACGAGCCGATTGAGCCTCGCAAAAAACGCGATCACACTGGCATTGATCGTAGCCGGACTCGCAGCGATCATCGCGACGATCATCGCCTGGAGCCGCGGGCGTTTCGACAAGCGCGCGTTCTGGCTGGCATTGGGTACAGTGGGCGCGGCGTCGCTGGTCACCGGCATCAATGCCTGGCCCGCGTTCGCGATGCAGCTCAAGACCGCCGAGCCGCTGGCGCCGCAAATCGCACTCGGTGCAGCGGGAATTGCGCTGTCGCTCGTTCCGCTCACTTTGCTCGCGAGCCTGCTGGCGGGCGTCGCCGTCTGGGAAGCCCGCGAGCATTCGGCGCCCGACACGGGCGTCGGTCGGCTATGGTTGCGCGGGGCCAGCGCGGGGTTTTTCGTCGCTGGCGTCGAAGGTCTGGCCGGCGCGGTGGTCGCGCAGGACTTTCCCCGATCGGCGCGCTACACGATGGAGAACGCGTGGTTTCCGTGGCTCGACGCGCTGGTCAGGTCGGTTTCCGCGCCGGTCCTCGGAGTCGCGGTGACGATCATCGCGCTGCACTGGCTGGAGCGCTGGACCGACGGTTGGCGCCGCCGCCGCTGGCTGGTCTACGCTGCATTGACGATCGCCACCGCCGCGCTGGCGGCGTTGAGAGCCGATGACTGGACGGCGATCATCGTCGGCGGGCTGGTCGGCGGCGCGCTCTACACACTGCTGTTCGCGACTGTGCTGCGCTACGATCTTCGACTGGTGCCGGCGTTCGTCGCCGCCAACGCGATCGTACGCATCGTCGGCAACGCTCTGCTCAAGGGCACCGCCGCGGGCGCTTTTTACGCGGCGCTGGAAATCGCCGCGACCATCGCGGTTGCCTGGGCGATCACGCGCTACCTGCTGCGCGTGAACACGCCCGTTGTGGCCGCCGCCCCCGCGGCCGGATGAGCCGGCGGCGCAACCGCTATTCGATTTTCACCCAGAACGGCATCACCTGATTGTCCGCGCGATGCACGGCGGTGACGTTGCTGCGCTCCGCCCAAGGTATGACCTGGCGATGAAGCGGCAGATGATTGATCTCGGCGTTGTGCGCAGCCAGCGCTTCGCGGATCTCGGCAAGGCGCTGGTCGGGATTCATGTCCACCTTGACCTTGGCGACCAGCTCGTCGAGCTTGGGATTGGTATACCTGCCGTAGTTGTAGTCGCCGTCGCCCTTGCCGGTGTAGGTAGAAAGCACCGGCTGCAGGATGAAGATGCGCATCGATCGCACCGCCGCCCCAGCCCAGCATGTACATGCTGGTGTCGGTCTTTTCGAGCTTCGGAAAATAATTGGCGCGCGGCATCGCGTTGACGTTGATCGTGACGCCGATCTGCGCCCACATCGCCGCCAGCGCCTGGCAGATCTTCTCGTCGTTGACATAGCGGTTATTCGGACAATCGAGAGTGACTTCGAAACCGTTCGGGTATCCAGCCTCCGTCAGAAGCTGCTTCGCCTTCGCCCTGTCGAAAGGCAGGCGCTTTTCGAGCTCCGGCGTCGATTGCACGGGCGAGGGCATCAGCGCGCCCGACGGCTGCGACAGGCCGCGCATCGTCGTCGTCCGGATCGCCTCGATGTCGATTGCCTGGTACAAGCGCCTGTCGCACGCGCTTGTCCTTGAACGGGTTCTTGCCCTTGACGTTGGAATACAGAAGCTCGTCACGCTTCTGGTCCATGCCGATGAACACGATGCGGTTCTCGATGCCTTCCAGCACCCTGATGCCGGGGTTCTGCTTGAGCCGCGGGACGTCCTGCGGCGGCGGATCGTTGACCAGGTCGACTTCACCGGAGATCAGCGCCGCAACCCGCGTCGCGTCGGAAACGATAGGCAGGTAGATCACCTCGTCGGCATTGCCTTCCCAGAGCCCGGCCTTGATTCCCCACCAGTTAGGGTTCTTGACCAGCACCGTCTTGATGTCCGGCTCGCGCGACTTCAGCATATAGGGGCCGGTGCCGTTGGCCTGATGCGCGGTGATCATGTCCTCCTTCTGCGTGAAGTTCTGCGGCTTGGTCGCGCGGTTCTTCTCGCACCAGGCGCTGCTCATGATGTTGATCGTGGCGACGTGCTCGAGCTCGATCGGGTTGGGCCCGTTGGTCGTGAACTCGACGGTGAGGTCGTCGATCTTCTTCGGCATGCCCGACGCCGTGGCGTAGACGCGCAAGCTGCGAGGTATCGGCGCGGGCGCGCTCGAAGCTGAACACGACGTCGTCGGCGGTGAACGGCGTGCCGTCGTGGAACTTGACGCCGGGTCGCAGCTTGAAGCGCCAGGTCGTCGGCGTTGATCTGCTGTCCACGACTCGGCGAGCGCCGGCCGCAGCGCGAGCTTCTTGTCGCGCTCGATCAGCGAATTCGTAGACGAGGCTGTTGATATTGTTGGTCAGGTTCTCGTTCTGCGAATGCGGGTCGGTGGTCTGCATGTCGCCGCGGCCGGCCCAGCGCAGTGTCGTGGCCGCTGCGGCCGGCGGCGCGTCGCGATGGCCGTCAGTGCCGCCAGCGTCAACGCGAGTGTGATCAGGCGCAGCATATGAAGTCCCCCGAAGCGCGAAAAAGGACATGATAACTCCCCCTGGCGGCATCACCGCGCCGAACGCGGGAAGCCGGTCGTGACGCGGCCGCGCAAATCTGCGGGCTCCGCCGCGGCTGATTCGCCCGCGTCTTCCGTGACGATCGGCGAGCTTCGACGGCGGCTTCGCGCGGGCATGGCGAGCGACTGGATTCCGCTCGGCCGCAGGATAGACCGGCTCGGGGCTCGCACCTCGGCGGCGGAGCGGCACCGGCTGGAACAGGCGATCGCGGCCTCGATCGACAAGGTCGCGCGCCGCGCCGCGGGCCGTCCGGCGATCGCCTATCCGCCGGAGTTGCCGGTATCCGAAGCGCGGCGACCGGATCGCCGCGGCGATTCGGGAGCATCAGGTCGTCATCGTGTGCGGCGAAACGGGATCCGGCAAGACGACGCAGATGCCGAAGATCTGCCTGGAACTCGGGCGCGGCACGCGCGGCCTGATCGGCCATACGCAGCCCCGGCGCATCGCCGCGCGCAGCGTCGCCGCGCGCATCGCCGCAGGAACTCGACGCCGAGCTCGGCGCGCGATGGTCGGTTACAAGGTCCGCTTCACCGACCACACGCGGCCCGACGCCTACATCAAGCTGATGACCGACGGCATCCTGCTGGCCGAAACGCAGTGCGACCGCGCGCTCGCCGCCTACGACACGATCATCATCGACGAGGCGCACGAGCGCAGCCTCAACATCGATTTCCTGCTCGGCTATCTGAAGCAGCTGTTGCCGCAGCGGCCGGATCTGAAGCTGATCGTCACTTCGGCGACGCTCGACGCGGAGCGCTTCTCCCGCCATTTCGGCGTCGATGGCAAGCCTGCGCCGGTGATCGAGGTGTCGGGCCGCAGCTATCCGGTCGAAGTGCGCTATCGCCCGCTCGGCGGCGGCGCGGCCGACGAGGCCGACGACGAGGAAGAACTCGAGGAAGCGATCGTCGCCGCGGCGGAGGACCTCTGGCGCGAAGGCCAGGGCGACGTCCTGGTGTTCCTGCCGGGCGAGCGCGAGATTCGCGAGACGTCCGACCTGCTGGCGAAAAGCATGGCCCGGCGGCCGTACGCACGCACGGTGGAGATCCTGCCGCTGTTTGCGCGCTTGTCCGCCGAGCAGCAGCAGCGTGTCTTCAGCCGCAGCGGCGGACGACGCATCGTGATCGCAACCAATGTCGCGGAGACTTCGCTGACGGTCCCGGGCATTCGGTATGTGATCGATTCGGGCCTCGCGCGGGTCAAGCGGTACTCGCTGCGCAACAAGGTGACGCAGCTGCAGATCGAGAAGATCGCGCAGGCGGCGGCCGAGCAGCGCGCGGGCCGCTGCGGCCGAGTGGCCGCCGGCGTCTGCGTGCGGCTGTACGACGCCGAGGACTTCGCCGCGCGGCCGAAATACACCGAGCCGGAAATCCTGCGCTCGTCGCTCGCCGCCGTCATCCTGCGCATGGCCGCGCTCGATTTGACGGCGGTCGACGCGTTTCCGTTTCTCGAACGGCCGAGCCCGCGCGCGATCGCCGACGGCTACCAGCTGCTGGAGGAACTCGGTGCAGTGGATGCGCAACGGCGGCTGAGTCCTCGGCCTCCTTCCGCGGTCGTCGAAGAGCTGGACATCGAGAGTCGGCCTCAAGCGTCGATTCGCCAGGGCGCATCCCCGCTGCGCGGGGCGGCCGGCTCGGCGGAGCAGGGGCCCCATCCGCAAGGATGGGGATGGGACCCGAGCCCGGACGCACGAAACCGCCGGCCGGATCCCGCCTCCGCGGTCAGATCCCCATCTGCGATGGGGCCCCTCTTCCGCGCTCCGGCGGTTTCTGCTTACCGGCTCACGCCGCTGGGCCGAGAGCTTGCCGCGCTGCCCGTCGATCCGCGCATCGGCCGCATGCTGCTTGCGGCGAAGGGCGGCCCGATGGCCGAGATGCTGGTCATCGCCAGCGCACTCTCGGTGCCCGATCCTCGCGAGCGTCCGCTGGAAAAGCGCCAGGCGGCCGATCAGGCGCACCTGCGCTTTCGCGACGAACGCTCGGACTTCTTGAGCCTCCTTGCGCTCTGGCAATTCTTCGCCGACGCACTGGCGGCGAAGCTGTCGCATAGGAAGCTCGTCGAGCAATGCCGCGCGCATTACGTTTCCTACCTGCGGCTGCGCGAGTGGCGCGACCTGCACCGGCAGCTCGCCGAGCAGGTGGCCGAGCTCGGTTGGAAGTGGACCGATGCGATTCCCGACAAGATCGATGCCGTCCGCTACGAAGCTATCCATTGCGCGCTGCTCGCAGGTCTTTTGTCGAACGTCGGATGCCGCGCCGACGTCGACGAGCACTACCTGGGAACGCGCGGACTGAAGTTCTTCCTGCACCCCGGTTCGGGCATGGCGAAGAAAGGCGCGAAATGGGTGCTTGCGGCCGAGCTGACCGACACGACACGGCTGTACGCGCGTTGCGCGGCGCGGGTCGAGCCGGAGTGGATCGAGCAAAGCGCCGGACCGCTGCTCGAGCGCAGCTATTTCGATCCGCAGTGGGATGCGGCGCGGGGCGAAGTCATTGCCGCGGAGCGCGTTGCGCTGTATGGGCTGACGCTGATGCCAAGACGCCGGGTTTCCTACGGCGCGATCGATCCGCCGGCCTCGCGCGAAGTATTCCTGCGCGAGGCGCTGGTCACCGGCGAGCTCGCGACCAAAGGCGCGTTTCTCGCGCATAACCGGCAGCTGATCGCGTCGATCGCCCAGCTCGAGCACAAGGCGCGCCGCCAGGATGTGCTGGTCGACGACGAGGCGCTCTACGCGTTTTACGCGGAGCGCGTTCCGGCAGGCATCCATTCGACGGTGGCGTTCGAGCGCTGGCGAGAGCTGGCCGAAGCGACCGCGCCGCGCCTCCTGTACATGACGCGCGAGGCGCTGATGAGGCATGCCGCGGCCGGTGTCACCGAGGAGCAATATCCGGAGACGATGGCGATGGCGGGCGTGCCGCTGCCGCTCGCGTATCGGTTCGCGCCCGGTCATCCGCTCGACGGCTTGACCTTGACCGTGCCGCTGGCCCTGCTGAACCAGATCGACGCGGCCAGGCTGTCGTGGCTTGTTCCCGGGATGATCCGGGAAAAATTGAGCTGGTACCTCAAGGCGCTCCCCAAGGGATGGCGCAATCGGCTGACGCCCCCGGCGGAGGTCGTCACGGCGTTTCTCGAATCGATCGAAAGCGACGTGGCCGCCAGGGGAGCCGAGCTGGCCGACGCGCTGCGCGATTTCTTGAGCGCGCGCCTGGGCGAGGCGCTGACGGCCGAAATCTGGGACGGCGCCGAGCTGCCGCCACACTTGCGCGTCAATGTGCGCATCGTCGACGCGTCGGGCAAGGAACTCGCGCAGAGCCGGGATCTGGGTGAGCTGCGGGCGCAGCTCGGCGAAGCGGCCCAACTCAGTTTTGCCGCCGCCGGGCCCGAGTTCGAGCGTACCGGCATCTGGTCCTGGGATTTCGGCAATTTGCCGGACACGCTGACGGTCGAGCGCGCCGGCCGCCGGCTCACCGGCTATCCCGCATTGGTCGTCGACGGCGACAGTGCCGCGCTGCGCCTGTACGACACCCGCGAAGCGGCGGAAGCTGCCACGCGCATCGCGGTTGTGCGCCTGATCCGCCAGCAGCTGAAGGATGCGCTGCAGCGCTGGGAGAAGAATCCGCCGGGATTCGCTGCCGCGGCCCTGCCACTCAAAACGGCGATTCCCACCGATGCGCTGCTTGCCGACGTGCTCGCTGCGGTGAGCGACCGGGCGTTCATCGGCGAGGATGCGCTGCCGCGCTCGGAGCGCGCGTTCGCCGACCAGGTCAAGCGCGCTCGCGCGCGCCTTCCCGCGGTCGTCGAAGGCGCATTCCGGATGCTGGCCGCGATCGCCGCCGATTACCACATGCTGTCGCAGCGGCTGGCGTCACTGGCGCCGTCGCAAGCGCGCCTGGGGGCCGAGGTGCGGGCGCAACGCGCCGCGCTGGTCTATCCGGGATTTTTTTCAGCCACGCCGTGGACCCAGCTCAGCCATTTGCCACGCTACCTGCAAGCGCTGGACAAGAGACTCGCCAAGGCCGCCGCCGACCCGGCCCGGGACGCAAAACACGCGCAAACGGTCACCGCGCTCTGGGAACGCTACCGGGCCCGGGCCGAGGCCAATCGGATGGCACAACGCGTCGAACCGGCGCTCGAAGCGTTCCGGTGGCTGGTGGAGGAATTGAAAGTTTCGCTCTTTGCCCAGGAGCTTCGCACGCCTTTCCCGGTGTCATACAAACGTCTGGAAAAGGCCTGGGCGGAGCTTATTCGTCGATAGGTGGCGTTTTTTTGCATTGGCGGCCCTAAACTTCGCGTGTTACAGTAACTTGCCGTTTTTGCGGGCTCAAGCCAGGCGGGGGCCGGGAGAGGCGCGATCAGCGCCGGCTCGCGACCGGACGCCCTGAGGTTGCCTGAGGACCTGCGGAAGGCCAACGAGGACCGAACGCGTGAGCGCGACAACGACCTCCGGCGACCGGACCACCCGGCGCCCGGTGCCCAGAGACATGGCCAGGATACTCGGTGATTGCCGGGACCTCGCGATCCATCGTCTGCTGCTGTCGTTCACGTCGATGCTCGACCGCGTCGGGGACCTTCTGATGGCGCGCGCCGAGCGCTCGGACGTGCGCGAGGATCAGTCGGTTTTTCTCGATGCGCGCGAGGCATTGACTCGCGAGCGCGCCAACCTGATGGCCGACTTCGAACGCCATCTGCGCCACCTGGTCGACGAGCGCATCGACGGAAAAGCGCTGGTCAAGCCCGACTTCTCGGCCGTCGATGCGCGGAAACTGACGCTGGTGGACACCGAGGCGATGGACGAGTCGGTGTTGTCGGGCAATATCGTGCGCGTGGTCGAGAACGCGTGCCACGAGGAATTGCGTGAGCTCAACCGCGGCGTCGGCTTCCTGATGGGCGAGCCCAACCTGGAAACCGCCGCGAATCCGCTGGCGCCGGCGACGATCGTCGCTGCGTTTACCGAAGCGCTGCACGGAATCAAGGGCGACCGTCGCATCAAGCTCGCGATCCTGAAAGAGCTCAACCAGACATCGTTCGGTGACATCGCCGCGATCTACGCGGACGTCAACCGCCATCTCGAGGGCATGAATGTCGTGCCGCAGCTGCGACCCGCGGGCGTGCAGAGAGGCGTCGGCGGTCACGGGGGGCGCGGCGCCGACGACAGAACCGATGGATCCACACCGCCGCAGGGCGGCGGCGAGGTCGACCTGATGGCGATGCTGCAGCGCCTGGTCAGCTCTCGGCTGGGCCAGCAGGGCGCTGCCGCGCCGATGCCCGCCGGACTTCCGCCGGGCGGAATCCAGGTGCCGGATGCCGGGCCGCCACCCGCAGCGTACGAGCCCGGCCAGGCGCTATCGATGCAGGCACTGGTCAGCGCGCTGGGGATGATGGCCAGCAGCGGCGCAGCACAGAAGGCGCAGCCTGCCGTCGGCCCGTTCGGCGGACCGCGAATCCTGGCGACCCCTGAATTGGGCGAGGCGCTGTCCCGCCTTCAGCATGGCGAAAGCAGCATGAACTACGGCGGCGTTTCGTTCCAGCTCGCGGGTCTGCAGCAGGATATGCACAATGTGCTGCGCGACCTGCAGGAGTCGCCGCTCGGCTCGAAGGCGAATCAGCTCGAAGCGATGACCATCGAACTGGTGGCGATGCTGTTCGATTTCATCTTCGAGACCAAGGATCTGCCCGACAGCATCAAGGCTCTGATCGGACGGCTGCAGATGCCGGTGCTGCGCGCGGCCATGCTCGACGGCGCGTTTTTTTCCAAGAAGTCGCATCCATCGCGCCTGCTGGTCAATGCGCTCGCCCACGCCGGCATCGGCTGGTCGCCGACGATGGGGCACGAGGACCCGCTGTACCGGAAGATCGAAGCGCTCGTACACCGCGTGCTCGAGGAGTTTTCCGAGGACATCGGACTCTTCGACGAGTTGCGCGCCGACCTGGAGAAGTTCCTCGAGGAGGAAGACAAATCGGCCGAGGCGCAGATCCAGTCGACCGCCGAGGAGATCGACCAGCGCGATCGTCTGGAGATCGCGCAGTCGGTTGCGCACGCCGAGGTCGAGCTGCGTCTGCGGCAGCATGCGACGCCGACATTCCTCGCCGACTTCCTGCGCGAGCAGTGGACGGCGACGCTGACGCAACGCTATCTGCGCGACGGCGAGACCAGCGAAGGATGGACGTCGGCGCTTTCGACGCTGGATGATCTGATCTGGAGCGTGCAGCCCAAGCGCGATACCGAGGAGCGTAAGCGGTTGGTCGCGATGCTGCGCAATCTGTTGAAGCGCCTGCAAGGCGGCCTGGTGAATGTCGCCTGGGAGCCGGGTGGGCGCGAGCAGTTCATGACCAACCTGGTCGAGGCGCACGCCGCCGCGGTCAAGCCGAGCCTCGCCACAGCGCCGATGCCGACGACCGCGGTCGCCGAAGCCGCCGCCGCCGCGGCTGAAGAAGCCACCGCCAAGGGCGACGTGGAGACCGCTGCCAAAGCGCGCAAGCTGTCCGAAGCGATGGCGCCGGCACCTGCGCCACCGCCACCCGAGCCGGCGCCCGAGGTCCCGCAGGACCGCTTTGCCGAAATCGCCGCGACGCTCGACCGCGGCATGTGGGTCGAGTTCGAAGGCGAGGACGGACAGCTCGCTTTCGCCAAGCTGGCATGGGTGAGTCCGTTGCGCGGCACTTATCTGTTCACCAACCGCCAGGGACAGAAAGCCGTCTCGCTGTCGGCAGACGAATTGGCCGAGCGTTTCCGCAACGATCGCGCCCGGCTGGTCGAAGCCGAGCCGCTGGTCGACCGCGCGTTCACCAGCATGATGGCGACCTTGGAAGAGAAATTCGCCGACGACGGGACCGTTGCGGCGCAGCCCGCGTAGCCTCCGCTTCGGTTTGCTAGCGCTGCGCCAGCGCCTCGGCGATTTCGACGACAAGCTGCGGTCCCCGATAGATCAGCCCGGTATAGAGCTGCACCAGGGTCGCGCCCGCCGCGATCTTTTCCCGCGCGTCCTCGCCCGACATGATGCCGCCGACGCCGACGATAGGCATCGCGCCGTCGAGCGCATGCGCCAGCGCGCGAATCGCAGCCGTTGATTTTTCGCGCAGCGGCGCGCCGGAAAGCCCGCCGGCTTCGCCGCCGTGCGGCAAGGCGCCGACCGTGCTGCGATCGATGGTCGTGTTGGTCGCGATGACGCCGTCGATCCGTTGTTTGACCAGCGTCCGCGCGATCCGCTCGATGTCCGGCACCGACAGGTCTGGAGCGATCTTGACCACCAGAGGCGTGTATTTGCCGTGCTTTTGCGCAAGCTTCGCCTGTTCGGCCTTCAGCGCCGCCAGCAGCGGCTGCAGCGCGGTGCCATCCTGCAGCTCGCGCAGGCCCGACGTATTCGGCGAGGAAATGTTGACCGTCACATAACTCGCGTCGCCGTAGACTGCCGAAAGACACGTCAGATAGTCGTCAGCGGCGCGCTGGTTGGGCGTGTCGAAATTGCGGCCGATGTTCAATCCCAGAATACCGCCGCGCTTGGCCGCGAAGCGCGAGCGCGCGACGTTGGCCAGAAAGCGATCGACGCCGTCGTTGTTGAACCCCATCCGATTGATCAGCGCCTGGGCCTCGGGCAGGCGGAACAGGCGCGGCTTCGGGTTGCCCGGCTGCGGGCGCGGCGTCACCGTGCCGCATTCGATGAATCCGAATCCGAGCGTTGCCAGGCCGTCGATATGCGCTGCGTTCTTGTCCAGCCCCGCGGCCAGTCCGACGCGGTTGGGAAATTCGAGGCCCATCGCCACGACCGGCGACGCCGGCACGCGCGGTGCGGTCAGCTGCGCGGCGCCGCTGGCCACGGCGGCATCGAGCGCGGCGAAAGCGACGTCGTGCGCGGTCTCGGGATCGAGCGTGAACAGCAGCGGTCGAAACAGCGGATAGAGCATCGGCGAAAGTCTGTCGAAAACGCCCGATGAGGAATGCCAAGCTGACGGCGCGCGGATGATAACATTCGCCGCGCATGATCTTGTTCCCTGAGCGAGCCGCCACGGTCGCGCCTGCGCCGCGTGCGCGGCGGGCCGTCGCGATGCTCGTCGCAACGGCGCGCGGCGCTCGCCGGTGCTTGCTGTTCTCGCTGCCGATGCTGGTCGTGACGGCGCTCGATGCCGCGGCGACGGAAGGCGTCGCGCCGCTGCGCTACGACCAGCGCCCCGAGACGCGCGCCTTCATCGCCGAGCTCGTCGCCGAGCACGGATTCGCGCGCCGGGACCTCGCGCATCTGTTCGCGCATGCGCGCTATCAGCCGCGAATCGTCGCCGCGATGTCGCGGCCGGTGCTCTCACCGCCGAAATGGTACGAATACGCGCCGCAATTCTTGAGCCGCGAGCGCATCGACGGCGGTCTCGAGTTCTGGCGGACCAATGCGGCAACACTTGCGCGCGCGCAACGCGAATTCGGCGTTCCGGCCGAGGTGATCGTCGCGATCATCGGCGTGGAAACGTTCTATGGCCGCAACACCGGCAGCTACCGGGTGTTCGACGCGCTGACCACGCTCGCCTTCGACTATCCGCGACGCAGCGATTTTTTCCGGAACGAGCTCAGGCAGTTTCTGCTGCTCGCGCGCGACCAGGGCATTTCGCCGTTACTGCCCAAAGGTTCGTACGCCGGTGCATCGGGCCTGCCGCAATTTATGCCCGGGAGCGTCCGGGCCTACGCCCTCGACTACGACGGCGATGGCCGGATCGACCTCTCGGACGAACCGGCTGATGCGATCGGCAGCGTTGCCAACTATTTGGCGCGGCATGATTGGCAGTCGGGCGCGCCGGTGCTCGCCCAGGCGAGGGTCGATCCGGCGGCGAGCGAATCCGTGTTGCGCAAGCTCGACGGCGGCGTCAGCGAGCGGCGGCCGCTCGACGCCTGGACACGCGACGGCGTCGACGCCGACCCGTTGCCGGCCGATCCCGGTTCCGATCCCGTGGGCTTGCTGATGCTGGAGGAAGCCGATGGGCCCAGCTATTGGCTGGCATTCGGCAACTGGTATGTGCTGACGCGCTACAACCGCAGCCGGCTCTATGCGACGGCGGTATGGCAGCTGGCGCAGGCGCTGGTCGCGGCGCGCGGCGAGGCGACGCGCAGCGAGGTGCCGACTCGGCCCGATGCGACTCCGGCCGCGACGCCGGCCGATAAGACGCCGGCTGCGGGCGACCCTAGCGCGGGCGATTCAGCGCGTTGACGTGCGCAGCCAGACCGAGCGTCGATGCATCGGCGCCGTGCGGCTCGACGCCGCTCTTCAGCGCGCTGAAAAGCGGCGCGGCCAGCGCTTTGCCCAGCTCGACGCCCCATTGATCGAACGAATTGATGCCCAGCAGGACGCCTTCGACAAAGGTCCGGTGCTCGAACAGCGCGATCAGCTGGCCCAGTCGCCGCGCATTGAGCTCCGGCAGCAGCAGCGTTGTCGATGGACGGTTGCCGGGACAGACGCGATTGGCGGCGAGCGCATCGGCCGTGCCCGGCGCGGCGTCCTTCGCTACGCGCGCGACTTCGGCCCGTGCCTCGTCGAGCGACCTGCCGCGCATCAGGGCCTGCGCCTGCGCCAGCGCATTCGCGATCAGCAGCGCCTGCTGCTCGCCCAGCGGGTGGGCGGCGCGCACCGGGACGATGAACTCGACGGCTGCCATCGACGTGCCCTGGTGCAGCCACTGGAAGTAGGCGTGCTGACCGTCGGTGCCGGGACCGCCCCAGAGCGCCGGCGCCGTCGGCCCGTCGACCGGTGATCCGTCGCGCAGCACCGACTTCCCATTGCTTTCGAGCGTCAGCTGCTGCAGATAGCTCGGCAACAGCTTGAGCGCCTCGGCGTAGGGCGCGACGATCCGTTGCGGGAAGCCCAGCATGCGCGCATTCCAGAAATCGACCAGCGCCAGCAGCACCGGCAGATTGCGTTCGAGCGGCGTCTCCCGAAAATGCCGATCGATGCTGGCGGCGCCGGCGAGGAGCTCCGCATAGGCGTCCCAGCCGCAGCGAATCGCGATCGGCAGTCCGACCGGCGACCAAAGCGAATAGCGGCCACCGACCCAGTCCCAGATCGGCAGTATGTCGGTTCCCGCGACGCCGAATGCGCGCGCCGCCTCGTCGTTGCTGGTGATCGCGACGAAATGCGCGCCAAGCGCGCTGCCGGCGCCCAGCGCATGCGCCAGCCACGCGCGCGCCGCATGCGCGTTGGCGAGCGTTTCGCCGGTCGTGAATGTCTTCGAGGTTACGATGAACAAGGTCGTCGCCGGGTCGAGCCCGGCCAGCGCGCGCGTCAGGTGCTCGGGATCGACGTTGGAGACGAATGCGACGTCGGCGCCGTCGCCGCGGTGGTTCCGCGGCTGGGCGAGCGCATCGCAGACGAGCTTCGGTCCGAGGTCGGAGCCGCCGATGCCGATCGCGATCACATGACGCAGCGGCCTGCCGCTCGCGCCCAGGCGCAAGCCACCGCGGACCTGCGACGCCAGCGTGCGCACGCGCGCCTGCGCAGCGCGAACCTGCGCGATCACGTCGCTGCCGTCGACCAGAAGCGGCGTGTCGTCCTGCTGCCGCAGCGCGGTGTGCAACACCGGCCGGCCTTCGGACAGGTTGATCTTTTCGCCGCTGAACAGGGCCGAGATCCATTCCGGCAGGTTGCGTTCGTGCGCATACGCGACGAGCGCATCGATCGCCTGCGGCGTCACGCGTTGCTTCGACCAGTCGGCGAGCCACTGGTCCCACGACAGCGACAGCCGCGAAAACCGGTGCGCGTCGGCGGCGAACAGCTCGGTCAGCGTGCGCCCGGCGAGCGCGGCGCGATGCTCTTCCAGCGCGTGCATCGGCGCTGCGGATTGCGGCGTGCTCATGGTTGCTTCGCCAACACCAGAATTCGATGGAGGCAGAATAATCGATTAAGACGCAGTTGGAAACTTATACAATCGGGCTTCGATCCGAGGGTTGCTGCGAATGGATACGGCCGTCGACAAGGACTTGCCGCTCAAGGAGGACACGCGTCTGCTGGGACGTCTGCTTGGCGATGTGCTGCGCGCGCAGACGGGAGAGAGCGGCTATGCGCGCATCGAATCGATCCGGCAAACCGCAATCGGTCTGCGCCGTGCCTCGGCCGACGACGCGCCGTCGATCAAGAACGAGCTCGCCGGTTTGCTGAATGAGCTGCCGATCGCACAAACGCTCGACGTCGTTCGCGCGTTCAGCTATTTCTCGCATCTGGCCAATATCGCCGAAGACGTCCACCAGAACCGGCGGCGGCGCGCACACGCGATCGCCGGCTCGCCGCCGCAGGCGGGCAGCATCGCCCATGCGCTGGACCGGCTGCGCGCGGCCGGCATCGGCGAATCGGCACTGCGCGCCGTCCTCGCGGAGGCGCTGGTGAGTCCGGTGCTCACCGCGCACCCGACCGAAGTCCAGCGCAAGAGCATTCTCGATGCCGAGCGTGAAATCGCCAGGCTGCTGCAATGGCGCGACCGCAGCACGCTGACGCCGGAAGAGGACGATGCGATGCGGGCCGGGCTCTATCGGCAGGTGCTGTCGCTGTGGCAGACGGCGATGGTCCGCCTGACCACGCTGCAGGTCAGCGACGAGATCGACAACGGGCTCGCTTACTACCGTTACACTTTTCTCGACGAGATTCCGCGGCTGTATACGGCGCTCGAAGATCGCTTCGCGCTCGACTATGGGACCGCGCTCGCGGCGCCGCCGCTGTTGCGGATGGGCTCGTGGATCGGCGGCGATCGCGACGGCAACCCGTTCGTCGTCGCCGAGACGCTGCAATACGCGAGCCGCGCGCAGGCGTCGCTCGTCCTGCTGCATTACCTGGCCGAGGTCCACCAGCTCGGCGCCGAGCTGTCGCTGTCGAATCGCCTGGTAACCCCGACGGAGCGGCTGCTCGCGCTCGCGGCCGCCGCGCAGGATCCGAATCCGCATCGCGGCGACGAGCCCTATCGGCAGGCGCTGACGGGGATCTATGCGAGACTCGCGGCGACCGCGCGCGAGCTTGCCAACTGCACGCCGCCGCGCGCGCCTCATGCCGTGCTCCCATCGCTATCGGGCACCGGTGGAATTTCTCGCCGACCTCGATGTGATCGCCGAGTCGCTGGCGACGCATGGCGCCGAGCAGCTGGCGGCTGGCCGCCTGCGGCTGCTTCGTCGGGCCGTCAGCGTGTTCGGCTTTCATCTGGCGGCGCTCGACCTGCGTCAGAATTCCGACGTGCACGCGGAGGTCGTCGGCGAGCTCCTGGCGCGGGCCGGCGTCCATTCCGACTATGTCGCGCTGGACGAAGCGCAGCGGGTCCGCCTGCTGATCGCCGAGCTCGGCAACCCGCGCCTGCTCGACACGCCGCATGTGGCGCGCTCGCCGACGCTGCAGAGTGAGATCGCGATTCTG
This sequence comes from uncultured beta proteobacterium, assembly GCA_963828595.1. Taxonomy (GTDB): domain Bacteria; phylum Pseudomonadota; class Gammaproteobacteria; order Burkholderiales; family Casimicrobiaceae; genus PALSA-1003. The sequence continues at coordinate 90,475 of CAWHEN010000002.1, forward strand.
CATGCCGCGGCCGATATACACCAGCGCTTCGGCTCCGCGGCGCTGCCTAATTACGTGATCTCCAAGTGCCAGTCGCTCTCCGACTTGCTCGAAGTTGCAATCATGCTGAAGGAAGTCGGCTTGCTGACGCCGAACCGGCTCGCGGTCAATATCGTTCCGCTGTTCGAAACGATAGCCGATCTCGAGCGTTGCGGTGAAGTGATGGCTTCGGCGTTTCGGCTGCCCTTGTACCAGCGCTGGCTAGCGAGCCGCGGCGGCTGGCAGGAAGTGATGCTCGGCTATTCAGACAGCAACAAGGATGGCGGCTTCGTGACGGCGAACTGGGCGCTGTACCAGGCCGAGATCAAGCTGGTCGATACATTTCGCAGCTTCGACGTCAAGTTGCGCCTGTTCCACGGCCGTGGCGGAACCGTCGGTCGCGGCGGCGGGCCGAGCTACGAAGCGATACTGGCGCAGCCGTCCGGCAGCGTGAACGGCGCCATCCGAGTCACCGAGCAGGGCGAGATCATCGCCAGCAAGTATTCCGATCCGGAGCTCGGACGGCGCAATCTCGAAACCCTGGTCGCCGCAACGCTCGAAGCGACGCTGGTGCGCGATCGCGACGATACCGACCATGAGCGCGGGTTTCACGATGCGATGCACGCGCTGTCCGGATTCGCGTTCGACGCCTACCGCAAGCTGGTCTACGAAACGCCGGAGTTTTTGGCGTATTTCCGCGCGTCGACGCCGATTGCGGAAATCGCCGAGCTGAATCTCGGCAGCCGGCCCGCGTCGCGCCGGCCATCGCAGCGCATCGAGGATCTGCGCGCGATTCCCTGGGTATTCAGCTGGAGTCAATGCCGGCTGACCTTGCCCGGCTGGTACGGTTTCGGCACCGCGGTCGAAGCCTGGCTCGCCGAAGAACCCTCGGCGCGGGACGAGCGCATAGCGACGCTGCGGGACATGCACCGGCGCTGGCCGTTTTTCCGCAGCATGCTGTCGAACATGAGCATGGTGCTGGCGAAGACCGACCTCGCGATCGCCTCGCGTTACACGGACCTGGTGACCGATGCGGCGGTGCGTGAAGCAATCTACCCGAGACTCGTGGCCGAGCACCGGCGCACCGTGCACTGGCTGCTGCAGGTGACCGGACAGAGCGGATTGCTGGACGACAATCCGACGCTCGCACGCAGCATCCGCAACCGGTTTCCGTACCTCGATCCGCTCAATCATGTCCAGGTCGAGCTTTTGCGCCGTTATCGGGCCGGCCAGACCGACGTCCGCACCAAGCGCGGCATCCATCTGACGATCAACGGACTGGCCGCCGGCTTGCGTAACAGCGGCTGACCGCGGCGCCACGCGCGGAGGGCCGCGCGCCGTCCGCCGCCTGCCGGGCCGTGGGCCGCTCTGACGGCCGCAACCTGCCGGCAATTCCGCTGTCGAACCTGTGTGTACCCGGGGTTCCGGCAGCAAAATTCCCATCAGGAGTGAAACAAACATGAATCAGGACAATGACTTTTTTTCGGTCTGGACACCGCGGCTGCAGAGCCTGGTGCGGATCGTCGCCGGCGGGCTCTTCATGTTGCATGGCACGGCGAAGTTGTTTCATGTGCCGCACGTCGCGTCGTTCGACAACGTGCAGCTGATGTCGCTGGTCGGCGTAGCAGGCCTCCTGGAGCTGGTGGGCGGCTTCCTGCTGCTTATTGGATTATTCACTCGCCCGGTCGCGTTCATTCTTTCCGGCGAAATGGCGGTTGCCTACTTCATGGCGCACCAGCCACGAGGCCTGTTGCCGATCATGAACGGCGGCGAGCTTGCCGCGATCTACAGTTTCGTGTTTCTGTATTTCGCTGTTGCCGGCGCGGGCCCGTGGAGCGTCGACGAACGCGGCCGGACACGCGCGAGCCGGCTTACGTCGCGGACGCGAGACGACGCCGAGTTTGGCGAGCGGGCGCACGAGGACGCCGAGCACCAGCTTTAGCCCGCGTTGGCCGGACGGTCGCGCAGTGGAATGCCGGTGCGACCGTTATTTGTCGCACGGGCGGCCGCAGCGGGCGCGCGGCGAACTGAGTCCCGGTTATGATGCTTTCCCGTGCTTTGCGCGAGATCGCGTCAGCCCATGCCGGACAACGCCGACTTTTACGATCGACTGCCGGTTTTCGAAGGATTCGCCAACATCATGGATCCGGCGCGCTACCGGCCGCTTCCGGATGACTGGCTGATCGGGCTCACCGACGTCGTCGATTCGACGCAGGCGATTGCTGCAGGCGGTTACAAGTCGGTGAACACCGCAGGCGCCTCGGTGATCTCCGGGATCGGCAACGCGCTTCCGGGCCGCAAGTTCCCGTTTGTTTTCGGCGGCGACGGCGCTAGTTTCGCCGTACCGGCGTGCGACCGCTCGACCGCCTCGGCTGTTCTAGCGGCGACCGCGGCATGGGCGCGCGACGAGCTGGATCTCACGCTGCGTACGGCGCTGGTGCCGGTGGCAGCGGTCAATGAGCAAGGGTTGACGGCGAGCGTCGCTCGCTTCGGGCCATCGAAGCATGTGTCGTATGCGATGTTCTCGGGGGGCGGTCTGGCCTGGGCCGAGCGCGCGATGAAGGCCGGGCGCTTCACCCTGCAGGCCGCGCCACCCGGAGAGCGTCCCGATCTGACCGGGCTATCGTGCCGCTGGAACGACATTCCGCCGATCCACGGCCTGATCGTTTCGCTGCTCGTCGTGCCGGTAACGCACGGCGACCCTGCGTTTCGCGCCGTCATCGAAGCGCTGCTGGGCGAGCTCGAAGGAAGTCCCGAGGTCGCCAGACCGGTCCCCGACAACGCGCCGGACGTCAGCTGGCCGCCGCCCGGGGCCGAGCTGGAGACACGCACATCGCGCCGCCGCGGCGAGAGCCTGCTGCTGTGGCGTCTGCGCGTACTCTACCGGACACTGCTGTCGTATACGGTCATGCGGACCGGCATGCGGGTCGGCGAATTCGACCCGGCGGTCTACCGGCGCGAGGTCGTCGAGAATTCGGACTTCCGCAAATACGACGACAATCTGCGCATGACGCTCGACTGCACGCCGGCGCTCGCCGATCGGATCGAGCAGCGCCTGGCCAAAGCGCAGCGCGACAACATCGTGCGCTTCGGCATGCATCGCCAGCCGGCCGCGATCATGACTTGCATCGTGCCCTCGATCACCGAAAGCAACCACGTCCATTTCATCGACGGTGCCGCCGGCGGATACGCGCTGGCCGCGCAGAGATTGCGCGCGCCGGCGTGACTGCGCGCCAGGTCGTCGAGCGAAGAGCGGGATGTCGCCTCAGTCGAGTTGCGCGCCCCGCCCCCGCAGAAAGCGCTTGACGTCGTCGAAACTGACGGCGCCCGCGCGCTGCCGGTCGATGTCATCGAAATGCTTGACGATGTAGCCGAGCCCCGCGGCGCGCGCCTGGTCGCGCGTCACGGTTCCGCTGCGGTTGGCATCCGCCGCGTCGAATCCCGCCTTGAGCTTGCGTTCGACCTGCGCGCGCAAGGCGGCGCCTTGCAGTGCCGGCGCCGGCGCCGGTATGCGCAGCTCCGGCGGCACCCACGGGTCGCGTATGGCCGTCTCGATCGTCGCAGGCGGCGACTGAGCCGTCGCTGCATACACGGATGCGACCCCGCCCATCACGAGGGCCAGCGCGGCGCCGGCCAGCGCGAGCTTGCGGCGCGAAGACCGGCCAGAGGCAGAGGCGGCGGGCACTGGAAGGCCCTCGGGACGGCGCAGTCTCATCGCGCCGCCGTCGCGCCTTGGTAGAACTGCACCAGATCGGCCTTTGCCAGCGCGCGCGATCCGTCGTCGAGATAAGTCATATGTCCACCGAGGTAGAAGCGCAGCTGCACGTTGGCCATTGGACCCAGCCGCGACAGATCGCGTTCGGTCTGGAAGAACGGCGTCACCAGATCGTGGTAGCCGTTGACCGACAGCACCTTCAGTTGCGGATTCTGCGCCAGCGCCGCGGCCAGGTCCGGAATCGTGTCGGGCAGCGCATGTCCATCGTGCCCAAAACCCCAGGTGCGGATCGCATTGCTGGCCAGCACGTAGCTCGACGGATTGGTGTATTGCAGACCGGCATTCAAATACGTCGTGATGGCCGAGGCGAACGAGGCATTGATGAAGGTGCTGGACGGATCGCCCTCGATCGTCAGTGGACTTCCGAGCGGCGCCGATACCCGTGCGTCGTAGAGCCCGATCAGCGTGCCGGGGATCAGATTGGCCTGATAGAAGCCAGGATCGAGATTGAAATGCGTCTGCCAGCCGGCAAGCGACATGCCGGTCGTATCGGCCAGCTGCGTCAGCAAGGCGGGGGGAGGCGAAGTCCCCATCGTCAGAAACGCCGTGACCGCGGGATCGTACTGATCGGCGGTGAGGGTGCGCATCTGGCCGATAAACGTCGGCAATGCGGACGGCGCAGGGTTCGGATGGTCGAGGTTGTACCAGGCGCCGACCGCGCCGTACGAGGGCAGGTAGCCGGCGCAACTGACGTCGGCTGCAATTACGCCGCAGGCGACGTTGTAGTTCAGTATCGACGATTGCAGGACGACACCGTTGAGGCCTATCCCGGCGCTTTCCAGCATATTCGCCAGCACCGCGCTGCGGGTAGTGCCGTAGGACTCTCCGAACAGGAACTTGGGCGAGGCCCCGCGGTTGTTGGCGGCGAGATAGCGGATGACGAAATCGCGAAACACCGCCGCGTCGGCGTCGACACTCCAGAAGGTCTGGTTGACGTTCGGCGCGATCGCTTCCGAAAGACCGGTGCCCACCGCGTCGACGAACACCAGGTCGCTGACGTCGAGGAGACTTTCCATGTTATCGACCAGCGGAAACGGCGTCGGCGCAGTCGTCACAGGATCGCCCGTTACGAGTCGCTTGGGCCCGTAGGAGCCAAGGTGAAGCCACGCTGTCGAAGAGCCGGGGCCGCCGTTGTAGAAAAACGTCACGGGCCGCGTCGCGGCGGTCGCGCCGTCGAGCGTGTAGGCGACGTAGAAAAATGAAGCTTCCGGTGCGTTGCTGGTCACGCTCTGGGCAGTCAGATGCCCGGCGGTTGCGGTGTAATTGAGTGTCGTGCCGTTGATCATCAGCTGGTGCTTGGTGACGGCACCGATCTCAACGGCGCTCGGCAGCGAAGCCGTGGCCGCGGTCGAGTAGAGCGCCGGATCGGTGAAGGTGGGCGCGGGCGGCGCCGGGGTTCCACCCGATCCGCCGCCGCCGCATCCGGCAAGCAGCAGCGCAACGGCGAGGCAGGCGCCGATGCGCGAGATCAACTTCGACATGCCTTTGCTGATCCGATCGAGGGTTCTGCCACGACGATCAAAGCGCGGTTCGATTTCGTCCGAAAGAGACGTCAGGCGCCGACCTTGAAATAGTACTTGAACACGTAATCCATCGCGCATGGCCGGCCTTCACACAATCCCGGCTTGAACTTGCTTCGCGTCACCATCAACGCGATCAGATTGGAAAGCCTGGCATCGGGAGTCTTGTAAATGGACACCGATTTGGCGTCGCCGCGTTCGTCGACGCGAACCGTAAGAATGACCTCGCCCTCGATCGGATCGCGTACCGACATGCGTGAAACCGCATCGGCCACGTCTGCCAGTCCGTACTTCGGGTATGGCGGCTCGTCGTTTGGACCGACGCTATCGTATTCCGCCCGGACAACGGCCTTTTGCTCAGGAGTCAGCTGCTCGTAAGATCGGTCATAGGGAAGCGCCCCGCGCATTACTGTGCGGTCGATATTGCCGTCGGCGATCGCGACGGCGCTGGTCGCGAACAGCGCGGCCATTCCCGCCGCGAGCAGCAGGCGTCGAAAGGCGGACCCAACATCCATCGCATCTCCGAAGCATCGACCCGGGCGGCGCCCAGTGAACGAAAGAAGGATATCACCGCGTCCGATGCGTGGTGCCACGGTCAGCGCGATCGCGAAAGGAATCGTCGTGCCGCAGACCGCCTCCGCGGCAACGGTGGCGGTGTCCGCTTGACGGATGCGAATCCCCGTTTATAATATCGGTACCGATTATACATACGGTATACGCTGATGCCACCTCGCTCGCACCGGCCGCTTGCCAACCTGCGCCGCAGTCCGCCCGTGCCGGCACCGCACCTGACCACCCGCCAGCAACAAATTCTCGATTGGATCCGCGGCTTCATCGAGTCGAGAGGCATGCCGCCAACGCGCGCCGAGATCGCCGCAGGCCTGGGATTTTCGACCGCCAGCTCGGCCGAGGATCATCTGCAGGCGCTGGCCAAGAAGGGTGCGCTCGAACTGGTGCCGGGCGCGTCCCGGGGGCTGCGGTTAAAGGATGTCCCCGGGGTTCCGGTGCAGGGCACACTGCCGCTGGTCGGAAGAGTCGCCGCTGGCCAACCGGTCCTGGCGGCGGAGAACGTCGAGGCGCGCTACCGGGTCGATGCCGCACTGTTCTCGCCACGGGCCGATTACCTTCTGCGCGTGCGCGGCATGAGCATGAAGGATGCCGGCATCCTCGACGGCGACTTGCTGGTCGTGCACCGGACTGCCGACGCGCGCTCGGGCCAGATCGTCGTCGCCCGCCTGTCCGGTGCTGCCGGCGACGAGGTGACCGTCAAGCGCCTGAGACGACGCGGCCGCGAAATCGTGCTGCACCCGGAGAACTCGGAGTTTGAACCGATTGTCGTAAATCCTGCCCACATGGATTTGGCGATCGAGGGCGTCGCGGTGGGACTGTTGCGCACGGGCGCGTTGAAGTAAGCAGGCAGCAGACCGGTTCCGGCATTCGCCGGAACCACATTGAATACTCGAGGAGATTTCTCATGGTCCAGCCAATTCCCGCCGGCTATGCCGGCGTCACCTCCTATCTCATCATCCGCGACGCGGCCAGCGCGATCGATTACTACAAGAAGGCGTTCGGCGCGACCGAGGTGATGCGCTTCCCCGGCCCGGACGGCACGATCGGCCACGCCGAGCTCAAGATCGCCGGCGGCAATATCATGCTGGCCGACGAGTCGCCCGAAATGGGCCATCGCAGCGTACAGTCATACGGCGGGTCGCCGGTCAGCCTGATGTTTTACGTGCCAGACGTCGACAAGAGTTTTGCACAGGCGATCGCAGCGGGCGGCAAGGTCAAGAATGCGGTGAAGGACCAGTTCTACGGCGATCGCAGCGGTACGTTGACCGATCCGTTCGGCCTGATGTGGACGATCGCGACGCACAAGGAAGACGTCTCGGTGGCCGACATGCAAAAGCGAATGGAAAAGATGATGGCAGACGGGCAGAATGCCTAGTCGCGGCGCACGACCAGAATAGACCATATCAACAGCGGCATCCGATCACGGGCCGGTCGCGAGCGAGCGGTCGGGCCCGTGATTCCGTCGTGTGCGCGATCGCCGATCCGCGCCTGAAAAAAAGGGGGACGCATGTATACGCTGTACGGCAAGAAAGGCTCCGGATCGGCGACGATCGAGGCCGCGCTGACGATGGCAGGCGCGCCGTATCGCATGGTCGAAACGGCGTCGTGGGAGACTAACGATGCCTTTCGCGATCTGCTCAAGATCAATCCGATCGGCCAGATACCGACGCTGGCGCTGCCCGACGGCAGCGCGCTGTCCGAAAGTGCGGCAATCCTGATCCATCTCGACGCCGCGCATCCAGGCGCGGCCCTGCTGCCGCGCGACGAGTCAGCGCGCGCCCAAGCGATCCGCGGACTGGTCTTCATCGCCGCTAACTGCTATTCCGCGATCACTGTTCTCGATTTTCCCGAGCGCTTCTATCAGGACATCGACGACGCCGCCAGGGATCACCTTCGCGCCGGCACCAAAGCGCGGCTGCACCGGCACTGGGAAATCTTTGCCGACATGTTTCCGGCGCGGCCGTTCCTTGCCGGCAACGACATCGGCGCGCTGGATCTCTACGCGGCGGTCGTGACCAAGTGGTCGGGTTCGCGCGCACACCTCGCCCAGCATCGGCCACCGTTTCACGCGGCGCTGCTCAAGGTCGAGGCGCATCCGAAAGTGGCTGCCGTATTTGCGCGCAACTGGCCGCCCAAATAAGGCAAGCGCGAACCCAAACCCGGACACAAATGCGAACGCAAGTCCGGACGCAAAGCCAAGCGCGGGCCCGAACACAAGCGCAGTGACGCCGGCTTTGCTTCGCGCGGCGAGCCGATGGTCTGGGGCGAGCGGCATCGATCGCTCGCGTGATTCCGCGCAGCCTTCGCATATAATGGCCGCAGCGTGCCGGCGCCTAAATCGGCCGGCGCGAATCCGCCAACCCACGCGATGCGCATCCTGCTCAGCAACGACGACGGCTACTTCGCCCCCGGACTGGAGCGCCTCGCCGCGGATCTCGCTCCGTACGCCGACATCACCGTCGTAGCGCCCGAGCGCGACCGCAGCGGTGCGTCCAATTCCCTGACGCTCGATCGGCCGCTGACAGTGCGCCGCGCGCCCAGCGGTTTCCTGTTCGTCAACGGCACACCGACCGATTGCGTTCACCTCGCGGTGACCGGGCTGCTGGACGAACTGCCGGACATGGTGATCTCGGGCATCAATCATGGCGCCAACATGGGCGACGACACGATCTATTCGGGCACCGTCGCCGCCGCGACCGAGGGCTATCTGCTGGGCATTCCTTCGATCGCGGTGTCGCTGACCAGCAAGACCGGCCACCACTTCGAAACCGCGGCCAAGGTCGTCGTCGATCTGATCTCGCGCCATCGCCGCAAGCCGTCGGGGGCGTGGCTTCTCAATGTCAACGTGCCCGACGTGCCGGCCACCGACATCAAGGGTGTGCGCGTCACGCGTCTGGGCAAGCGACACAAGGCCGAATCGGTGGTGAAGACCGAGACGCCGCGCGGCGAGACCTGCTACTGGGTCGGCGCGGCGGGCGCCGCCGCCGATGCCGGCGAAGGAACCGATTTTCATGCGGTGGGACTGGGTTTCGTTTCGGTGACGCCGCTGCAGGTCGACCTGACCGACCACACCGAAATGCCGCGCATCGCCGAATGGATCGAAGCATGATGCCGCGCTACGGTAGATCGGCTTCGCACCCGGTCGCCGGACTCGCCGGACGGGCGAAGCGATGAGCGCCGGCGTGGAAAAATTCGGCGGTATAGGCATGACTTCGGCGCGCACGCGCACGCGCATGATCGAGCGCCTGCGCGAGCAGGGCATCCGCGACGAAGCGGTGATTTCCGCGATGGCCGCGGTGCCGCGCCATATTTTCGTCGAGGAAGCGCTGGCGATCCGCGCCTACGATGACAGTCCTTTGCCGATCGGCGCCGGACAAACCATTTCGCAGCCGTATGTCGTCGCCCGTATGACCGAGCTGTTGCGGGCGGGTGGCCATCTGCATCGCGTGCTGGAGATAGGCACCGGTTGCGGCTACCAGACGGCGGTGCTGGCGCACCTGGCGGACGAGGTCTACACGGTCGAGCGCGTGGCCTCGCTGGTCGCCAAGGCTCGGCAGAACCTGCGTGCTCTGAAGCTGAACAACGTGCGCATCAAGCATGGCGACGGCTCGGCGGATCTGGGCGAGGAGCTCGAAGTCGACGGTGTCATCGTCACCGCCGCGGCAACCCAGGTCCCGACCGCATTGCTGCGCTATCTGAAGGTTGGCGGTCGCATGGTGCTGCCGCTCGCCATCCATGACGACGACGGACGCGGAGCGCAGCGACTGACCGTTATCGAAAAGGCGCCGGCCGGTATCCGCGAGCAAAGCTTCGACGCGGTAAGATTCGTACCATTGCTTCCCGGACTCGCATGAGTTACTTCGGTTTCGCGCATTCATGCCGCGCGCTTGCGCCCATTGCTGCCGCACTGCTGCTCGTATCGTGCATGACCCGTCCGCCGGCGCCGGTCAGCGAGCGCGCCGCGCCGCCGCCTGAAACGATCGAGGGTGCGCCACCCCCCGCGACATCGGCGCCGCCGTCGGAAGCACCGCCGCCGACCCATACCGTCAAGCGCGGCGAGACCCTCTACCAGATCGCACTCGACCATGGGCTCGATTACCGCGAGCTTGCCGCGTGGAACAACATCGAAAACATCAACGTCATCCGCGTCGGTCGCGTCCTCGTGCTCGCGCCGCCGGGTGAAGCCGGTGCTGCGGTCGCAGCGCCCGGCGCCGCCGTGACCACGCCGCTTCCAGCCGCGCCTGCGATCGCGCCGGTCGGCAGCGAAACGCGGACCTTGCCGTTCACCGGAGCGGCGCCTTCCGGCCGCGCCAACACCGCGGCGTACAAAAGCGAGCCGAAGGCCTTGAAGCTGCCCTATTCGGAGCAGGCGCTGGCGCAGCTGCAGCAGAGCAGCGCGGCGGCGCCTCCCGCGCCGCCGCCGGTCGCGCCACCGATCGTCGCGCCATCTGCCGGCGCGTCGCCCGCGACCGCTCCGGCCACGACGCCAGGCAGCGTCGCGGCAGCGCCGGCCCGCATCGAATCCGCGCGCGTGCCCGAAATCGACGGCGTCAACATCGATTGGGCGTGGCCCGCAGCCGGCAAAGTCATTTCCGGCTTTTCCGAAACAGCGAACCTCAAGGGCATCGACATTGCCGGCAAATCCGGTCAGCCGGTGCTTGCCAGCGGTCCGGGCAAGGTCGTCTACGCCGGCAACGGCTTGCGCGGCTATGGCAAGCTGATCATCATCAAGCACAACAATACGTTTCTGTCGGCCTACGCGCACAATCGCGAAATCCTGGTCCAGGAAGGCCAGCAAGTCACGAGGGGCCAGAAGATCGCGGAAATGGGCGACAGCGACGCCGACCAGGTCAAGCTCCACTTCGAAATCCGTCGCTTCGGCAAGCCGGTCGACCCGGCGAAATTCCTGCCGCCGGCGTAGCGGCGGCCCCGGCCACGCATGAGAGCTCATTCGGCGGCAGACGACGATGAGTCGCCCGCGGCACCGGAGCCCGATACCCAGACGCGCGAGTTGCCGCTGGACATGCCGGTCGTCGGCGTCGGCGCCGACTTCCTCAACGATGTCACCCAGATCTACCTGAACGAGATAGGCCAGAGCCCGCTGCTGACGCCCGCCGAGGAGCTCGAGTACGCGCGCGCCAACCGGGACGGCGACTTCGAAGCGCGGCAGAAAATGATCGAGCACAACCTGCGGCTGGTCGTCAGCATCGCCAAGCATTACCTGAATCGCGGCCTGACGCTTGCCGATCTGATCGAAGAAGGCAATCTCGGCCTGATTCACGCGCTGGAGAAGTTCGATCCGGAGCGCGGCTTCCGCTTCACGACCTACGCGACCTGGTGGATACGCCAGTCGATCGAGCGCGCGATCATGAACCAGTCGCGGACGATCCGACTGCCGGCGCACGTGGTCAAGGAGCTCAATATCGTGCTTCGCGCGCTGCGCCACCTCGAAACGCACGGCATGCTCGGCCAGGGACGCGACCCGACGATGGACGACGTCGCGCATCTGCTCGGCAAGCCGGTCGAGCAGGTGCGAAAGGTCCTGGGCTACAACGAGCACGTTACCTCGCTCGATGCAGCCTACGATGTCGATTCGGGCCTGTCGATCGGCGACCAGTTGAGCGACGAGGATGCGCCGGGCCCCGAGCTGCTGCTGCACAATTCCGAGATCGAGGGCTGGGTCAAGCAATGGCTGGACGAGCTCTCCGAGCGCCAGCGCCTGGTAATCGAGCGCCGCTATGGATTGAATGGCTGCGACGTCGCTACGCTCGAGCATCTCGCCCGCGAGCTGGGCGTCACTCGCGAGCGCGTGCGCCAGATCCAGGCCGAGGCGCTCGAAAAGCTGCGGGCGAGGCTGCGTCGCAAGGGCTTGTCGCGCGACGCGCTGCTCTAGCATCTCCGTCGTCCCGACCAAGGCCGCGTAACGGCCGTGAGCTGGGACCCAGCGGCGTTTGCCAGCACGACACTGGGTCCCCGCTTTCGCGGGGACGACGGTTTTAGAAGGCGCGCAACTCGCGCACCGGTGGCAGCGCACCGACGCTGGTGCGCAATTGCGCGACGACGTCCGCGCTGCGACCGGCCGCCGGACCGTAGCGTAGGATCGCATAGCGGTCGGCGATGTCCTTGATCAGCGCGGCGACTGCCGGCCAGCGTGCGGCGGCGCGGTCGGCGTACGCCAGCGGCCCCTCGTCCGGCCGGCGCTCGAGCCCGGCGCGCGCAAGCCTGCGGCAGGCTCTCCGCCATAACGCCACTTCGGCGTCGATGCGCGACGGACGCAGCCGCGAGAATCCGAGCACCGCGATTGCCCAGACAAATGCGGCGCCAGCGAGCACCGCGATGAGCCGCCACGGCGGTGCGCCCTTGAGCCCGATCTCGCGCAGGAAGTCGCGTTGCCGCTCGAGATTGAAGCCGACGAATCCCCGTTGCCAGTGATAATTGACGCTGTCCCAGTGCAGGCTCAGGCTCTTGAGCCACGTCATCTCGATCCTGGCAAGGTAAGGGATGCGCTCACCCGCGGGCAGCGCGGCGCCGATGCCGCGCTCGATGCGCGACGGCGCGACTGCGGCGGTCGGATCGACCCGCTGCCACTTCCCGTCCAGCAGCGCTTCGGCCCAGGCATGCGCGTCGGACTGACGCACGATCATGTATTCGCCGGTCGGATTCATTTCGCCGCCTTGGTACCCGGTGACGACGCGCGACGGAATGCCGGCGGCACGCATCAGCAGCGTGAAGGCGCCGGCGAAGTGCTCACAGAAGCCGCGGTGGGTGTCGAACAGAAAACCGTCGACCGGATCGCGGTCGAGAATGTCCGGCGACAGCGTATAGACGAACGACTCGGTGCGGAACCAGTCGAGCACCGCGGCGATGTAGGCGCGATCCGATGCGCTGCGCTCGCGCAGGTCGCGCGCGAATTCGATCGTGCGCGGATTGCCGCGCGGCAGCTGCAGGTTGTCCGATGCATCGTTGACCACCGCGGCGAACGTGCCGACGGTGGCCGAACGCACCGTATACCGCACCGCCTGCGTGATCGGCGCCTTGGCCAGCAGTTGCTGGTCGTAGGTCACGGCGGCCAGCGCCTCGGTCGGAACTCCGGCCGGCGCGTCCGGATTCGGTGCGCGGGGCGGGCCGGTCGGATGCTCGAGCGCAAACAGCCAGAGCTTGCCATGCGGCTCCATCGTCACCGTGTAATCGGCGGGTCGGCCGGCGGATGGCACGTACTGACCGCCGCGCAGCTTGTACAGCGGGCGCCAGACGGCGCCATCGAAACGCGAGAACACGGGACCGCGCCAATAGCGTTGCGATGGCGGCGGCAGCCCGGTGGCGAACTCGACGCGAAAGGCGACCTCGTCCGAGAGGGACAAGTCGCTGATCGATCCGGGCGACATGCTCTCGGAGAGCCCGGTACGCGCGCCGCTTTCGAGCGGGCTCCCCCACAATGGTCCGGCCAGGCGAGGAAACAGAACGAACAGCAGCGCCGCGATCGGAATACCCTGCAGGATCAGTCGTACCGTCGCGCGAAGATGCGGTCGCCACGGTTCGGTCGCACCCGCCGAAGTACGCAGCACCGCCAGCGCAACACCGGTCGCCAGCAGTGCGGGAATCGCGGCGGCGGCGGCCAGGATTGTCTGCGCGTAAAAGAACTGCGTCAGCGCGAGAAATAGCGCAAGGCACACCAGCAGCGCGCCGTCGCGCGCGCCGCGGGCCTCGAGGAACTTGATGCCGACCAGGACGTAGAGGAACGCGACACAGGGGTCGCGCGCGATGAAGTAGCCGTATTCGACGCGTATGCCGATCGCGGCGGCTATGGCCAACCCCGGCAGCAGCCAGCGGCGGAGGTTGCGGAGATTGTTGCGGTCGAATGGAAAGACGAGCCGTGCGACGACCAGCGCCGTGCCGGCGAAGGCGACCCAGCGGTCGATGTGCGCCCAAAGCGGCATTTGCGCGCACAGCAGCAATGCCGCGAGCGCGCCCAGTTGCGTGCGCGCCAGCGGCGTGCCTATCTTGCTCGCGTTCACGTCGGCTTCGGCTGGCCGAACGTAGCCAGTGCAGTCAGCGCGGCGCGGCGATGGCCGGCGCCCTGTCCGCGCGCCAGAGAGGTGTCCGGCAAACGCAAGCCGAACGCACGCGTTTCGCGCTCGGCGGCCAGAACCCAGGCGGTCAGGCGCGATAGCCGCAATTCCTGATCCAGTCCCGGCGGCAGCTCGGACCAGTCGAGGTCGAGGGCACCGCCGCCCGAGCCGCCTTCGAATTGCTTGGTGTACCAGCCGCCACCGCGTGCGACCGCTTTCCATGCGATGCGGTTGTGCGGGTCGCCACGCTCGTAATCGCGCAAGCCCCCGAGCTCGGCATCGGCGGCGCGCGCCGCCCGTTGCGGATCGATGCCCAGGCGGCTGGTCGGCAATGGCGGGGGCGCGGCTTCGGGCGCCGGATAAATGCACGCCGTCAAAGGAAAATGGACGTAGGCCCAGCCTCGCCACAGACCCAGCGGAAAGTTGCTCGACAGGGTCACCCTGCCCAGGGGCCGCGGACCGCGTCGCGGCGCGGCGACGGTCAGCACCACCGGCCGTGTCGCATCAGCCGGCAGGTCGATGACCTCCGATGCGCCGTCGGTCGGCGCGACGACGATGCCGGTGCGCTCGCGATTGCCGCTGGCCAGCGACAGCGTGAACGCGACCTCGCCGCCGGCAAATGCCTCGCCGGCTGCAACCGGCGAGCTCGCGATGCCGGCGAGATTGCGAAACGTCGCGAGCAGCGCCGCCGCTACCATGCCTGCGGCGATAAAAGTCATCGCGTAACCGAGCGACAGCGCGTAGTTCATCGAGGTCAGTAACATGATCACCAGCGTCGCGATCACCGCGAAGCCGCGGCGCGTCGGCAGGATGTAGATGCGGCTGTGACGCAGCACCACCGGCTCGCGGTCGCCGGGTGCGAGTCGCCAAAAGCGCTGCCGCGTCTGCGCGATCCACGACGTGCTTAAGGGAAGCGTTGCCATCGTCGGTCGATGCCGGCCCTCAGTTGCCCTTAATCGCCTTGCGCGAATTCGGCGTCGGATGTCGGCCCGACGTTCAGATCGTGGACGGATGCATCGCCGGGGAGCGCCGGATTCAGGGCAGCGGCACCGCGCGCAGCAGCGCTTTTGCCTGCGGGCCGCCGGCGCGCGCGCTGCCGGCGAGACGATGGCCGGCGATCGCGGGAAACACCGCCTGCACGTCCTCGGGCAGCACCATCGGTCGCCCGGCCAGCAGCGCCCAGGCGCGGCTGGCGGCGACCAGCAACAGCCCCGCGCGCGGTGACAGGCCGCGATGCGCAGCGGTCGTTGCCCCGGCGCCGCGCGAAGCCGCAAGCAGCGCCTGCACGTAGTCGAGCAGCGCGGGTGCGACGTGCACCGCGGCGGCCTCGCGCTGCCAGGCGATCAAGGTCGCCGCGTCCGCGCAAGGCGCGAGCTCCGCGATGCGCACGCGCCGGTCGCCGGACAACAGCAGATCGCGCTCCGCCGCCGGCTCGGGGTAGCCGAGCTCGATCGTCATCAGGAAGCGATCGAGCTGCGACTCGGGCAGCGGGTATGCGCCGATCTGCTCGGCCGGATTCTGCGTCGCGATGACAAAAAACGGATCGGGCAGCGGCCGCGTGTTGCCGTCGATCGAGACCTGGCGCTCCTCCATCGCTTCGAGCAGAGCGCTTTGCGTCTTCGGCGGGGCGCGGTTGATTTCATCGGCCAGCACGATCGAGTGGAAAATCGGTCCCGAATGGAAACGGAAGGCGTGGGTCGAGGGATCGAAGATCGACACGCCGAGCACATCGGCGGGCAATAGATCGCTGGTGAACTGGACCCGCGCATACTGCAGCCCCAGCGTCGCCGCCAGGGCCTGCGCCAGCGTCGACTTGCCGACGCCGGGGATGTCCTCGATCAGCAGGTGACCGCGCGCCAACAGACAGGCCAATGCGAGCTTCAGGGGCGTCTGCTTGCCGACGACGATGCTGCCGAGCGTATCGACGACTGCCGCCAGCCTTTCGGGCAGCGGAATGACGCGGGTATCAGCGGGGCGCAGGCTCATTGATTCTTCGCGGGTATTGGCCAGACGAGCACTATAGAGGGCAATCGGCGGCTAGTCATTACCGCTCGCGGCGCGCTACACTCCGCTCGACCCCCAAGCCGCGGCGGTGTGTTGCGCTGCGGGCGACCGACCGAAGCCGTGTCCACCGCGTACATCACCCATCCCTCGTGCCGTCTGCACGCGATGGGACCGTACCACCCCGAATGCCCGGAGCGGCTCGATGCCGTGCAGGATCGGCTGATCAGCTCGGGACTCGATGCGCTGATCGAGCATCATCTCGCGCCGGCGGCGACGCGCGAGCAGCTCTCGCGTGTACATGCTGCGCACTACATCGACGAGATCGAGGAGGCGAGCCCCGAAAGCGGCGTGCATTACCTCGACCCGGACACCGCGCTCAACCCAGACTCGCTCGAGGCCGCCCGGCATGGCGCCGGCGCACTGATACTCGCGACCGATCTCGTCATCGGCGGAAAGCGCGACTCGGCGTTCTGCGCCGTGCGCCCGCCCGGCCATCATGCGACGCGCGATCGGGCGATGGGTTTCTGCCTGTTCAACAACGTTGCGGTCGGTGTCGCGCATGCGCTCGAGCACCACGGTCTCGCCCGCGCAGCAGTGGTCGATTTCGACGTGCATCACGGCAATGGCACCGAGGATATCTTCGCCGGCGACGATCGCGTGGTGATGACCGGAACGTTTCAGTACCCGTTGTATCCGTATTCGGGCGTCGAGCCGCTGGGTCCGAACATGCACAACGTGCCTCTTTCGCCCGGCAGCGGCAGCGATGCCTTTCGCAAGGCGTTTGTCGAGGTTTGCTTGCCGGCGCTCGAGGCGCATCGGCCCGAGATCATTTTCGTGTCGGCCGGATTCGACGCGCACCGCGAGGACCCCCTGGCCAATCTGCAGCTGACCGACGACGACTACGGCTGGGTGACGAGCAGGATCGCCGAGGTCGCGGCGCGGCACGCCGGCGGTCGCATCGTATCGACGCTCGAAGGCGGCTATGCGCTGAGTGCGCTCGGCCGCAGCGCGACGGCGCACGTGCGCGTGCTCGCCGGCCTCGGTCCGTAGCCGGGCGAAACGGCCTTGGGCCGCGCCGGCGACCAGGCGGCCTTTTGCCCGTCGCGTGGTGGCGCGCAAGCGAGGAGGAAGAGAAACGATGGAACGACGAGAATTCTTGCGCGTCTGCACGATGGTCGCGGGCGCCGCGCAGCTGGGTTCGGTCGGCGACGCCTGGGCCGGCGCCGAGCCGCGCATGTACGGGCGCTCGAAGCTGGTCGATGTTCACGGCGCGCCGATCAGACTCGGAGACCTCGCGCTAAAGACCAACTACGTATTCAACTACCCTTATGCGGGCACGCCGTGCTTCCTGCTCAACCTCGGCCGGCCGGTGGCGGCCGCCGACAATGTATTGCGCGCCGACGGCGCGAGTTACGCGTGGACCGGTGGCGTCGGCCCCGCACACTCGGTAGTTTCGTATTCGGCGATATGCGCGCACAAGCTAGCCTATCCGACGCGCGACATCTCGTTCATCCGGTTTCAATCGGAGCGCTCGCCGACCTCCGACGGCAACGTGATTCATTGCTGCGCCGACCATAGCGTCTACGATCCCGCCGCGGGCGCACGCGTGGTCAGCGGGCCCGCGCCGCAGCCGCTGGCCGCGATCCTGCTCGACTACGACGGCGCGACCGACGGCGTCGCGGCGCTGGGCACCGTCGGCGCCGAGCAATTCGATGCGTTCTTCCGGAAATACGACTTCAAGCTGACGATGGAGTACGGCCAGGGCAGGGCGCGGATGCCGGTCGGCGCGACGACGGTCGTGCGCGAGCTCACCCAGTACTGCCGGCAGACGATCCAGTGCTGAGCGCCGCGCCGCGGCGTCAGGGTGCGACCATAGGGACGTAACCGGGCTGCGCGGCGACGCGCGAAAGCCAGCTGCGGATCGCGGGAAACCGCTCGAGGTCGAACCCGCCCTCGTCGGCGACGTGGGTGTACGCGTACAAGGCGATGTCGGCTAGCGTGTAACGCCCGCCGACCAGGAACGGCGCGTCGGCCAGCGCCTTCTCGAGCACTTCCAGCGCGCGATAGCCGCCGGGCATCTTGGATTTGAGCAGCGCACGCTGCGATGGCGGGTCCGGATGAAAGCGGCACAGAAAGCGTGCGACCGCGATATACGGCTCGTGGCTGTACTGCTCGAAAAAGAGCCACGCGAGAACGCGAGCCCGCAGCAATCGATCGGAGGGCATCAGCGGCGACGCGTCGGCGAGATAACAGATGATCGCGTTCGATTCCGGCAGATACACGCCGGGCTCGAGCTCGACCACCGGCACCTTGCCGTTCGGATTCCTGGCGAGAAACTCGGGCGTGCGCGTCTCGCCTTTCGATGAGTCGATTTCGGTCCAGGCATAAGGCAGATGCAGGGCCTCGAGGACCATGCGGACCTTGTGGCAGTTGCCGGACAAAGACGTCCCGTAGACTCTGATCATCGATGTGTCTCTTCGTTGCTGCGGACAGGAGAGAAATCTGCATTACAATCGCGCCGGGCACAAGCTTTTCCGTGGAGGTTTTGAAGATGCATCACGCTTGGCGATAGGCGCAATCGCCGATGACAACGCGGATAGCCATGCTCGGCTTGTATCGCTCCGGCTCGTCGGCCGCCGCGGGTGTGCTGCATCACCTGGGCGTCGAGATGGGCGCGCCGTACTGGATGGACCATTACGAATCGGCGCGCCTTGCGAAGCGACTGCGGCGCTGGTGGCACGAGCCCGAACTGGAGGAGCGCTTTCCCCCCGCCGAACGCGTGCGCAAGCTCAGCGACTGGATCTCGTTCCTCGAGGCGGGCCACGCGACCCACGTCGGCGCCAAGCATCCGCTGCTATCGCTTTGCGGCGACGACCTGGTCGAAGCCTGGGGTCCGGCGGTCCGCTTTATCTGGACCTGGCGTCCGCTGGACGAATCGATCGCGTCGATTCGCCGCACCGACTGGTGGTGGGCCAAGTCCAAGGGCGAGACGGTGCAGCGTCGGCTGTGGGACGAAGTCAACCGGTTTTTTGCAGGCCGCGAGCACCTGCGCGTCGATTTTTCCGACATGCTCGCCGACCCTGCCCGCGAAATCCGCCGCATCGCCGACTATGTCGATCTGACGCCGGATGACGATCGATTCGCCGCCGCGCTCGCATCTATCCGGGCGCAGGGCGGCCGCGCAACCGACGCGCCGCGAACGGCCGAAGCGCCCTGATCGCAGCGTGACCGCAGTGCGTTGGCCCTTCACCGGCCGATGAGAATCGCCGCCGCGACCCGCCTGCCTTCGGCGGCGAGAATGTTGTAGGTGCGGCAGGCGGCCGGCGTATCCATCACCTCGAGACCGATGCGCACCTCGGTCAACGCGCGCGTCAGGCGTGGATGCGGAAACCGGATGGTCGTACCGCTGCCGAACAGCGCGATTTCGGGCTTGAGAGCCGCAAGCGCGGCAAAGTCCGATTCGGTCAGTGCATCGAAGCCACCGGGAGCCCACCCGCTGATCAGTTGCTCGGGCGTCACCAGCAGATTCTCGCGATAGTCGGTTTCGCCTATGCGCACAAAGCCGTCGCCATGACCGGTGAACAAATTGCCTTCCGCGGTGTTGAGATGGAATTTCATGCCGGGCCGCAGGATGGGTGCATAAGGGGACGCAAGTCGTTGTGCATTGCGGTAACTGCCTAAGTCCGTTAGGATTATAGCTTCAGTCGCCGCCACATCGCTCGGACGGTCCGGGCGCTTATGCTGGCGGGGTGAGGAACCGCATGGCTTCCCCGATCGATTCGCAGTTTGCGCGCATCGCGCGCCTGCCGCCGTACGTCTTCAACATCACCTCCGAACTCAAGATGGCCGCGCGGCGCCGCGGCGAGGACATCATCGATTTCGGCATGGGCAATCCCGATGGGCCGACGCCGGCGCATATCGTCGCCAAGCTGGTCGAAACGGTGCAGCGCTCCGACACCCACGGCTACTCGGTATCGCGCGGCATCCCGCGACTGCGCCGCGCGATCTGCCAGTGGTACCAGCGCCGCTACGGGGTCGAATTCGATCCCGACACCGAGGCGATCGTCACTATCGGCTCGAAGGAGGGCATCGCGCATCTGGGTCTGGCGACGCTGGGGCAGGGCGACACCGTGCTGGTGCCGAATCCCAGCTACCCGATCCACATCTACGGCCCGGTGATTGCGGGCGCCGACATTCGCCAGGTCCAGTTAACGCCGGACGTCGACTTCTTCGCCGAGCTCGATCGCACGATCAAGTCGAGCTTTCCCAAGCCGAAGATGCTGATCATCAATTTTCCGGCGAATCCAACCGCGCAATGCGTCGAGCTGCCGTTCTTCGAAAAGATCATCGCGCTGGCCCGCGAGCACGGCATCTATGTTGTCCACGATCTGGCGTACGCCGACATCTGCTTCGACGGCTGGAAAGCACCTTCGATCATGCAGGTGCCTGGAGCGCGCGAAGTGGCCGTCGAGTTCTTTACCCTGTCCAAGAGTTACAACATGGCGGGCTGGCGAATCGGCTTCATGGTCGGCAACCAGGATCTGGTTCAC
Organism: uncultured beta proteobacterium; assembly: GCA_963828595.1. GTDB lineage: Bacteria > Pseudomonadota > Gammaproteobacteria > Burkholderiales > Casimicrobiaceae > PALSA-1003. The sequence goes on from CAWHEN010000002.1 coordinate 110,981, forward strand.
GCGCTGTCGCGGATCAAGGGATACCACGACTACGGCACGTTCACCCCGATTCAGGTCGCCTCGATCGCGGCGCTCGAAGGACCGCAGGATTGTGTCGCAGACATCGCGATGACCTACCAGAAGCGGCGCGATGTGCTGGTCAAGGGGCTGCACGAGGCCGGATGGAAGGTCGACATCCCGAAGGCATCGATGTACGTGTGGGCGAAGATTCCCGACGTGTATCGGCCGCTCGGGTCGCTCGAATTCACCAAGCAGCTGCTGGCGCGGGCCAAGGTGTCGGTATCGCCCGGCGTCGGCTTCGGCGAATTCGGGGACGGTCACGTGCGGTTCGCAATGATAGAAAATGAAGCCCGGACGAGACAGGCCATTCGGGGCATCAAACAGATGTTCCGCGAAGACGGGCTGGCTTAAGGCGCGCAATGGCCGATGCCGCAATGAAGCCGCTGCAGGTGGGGTTGCTCGGCATGGGCACGGTAGGGCGCGGCACCTGGGACGTCTTGCGGCGCAACGAAGAGGAGATCGCGCGCCGAGCCGGCCGTCCGATCCGCATTACCCACATTGCCACGCGCACGCTCGCCCGGGCGCAGGCCGCGACCCGCGACGTCGACGGCGTGCGGCTGGACACCGATCCGCAGACCGTCGTCGACGACCGCGACATCGACATCGTCGTCGAGCTGATCGGGGGCATCGAGCCGGCAAAGGCCTATGTCCTGCGGGCGATCGCCAACGGCAAGCATGTCGTCACCGCGAACAAGGCGCTCTTGGCTTCACACGGCAACGAAATCTTTGCCGCTGCGCAAAAGGCAGGCGTGATGGTCGCATTCGAGGCGGCCGTCGCCGGCGGCATCCCGATCATCAAGGCGCTGCGCGAAGGCCTGACGGCGAACCGCATCGAGTGGATCGCCGGCATCATCAACGGCACCAGCAACTTCATCCTGTCGGAGATGCGCGCCACCGGCGCGACGTTCGCTGCCGCGCTCAAGGATGCCCAGGCGAAAGGCTACGCCGAGACCGATCCGACCTTCGACGTCGACGGCATCGATGCCGCGCACAAGCTGACGATCATGTCGGCGATCGCATTCGGCGTGCCGATGCAATTCGACAAGGCGTACACGGAAGGTATCTCGCGGCTCGCGCGCGAGGACATACGCTACGCCGAGGAGCTCGGCTACCGGATCAAGCTGCTCGGCATCACGCGCCGCGCCAGGTCGAACGGACGCGACGGCATCGAATTGCGCGTGCATCCGACGCTGGTCCCGCACAAGCGGCTGATCGCCAACGTCGAGGGCGCGATGAACGCGGTGCTGGTCAAGGGTGACGCCGTCGGGCCGACGCTCTACTACGGCCCCGGCGCCGGCGCCGAGCCGACGGCGAGCGCGGTCATCGCCGACCTGGTCGACGTCACACGGATGCACACGGCCGACCCCGAGCACCGCGTGCCGCATCTGGCATTCCAGCCAGACCAGCTTTCCGACACGCCGGTGCTGGCGATCGGCGATGTCGAGACCAGCTATTACCTGCGCATGCGGGTGCTGGACCGCCCGGGCGTGCTGGCCGACATCACGCGCATCCTCGCCGATCGCGAAATCTCGATCGATGCGATGATCCAGAAGGAGCCGTCCGAAGGTGCTGAGCAGACCGACATCATCCTGCTGACGCATCGCTCGGTCGAACGCAGTGTCGTCGACGCGATCGCGCGGATCGAGGAGTTGCCGACCGTGCGGGGCAAGGTCGTACGGATCCGGATGGAAGAGCTGAACTAGAGCCGGGGCAGGCTGACTTTCACCGCGGTGACGACGCGACATGTGTTGTGCGCGTGGCGAAAGTTAACATGACCCCTGGAGCGGAGGTCGAACATGGAAACCACGAATGAAACGGTCGTCTGGGAAGGCAACCCGTCGCAGCTGACCAATTTCGGCACTTACCTCGCCTGTGCGCTCGTTGCCGCCGCGATCGTCGTCGCCGGCGTGATGATCGCACCCGAGGCGTTCTGGGTGCTGTTCGTCCCGGCGATGGTTGCGCTCTGGCGCTACCTGACGCTCAAGTTCTTCCGCTACCGGGTGACGAGCGAGCGGGTCGGGGTGACCCGCGGCGTGTTCACCAAGCGCACCGACTCGATCGAGCTCTATAGAGTCAAGGACACGACGCTGATCGAGCCGTTCTTCCTGCGCCTGTTCGGTCTGTCCGACGTGGTGCTCAATTCGTCCGACCGCACGACGCCGCTGCTGGTCCTGCACGCGGTGCCGAACGGCCTCGCGCTGCGCGAGCAGATTCGCGCCAATGTCGAGCGGCTGCGGGTGCAGAAATCGGTGCGCGAGGTCGACTTCGCGCCGGAGCGCTAGGCACTTTGGAATACATCAGCACGCGCGGCGGCATGCCGCCGCAGCCGTTCTCGGCGATCCTGCTCGAAGGCCTCGCGCCCGACGGCGGTCTGACGGTCCCGGCAACCTATCCCAAGCTCAGGGGTCCCGAGCTCGCGCAGCTCCGCCCGCTCGGGTATCGCCGGCTGGCCTTCGCGCTACTGTCGATGTTCGCCGACGATATCCCGCCTCCCGAGCTCGAGGCGCTGATCGATCGCACCTATACCGCGGCGACTTTCGGCAGCGACGAAATCACGCCGCTGCTGACGCTTGAGCCCGGTGTATTGCTGCTCCGCGCATCGAACGGGCCGACGCTGGCATTCAAGGACATCGCGATGCAGCTGCTCGGCAATCTGTTCGAGCACGCGTTGGCCAGGGGTGACCGCGACCTGAACATCGTCGGCGCGACCTCGGGCGACACCGGGTCGTCGGCCGAATACGCGATGCGCGGCAAGCGCGGGATTCGTGTGTTCATGCTCTCTCCCAAGGATCGGATGAGTCCGTTCCAGACGGCGCAGATGTATTCGCTGACCGATCCGAACATCTTCAATATCGCGATCGACGGCGTATTCGACGATTGCCAGGACATCGTCAAGGCGATCGGCGCCGACGCGGCATTCAAGCGCGACATGCGAATCGGCACCGTCAATTCGATCAACTGGGCGCGGGTCGCCGCGCAGATCGTCTATTACTTCAAGGCCTATTTCGCGGCGACCAGGAAGGATACCGATCTGGTCTCGTTCGCCGTGCCTTCGGGCAATTTCGGCAACATCCTCGCCGGCCACGTCGCGCGCAAGATGGGTCTGCCGATCCGGCAGCTGATTCTGGCGACCAATGAAAACGACGTGCTCGACGAGTTCATCCGCACCGCGAGCTACCGCGTGCGCCGCCCGGACGAGACGCTGCAGACGTCGAGCCCGTCGATGGATATCTCCAAGGCGTCGAATTTCGAGCGCTTCGTTTTCGATCTGGCCGATCGCGACGTAGCCAGGGTGCGCGAATTGTGGGCCCAGGTCGAGCGCGACGGCGGTTTCGATCTCTCCGGGACACCGCTGGAGGCGCAGCTGCGCGAGTCGGGCTTCGTTTCGGGAAGGAGTACGCACGCCGACCGCATCGCGACAATCCAGGCGGTCGCCGACAATTATCGTATCGTCGTCGATCCGCATACCGCCGACGGCATCAAGGTCGGGCTCGAGGAGCGCGAGAAAGGCATTCCGCTGATCTGCATCGAGACCGCGCTGCCGGCGAAGTTCGCGGCGACGATACGCGAGGCGCTCGGCCGCCAGGCGGCGCGGCCGGCCGCATATGTTGGCATCGAAGAGCGGCCGCAGCGCTACGCGGTGCTTCCTCCGGACGTCGTCACGGTGAAGTCGTACATCGCCGAACGCGCGGTCGGATAGAGAACGGCTTGTCGATGCCGATATTTCTTCGCGATCTGGGTCGCAACCTCGCCTGGGGCGGGCGTATCCCCTTCGGGTTGCCGGCGACGCGGCTGGATTTCCGCATCGGCGTGCCGCAGCTCCTGGCGCTGTTCGCCTTTTCGGCACTGATCGACATCGGCGTCGACTGGGTGCAGCGCGACCCGGACGCGGTCTTTACGATGCAGGGCCTGGTCGGCGAGGTGTTCTTCGGCGGCATCCTGATACTTCTTGCCACCTTGCTCGCTCGCGCGTTCCGGCAACCGGACTACGCGCTGGCGCTGCCGGTCATCGTGCTGGCCAGCGAGTGGCCGCTGCAGATTGCGCGCGCCCTAGGCGGCCCTTTAAGCGAGCTGGATTTTTTCGGCGAGGCGGTGCGCGGCCAATCGATCTTCACCTTGTGGACGCTGTTCTGGCTCTGGCGCGCGTCCGCCGTGAGCCTCGCGCCGCCGCGGCCGCACTACGGTCTGCGCTCGGTGGTCGCTGCCGCGGTGCTGATGAGTCCGATGTGGCTGTTTACGCCGCTGCTGCCCGAAGTGTCGTGGTGGAGCTCGGATTCGACGGCCGAAGCGCGCGACGCGCGCTATCCAAGTCCCGCGTCCGAGGAGGCGCTGGCCGCGCAGCCGCGACTGCTCGACCAGGCGCTCACTGATCTCGAGGACCAGCGGCCGGGCGTCACCGATCTTTATTTCGTCGGCTTCGCGCCGGACGCGGCGGAGGACGTCTTCCGAAAGGACATCGTCGCTGCGCGGGAGCTCTTCGACGAGCGCTTCGACACCGACGGTCGTTCGGTTGCGCTGGTCAACAATCCGCGCACGGTGCTCGACACGCCGCTTGCGACGGTCAACAATCTGCGCGAGACGCTGAACGAGATCGGCGCGACGATCGATCGCGACGACGACGTCGTGCTGGTCTTCCTGGAGAGTCACGGCAGCCGCGACTATCGGCTCACTGGCGAGTTTCCGCCGCTCGAGCTCGACGAGCTTTCGCCGCAGATGCTGCGCGAGATGCTCGATGAAGCTCGCATCAAGTGGCGCATCGTCATCGTGTCGGCCTGCTATTCGGGCGGATATGTCGAGCCGCTGAAGGATGCCCACACGCTGATCATGACGGCGTCGGCGGCGCATCGTACGTCGTTCGGCTGCGGCACCGACAGCGACGCGACCTTTTTCGCGGAAGCCTTTTTTCAGCAGGCGCTGCATTTCGAGGACTCGTTCGTCAAGGCGTTCGAGCAAGCGCGAACCAGCATCGCCGAGCGTGAGAAGAAGGAGAAGATGAGTCCGCCGTCCGACCCGCAGCTTTCTATCGGCAGCGCGATGGCGGACAAGCTGCCGCATCTCGAGGGAGCGCTGCGCGCAAGGCGCGCCAGCGGCAACATCTGACGATGCCCGCATCCTCGACTAGCGCAAGACCGCTCGCAGGTCTCAAGGTCCTCGAGCTCGGGCAGCTGATCGCTGGCCCGTTCGCGGGCAAGATCCTGGCCGAGTTCGGCGCCGAGGTCATCAAGATCGAATCGCCCGACGGCGGCGATCCGCTGCGGCAGTGGCGGCTGCTGCACAAGGGGACTTCGCTCTGGTGGTACGTACAGGCGCGCAACAAGAAATCGGTCACCGCCAACCTGCGCGTCGCCGAAGGCCAGGAGATCGTGCGCCGGCTCGCCCGCGATGCCGACATCGTGATCGAGAATTTTCGCCCGGGGACGCTGGAAAAATGGGGCCTCGGCTACGACGCGCTCTCGGCGGTCAATCCCGGCCTGATTCTTCTCCGCCTCTCGGGCTTCGGCCAGACCGGCCCGTATCGCGACCAGCCGGGCTTCGGCGCCGTGGGCGAGTCGATGGGCGGCATGCGCCATGTCACCGGATTCCCCGACCGCCCGCCGGTGCGCATGAACATCAGCATCGGCGACGCGCTGGCCGCGCTGCACGGCGTCATCGGCGTGCTGATGGCGCTGCATCATCGCGAATCGCGCGGCGGCAAGGGGCAGGTCGTCGACGTGGCCCTGTACGAAGCCGTGTTCAACATGATGGAAAGCCTGATCCCCGATTACGACATCTTCGGCGAGACGCGCGGGCGCATCGGGACCGGGCTCACCAACATCGTGCCGTCGAACACCTACACGACGCGCGACGGGCACAGCGTCGTCATCGCCGGCAACGGCGACAGCATCTACAAGCGGCTGATGCATGCGATCGGACGGGACGATCTCGGGCAGGACCCGAGCCTCGCGAACAACTTGGGCCGGGTCAAGCGCACCGCGGAGATCGACGGCGCCATCGGCGATTGGGCCGCGCTGCACGACCTCGAGCAAGTGCTGACGGCGCTCAAGGCAGCCGACGTTCCGCATGGCAAGATCTACACCGCGGCCGACATCGTCGGCGATCCGCAGTACCTGGCGCGCGAAATGATCCGGCAGATGCGACTGCCGGACGGCACGCCGATGAAATTTCCCGGCGTCGTGCCGAAACTCTCGGACACACCCGGCGACATCGACTGGATCGGGCCCGCGCTGGGCGAGCACACCGATGCCGTGCTGCAGACGCTGGGCTACGCCGATGCCGACATCGCGCGCATGCGCGCGGCCGGGACGATCTGAAAGGCTTAACGATGGACAAGCAAATTTTCATTCACGACGTCGTCGCCCGCGACGGCTTGCAGATCGAGCCGCAATGGGTGCCGACCGGGCAGAAGATCGAGCTGATCGACCGGCTTTCGGCGACCGGCGTGGCGAAAATCGAGGCGACCTCGTTCGTCTCGCCCAAGGCGGTGCCGAACCTGCGCGACGCGGAAGAGGTGATGGCCGGCATCGCGCGCAATCCGGACGTCAGCTATGTCGCGCTGGTGCCGAACGCACGCGGCGCCGAGCGCGCGCTCGCCGCAGATGTCGACGAAATGGTGCTGGTCGTCTCGGTGTCGGAAACGCACAATCGCGCCAACGTGCGGCGAACGGTCGCGCAGTCGTTCGCCGGCTTCGCCGAAGTGTTCGACGTCGCGCGCGGCAGCGGCAAGGCGATCACCGGCGCGCTGGCGACCTCGTTCGGCTGTCCGTTCGAAGGCGTCATTCCCGAGCAACAGGTGATCGACGGCGTCGCGCGCTATGTCGACCTGGGTGTCGCCGGTGTTACGCTCGCCGACACGACCGGCATGGCCAACCCGCGGCAGGTCGAGGCACTGGTGCGGCGTGTGCGCGAGCGCTGGCCGGATCTCGATCTCGCGCTTCACTTTCACAACACGCGAGGCATGGGACTCGCCAACGTGCTGGCGGGACTGAGCGCCGGCGTCGTGCGCTACGAGGGCACTCTTGGCGGCCTGGGCGGGTGCCCGTTCGCGCCGGGCGCGACCGGAAACATCTGCACCGAAGATCTGGTGCACATGCTGCACAGCATGGGCTATGCGACCGGCGTCGACCTGGACCTGCTGCTCGCGACATCGCGGCGCCTGGGCGAGATCGTCGGGCACGATCTGCCCGGTCAGGTGGTCAAAGCGGGAAAATCGACCGACCTTCATCCGGCGCCGCGCGAGCTGGCGCATTGAATTGGGTCCGCTTGAGCGGTCCGGCAGCCTCGTTGACACGCTGTGAGCCCTATGTGAGCATCGACCGTATCGACCTGAAATTCCGGGCATCCGGGCGCGACACCATGCGCCCGCGCCGTTTTCGCACCTGGAGGATTCCATGAAGCTCTTCCGCACGTTTGCGATCGCCGTTTGCGCGACGGTCGCCGGCACACTGCCGTTGATCGCGCACGCACAAGGCAAGATCGAAAAACCGAAGGTGGCCATCGCCGTCGGCGGCAAGGCCGGCTTCTACTATCTGCCGCTGACCATTGCCGAGCGTCTCGGTTATTTCAAGGACGAGGGGCTCGATGTCGAGATCAGCGATTTCGCCGGCGGCTCGAAAGCGCTGCAGGCCGTCGTTGGCGGCAGCGCCGACGTCGTGTCGGGCGCGTGGGAAAACACCATCGACCAGCAGCCGAAGGGCCTCAACATGCAGGGCTTCGCGTTGATGGGCCGCTATCCCGCCATCTCGATGGGCATCGTCAAGAGCAAGGCGGCTGCGTACAAGTCGCCGAAAGATCTCAAGGGCATGAAGATCGGCGTCAGCGCGCCGGGATCGAGCACCAACCGGCTGGTGCTGCACATGCTGGCCAAGGACGGTCTCAAGGGCAGCGACGTCTCGATCATCGGCGTCGGTACCGCAGCGGGCGCGATCGCCGCGGTCGAGTCGGGCAACATCGACGCGATCTCGAATGTCGATCCGGTGATCACGATGCTCGAATCCAAGGGAGACATCGTCCTGATCGCCGACACGCGCACCGCCAAGGGAACGGCGGCCGTGTTCGGCAGCCCCGACATGCCGGCGGCGGCGCTGTACGCGCCGATCGACTTCGTCAAGAAGAATCCGAACACCGTGCAGGCGCTGACCAACGCGATGGTTCGTGCGCTCCTTTGGCTCGACAAGGCGACGCCCGACCAGGTCGTCGCGACGGTCCCGCCGGAATACCTGCTGGGCGACAAGGCCGGCTACGTGGCGAGCTACAACAAGGTGAAGGACGCGTTTTCGCCGGACGGACGATTCAACAAGCAGGGCGCCGAAAACACGCTGAAGGTGCTCGCTGCGTTCAATCCCGAGATCAAGCCCGCGTCGATCAATCTCGCGCAGACCTACGACAACCAGTACGTCGAAAAAGCGCTGGCCAGGTACAAGAAATAACCGCATGCACTCCGCCACGGGCGTCGGCAGGGAGCCGGCGCTCGCACTAGATCGCATCACCTGCACGTTCGCATCGCGCGAGCGGGCAGGCGATCGCTACACGGCGGTGCGCGACACCACGATCGCCGTCGGCGAGGGCGAATTCGTTTCGGTCGTCGGGCCCACCGGTTGCGGGAAGTCGACCTTGCTCAATGTGGCTGCTGGATTGCTGGCGCCTTCGTCGGGCAAGGTCCGCGTCAAGGGTGCGCCGCTGGCCGGCATCAATCGCAACGCGGGCTACATGTTCCAGGCCGACTCGCTGATGCCGTGGCGCAGCGCACTGGACAATGTTCTGGCCGGACTGGAATTCGCCGGCGTTCCGCCGAGCGACGCCGAAACGCGCGGCCACGCCTGGCTCGCGCGCGTCGGCCTGACGGGCTTCGAACGCCGCTTTCCGCATCAGCTTTCGGGCGGCATGCGCAAGCGCGTTGCACTGGCGCAGATGCTGATCCTCGATCCCAAGATCCTGCTGATGGACGAGCCGTTCTCCGCACTGGACGTGCAGACCCGCCAGCTGATGGAGAACGAGCTGCTCGAGCTGTGGTCTGCCGATCGCAAATCGGTACTGTTCATCACGCACGATCTCGAAGAGGCGATCGCGCTGTCGGACCGGGTCATCGTACTGTCGGCGGGCCCCGAGACGCATCCGATCGGCGAGTTTGTCATCGACCTGCCGCGCCCGCGCGACGTCAACGAAATCCGCATGACGCCGCGCTTTGTCGAGATCCACGGCAACATCTGGCACGCGATGAAGGACGAGGTGCTCAAGGGCTACGCGCAAAGCCGGAAGACGCAGTGAACGCGCATCGCAGCCGATAAGGATCAACATGCCGCGCGCCAGGCTCGTGCTCTACCACGCGCTGCTGCTGGGCGGCGTGTTCCTGTTCTGGTACGCAATGACCGAGCCAGGATTGATCAAGCCGTTCTGGTTCGACGATCCGACGCGCGCCAAGTTCTTTTTCGGCCAGCCGCTCAAGGTTTTTCAGCGCATCTGGACGTGGTTTTCAAGCGGCAGCATCTACCTGCATCTGGGCGTTACCCTGCTCGAGACGCTGCTCGCGTTTGCGATCGGCACGCTTCTTGGCTTGGTGTGTGGATTGTGGCTCGCGCTCTCCCCGACGGCTTCGACCCTGGCCGATCCCTACATCAAGGGCATGAACGCGATGCCGCGGGTGATCCTTGCACCGATCTTTGCGGTATGGTTCGGTCTGGGGATCTCGTCGAAAGTGGTCTTCGGCGTCACGCTGGTTTTTTTCATCGTTTTCTTCAACGTCTACCAGGGCGTCAAGGAAGTGAGCCCGGTCGTGCTCGCCAACGCCCGCATGCTGGGTGCATCGGGCCGGCAACTGCTGCGCCACGTCTACCTGCCGTCGGCGACGAGCTGGGTGTTCTCCAGCCTGCATACGTCGATCGGCCTCGCGTTCGTCGGCGCCGTCGTCGGCGAATACCTGGGATCGGCGCGCGGCGTCGGCTACCTGATCCAGCAGGCCGAGGGCGTGTTCGACATCGACACCGTGCTCGCCGGGATTCTGGTACTGACCGTGTTCGCGCTGATATTGGACTTCATCGTAACGCGCATCGAAAGCCGACTGCTGGTGTGGCGCCCGGGCGCGGCGGAGACCGAGCCGCTGTAGGCTTTTCTTGACCCGCGTCAGGCCTCCGCGTTATAATTCTCGGCTCTGACGCGGGGTGGAGCAGTCTGGCAGCTCGTCGGGCTCATAACCCGAAGGTCACAGGTTCAAATCCTGTCCCCGC
>CAWHEN010000003.1:0-362072 GCA_963828595.1 uncultured beta proteobacterium
GCCGTAACGGTTCTCGTCCCCAGCTATGAGAGGGCTCGCCTTTTTCCGCGATGTCCTGGCTTCGCCGTTCTTGAAGACACCGCCTCTCGCCAAAAAAGCGCTGGGTCGTGGTCGCCCCGTCGCCGGCGCAGGCGCGTCGCTGGTGCTCGCCGCTCCGAGCGACGAGCGGCAAAGGGCGCGCATCGGCGACCAGACCGGGAGGACGGGTCGGCTTTTTCCTTCACTCCGACAACTTCTGGCGGGACTACAAGACATCTGCTCGGGCGCGGCGTCAATTTCCTGGAAAAACCGCGCCGCGAGCCCTATGGGCTTGTTGTGGTCTTTGTCGACCCCTGGGGCGGAAAGTGGGATCTCTGCAGCCGGCCGGCGGAGCCGCCGACACGCCGTGAGGTTCGGTCGATGAGCCTGGAGCCAGGTCCTCTTCTGGGGGCTCGCCCTCGCGGCCCTCTTGCTCATCGTCTATTTGCTCGGCTCAATCATAACGCCGTTCGCCGCCGGCATCGTTCTCGGCTATCTTCTTGACCCCGTCGTGCTCAAACTTCAGCGGTTCGGCTCAACCGCCTCGGCGCGTCGCTCCTCATCCTCACTGTTTTCGTCCTGGCCGTCGTCCTCTTTTTCATTTTTATCGTCCCAGTGTTGGGGAATCAGTTTTTCGCCCTCGCCCGGCATCTCCCCGGCTATGCGGTGCGATTGCAGACGTTCGCGGTCGAGGAGGGAAACGCGTTCATTGAGAAATACGGCGGCGGGTGGCTCGAGGCGCTCGGGCTCAAGCAACAATTGTCGAGCGTGCAGATCCAGAAATCAGTCGGCGACTTCGTCGCTCAGGGCGCACAATGGCTGCTCGACGCTTTCACCTCGGCTCGTGTCCGGCGGAGCGGCGCTGTTCAATTTCCTGTCGCTCATGATCGTCACCCCCGTCGTCGCCTTCTACATTCTCGTCGACTGGCACAGGATGATGGCGAAGCTCGACTCCTGGCTTCCGCTCGAGCATCGCGAGAACCTGAGAAAAATCGCCCGCGAGATAAACCATGCTTTGGCCGGCTTCATCCGCGGGCAGTCGATCGTCGCCTGTTCCTGGGAGTCTGGTACGGCCTCGGTCTGACATTGATCGGGCTCGACTATCGGCTTTCTGATCGGCGTCGTCGCCGGCGTCCTGAGCTTCGTGCCCTATCTCGGATCGCTGACCGCGCTCGTGTTCTCCTTGAGCCTTGCCCTCTTTCAGGGATGGCCGAGCCTCAAGCTGTTCGTGCTGGCGCTCGGCGTTGTGGGAACAGGCCAATTCCTCGAGGCTACGTGCTCTCGCCGCAGCTCGTCGGCAAATCGATCGGGCTTCACCCGGTCTGGCTGATGTTCGCGCTGCTTGCTTTCGGGCAATTGTTCGGCTTCGTGGGGCTGATCATCGCAGTTCCAACCGCGGCCGCGATCGGCGTTGTCGCTCGCCATCTCATCGGCCTCTATCTGGGGAGCCCCTTTATCGAGGCCGCGCGGAACCGGAGAGCCAATGATGTCTCCGCCTCGGCAGCTGACGTTTCGCTGGCCGCATTCGCCGAGCTTTGCGCGCGAAGATTTTCTGCCAGCGCCGTCCAACCTCGACGCGCTCGCCGCGATCGAACTTTGGCCGAACTGGGCTGGTCGCATGTTGATGCTCGTCGGGCCTGAAGGCGCGGGAAAAAGCCACCTCGGAGCGATCTGGGCGCGCGCCGCCGGCGCCATCAGTCTCGCTGGGGAGGCGTTGAACGAACAGAGCCTCGAGGCCTGCGCCGGAGCCCGGCGGTATTGCTCGAAGACGCGGACTGCGCAACGCGCGCAGAGGCGCTTTTTTTTCACCTGATAAACACCGCGATGCAAAACAACGCCTGGCTCATGCTGACTTGCCGGACGGCGCCAGACGCCTGGGGAATTGGCACTCCCGACCTTCTGTCGCGACTTCGACTGGCGCCTGTCGTCCGCCTTGCTGCGCCCGACATCGAATTGACCGAGGCGGTTCTCTTCAAACTGTTCAGCGATCGCCAGCTTCAGGTGGAGCCGCATGTGATCGCCTACATTGCGCTGAGGATCGAGCGTTCGCTCGGCGCCGCGCGAGAGCTTGTCGCCGTGCTCGACAATGAAGCTTTGACGCAAGGTCGACGGATAACTCGCACAATGGCGGGCGACGCATTGCGCGAAATCGCCCTCAAGAGCGAATCGCCCTAGCCGGGCCACAAATTCGTGTTTACACTTTATTAATTATCGTCGGCGGCATGGGAGATGCGAGGCCGTGCGGCGAGGAAAACTGAAGTCAAGATCCCGGAGGAGACGATGCGTAAGTCCCTCATTCTTGCTCTCACCGCGATTGGAGGCGGCGTGGGCTACGCGGCGGGAGTGACCCAAGTCGCCACCGGCCCCAGCACGGACGATTCGTCCACCTGGCGCTGGCACGTGTCATCAATTCTGGCCGGCCAAGGCGATACGAACTCTCAAGGCGTGGAAACTGTCGGCGTGCTCGGCGCCCAAGCGTTCAATCAACGTTACGAACGCTACACGCCGCTCGGGTTGCCGCAGCCCCGCGGCGATTTGCGCTAGAAGCGTTCGGGCCGGCTCGATCGCGCAGCCTCCGCATCGCGACGCGCCTCTTTCGGCGCGAAGGGCGCCGCTTCCGGTTTCGAACCGGCCACGGCGCTGATCGCTAAGGCTTCGCTAACGGTCGCGCTGGCGACGGCGTCAGCGAGTTGCATCAAGCGCCCCGAGGTTTTGCGCGCGCGCCCAAATGCGTTCGAAATTGCCCTCGAACGCGTCAACGACCGCCGGATCGGTAATGAAGATGGCGTCGTTGTCTTGGGCGGCGAGCCCCGACCGGGAGAAGTTGCCCGAACCGGTGCGCAACACCGCCCCATCCACGGCATAGGCTTTCAAATGCATGAGAACGCCCTCGCCTTTGACCCGCGCGGCGACATTGGGATGGGCGAGCAACGCCTCGACGAGGCCTCCGCGCGTCGGTCCGTGCTCGGCGAATTGAGACTTGTCCAAATAGAGTCGGATGAGGACGCCGCGTTCCGCCGCGTCGGTCAGCGCCTCGATGATTTGCGGGTCGGATAGAACATAAGCCGCCATATCAATGGACAATTGGGCGCGGCCAATCTCCTGCGCATCGACACTCTCGAGGTTTTCGCGCGGCGCGTAGTGGATCTCCGGCTGGGACCCCTCGGCCTTGGCGCGCCTTCTCCGGCCCAAGCGGCTCCGAGCGCCGTCAAGGCCACACAAGCGCTGAGAAATAAGCGAATCGCCAAGGCCAACTGAACCGGTTTGAACAGCTACAACTTAGTAGTTGTATTCGGTTGCAAATGCAAGGGGAGCTTGCGGGCCAGGCGCAGGCGCTTCAATCAGAGGGCGCGAGCGCTCAGTATCGAACCGGCAGGGCGGCTCGAAGCGTGACGATTGTAAAAGGCTCATGAACGCGATCACCGAGGTTACGCGGCGTCCCTCAGTCTGTCCGCACGACTGCCCCTCGGTTTGCGCTCTCGACGTCGAGGTGATCGGGGGCAAGCGCGATCGGCCGCATCCATGGGGCGCGCGACCAGACCTACACATCCGGCGTCGTCTGCGCCAAGGTCGCGCGCTATTGGGAGCGCATCCATCACCCGGATCGCCTCACCCAGCCGTTTCGCCGCGTCGGTCCCAAGGGAAGCGGGCAATTCGCGCCGATCGGTTGGGACGAGGCGCTCGACCGCGTCGCTGACAATTTCCTGTCGGTCGAGCGCGAACTCGGACCCGAAGGCGTGTGGCCATACTTCTACGCCGGCACGATGGGTCTCGTGATGCGCGACGGAATCGAGCGCCTGACGCACGCCAAGCGCTATTCCCGCTACCACGGGACAATCTGCGTCGGGATCGCCTGGCCCGGATATGTCGCCGGAACCGGTCGGCTGATGGGCGCCGATCCGCGGGAAATGGCGAAGTCGGATTGCGTCGTCATCTGGGGCACCAACGCGGTCGCGACGCAAGTCAACGTGATGACCCACGCGATTCGCGCGCGCAAGGAGCGCGGCGCGAAGATCGTCGCCATCGACATCTATGAAACCGAAACGATGCGGCAGGCCGATCTCGCACTGTGCGTGAGGCCCGGCACGGACGGAGCGCTCGCCTGCGCGGTGATGCACATCCTGTTTCGCGATCGCTTGGCCGATTGGGACTATCTCGAGCGGTACACAGACGCGCCCCATGAACTCGAGGCGCACGTGCGGACCCGCGATCCCGCATGGGCGAGCGCGATCACCGGCGTCGCGGTTGCACAAATCGAGGAGTTCGCCGCGCTCATCGGACGGACGAAACGAAGCTTCTTTCGGCTCGGTTACGGCTTCTCGCGCCAGCGCAACGGCGCGGCGAACATGCACGCGGCGCTGTGCATTCCCGCGGTCACCGGCGCCTGGGCGCACGAGGGAGGCGGCGCCTTCCACAGCAACAGCGGCGTGTACAAGCTGCAAAAGACGATGATCGAGGGACTGGACGTCCGAGACTCGAGCGTTCGTCGGCTGGACCAGTCGCGGGTCGGCGCGATCCTGACCGGCGACGCGGAGGCGCTGAAGGGCGGCCCGCCCGTTCGAGCCATGCTGATTCAGAACACGAACCCGCTTGCCGTCGCGCCGCATCAGGAGAAAGTGCGTCGCGGGTTTTCGCGCGAGGACCTCTTCACCTGCGTCCACGAGCAGTTCATGACCGACACCGCGCGCTACGCCGACATCGTCCTGCCGGCCACCATGTTTCTCGAGCACGACGACATCTACACCGCCGGAGGCCATCAGCACCTGCAATTCGCCCCCAAGGCAGTCGACCCGCCGGAGGGTTGCCGCTCCAATCACGAGGTGATCGCCGCGCTCGCTCAACGCGTCGGCGCCGAACATCCCGCCTTCTCCATGTCGCCGCGCGAGATCATCGATTGGACGCTGCGGGAATCAGGGTACGGCGATCTGGCGACACTGGAAAGCGAGCGCTGGCTCGACTTGCAGCCTCCGTTCGAAGAGTCGCACTTCCTCAGTGGTTTCGGCTTTCCCGACGGAAAGTTTCGCTTCAAGGCGGATTGGACGGACACGCCCATCGCCAACGACGGAATGCGCGGCCCGTGGCGCGACATGCCAAGCTTGCCCGATCATTGGCCGATCAACGAGGCCGCGGACGAAGATCATCCATTCAAGCTTGCGACGTCGCCGGCTCGAAATTTCCTCAATTCGACCTTCACTCAGACGCCGACCTCGATCGCGCGGGAACAGCGACCCGAGGTGCTGATCAATCCGTCCGATGCGGCGAGTCTCGGGCTCTCGCAAGGCGACGTCGTGCAACTGGGAAACGAGCGCGGGCCGGACGCGCTTGCATGCCCGCATAGTCGAGGGCGTGAAGCCGGGCGTCCTCGTCAGCGAAGGCGTCTGGCCGCCTTCGGCCTTTCTTGACGGATGGGGAATCAACGTCGCTCGTCGGCGACGACAGCGTCGCTCCACACGGCGGCGTGGCGTTTCACGATGTCAGTGTCTGGGCGCGCCGGGCATGAACCGCTGCGACTGAGCGCACTTTCTTTGCCCAGATCGGCAGGATATACGAAGGCCCGATTGTTGACCAGCGCGTCGGTTCCTGTTCGCGAGCGAATGAAAATGAAGAAGCCGTCCGGCGTGCAAACCGGGTCTGCGCAAAGTCTTGTCGAGGTCGCTGCGATCGACCAGCTCGCAAGGATCCTGTCGAAATACGACCTGAGCGAGCTCGAGATCAGTCTCGGAGACCTGCAGGTGCGTCTGGCGCGCGAGCGAGCGCCAGCCGTGCAAGCGCACGGCGCCGCGATTCCTCAAACGGCGTCTGCCGCGGCCAATCCCGCGCAAGGCTCCGCCGTCGCTCCGCCGCAATGGAGCCGCCTGCGGCCGATCTTGCGGGCGCCGTGAAATCGCCGATGGTCGGCACCGCCTATTTGCGGGCCAGTCCCGAAACTAAGCCATTCGTCGAAGTTGGGTCGATGGTGAAGGTTGGAGACAAGTTGCTGCTGATCGAGGCGATGAAGACGTTCAACGACATTGTCGCGCCGCGGGCCGGCAAGGTCGTCCGCATCCTGGTCGACGATGGCTCGCCGGTCGAATACGACCAGCCGTTGATGATCGTTGAATGACCGCGATACAGAATCGAGCCGCGAGGGTTGCGAGCGATCAGGGAGCTCGCCTCGATGTTCGATAAAATCCTGATCGCCAACCGGGTGGTTTGACATCCCGAATCTGGATATGGCCGAGCTGCGAATAGATCGTGTCCTCGCGCAGCTTGACCAGCAGCGAGTCGACGAAGCCGCCGGCGAGAATGAGCGCAGCAACGCCGAAACCCACCGCGGCCAACGCAATCGCGCTGCGCCGGCGATTGCGAACCAGGCTGCGCAGGGCGAGCGTGAGGACGGGATTCATCCGGGGCCGCGATGGGAGCAGGCCGGCGACGATGCTTCGATAGGGGTTCCAGGGCCCGAGTCGGCCGACGCGCTCGGCCACTGCGTAGTTGCGCGCCGACTACCCCGGCTTCCATTCGCGTGCGAGCCTCTGCGCCTCCGCGATCTGGGACAGGGTCATCTTCTTCGCCACGATGTCGCGATTCTTGATGGCGCGATCGCGCTTCTCTGCCTCCGAAGGAAGAAACCGCGAGGCGGCGAGGTTGAGCCACTGATGACCTTCGACATAATCCTGCGCCACCCCTCGCCCGTGGTAGTACATGATGCCGAGATTGAGCTGAGCTGCGGCGTCTCCCTTGTCGGCGGCCTTGCGATACCACTTCACCGCCTCGGCGTAGTCCTGCTTCACGCCGTAGCCCTTTTCATACAAGGCTCCCAGACTGAACTGAGCGCTCGCGTTGTTTTGATCGGCGGCCGCACGGAACCACCTGAGGGCCTCCCGATAGTCCCTCGGCGCACCCTCACCCTTTTCGCACATGACGCCGAGATTGTATTGGGCGACGGCAAATCCTTGGTCCGCCGCCTTGCGGAACCACTTGCGCGCCTCGGCGTGGTCCCGCTCAACACCCTGGCCACTCCGTACAAGACGCCCAGGTTGTTCTGGGCGTGGGCGTAACCTTGCTCGGCGGCCTTGCGATACCACTTCGCCGCCTCGGCATGGTCCTGCGGCGTCCCGCATCCGCGCTCGTACAGGTAGCCGAGATTATTCTGGGCGATTGCGAAATCGCGATCCGCTGCTTTGCGGAACCAGCCAAGAGCCTCGGCATAGTCCTGAGGCACACCGAGACCGCGTTCATACATGACGCCGAGGTTGAGTTGCGCGCGAGGAATCCCCTGGGCGGCCGCCCGGCGATACCATTTGACTGCCTCGGCGTGGTCCTGCGGCACCCCGCGTCCGCGTTCGTACATGAAGCCGAGGTTGTTCTGGCCTCGGGCATGGTCCTGATCCGCGGCCTTGCGATACCAGGCGACAGCCTCCCCATGATCAGGCGGCAAGCCCCGACCGCATTCGTACATTACGCCGAGGTCGTTCTGCGCGTGCGCGTAGCCCTGCTGCGCTGCTTTGCGATACCACTTCGCGGCTTCGACATGGTCCTGGGGCACGGCCTCACCAACGCTGTACATCTTGGCTAGCGCGTACTGGGCGCGGTCGTAGCCCTGATTGGCAGCCTTGCGACACCAGGCGAGCGCTTCGGCAGCGTCCCGCGGCACGCCCTGGCCGGCACTGTACATGCGCGCGAGCGCGTACTGGGCGAGGGCATAATCCTCATCGGCAGCCTTGCGATACCACAGCAGCGCTTCGGCATCGTCCTGTGGCACGCCCTCACCACGCTCATACATGGAGCCGAGGTCATAGTTCAAGCTGGCTCCGCCCGGTGCGGAGAGCACTAGTCGCAGTGGTGGGAAGTTGGAAATCAAGCGAGCCTGCGTCATGGTCGGCTTTCCACATCCGTGTCGGAATCTCTGAGGCGGTGCCCAGGGCCGGACTCGAACCGGCACGACGCGTTTCGGCGTCGGCGGATTTTAAGTCCGCTGTGTCTACCAGTTTCACCACCCGGGCGAGCGCTCATCCTGCCGTGGCGGCATTCATTGTACCGGCATCCTGGTCGCGACAGGCGCCGGCTCGGCGGAACTCGACCGGGCGAGCCCCCCGAGCATCGCATTCGCGCCGATAGCAAGCGTGAACAGGACGATCAGCAGCGCGTACATTCGCGGCATGTCGAATGTCGAGTAGGCCTGGATGATCAGGTAGCCGATGCCGCGGTTCGACAATTTCGTCTCTGCGAGCAACGTCCCGATGATCGCGACACCCAGGCCCAGCCGCACGCCGTTGACGATCGGCTCGCGCATCGCCGGCAGATAGACCTTGACTATCATCTGCCGGATCGAGGCCCGGAAGCTCCGTCCGACGCGGATCAGTGTCGGATCGATCTGCCGCATGCCGGAGGCTGCGCTGATCGCGATCGGGAAAAAGCACGAGAGCACGCCCATCGCGATCTTGGATCCGGATCCGACGCCGAACCACATGATCAGGACCGGGAAGAAAATGATCTTCGGCGTCGGTCCGAGGTAATAGATCAGCGACTCGTAAGCGCGCGACAGGAAGCGATTTGCCCCGAGGAGAATGCCGACGCCCAAGCCGGCGACACCGCCGATCGCGAGCGCGGCCGCAATCTCGCCCGACGGTGATCGCCAGGTTGCGATAGAAGCCTTCGTCGGCCAGCAGGCGAAATACCGCGCTTCCGATCACGCCCAGCGACGGCACGACGTCGCGGAACAGCAGCCCGGAAGCGGCGAGCATTTGCCAGACCAGCGCGACGATGGCGATGATGACGATCCGCAGCAGCGTGACGGCGAGCCAGGACGCCGCGCCCCGCCTGCCGGTCATTCGTTCGGCCGCAGCCAACGCTCGATCCTTCCGGTGACATCGAAGAACACGATGCTTGCCAGAATGACGAAGCAGATCGCGCCGTAGGTTGCGGGCAGATCGTAGCGCTCGGCCAGCTCGTTGATCAGCTGGCCGAGCCCGCCGAAATTGATCAGGAATTCGACGCCGACAATGTTGATCATCGCGAAGATCAGGCCGAGCCGGAGACCGACGAAAATCGACGGTAACGCCGCCGGCAGCAGAATCTTGCGGAACTCCTGCGCCGGCGTGAGCCGGAAGCTTCTACCGACGTCGATCAGTACCTGGCGGGTCCTGGCGAGGCCCTCCAAGGTCTTGAGTATCACCGGCGCGAGTCCGGCAGCGAAGCCGATCATGACGATCGTCGTCGCGCTGCGGCCGAATATCACCAGGAACAGCGGATACATCAGGACGATCGGCGCCGCCGCGAGCGCGGCGACCCAGGTCTCGCACGCGGCACGCAGCAGTCGGAAGCGGTAGAGCAGGGCGCCGAGCGCTATTCCGGTCACCGCGAGCAGGAGGCTCGCCCAGAAGAGCTCCTGCATCGTCTGCGCGAAGCGGCGCAGCACGTTTTCCTCGGCGATGATGCGCGGCAGCGCGCCGACGATCTGCGACGGCAGCGGCACGATAAAACGATTGATGATGCCCATGCGGATAAGGATTTCGATCAGCGCAATCACGGCGATCGTCGTCGTCAGGCCGACCATCCGCGGGCCGAGCCTCGGCGGCGGAGCTGCGGTCCGGCCTATTTGCCTCATTGGCCCCTGCCGCCGTGGAGGACGCGCGATTCGTCCTCTTGAATGCCGCGGCTGGCTTCTTCGCGCAGGTCCTGCCAGATTTCGGCGACATAGCGGCCGAACGCCGCGCTGCCGACGACCTCGGAGTCGCGCGGATGCGGAAGGTCGATCGCGACGACGCGCTTCAAGCGGCCCGGCCGGTAGGTCATCACCAGCACGCGGTCAGATAGCTGCACCGCCTCGGTCAGATTGTGCGTGATCAGCAAGGTCGTCTGCCGAAGCTGTTGCTGGATCTGCAGCACCTTGTCACCGAGCAGGAGCCGCGTCTGCTCGTCCAGGGCGGCAAACGGCTCATCCATCAGCAGGATGCGCGGTTCGGATGCCAGCGTTCGCCCGATGGCGACCCGTTGCCGCATGCCGCCGGAGAGCTCGGCAGGATAGCGATGGCCGAAGCCGTGCAGGCCGACCAGCGCGACGAAGGATTCCGCGCGTTCGAGCCGCTCGCGCTTTGGCACGCCTGCGAGCTCGAGCGGAAAGGCGACGTTGTCGGCGACGGTGCGCCAAGGAAACGTCGACTCTTCCTGGAACACCATGCCGATTGCAGGATGCGTGCCGGATACCGTCGCGCCGGCGACCGCGACGCGGCCGTCATAGTCGCTGATCAAGCCGCCGATGATGTTGAACAAGGTCGACTTGCCGCACCCTGAAGGCCCGATGATCGAGACGAACTCGCCGGGATCGACGCCGAACGACATGTCGTCGACCGCGATGATGGCACCGCCGGCGCTGTCGTAGCGCTTGCTGATGTGCTCGACCTCGAGCAAGCGCGTGCCCGCTGTGCTCACGACTGGCACGCCGACCTGAAGACAGGCCTACTGCCGCGGCGGAATCTGGATCAGCTCCGCCAGCTGTTCCTTGGTCAACGGCGCGGCCGTGAACTTGAGCGTGACGGCATCCTGCACGATCTGATCGAGTCCGACGATCTTGTCCGGATCGACCGCGGCCTTCGGAAAGAAGCCGTCGCGGGTCCGCTTGGCGGTCGCGACCGAAATGCCGACGAAGTCCGCGTAGGTCTTGAGCGCGGCGGGGTCGTCCGAGTACAGCCAGTCGATCGTCTCGCGATAGGCCTTCATGAATCGCTCGATGACGGGCTTGCGCTCCTGCAAGGTCTGCACGTTGGTGATCAGCAGGCGGACCGTCTGTCCCTTGAAGATCGCGGCATCGTTGCCGCTGGCGACGATGCGGATCTTGCCTTCGTCGAGCTGCTGCAGCCCGAACGGCGGCGCCGACCAGCCGACATCGATCTGATTCGACATCACCTGTGTCAGCGTCGGGGCGGGTCCGCCGGTCGCGGTTGGTCTCGCCTTCAGGTCATACTGCCTCATGAACGCCGTGACGATGCCGTGGGTCGACGAGCCGTTGGTCGAATAGGCGATCGTCTTGCCGTCGGTGTCCTTCAGCGATTTGATCGGCGAGTTCGACGGCACGTACCAGAAAAGATCCGACGCGCCGGTCGTTTCGGCGCCGATGACGCGTACCGGCGCGCCCTTTGGAGAACGCGGAGAGCACGCCCATGATGCCCGGTGCGACCCCGATCTCGACGCTGCCCGAGATCACCGCCTGCTGCGTTTCGCCGGCGCCCTGGGTATAGAGAATCTCCAGGCTTAGGCCGTTCTTCTTGAATACGCCTCCGCGCTGGCCGATCTCGGCGATCGTCGTATCCCAGTTGCCGCGCTGGCCCGCGGCAACCCGCAGCGTGTCCTCCGCCTGCGCGGCCGGGACCGTCATTGCGATCAGCACCGCGGCGATCGCATTGCAAAACCTTCCCCGTTTGCTCATTGTTCCCTCCTGATCCTGTCCTGGGTGTGCGCTCGCGCGCTCGTTTTCCGCGGCGTCGCCTGCATTTGGCGTTCGCGACAGTGTCGCGTGCGGTTCGCCTGGCGTCAATCGCTTGGCGCGCTATGGCGCGTATCGTGTTATTGCCTGGACGTGACTACGACGTTCGGGAGGCCTGAAGCTCCTCCGCCGCGACGCCGAGCGTCATCCAGTCGGTTTTTTGGGGAACGATACCCTCGAAGGACTTGAGCTTGACGTGGGCGACATGCTGCGGCGAAGTGCCGATTGCAGGACCGCCGTCGCGAAACCGGCGCGCCGCATCGACCATGATGCGTCGGAATTGCACGATCGCCATGTCGCTCGCGCCCAGCCGTTCCCGCGAGCGGTCGGCGATCGGTCCCATCGTCTCCCACATCGCGATATCCTGGTTGGGAATGCCGGCGATGCCGGTATGGCTGCCGAGCTTCATCGCGTCACGATCCTGCAGATAGTTGTTCTCGAGCGTGCGAATCCGGCGGAAGTTCGTGTCGAGGTCGACCCCGACCCGGGCCTTGCAGAATTCGCGCCACGCCTGTCTGCTCGATGCCTTTCGATTCGCTCCACGCGATGAAATAGAACATCGTGTTCGTGTCATCGAGCGGAATGTTGAGGATCGAAAGCTGGTAGCGGTCGTTGGGCGGGATCAGGACGGTGAAGGGTGCGACGAACAAGGTAATGCGCAGGTAGTCGTGGGTGTCCGCGCGCTCGATCGGACGGCGTATCGCGACATAGCGAAAGCCGAATTCGGTGCGCTGCACCTGGAGCCTCGGCGCCTTGTCGGTCGACGGCCGCAACCACTCGCCCTCGGTCGCGCCGGCGCTCGCCACCTGCGCCGGCACCATGTCGGTCGAATGAAGGCTCGAGCTGTGCGCCGAATCGATCGCGCCTTCCAGCACCTGCGCCCAGTTGCAGCCGACGTGGATCTTGACGATGCTGGTACGGACCGCAGGCGAGGGTGCCCACGCCGGCGGCTCGAAATCGCGCATCTGGTCGGGCGGTCCCATCCAGACCCAGACGAAGCCCCCGGCCTCGCGGCAGGGATAGGTCTTGTGCACGACCTTTTTCGGCCAGAACGGCCTCGTGCGCTTCGCAGGGGCGATCGACGACGTTGCCTTCGACGTCGATTTTCCAGCCGTGGTACAGGCAGCGCAGACCGCATTCCTCGTTGCGGCCCAGCGCGAGCGACGCGCGCCGGTGCGGGCAATGCTCGTCGAGCACGCCGATGCGGCCGGCAGTGTCGCGAAACGCCACCAGGTCTTCGCCCAGCAGCCGCACGCGCACCGGCGTCCCGTCGCGCTCGACGACCTCCTCGGACAGGCACGCCGGTATCCAGTGGCGGCGCATCAGCTGCCCCATCGCCGCATCGCCCTCGACCCGGCAAAGCAACTCGTTGTCTTCGACGCTCAACATGCTCACCTCCGGCCGCAGAACCGACAAGGTCGGTTGGGTTGCCCGAACCGGGTCGATGGGGATAATATTAGGAGCCTAAGTAAATATAGGCAATCGGAGGCGCGATGTCGAGCATTGCGGCAACCCGACACGACGGCGTCGGCCAGCGCCGCGCGGCGATCACGCATGCCTGAGCGGAGACTACGGGTCGGCGTCGCAGGGCTGGGACGCGCGTTCACGCTGATGATGCCAACCTTGACCGCGGATCCGCGGGTCGAGCTGGTCGCGGCCGCTGAGCCACGTCCGGAGGCGAGAGCGCGATTTGCCACGGAATTCGGCGGCCGCGTCTATGCGTCGGTCGAAGCGCTGTGCGCCGATGCGGGAGTCGATGTCGTGTACGTCGCCACGCCGCACCAGCTTCACGCCGACCACGTCGAAGCGGCTGCGGCCGGCGGCAAGCACGTGCTGGTCGAAAAGCCGATAGCGATCACGCTCGACGAATGCCGCCGCATGATAGACGCGGTCGAACGCGCCAATGTCCGCCTGATCGTCGGCCACAGCCACAGCTTCGACGCGCCAATCGTGCGGGCGCGCGAAATAATCGCCAGCGAGGCGCTGGGCGCGGTCCGTATGATCAATGCCCAGTACTACACGGACTTTCTGTACCGGCCGCGCCGTCCTGAAGAACTGATCACGTCGCGCGGGGGCGGTGCAATCTTCATCCAGGCACCGCACCAGGTGGATATCGTGCGCCTGCTTGGCGGCGGGCACGTGCACAGCGTCCGCGCGCAGACCGGGGCATGGGATCCGTTGCGCGCGACCGAGGGGGCCTACGCCGCGCTGCTTACGTTCGAAGACGGCAGTTACGCATCGCTGACGTACAGCGGCTACGCGCATTTCGACGGCGACGAACTGTGTGGCGATATCGGCGAAATGGGAGCCGTCAAGGCGGCGGGCGATTACGGTGCCGCGCGCAGGAACCTGCGCAAGGCGGTCGACGCCGATGACGAAATGGCGCTGAAAAATGCGCGAAACTATGGTGGCGCCGCCTACGTCCCCGCAGTTGCGGCGACGCCGGAAAATGAAGCGAATTGGCACCAGCATTTCGGATTGGTCGTGGTTTGCTGCGAGCACGGCGACCTGCGTCCGATGCCGAACGGCGTGATGATCTATGGAGACGGGCGAAAGCATCTGGAGTCGTTATCGCGGCCGCAGGTGCCGCGCGGTGAGGTGATCGACGAGCTCTACGGCACCATCGTCTCCGGACATACGCCGGTGCACAGCGGCCGGTGGGCGCTGGCAACGCTCGAAGTCTGCCTCGCGATTCTCCAATCCGCCCACGAGCGGCGCGACATCGTGCTCAGCAATCAAGTCGGCTTGCCATCGTGACTGGCATTCGAGCGTCGCCGTCGCGTTCGACGGCCCGCCGGACAAATCGAGGCGCGGCGGGGGCGCGAGCGCGGCCGCCCGATCCGGAGCCAACGCCTGTGACAGACGAGGCGGACACTTTGCGCCTGCTGCGGCACTGGCGCGATGCCGTCCCCGACGATCGCTTCGCACACCTGGTCAAGGACGCGACCCGCGCACTGGTTCGGGCTTTGCAGCGGCGCCTTGCGGCGTTCGGCGTGCCGTTCGGGCATTGGGCTTTCCTGCGCATTCTCTGGGAGTCCGACGGCCTGACTCAGCGTGAGCTCAGTCGCGAGGCGGGCGTGATGGAGCCGACGACCTTTGGCGCGCTGAAGGCGATGGAAAGCCGCGGCTATATCGCGCGACGCCAGCTCGCAGGCAACCGGCGAAAGATCCATATTTTTCTCACCCGCAAAGGGCGCGCGCTGAAAAACAAACTGGTGCCGCTGGCGGAAGAGGTGAACCGCATCGCCGTTCGCGGCGTCCCGGTGCGCGACGTCACCGCGACGCGGCGTACGCTGCTCGCCGTGCTCGAAAGCCTCGCACAGGACGAAGCGCAGACCGCTGCGAGTCCGCCCCAGGGCGCGACGTCCCGCCCGGCGGCGCGAGCGCGGCGTTCGCGCGGCAAGCCCTGAAGCGCGTTGGCGTAGAGTATCGCCGGCGCCGTCCGATTGCGGATTCTTCACCCACAGGAACACCATGGCTCGACTGCGGCTCTCCCTCGCGTGCTGGCACTACGATCGCACGCACGCGCTCGCGGATGGCAGCGTGCGGCCGGAGGGGATCGATCTCAACTATCTCGACATGCACGTCGAGGAGACGTTCTTCCGCATGCTGCGCAATCGCGAATTCGACGTCGCCGAAATGTCGCTGTCTTCGTATGCGGTATCGGTCGCGCGCGATTCGCCGCCTTTTGTCGCGATCCCGGTCTTTCCGTCGCGGTTCTTCCGGCAATCGTGCATCTTCGTGTCCGAAAAAAGCGCGATACGCGAGCCCCGCGACTTGATCGGCAAGCGCATCGGCACGCCCGAATACCAGATGACGGCGCCGGTTTGGATCCGCGGCATTCTGCACGACGAATACGGCGTCGATCCGGCCAGCGTCGAATACTGTACCGGCGGCGAGGAAGAGCCGGGACGCGACGAAAAACTCAAGCTCGACCTGCCGGCAAAATTCAGGGTGACGCGCATCGGCGCGGGAAAAACGCTGGCGGCGATGCTCGCCGATGGCGAGATCGACGCCTTGCACGCGGCGCGCATCCCGTCGACGTTCGTGAGCCGGCCCGGCACCGTCCGGCGCCTGTTCGAGAACTACGTCGAGGTCGAGCGGGCCTACTATCGCAAAACCCGGATCTTCCCGATCATGCACACGGTGGTGATACGCCGCGACGTGTACAACGCCAACCCCTGGATTGCGCAATCGTTGACCAAGGCGTTCATGCAGGCGAAACAGCGGGTCTACGAGAATCTGTACACGACGTCGGCGTTGACGACGATGCTTCCCTGGCAGATCGCCCAGGTCGAGGAGGTGCGGCGCGACATGGGTGACGACTGGTGGCCGTACGGCTTCGAGGCGAACCGCCATGTGCTCGACACGTTCCTCCGCTACCACCACGAGCAGGGATTGTCGTCGCGCCGGCTGCAACCGGAAGAGCTGTTCGCTCCGGAGACCTTGTCCTCGTTCCGGATTTAGGACGCCGGCACGTCAGGCGTTGAGCCGGGGCTCGAAGCGGCCGTCGATCGCGGTCCAGCCGGCGTCGGCGAAAATGATGGTCCCGGTCAAGTAGCTGCTGGCATCGGAGGCGAGAAAGACGATCGGCCCGGCCATTTCCTCGGGTTCGGCCCAGCGGCCGAGCGCGCATCGGCTGGCATAAGCGCGGTTCCATTCCGCATTCGACATGATTTGGCGCGTCAACGGCGTTGCGACGATGCCCGGCGCCAACGCATTGACGCGGACGCCCGACGGACCGAGCTCCGCCGCCAGGCCGCGCGCGATCTGGACGATGCCTGCCTTGGTCGAGGCATAGATGCTCTGGCCCGGCTCGACACTGACGGCGCGTATCGAAGCCATCAGGATGATGCTTCCCGTCTTGCGCTCCGCCATCACACGAGCGCAGGCCCGCGCAACCCGAAACGTGCCCTTGAGGTTGAGCTCGATCACCCGGTCGAACTCCTCGTCGGTGTAGTCGAGCAGGCGCTTGCGCAGATTGACCGCCGGCGTCGTCAGGAGCACGTCGAGCCGGCCGTGTTCCTTAACTACCGCGGCCACCATCCGTTCTACCGCCCCGGTGTCACGCACGTCGATCGCTAATGCGCTCGACTTGCCGCCGGCGGCCTCGATGCGTGCGGCGACGCCTTCTGCGTCGTCCCCGGTGATATCGGCGACCACTACGTGCGCCCCATGGGCGGCGAGGCCTTCGGCCCCGGCCTGACCGATACCGGAGCCACCCCCGACGACGAGGGCAAGGCGACCGGACAGATCAAACAGCGCCCTGTAGTCAAAGGATTTCGCTGGATTCATCGACCTGACTCCGCAGTAGGTGAGCTGCCTTCCGAGGTCTACTATATTAACGCCTCGTTACCCTTGCGGTCGTCCATACTTCGCTGTGCTGGCGCAATCGTACCGGCGGCAGCCGAGAACGACTCCAAGCACGCATGCTCCCAAAACAGGCGCTGCTCATAGGACACGGACCAGCGCATCGAACGTTCGGAGTTTCAGACATGGCGATCAAGTCGATCAACCCGGCAACCGGCGAAGTTTTCGAATCCTACGATGAGGCCGCGCCCGATGCGGTGAACAAGATCATCGGCGAGGTCAACGACGCCTTTCTCGATTGGCGTAAGAGGCCCATCGCCGAGCGCGCCGGACCAATGCGCAAGGCCGCGGCCATCCTTCGCGCCGAGGCGCACGATCATGCCCGCCTGATGGCGCGCGAGATGGGCAAGCCGGTCCGCGACGGCATCGCCGAAGCGCAAAAATGCGCCACGGGATGCGATTTCTATGCGGACAATGCCGAACGGCTGCTGGCGCGGGAGATGATCGCGACCGAGGCTCGTTCGAGCTTCGTCACCTTCAATCCGCTCGGCGTTGTCCTGGCGGTGATGCCGTGGAACTTTCCTTTCTGGCAGGTCTTTCGATTCGCGGCGCCCGGACTGATGGCAGGCAACGCGGGGGTCCTGAAGCATGCCTCGAACGTGCCGGGCTGCGCGTTGGCGATCGAGGACATCTTTCGCCGCGCTGGATTTCCAGCCAATCTGTTCCGGACGCTGATGATCGGCAACAAGAGGGTCGATGCGGTGATCGAGCACCCGCTGGTGCGTGCGGTGACGGTGACCGGGAGCGGCACGGCCGGGCGAGCGGTCGCGGCCAAAGCGGGCGCGATGCTGAAGAAGACGGTCCTCGAGCTCGGTGGCAGCGACCCCTACCTTGTCCTCGAGGATGCGGACCTCGAGCTCGCGGCCAGGGTTTGCGCGAAGGGCCGGTTGGTGAACTCGGGACAGAGCTGCATCGCCGCCAAGCGCTTTATCGTCGTCGACGCGGTCCGTGCAAAATTCGAGCCGTTGTTCGTCGAAAAAATGAAAGCCGCCAGGATGGGCGACCCGTTCGACGACCAGACCGAGATCGGCCCCCAGGCGCGAACGGACCTGCGCGACGCCTTGCACGCCCAAGTCGAGGCGAGCCTTGCCAAAGGGGCACGTTGCCTGCTGGGAGGAAAAATCCCCGAGGGTCGCGGCGCGTACTATCCGGCGACGGTGTTGACCGACGTCCGTGCTGGGATGGCAGCGTACGACGAAGAATTGTTCGGTCCGGTCGCGGCCGTCATCCCGGTCAAGACTGAAGCCGAGGCGATAGCCGTCGCCAACGACTCGGTGTTCGGCCTGGGCGGCGCCGTCATCACGCGCGACCTCGCGCGCGGCGAGCGCATTGCAGCCGAGCTGATCGAAAGCGGCTGCGTTTTCGTCAACGAATCGGTTCGCTCCGACGCCCGTCTGCCGTTCGGCGGCGTCAAGGAGAGCGGGTACGGCCGCGAGCTTTCGTCGTACGGCATCCGCGAATTCGTCAACGTCAAGACGGTGTACGTGGCTTGAGCTTGCGGGCGTCGAGATAGGCGGAGAGGGCCTTGGCGCTGCCTGCCGAATCCGCCAGCCCCATATAGCCGTCCGGCCGCACCAGATAGACAGCGTTGCGCCGCAGGCCGGTCCGGCGCATCGGCGGACGCCATGCGAAGACGTGCAGCGGCAATTTTCGTCGGTCACACGCGGTCCGGATTTCGGCGGACGCTTCGCCGTAAACGTGCACCTGCCAGTCGGTCGAATCGAGTGGCGTGAAGTTGTCGGCGCCGGTGCCTGGCGAATCCGGTTCGATCCATGGAAGACGGTCGCCGCCAAGCACGGCTCCCGCGCGTCCCTCGCTCAGGCTGCTGCCACGGTAGTTCACGGCCGTCTGCGAGACCGTGCGGAAAATCAGCCTGCGCGCCGGGCGGAATCGGAACAGCAACGGGAACAAAAACGGCACCAGCCGCAGTCGCACCAACCGGGCCGTTGCGCTGCTGCTCGTCACGCCGGTGAAGCCTCGATCGGTCGTCGCGACCAGCCGCCGGGCAAAGGCGATCCGCTCCGGCTCGTAGCTGTCGAGCAGCGACGCGTCCGCACGTTCGCCCAGGACCGCGGCAAGCTTCCATGCGAGGTTCACGGCGTCGCCGATGCCAGTGTTCATCCCCTGTCCGCCGACCGGACTGTGGATGTGCGCGGCGTCGCCGAGCAGGAATGCGCGCCCTCTGCGGAAATGATCGGCGACGCGGTGGTGCACATGATAGGTCGAGAACCAGTTCACCTTCGTGACGTCGATGCGCATCCACTCGATCACCCGCCGGCTGACATCGTCCCACGAGAGATTCTCGCGCCGATGTCCGAGCTCGTCGCGGACTGTGCCGACGAGGCGCCAGTGTCCGTCGTGCTTCAATGGAAAGACGGCGAGAAAGTCGGCCGTGTCCAGTCCGACGTGAATTTCCCCCTTCGTTATGGTGCCGCGGGCTTCGACGTCGGCGACGTAGAACAGGTGGTCGTACGTGCCGCCGGGAAAACCAATCGACAGTCCCTCGCGCACCGTGGAATGCGCGCCGTCGCAGCCGGCAATGTAGCTTGCTTCGCATCCCTGGACGGTGCCATCCGGAAGTCGCAGCCGCGCAAGCAGATGACCCGGCCTTTCCTCGAGGCCCTGGAATTCCGTCTTGCGCTCGACCTCGACCCCGGCTTGGGAAAGCCGATCGATCAACAGTCGCTCGTGCTCGTCTTGCGGGTAGATCAATGCGTAAGGGAATGGGCTCAAGCCCGCGCCCATGGCGCCCAATACGCCGTGCGCCACTTGCTTGCCGGAGACCCACAGATCGACGGCGAGAACACTGCGTTTAAGGTCCACCACCGGCCGGCGAGACCGATCTGGCGATACAACTCGAGCGTGCGGGCCTGGACGGCGAGCGCGCGCGACGTCGTTCCAGGTTCCGCGGTCTTGTCGATGACCCTGACACGGACCCCCAGTCGGGTCAGCCACAACGCCAACACCAGGCCGGTCGGGCCCGCGCCGACGATCAGGACGTCAGTGGCGCTTTGCATTGCCCGCTTGTCAAATCGAGACCCTTCCACCGGCTTCGGTTCAACTCACGCGCGGTTCGTCGCCGCAACTATCCAAGTGGATCCGTTCAGGCTGACGTGTCCGTTCGGAGTGGCAAGAGGGTTGAGGGTCTGTTCGATGGCGTCGACAATGATGGGCAGGTGGTCGACGCCCACTTCGCGAACAAGACGGGAAACCGGTCCCATCTGCACTGCGCCTTCGGCGGCGGTGCGCGGCGTCGCCCCAAGAAAAATCGCCGCGTCGAAACGTTGCGCGTCGATATTGCCGAAGCCGGCTTCCGACAGGATAGTACGCAGCCGTTCTTCATCGGCGAAGGCAAACGGACCGGGCGCCTCCGGGTCGCTAGGCGGCGGCGTGATATCCAGCGCCTTGCGCGCCGCGGAAAGCGGCGTCATCGCCCACGCGTTGTCGCGAGGTGTTCGCCAGCAGACGAACACGCAGCGGCCGCCTTTCCGCAATGACTTGCGCAAATGTCTGAAGGCACTGGACTGTTGGCTGAAAAACATCACGCCAAAACGCGAGAACAACAGATCGATGTCTGCCGGAAGCTCGGTCGCGGAAGCATCGCCTTCGCGAAAGCTCAGCTGAGGACACTTCGCCGACGCGCAGCGTGAGCGCGCCACCTCCAGCATTGGCTGCGACACGTCGATCCCGAGGACGCTGCCTGCCGGACCGACCAGCCGCGCAATTTCGATCGCGGTCTCGCCGCATCCGCAGCCGATGTCGATCACCCGCTCCCCCGGTTGTGGCGCTGCAGCCTTCAGCGCGGCTTCGCCGAATGGGGCGACGATGCGGTCGACCTCCTGCCGCATCGCGGCCCACCGCTGGCCCAACACACCGTTCCATTCGGCAATTTGTTCGGAGTTGTCAATCGACATTGCATGCTCCAGACGTGGCTTGCCACAACCTTATCATCGTTCGATTATGATGCGCGAGGCAGCGACTAGGCTCTGAGGAGCAGGAGATCATAGTCGAGAAGCCGCCGGCGTTCAGGTGATGCAGCGACGGCAAGTTGCGGCTTTGCGGGCACAAATCCGCACTGCCGTATGACCCGGCGACGTGAAGCCTCGCCGATGGGCAAGAGATCATGGACAGGACAAAGCCATGAACGTGAGCGATGATCTCCGGGCTCCGACGCCGCTCTGGAACGTCGTGCGCGGCGATTTCTTTGGCGGTGTGGCGGCTGGCGTCATAGCACTGCCCCTGGCGCTCGCCTTCGGCGTCGCTTCGGGACTGGGGCCAGTGGCGGGTTTGTATGGCGCCATCGCAACGGGCATCGTCGCGGCAGCGTTTGGAGGCACGCCTGCGCAGATCACCGGCCCGACGGGGCCGATGACCCTTGTCATGGCTGCCATCGTGGCGACGAACACGCTTCCTTCCGGCGCGGTGAATCTCCCTGTCGTTGTGGCGACCATTGTTCTCGCCGGCCTGTTGCAGATCGCTCTCGGGCTGTTACGGATCGGCGCCTACATCCGCTATGTTCCCTACCCCGTCATCTCCGGGTTTATGAGCGGTATCGGGGTGATTATCATCCTTCAACAGCTCTTTCCGATGGTGGGCGCGGTGCCGCCGTCATCGGAGCCATTGTCGATCCTCGGCCAGTTGCATCTGCTGGGCGGCAACATCAAGTGGAGCGCTGTTGCCTTATCCGGTTTGACCCTCGCGACAGTCTTCATCCTGCCGCGAATCACGAAAGCGGTTCCAGCCTCGCTCGTTGCGTTGGCGGCGCTGACGGCGCTGGCGGTGTTGCTGGAGCTCGAAGGTTCGGTGATCGGCAAGATACCGTCTGGGCTGCCGAGGCTGGTAATGCCATCCCTTGAGTTTCAGCAGCTGCCGTTGCTGATGGCCGCCGCGATCCAACTCGCATTTCTTGGAGCAATCGATTCGCTGCTGACGTCGCTCGTCGCCGACAATCGGACGCACACGCAGCACGACAGCAATCGCGAGCTCGTCGGGCAGGGACTGGGAAACATTGCCGCCGGTCTGATCGGTGGCATTCCCGGCGCCGGCGCCACCATGCGCACCGTCGTCAACGTCGAGGCGGGCGGGCGAAGCCGCTTATCGGGTGTGATCCATGGGTTGTTTCTCGCCGCCGTGCTGCTCGGCCTATCGGGCCTCGTCCAGCATATTCCCCACGCAGTCCTTGCAGGTCTGCTCGTTGCCGTCGGGATTGGCATCATCGACTACCGCGGCATCAGCCATCTCCTCAAGGTGCCACGCTGCGATGCATTCCTGATGCTCTTCGTCCTCGTGCTGACCGTGTTCACTAATCTGATCGTCGCGGTGGTCGCCGGTCTCATCCTGGCGTCGTTTGTCTTCATGAAGAAGATAAGCGACATCACGGAAGGGCAGACGACGCTCACACCAGTCGCAGATGAACCTTGGGCGGATGAGCTGACCATCCCGGAGACGATCCGCAACAAGCTCTTCATCAAGCACGTCAATGGGCCGCTCTTCTTCGGTTTCGCCAGCCAGTTCCTCGATATTGCCCGTAAGGCGGCAGCGCAGAGCAGGGTCCTGGTTCTCCGCATGGACCGCATCTCCTACATGGACCAGACAGGCGTCTATGCACTGAAAGATGCGCTGGCGATCATGAATCGCGCCGGGGTGCGCGTGCTGGTGGTGGGCATTTCCACGGCCCAATTCGATCTTCTCGCCAAGCTACAGGTGATCCCAGCGGTCGTTCCCGAATCCGACATCTTCAGCGACTTCGACGCATTGAAGAACGCACTTGCGGTCAGCATCGGAGAGATGCAGGCGAAAGCGGATGTGGGCTAGTCATCCGGTACGAACTGTTCTCTCGGGTCGGGGAGGTTCGTCAGGATCCTTACAGGCGCGTAGCGGGGCTTTCAGGGCTTTTGCGTTTCTTCACGCCGGGCGGGTCGCGCAGATATTGCTCGATGCTGACCCACTCGGGCGTCGGGGACGCCGCAGATAGGCCCATATATGACAAAGACGAGTCGACGCCGGTTGACGCGGCGTTCGTAAAAGGTCTGGAGGCGGAGGTCGGAATCGAACCGGCGTAGACGGCTTTGCAGGCCGCTGCATGACCACTCTGCCACCCCGCCCGGGGCCGACACGCGACGCCTGATGCCGGCGCATCGCTAGAGAAACGAGGAGAGCGCCGGCTCTCGCTAGCGAAATCTGGAGCGGGAAACGAGTCTCGAACTCGCGACCTCAACCTTGGCAAGGTTGCGCTCTACCAACTGAGCTATTCCCGCGGCTGGCAAACGATGATTGTATCGCGAATCGGCGTTTTATTTCAAGGGATTGCGCATGCTGCCGCGGCAAGCCGGCTAGGCCAGGACCTTGGCGATGGCGTCCGCGACGTAGTCGATGTTGCGCGAATTGAGCGCCGCGACGCAGATCCGCCCGGTGTCGATCGCGTAGATCGAAAATTCGCTGCGCAGTCGCGCGACTTGCGCCGCCGTCAGGCCGGAGTAGGAGAACATGCCGCGCTGGCGGAGCACGAAGTCGAACTTCGCGTTCGGCGCGCGCAGCGGCAAGCGCGCTCGACCAGCGCGTGACGATTGGCGCGAATGCGCTCGCGCATCTCGCCCAGCTCCTGCTCCCACAGCGACCGCAGCTCCGGCGTATCCAGGATCATCGCGACGACCTGGCCGCCGAACGTCGGCGGGCTCGAGTAGTTGCCGCGAACGACGCGCTTGAGCTGGGACAGGACGCGCGCTGCTTCGTCGCGATCGGCGGCGACGATCGACAGGGCGCCGACGCGCTCGCCGTAGAGCGAGAACGATTTGGAGAACGAGCTCGCGACGAACAGCGGACCGGGCGTGGCCGCGAAGCGGCGCATGATCGCGCCGTCGGCGTCGATGCCGGCGCCGAATCCCTGGTAGGCGATGTCGAGAAACGGAAGCAGCGCCCGCGCGCGCACGACCTCGATGATCCGGCCCCATTGCTCGTCGTTCGGGTCGACGCCGGTCGGGTTATGGCAGCAGGCGTGCAGTACGACGATCGCGCCGGCGGGCAGCCGCTGCAGCGCGGCGATCATGCCGTCGAATCCAGCCCGTGCGTCGACGCCTGGTAATACGGATAGGCATTGACGGCGAACCCGGCGCCTTCGAACAGCGCGCGATGGTTCTCCCAGGACGGGTCGCTGATCCATACCTGCGCGCCGGGCGCGAAGCGGCGCAGAAAATCGGCGCCGATCTTGAGCGAACCCGTGCCGCCCAGCGCCTGAACGGTGACGACGCGGCCCGCTTGCACGACCTCGGACTCCGCGCCGAAGACAAGGCTGCGCACCGCGCGGTCGTAGGCTGCGATGCCGTCGATCGGCAGATAGACGTGCGGGCCGCCCTTGTCGGCCAGCGCGCGTTCGGCACGGCTGCACGCACTCGAGCAGCGGCACCTTGCCATTGTCGTCGCAATAGACGCCGACGCCGAGATTGACCTTGCGCGGATTCGGGTCGGCATTGAACGCTTCCGTGACACCCAGGATCGGGTCGCGCGGCGCCATTTCTATCGCGGCGAGCAGCGGAGGGACGTGCGGAGCGTTCATCGTCGCGGAAGATCGCAGACGAAAGACGTCATTTTACCATGCGCGTTCGACCTGCCGGATTCCGGCCGGATCGAGCGGCGCGTTGACGAACCATGCGGCGCGCGTGCGATCGATCGCCCCGACGCCAAGTCCGTTGAATCGCCCGGGGCCGCCATATGAATCTGCGGCGCGGGCCGCAGCTGACAGCCATCCTGCCGGCCTGGGCGAACTTCTCCGGAAGCGCAACGAGCCTGCGGCTACCCGCGCCGATCGGCTAAAATGCTCGATTGCCCGGCGTCAAGCAACCTCAGCCACAGTCCATGATCCTCAAATTTCCCGACAGCCCCTACGAGCTGCACCAGCCGTTTCCACCGGCAGGCGACCAGCCCGAGGCGATCGACAAGCTGGTCGAGGGCTTGACCGACGGGCTCGCGTTCCAGACGCTGCTCGGCGTGACCGGCTCGGGCAAGACCTACACGATGGCCAACGTCATCGCGCGCACCGGCCGGCCGGCGCTGGTGCTGGCGCCGAACAAGACGCTCGCGGCGCAGCTCTATTCCGAGTTCCGCGAATTCCTGCCGAACAACGCGGTCGAGTACTTCGTCTCGTACTACGACTACTACCAGCCCGAGGCCTATGTGCCTTCGCGCGACCTGTACATCGAGAAGGATTCGTCGATCAACGAGCACATCGAGCAGATGCGGCTGTCCGCGACCAAGTCGATCCTGCAGCGGCCGGATTGCATCATCGTCGCCACCGTCTCGGCGATCTACGGCATCGGCGATCCGTCCGAATACCACAGCATGATCCTGCACCTGCGCCAGGGCGAGCAGCTGACGCAGCGCGACGCGATCAAGCGCCTGACCGAAATGCAGTACGAGCGCAACGACATCGAGTTCCGGCGCGGCACCTTCCGCGTGCGCGGCGACGTGATCGACATCTTCCCGGCGGAAAGCGCCGACAACGCGTTGCGCCTGTCCGTGTTCGACGACGAGGTCGAGTCGCTGCAGCTGTTCGATCCGCTCACCGGCCACATCCGGCAGAAGCTGGCGCGCTTCACCGTGTTTCCGTCCAGCCATTACGTCACCGCGCGGCACAAGGTGCTGGAGGCGGTCGAGAAGATCAAGGTCGAGCTGGCGCAGCAGAAGGAGCGCGTTCGTCGCGCGAGAAGAAGCTGGTCGAGGCGCAGCGCATCGAGCAGCGCACCCGCTTCGACCTCGAGATGATGCTGGAGATCGGCTTCTGCAAGGGCATCGAGAACTATTCGCGCCATCTGTCGGGGCGCGCGCCGGGCGAGCCGCCGCCGACGCTGATCGACTACCTGCCGCCCAACGCGCTGATGTTCATCGACGAATCGCACGTCACCATTCCGCAGGTCGGCGGCATGTACAAGGGCGACCGCGCGCGCAAGGAGAATCTGGTCAACTACGGTTTCCGCCTGCCGTCCGCGCTGGACAACCGGCCGCTGCGCTTCGACGAATTCGAAAAGCTGATGCCGCAGACGGTGTTCGTTTCGGCCACGCCGGCCGACTACGAGCGCGCGCACGCGGGGCAGGTGGTCGAGCAGGTGGTGCGGCCCGACCGGCCTGGTCGATCCGGTGATCGAAGTGCGGCCGGCGCAAACGCAGGTGGACGACCTGCTGTCCGAAATCAATCTGCGCGTGGAAAAGGGCGAGCGCGTGCTGGTGACCACGCTGACCAAGCGCATGGCCGAGGACCTGACCGACTACCTGACCGAGCACGGCATCAAGGTGCGCTACCTGCACTCGGACATCGACACCGTCGAGCGCGTCGAGATCATCCGCGATCTGCGCCTGGGCGAGTTCGACGTGCTGGTCGGCATCAACCTGCTGCGCGAGGGGCTGGACATTCCCGAAGTGTCGCTGGTCGCGATTCTGGATGCCGACAAGGAAGGCTTCCTGCGCTCCGAGCGCTCGCTGATCCAGACCATCGGCCGCGCCGCGCGCCATATCAACGGCACCGCGATCCTGTACGCCGACAAGATGACCGATTCGATGCGGCGCGCGATCGGCGAGACGACGCGCCGGCGCGACAAGCAGCTGGCGTACAACGAGAAGATGGGCATCACGCCCAAGGGCGTGACCAAGCGCATCAAGGACATCATCGACGGCGTCTACGACATCGACGAGGAGCGCAAGCAGCTGAAGGCGGCGCAGGCGCACAGCAAGTACGAGGCGATGCCGGAAAAGGATCTCGAGAAGGAGCTGAAGCGCATCGAGAAGGAAATGCTGGATGCGGCGAAGAATCTGGAGTTCGAGAAGGCCGCCGAGCTGCGCGATCGGCTGATATCAACTCAAGGAGAAGCTGTTCGGCGTCGCGCTGGGTTGACGCGCGGCGGCGATACGGACGACATCGCCGTATGAAATTCAAGGACTATTACGCGATTCTCGGCGTCGAGCGCGGCGCGTCCGAGGAGGACATCAAGAAGGCGTATCGGCGGCTCGCACGCAAGTATCATCCGGACGTATCGAAGGAACCCGAGGCCGAAGCGCGCTTCAAGGAAATGGGCGAAGCCTATGCGACGCTCAAGGATCCGGAAAAGCGCGCTGCCTACGATCAACTCGGCCAGCAGCGTCCGGGCGAAGAGTTTCGCCCGCCGCCGGAATGGTCGACGCAGTTCGGCGAGGCGGGCCGGTGCCTTCGACGAGATGGATCTGGCCGATCTTTTTGCCGGCCTGACCGGACGTCGCGGCCGTCCGGGTCGGCGTGGTCCGGCGCCCGCGATGCGCGGGCAGGACTACGAAATCACCGCGCCGATCACGCTGGAAGATGCGTTTCACGGCACGCATCTGAATCTCGATCTCACGACGACGGAATTCGACGAGCAGGGAACGCCCAGGCGCGTGCCGCGGATCATCAAGGCCCGCATTCCAAAGGGCGCCACCGAGGGCCAGTCGCTTCGGCTGCCGGGGCAGGGCGGCAAGGGAATCAACGGCGGGCCTGCGGGCGACATCTACCTGAACATTACGCTGCGGCCGCACCGGCTTTACCGGGCGTCGGGGCACGATCTCTTTCTCGACCTGCCGCTGACGCCCTGGGAAGCGGCCCTCGGGGCGTCGGTGCGAGGTGCCCACGCTCGCCGGGCTGGTAAACTTGCGCGTACCGCCCGGCACGCGTACCGGCCAGCAATTGCGCCTGTCCGGGCGCGGCCTGCCCAAGCCGCAGAGGCGGCGCCGGCGATCTTTACGCGATCGCCCAGATGGTCATGCCGCCTGAACTATCGGAGCGCGAACGCGGTCTTTTAAAGGAGTTGGCCGCGGCATCGACGTTCAATCCGCGGCAGCACTTTCACTAGGAGGCTCGTGTGACCGGCGAATATTCCGACGCACTCTGGCCCGATGAGCGGCAGAGCATGCCACTGCGGGCCTTGGCCGAGCTCTCCGGCCTGTCCGAAGACGAGTTGCAGCAGCTTATCGATTGCGGTGCGCTCGCCCCGTTCTCCGAAGGCTCGGGGCAGCACATGTTCTCCGCGGTCTCGATCACCGTTGCGCGTACCGCACGCCGTCTGCGCGACGATTTCGAGCTCGAGCCCCACGGCGTGGCGGTGCTTCTTGCTTATCTCGACCGCATACGCGAGCTCGAGGCACAGTTGCGCGCATTGCAGGCGCGATTGCCACGATGAGCCTGCACGACCGTGCTGCCGGCGAGCGCGGCGTCTTGCCGATGTTGAACTGGATGAAGTCGCTGATCGCCCCTCGCGAGCCTATCGCCAGCGTGCTGTTTGTCTGCACCGGCAACATCTGCCGCTCGCCGACCGCGGAAGGCGTGTTTCGCGCGATGGTCAAGCAGGAAGGACTTGCTGATCGCATTGTGATCGATTCGGCGGGGACCCACGACCACCAGCTTGGACAACGGCCTGATCCTCGCGCGCTGGCCGCGGCGCGGCGCCGCGGCTACGAGCTCGGCAAACTTCGTGCGCGCCTGGTCGAGCCCGATGACTTCAAGCGCTTCGACTGGATCCTGGCGATGGATCGCAGGCATCTGGAGTACCTGGAGTCGATGCGGCCCGCCGACTACCGAGGGCCATCTCGGGCTCTTTCTTGACCTGGCCGGAGATGGCAATGGCGAGCGACGGCGATATGCCCGATCCGTATTACGGCGATCCCGGCGATTTCGAGCGCGTGCTCGACCTGACGATCCCCGCCGCGAGCGCGCTGTTGAAGGCGATTGTCGAGCGCGGCAAGGCGCGCAGCAGCGCCTAGCGCTTCGGCGCTGCGGCAAAGCCGATAGCAAGCTGCGCGACGGCCGAGCAAGCCGCCGCGCATCGCGGCCCGCCTAGGCCGCCGGCGGCGTCGGGTCCTTGTGAACGGTCTCGACCAGCTGCAACGGCTCTTCGCGTGTTTGCACACGCGTCGGCCGCACGCGTCGCGGTCGCGGCGGCTCGGCGAGTTCGCTCGATTCCGAAATGACCACTCGCTCGCGCGCAGTCTCGATCAGCACCAAACCTGAATCCGGCGGCAACTCCAGCGAGACTTTCGGCAATTCGGGCATTGCGCGAGGGCGAACCGGCTCGGCGTGCGGCTCGATCACGGCACCGCTCATTGGCCGCTGCAGGCTCTGCGGACACCGGCACATCGGAGCGATCGTGCCTGTGAGGCTGCGCCGATGATGACGGCGGTTCCGCGCTTACCAGCGCCGATGCCGGCACTGGGGCTTTGCTTGTCACCGGCTCGTCGGGCACGACCGGTCTCCAGACCGACGGTGGCGTTTCGTCATTCAGCGGCGGCGACGTGCATGCGATGTTCATGCGCGGTAAGCAACGGCTCGGCAGCGGTAAGCAACGGCTCGCCAGCAGCGGGCGGCACCGGCTTGGCGAGCGCCGGCCCTGATACCGGTTCGTGGGCATGTGCCGGTGCGCGCGGCTCGGCGCGCTCGCCGCCCTCGCCGCGTTCGCCCCGATCGCGTCCACCACGCCGGCGGTCGCGCCGACGACGTGTGCCTTCGCCTGCCTCGGCGCCGGGCGGTACGTTGGGCGCTCCCTGGACCACGGCAGCTGTGGGCTCGCCTTCGGGCCGCGCTTCCTGCGCTGCGCGCGGCTCCCGAGGCGTGCGCTGCCGATTCGGGTCGCGCTGGCCATCGCGGCCGTCCTGGCGCGGCTGGCCTCGCCCGGGTTCGCGCCGTGGCTGCGGCCCTGCGCGCCCTGCGGCTGGCGCTGGCGCTGCGGCTCGCGCTGCCGGTCCTTCGCCTGATCTTCGCGCACCGGTTCGCGGCGCTCGTCACGCTGGCCGGCGCGCGGTGTTTCGCGCTGTCGCGTCACGATGTGCCCGGACCGTCACGCCGCTCGTCGCGGTGGCCGCGGCGATCGCGGTCGTGCCGACCGCGGCCGCGAGGCTCGCGAGCCGGCTCGCTGCGGGCTGGTGCAGGCGCGGGCTCGGCAGGCTTGTAGCGGAACCAGCCGAGCACCTTGTTCAGCCAGTTGACCTGCACGGTCGGCTCCGCAACGAGCTCGACCGGCATCGGTGCCGGTGCGCCGGTGGTGATGCCCTTGACCATCGCTTCCTGCCGCGGCTCCTTGGCTTCTTCCTTCTTCTGCTTGACGGGATCCTCTTCCTCGGGCTTTTCCACCATGTTGAACGAGGCCGGCAGCGGCTCGCCCTGATTCAGGTCGTCGTGGCGCAGTCGCGTCACCTTGTAGTTGGGCGTCTCCAGATAGGTATTGGGCACCAGCAGGACATTGACCTTGAAGCGTGCTTCGATCGTATGGATCTCCGCGCGCTTTTCGTTCAGCAGGAACGTCGCGACATCGACCGGCACCTGCGCGAC
Source organism: uncultured beta proteobacterium (assembly GCA_963828595.1). GTDB lineage: Bacteria > Pseudomonadota > Gammaproteobacteria > Burkholderiales > Casimicrobiaceae > PALSA-1003. Next base: position 30,168 of record CAWHEN010000003.1, read on the forward strand.
GATCTGCGCGGTGTTGTCCTTCATCGCCTCTTCCTGCAGGATGCGCAGGATATGCAGCGCGGTCGATTCGGTGCCGCGGATGTGGCCGATGCCATGGCAGCGCGGGCACGGAATGTAGGCCGATTCGGCGAGCGCCGGGCGCAGCCGCTGACGCGAAAGCTCCATCAGGCCGAAGCGCGAAATCTTGCCCAGCTGCACGCGGGCGCGATCGTACTTGAGCGCGTCCTTCAGGCGATTCTCGACCTCGCGCTGGTTCTTGGCGCTTTCCATGTCGATGAAGTCGATGACGATCAGTCCGCCCAGGTCGCGCAGGCGCAACTGACGCGCGATTTCGTCGGCGGCTTCCAGGTTGGTGTTGAATGCCGTCGTTTCGATGTCGCCGGCTTTGGTAGCTCGGGCCGAGTTGACGTCGACCGAGACCAGCGCCTCGGTGTGATCGATGACGATCGCGCCGCCCGCCGGCAGCGGGACCTGGCGCGCATAGGCGGTCTCGATCTGATGCTCGATCTGAAAGCGCGAGAACAGCGGGACGTCGTCCTTGTACAGCTTGACGCGGCCGACGTTGGCCGGCATCACGTGGCTCATGAATTGCTGCGCCTGGTCGAATATCGCCTCGGTATCGATCAGGAGTTCGCCGATGTCGGGGTGGAAGTAGTCGCGGATCGCCCGGATCACCAGGCTCGACTCCTGGTAGATCAGGAACGCGCCGGACTGCGTCTTCGCGGCGCCGTCGATCGCCTGCCAGAGCTGCAACAGGTAGTTCAGGTCCCATTGCAGTTCTTCGATCGATCGGCCGATGCCCGCGGTGCGGGCGATCACGCTCATGCCGCTCGGGACGTCGAGCTGGTTGATCGTGTCGCGCAATTCATTGCGGTCCTCGCCCTCGATGCGGCGCGAGACGCCGCCGCCGCGCGGATTGTTCGGCATCAGCACCAGATATCGGCCGGCGAGCGAAATGTAAGTCGTCAGCGCCGCGCCCTTGTTGCCGCGCTCGTCCTTGTCGACCTGGACGATCAGCTCCTGGCCTTCCTTGAGCTGATCCTGGATGCGCGTCTTCCCGTCGCTTTCGCGCAGGTAATCGCGGGAGATTTCCTTGAACGGCAGGAAGCCGTGACGATCGGCGCCGTAGTCGACGAAGCAGGCCTCGAGACTCGGCTCGACTCGAGTGATGACGGATTTGTAAATATTGCTCTTGCGTTGTTCCTTGCTGGCGGACTCGATGTCGAGGTCGACCAGTTTCTGGCCGTCGACGATGGCCACCCGAAGCTCTTCGGCCTGGGTGGCGTTGAACAGCATGCGTTTCATATTCTTCCCCGGCGCCAATCTCGGGCAGGGGCCTAGCGCAGGACGAAGCGGTCGGCGCCCTTGCGGGCGCTTCGAGGCTAGCGGGCGGCGGGCGAGGGCGAGACGGGCCACGCAGGCAGCACGGGCTGCCTTGCTACGAGGGGTCGGATGCGGATATCGGGCATCATCGGGGCGGGTCCGGCAGTGCTCACTTGGGTGGGCACTGGAGAATCGCCTGTCTCGGGAGCGTGGATGTGTTCTTCGCGTTATCGCTCAAACGGTCTGGTGGCTGAATCGCACTTTCCAGCGGACTACGCCGGAGGCGTGCAGCCAGGTACAGAATTCGTCGCGTTTTAAATTGCGTTGCGCCGCGCGTCATGCCGCTTCATCGTGCCACTGGCCGATGCGGAGACTGCGCTCTTCCATTAACATCGTTACTTTTCCGGCACGCAGAGTCCGGACGGTGAACCGATTTAACCTCGCTGCCACAGCCTGCCCCGTCGCCGGGGCCGGCAAGCGGTTGCAGACCCCGATGTGAGGTTCCGCAAGCTGAAGGAGCGGGCCTGTAGCCACGCAAAACCGTCAGCCGCTTGTCGCTGCCAACCACAATTATAATGAAATGAATGATTTAAGCAAGGATGCTGTGAACCGCCTTGCAGTGGGGGAGGCGGGCGCGGGGCAGCGCGTCGACAATTTCCTGCTGCGGGTGCTCAAAGGGGTTCCCAAAAGTCACATCTACCGCATCCTGCGCAGCGGCGAAGTTCGGGTCAACCGCAAGCGGGTGCAGCCCGATACGACGCTGGCAGCCGGCGATGAGCTCCGCATTCCGCCGATACGGACCGCCGCGCCGGATGCCATTCGCCGCAAGCCACTGCCGCGCCCGATCGATCCTCCGATCCTGTACGAAGACGATGCGCTGATCGCCGTCGACAAGCCGGCAGGCCTGGCTGTCCATGGCGGCAGCGGCGTCGCCTACGGCCTGATCGAGCAATTGCGTGCCGCCCGCCCGCAGGCGAAGTTTCTCGAGCTCGTGCACCGGCTGGACCGGGATACTTCCGGCGTGCTTCTGGTCGCCAAAAAGCGCGCCGCCTTGATCGCATTGCACGCCGCGTTGCGCGAAGGACAAGTCGACAAGCGCTATCTGGTGCTGGTGCGCGGCAAGTGGCGCGATGCCAAGCGGCAGGTCGATTTGCCGTTGACCCGATTCGTCACCGGCGGAGGCGAGCGGCGCGTGCGCGTCGAGCGAACCGGCGGACAACTCGCGCGCACGGTATTTTATCGGCGCGAGACCTGGCCCGATGCCTCCCCGCCGCTCAGTCTGCTCGAAGCCGAGCTCCACACCGGCCGGACGCATCAGATCAGGGTCCATCTGACGCATCTTGGGATTTCCGCTGGCGGGCGACGACAAATACGGCGATTTTGCATGGAACAAGGCGCTGGCCCGCCAAGGTCTGAAACGGATGTTCCTGCATGCCTGGCGCCTCGGCCTTGCCGCATCCGCGTCGAGCCGCGCGAGATCGCGTTCGAATCGCCGCTGCCGCCCGATCTGGCGAACTTCGTCGCGCGGCTGAACCTTGCCGATTCCGGTGATGCGTGAGCGGACAACACGCTATCGGCTGCTGGTATTCGACTGGGATGGAACGCTTGCCGATTCGACGGCGCTTATCGCCGGCGCGATTCAGCAGACCTGCCGGGACCTAGGGCTCCCCGCTCCGGACGACCGCAGTGCGCGGCACGTGATCGGCTTGGGCCATCGCGACGCGATAAGCCTGGTGGCGCCCGACGCTCCCGCCGTCGGATGTCGGCGCGATTTTCCGAGCGCTATCGGCGTGCATTACCTCGTCGGCGACGCGGATATCCCGCTTTTCGCCGGGGTTCGCGACATGCTCGACGAACTCGATCGCCGCGGCTTTCTGCTGGCCGTGGCAACCGGCAAGACCCGCGCCGGTCTGGCGCGGGCGCTGGCGCAGCATGGCATCGCGCACCGTTTCGTCGCTTCGCGCTGCGCGGACGAGAGCTTTCCCAAGCCGCACCCGGCCATGCTGATCTGTCGCTGATGGAGCTTGCCGGCGTGGCACCCGGTGAAACGCTTATGATAGGCGACACGACGCATGACCTGGATCTCGCGCGAAACGCGGGCGTGAGCGCCGTTGCCGTCGCATACGGCGCTCACCCGGCGGCCGGGCTCGCCGCGATGGGGCCGCTGGCAACCGTGCATTCGATCGGAGAATTACGCTCGTGGCTCGCGAAGAACGCCTGATCTGCGCCAGCGAGGATCTAAGCGATGGCGGCGCGGGCATTCGCTTCGACGTCCGCTCGGGACGGTATCTACGCGACCGGCGTTCGCGATTCGCTGGCGCGGCGCGGTGCACGCCTACGTCAACGAATGCCGACATCAGGCGAGTGAGCTCGACTGGGAACCCGGCGATTTCTTCGACGCGTCCAAGCTATACTTGGTCTGCGCGACGCATGGCGCACGGTATGAGCCCGACAGCGGGCTCTGTGTAGCGGGTCCGTGCCGCGGCGCGCGCCTCAAGGCGGTCATGCTTGCCGAGCATCACGGCGGGATCTACTGCATCGAGGATTGAATGGCTGACGACAATTGGGAACGTGGCGTCATCGAGCGGCTCGCGAGCGAGGGTCTGCGCGAGCAGCAGCGCGCCCGGCGCTGGAGCATTTTTTTCAAGCTGCTGACATTCGGCCTGCTGTTCATCGCGTTGATCGCAGCGTTGGGGTCGATTACGACTAGCGAACGGAGCTGCGCGGACAAGTGCACGGCGGTCGTCGATATCGAAGGCGAACTCGACAGCGACAGCCGCGCCAGCGCTGAGAACGTGATCCAGGGGCTGCGAGTCGGCGTTCAAGAACAAGACGACGCAGGGTGTCGTGCTGCGTATCAACAGTCCCGGTGGAAGCCCGGTGCAGGCGGGGGAAATCAACGACGAGATCCGCCGGCTGCGCGGCAAGTATCCCGACACGCCGATTTACGCGGTCGTGGAGGAGATCTGCGCGTCGGGCGCGTATTACGTCGCCGTGGCGACCGACAAGATCTACGTCGACAAGGCGAGCCTGATCGGCTCGATCGGCGTCATCATCGACGGATTCGGCTTTGTCGGCTCCATGCAGAAACTCGGCATCGAGCGGCGGGCGATCATCTCGGGAGAAAACAAGACCTTTCTCGATCCCTTTTCGCCACTGTCGCCGAAGCAGCGCGCGTACGCGCAGCAGATGCTGACCGAGATACACGAGCAGTTCATCGCGGCGGTCAGGGATGGGCGCGGCGCGCGGCTGAAGGAATCGCCCGAGCTGTTTTCGGGGCTCGATCTGGAACGGCCAGCGCAGCATCGACCTGGGCCTCGCCGACGCGCTCGGCAGCGTCGACTACGTCGCGCGCGACGTCATCAAGGCCGCCGACGTGGTCAATTTCACCCCGCAGGAAAATTTCTTCGAGCGCGTTGCCAGGAAGTTCGGCACAAGCTGTCGGTCGAAGCTTCGGCTCGATGATCGGCGCGTTCGGTACGCGGCGATAACCGGATCTACCCGTTCAACCGGCGGGCGATCTACTCTTTCGCCTTTGGTGCCTTGGCGAGCCCATCGACCCTGATCGCCGGCTGCAATCCCAGTTGCGCAAACCAGCCCTTCTTCATCTCGAGGGCAAACAGCGCCGGCCCGCGTGAGTCGTGGGTCCTTTCGGTCTGCGGCGCCATGTCTTCGATGTTCAGGATGCGACCATCCGCTCCAATGAATGCGATCGACAGCGGAATATAGGTGTCTTTCATCCAGAATGCGAGCGGCTGCGGCGCGTCGAATACGAACAGCATCCCGTGATCGGGACGCAGGCTGAAGCGGCGCATCAGGCCGACGGTCGCGAGCGGCCACCGTGGTCGCAACTTCCGCCGTCAAGCGATGCCCGTTGATCGTGAGCTCGATCGTCGGCAACGATTGCGCCAGAACCGGCGGCACGCAGGCCAATGTGACCAGCAGCAATGCAACGCGTCTCAAGCTCTCGTCAGTCATCGCCATCGGCTCGTGCTATCAGTTGGTATGGCGCAGGTAGGTGATCCACAGTAGAAGGCTCATGATCGTAAAGCCTGCCATACCCAAGCGCCAGCGTCAACAGGGAGCCGGCGAGCATCGGTGCGATCGTTCCGGCGTTGACGGCGGCCAGAACGAATTGCAGGAAACCCTGCAGCGACGATGCCAGGCCGCGCATGGTCGGAAACAGATCGAGCAGCAGCAGCGTCGCGGATGGCATGGTGACGCTGCTTCCCATCGAGTAGATCATGATCGGCAGGACATGCCAGGGCACGCCGGGCGGCACAAGCATTGCGACGCCGAGGTCGGTCGCGACACCGGTGAACATCAGAATGTAACCGAGACCGATCGTTCGGCGTGGCGTCATCATCCCGGCGACGCGTCCGGAGATAAACGCGCCGATCATCACCCCGGTGATCATCGGGATGAAAAGCCAGGCGAATCCGTAACTGGATACGCCGAGCAGGTCCATCAGAAACGATGGCGCGCTGGCGATATACAGGAAGAACGCCGCGAAGTTCAGCGCAGGGATCGCGCCGAGCAGCAGGAATTCGGGGCGACGCAGCACGTTGACGTAGTTGCGCCACAGATGCCGCGGCAGCAGCGACTGGCGCGCGCTCGGAGGCAGGGTTTCCGGGAGCCGCTTCGACGCCCAGGTCAGCAGAGCGATGACGAGCACCAGCAGGACCCAGAAGACCGCCCGCCAGCCGAAAGTATTGAGCAGCACGCCGCCGAGCACGGGCGCGATCGCGGGAGCGACGCCGAACACCAGCGTGATCTGGGACATCAGCCGCTGCGCTTCGGCTCCATGGAAACGGTCGCGAATGATCGCCCGGCCGACGACGATGCCCGCGCCGGCGAAAAGACCCTGCAGCGCGCGGAACAGCCATAGCGTCTCGATGTTCCCGGCGATCGCGCAGCCCAGAGTGGCGAGCGCGTAGATCGCAAGGCTCGCCAGCACGACCGGCCGCCGTCCCAGCGCGTCGGCGAGCGCGCCATGCCAGAGCATCATGAACGCATAGGCGAATAGGTACACCGATAGCGTCTGCTGCACGGCGATCGGTGGAACGTCGAATTCGCGGCCGATGGCGTGGAACGCGGGAAGATACGCATCGATCGAAAACGGCCCGAGCATCGCCAGCGCGGCGATCAGGATCGCCAGCGACCACGTGCGCACGTGCACGACCGTCATCGACGGGTCCGCGGCTCGCTTCGCGCATCACTCGACCAATTTCCGATCGATTCACAGCTCATAGCTTTCCGCTTTGCCCTGCAAGGCCGCGTCGATCGGCGGAGCGGTCGAACTGCGGTGCGAACAGGGTGATGAATTCATAAACGAAGCCGCGCAGGTAGACGCCGCGGCGAAGCGCCAGGCGGGTCGTGCTGGCGGCGAAAAGATGGGCGGCGTCGAGCTTCTCGAATTGGGTGTCGCGCGCCGGATCGTGCGCCATTTGCGCAACGATGCCGACGCCGAGGCCGAGTTCGACATACGTCTTGATCACGTCGGAATCCAGCGCAGTCAGCACGACATTGGGCTCGATGCCCTTGGCGGCGAAGGCGGCGTTGATCTGCGAGCGGCCAGTGAAGCTGAAATCGTAGGTGACGATCGGATAGCGCGCCAGCGCCTCGAGCGTCAGCGGCCGGACCTTGGCCAGCGGATGACCTTTGGGCACCAGGACGCATCGATTCCAGGTGTAGCAGGGCAGCGAAACCAGGCCGGGATAGTCGGCCAGCGCCTCGGTGGCGATCCCGACATCGACATCGGCGCGCTGCGTCTGTTCCGCGACCTGCGCGGGGTTGCCCTGGTGCAGACAGCAAACGGACCTTCGGATAACGTTCGGCGAATCGCTTGAGCACCGGCGGCAGCACGTAACGGGCCTGCGTATGCGTGGTCGCGATGGCGAGCGCCCCGGTGTCCTCGCTCTTGAATTCCGCGCCGACCCGCTTGAGATTGTTGAGTTCCTGCAGCGCGCGCCGCGCGGTCGCGACGATCACCTCGCCGCCCGCGGTCAGCGCGGCCAGCCGCTTGCCCTGGCGAATGAAAATCGGCACGCCGAGCTCGTCTTCGAGCTGCCGGATCTGTTTGCTGATGCCCGGCTGCGAAGTGAACAAGGCATCGGCAGCCACCGACACATTCAGCCCATGATCGACCACCGCGCAGAGATAACGGAGCTGCTGAAGGTTCACTGCGATCTCGTTATAACCTTGCGTTAGAATATCCGAGAATTATATAGCGGCGTTCGGGCTTTTGCCGAGCTGCACGCCAGCGGTCACCTCATCTACGCCGATGGCGCAATACTTTTCGATCCATCCGGTCGATCCTCAGGCACGGCTCATCCGCCAGGCCGCGGCGATCGTGCGCGGCGGCGGCGTAATCGCGTATCCGACCGACTCGAGCTACGCCTTCGGTTGCCGGATAGGCGATGCTGGCGGCCGCCGATCGAATCCGCCGCTTGCGCGCAGTCGACGACAAGCATCAGCTGACGCTGGTGTGCCGGGATCTGAGCGAAATCGGACACTATGCTCAGCTCAACAACGAGCAATTCAGAATCGTCAAGCTGGGCGTACCCGGCAGTTACACGTTTCTGTTGCCGGCGACGCGCGAGGTGCCGCGACGTCTCAAGCATCCGCGCCGCCGCACGATCGGCGTGCGCGTTCCCGATCACGCCGTCGTGCAGCGATTGCTGGCCGAGTTGGGCGAGCCGCTGCTTTCATCGACGCTGATACCGGCCGGCGCGACCGAACCGTTGAACGATCCGGTCGAGATTCGTACGCGGTATCAGCACTTGCTCGACCTGATCATCGACAGCGGCGCGTGCCACCTCGAGCCGACGACCGTCGTCGATCTGGCGGTGACTCCGCCGGCGATCACGCGGTTGGGGCGCGGCAATCCCGCGCGGCTGGGTCTGGTCGAGGTTTCCGCATGAGGCCGTCGGCCATGCTCGGCAAGCGTCGGCGACGGCCAACTGGTAGAATGCGCCACCCATGGATTTTTCGCTGATCGAGACCATCGCGCTCTACGCGGTGCCGGTGGTTTTCGCTATTACCTTGCACGAAGCATCCCATGGCTACGTCGCCCGAATTTTCGGCGACCATACCGCGTACATGCTCGGACGGGTGACGCTGAACCCGCTCAAGCATATCGATCCGGTCGGCACGGTGATCGTCCCGCTTGGCGCTGCTGCTGTTGTCGAAGCTGGCGGGCGGCGGTGGCTTCCTGTTCGGCTGGGCGAAGCCGGTGCCGGTGAATTTCGGCAACCTGAACCATCCGAAGCGCGACATGCTCTGGGTCGCTGCAGCCGGACCGGCGGCAAACTTCGCGATGGCGTTCTTCTGGATGTTGATCTATCGGTTGAGCTGCGCCCGACGGCGCGCTTGCCAGCGACGGTATGCTGTTGATGAGCCGGGCGGGGGTCCTGGTCAACGTTGTACTGATGGTGCTGAACCTGCTGCCGATTCCGCCGCTCGATGGCGGACGGATTGCGATCAGCCTGCTTCCGCACTCGCTTGCCGCCGGATATGCGCGGCTTGAACCTTACGGCTTCATGATCATTCTGGTGCTGCTCGCGTCGAACGTCCTGGATCGGCTGATGTCGCCGATGATTTCCCTGGTGCTACGGCTGCTGCAGGTGCTGGCCGGCTTCTAGCCGCGCCAGCTTCACGAAGGCACGCAATGTTTTCTGATCGCGTACTGTCGGGCATGCGGCCCACCGGGCGCATGCACATCGGTCACTACCATGGCGCATTGAAGAACTGGCTACGGCTCCAGGAGGAATACGATTGCCTGTATTTCGCCGCCGACTGGCACGCGCTGACGACGCATTACGAGACGCCCGAGCGGATCGAGGACAGCGTCTGGGAGATGTTCATCGACTGGCTCGCAGCCGGCATCAATCCGACCCGATCGACGATCTTCATCCAGTCGCGCGTGGTCGAGCATGCGGAGCTGACGCTTGCTGCTCGGTATGATCGCGCCCGTCGGCTGGCTCGAACGCGTGCCGACTTACAAGGAACAACAGCAAAAGCTCGCCGATCGTGACCTGACGACTTTCGGCTTTCTCGGCTATCCGGTCATGCAGGCGGCGGACATCCTGATCTATCGGGCGAATATGGTGCCGGTCGGCGAGGACCAGGTCTCGCATCTCGAGCTGGTGCGGGAGCTCGCGCGTCGGTTCAATCACATCTATGGCCGCGAAGCGGACTTCGAGGAAAAGGCCAGGGCGGCGATCAAGAAGCTCGGATCGAAGCGTGCGAAGCGCTACGCGCAGCTTCGCACCGCGTTCCAGGAGCAGGGCGACCAGGCCGCGCTCGAAACCGCGCGCGAGATGCTGGACGAAGCGCAGAACCTGGCACTGGGCGACCGCGAGCGCCTGTTTGGCTATCTCGAAGGCTCGCGTCGGGTCATTCTTCCCGAACCCCACCCGTTGTTGACCGACACGCCCAAAGTGCCCGGCACCGATGGCCAGAAAATGTCCAAGTCGTACGACAATGCGATTTACCTGCGCGAGGACCCGGCGACGATCACCACCAAGGTGCGCACGATGCAGACCGATCCGGCGCGGGTGCACCGGTCTGACCCAGGCACCCCCGAAAAGTGTCCGGTTTGGTCCCTGCACCAGATCTACTCGGACCAGACAACCCGGGACTGGGCGCACAACGGATGCACGACCGCCGGCATTGGCTGTCTCGATTGCAAGCAGCCGGTGATCGACGCGATCATCGCCGAACAGCGTTCCGCTGCATGAACGCGCCCAGAAGTATCTGGACGACCCTTCGCTGGTGCGCGCGATCGTCGCCGACGGCTGTGAGCGGGCCCGAAAGCTCGCCGAGGAGACGATGCGCGACGTGCGGGATGCCATGGGACTGAGCTACACGTGATGGCGAACGACGCCGAAGCGCCGGTGATCGATCTCGCACAGGCAGCCGGCGCGCCGGTCGCCAAGGTCTACGGCCAGCCGATGCTGGCGCTGCCGCAGGACCTGTACATCCCGCCGGAAGCGCTCGAAATCTTCCTCGAAAGCTTCGAAGGGCCGCTCGACCTCTTGCTTTATTTGATCCGCAAGCAGAACATCAACGTCCTCGACATCCCAATGGCGGAGTTGACCCGCCAGTATCTGGGTTATGTCGAGATGATGCGCCGTACGCAGCTCGAGCTTGCCGCCGAATACCTGCTGATGGCGGCGGTGCTGATCGAGATCAAGTCCCGGCTGCTGCTACCGAAGCCTCCGCAGCTGGGCCAGGAGCCTGCGGACCCTCGCGCCGAGCTCGTTCGGCGGCTGCTCGAGTACGAGCGCATGAAGGCGGGCGCGCAGGCGCTCGACGAGCTGCCGCTGGTCGAGCGGGATTATGCGCTGGTGCGAGTCTGGTTCGAGCGCGTCGCGAGCGCGCGTTTGCCCGACGTCGACGCCGACGATCTGAAGGCGGCATGGGCGGGCCTGGTGGCCCGGGCGCGGGTAAACCGCCATCATCTGGTCACGCGCGAGCAGCTGTCGGTGCGCAGCCAGATGAGCCGCCTGCTGAAGTTGCTCGAGCCCGGTCACTTCGTTGCATTCACGACCTTGTTCGACGGGCGCAGCAGCGTCGCGCAGCTGGTCGTGACGTTTCTGGCGATTCTCGAGCTCGCCCGGGAACGCTTGCTCGATCTGGCGCAAGCCGAGCCGTTCGCGCCGATCTATGTGCAACGGAAGGGCGATCCGGCGTTCACGCTGGAAGGGGAAAGCGAAGCCTGATTCCGGCGCGGCGCGGTTCGCCGCATGCCGACGACGACGGCGCATGTCGGTGTAGCGGAAGGCTTTCGATCCGGCGTGCGCCGGACGCATCGAGCCGGGCGCTGCGCTATTTGGAAGTGAAATGAAATGGATTTGAAACACATCGAAGACATTCTCGAGGCCGTGCTGCTGGTCGCCGGAGAACCGTTGCCGGTTGCTCAGCTGTCGAAGCTGTTCGACCCTCCGCTCGAACCCGACGTCGTTCGCAATCTGCTCGACCGGATCCGCGAAAACTGGAGCCGGTCGCAACGTCGAACTCGTCGCAGGTCGCCACCGGCTGGCGCTTCCAGGCAAAACCCGCGATCCAGCCCTTTCTGGAGCGGCTCTCGCCGGACAAGCCGCCGCGCTATTCGCGCGCGGTAATGGAGACGCTGGCGATCATCGCCTACCAGCAGCCGGTCACCCGCGGCGACATCGAGGCGATTCGCGGTGTCGCGGTGTCGACGCACATCGTCAAGACGCTGGAAGACCGGCAATGGATCGAGGCGGTCGGCCATCGTGAAACGCCCGGCCGGCCGGCGCTGTACGCGACGACCCGGACCTTCCTCGACGATCTCAACCTTCGTTCCCTCGCCGAACTTCCGCCATTGGCGGAACTGGACACTTCCCACCTCATGGAGTTACCCGATGCCCCAGCAAAGGCCGCCGAGGTCGAACTCGCGCTCGCGAGTCCGATCCTCAGCCCACGGACCGACGTACCGACGATCCGACGCACCAGACGCGGCGGACGGACGATCGGTCCCGCCCGAATCAACCCAGACGCTCCACTGAGCCGGTCTTCACCGAGCCGCAGCGCCTGCACAAGCTGCTGGCGCAGTGCGGCTACGGCTCGCTGCGCGGGCTGGAGGAGATGATCATCGCCGGACGGATTACCGTGAACCGACAACCGGCCGAAGTCGGTCAGAAAGTCGGTCCCAGCGACCAGGTCCGCATCAACGGCGAGCTGGTGCGGATCCGCTTCGCGCCGCCGCGTGCACGCGTGCTGCTTTACCACAAGCCGGCCGGCGAAATCGTCAGCCGTGCCGATCCCGAGGGTCGGCCGACGGTATTCGACAAGCTGCCTCGTCTGGGCAGTGCGAAATGGATCGCGGTCGGACGTCTCGATTTCAACAGCGAGGGGCTGCTGCTTTTCACGACGCTTGGCGAACTCGCCAACCGCCTGATGCATCCGCGCTACGAAGTCGAGCGCGAATACGCGGTGCGGATCGTAGGCTCGCTGACCCCGGAGCAGGAACGCGCGTTGCTCGAAGGCATCGAGCTCGAGGACGGTCCGGCGCGCGTTCTCTCGCTCGCCGACGGCGGCGGCGAAGGATCGAATCACTGGTACAAGATCACCCTGCCCGAGGGCCGTAACCGCGAAGTGCGGCGCCTGTTCGAGGCGCTCGGGCTGATGGTCAGCCGCCTGATACGCACGCGCTACGGCGTCGTCAGCATGCCGCCGCAACTCAAGCGGGGGCAGACGCTGGAATTGGGGCCAGACGAATTGAACAAGCTGATGACCGCGGCAGGGATGCTGGGCGGCGATACGCGCGCGAACAATCCCGACGAACAGCCTCGCCACGGCCACGAAGCCGACGAAGACGACATGCACGAGGAAGAAGAAATCGACGGCAATCGCGGCACCTACGGTACGCGCGAGGAGCCCAGCGCACGCGAGATCGACGGCAATCGCGATCCGGCGCCGGGCAATCCTTCGTCACGCCCGGCAAATCCGGGCCGCGGGCGGCCGCACGGTCACCGCGTCGCCGGAGCATGCCGGGAGCGCCGGGACTGCCGGGGGGCTCCCCGCCGCGTGGCGGCCCGAAACAGCGTGGCGGTCGAGGACATCAAGGCGGACGAGGCGGACCCGGCGGGCGCGGTGGCGGTGCGGTCGCCGCCGGCGGCCCAGGCGAGCGGGCGCGGTGGATCGCGCGGTCGGCGGGGCCCCCGCGGCGGAGGTCAGGGTGGTGGTCAGGCGGGCGGCGGTCAGGGCAGTGGTGGCGGTCAACCGGGCGGCGGTCAGCCGTGAGGTGAAGCGGTAGCGGAGGGCGAACCGCGCTAATCGAAGCGCGGCGTACGCTTGTCGAGAAATGCGTCAACGCCTTCGACGAAGTCCGGCATGGCGCTGCATGCGGCAAAACTTCTCGCTTCCGCGTCGAGCTGCATCGACAGCGAATGCCCCAGCGATTGATTGATCAACCGCTTGCCGTTGCGCATTGCGAGTGCAGGCCCGCTCGCGAGTGCGGCAGCGAGCTTGCCGACTGCGGCTGCGAGCTCGGCTTCCGGCACGACACGATTGATCAGGCCGAGGCGCAACGCCTCGTCGACGCCGAATCGCTCGCCCAAGAGGACGATTTCCATCGCCTTCTTGGCGCCGACGATCCGCGGCAATGCGTAGGTCGCACCGCCATCGGGCGTCAGTCCGATATGGCGATACGCTGACGTGAAATAGCTGGAGTCGGCGGCCACCGCGAGATCGCAGGCGCACATCAGCGACAGGCCGAACCCGGCGACCGCGCCATGCACGGCGGCGATCACCGGATGCGGCATCCGGTAGATCGTCTCTATCGCCGCATGCACGCGCTGCACGATCCGTGCGAAATCCTGCCTGCGCTGCGCCGGCGGCGCGCCGAGACTCGCAGCGAACGTGCGGATGTCTCCGCCCGCCATGAAATGCCGTCCGGCTCCGCGGATGACTATGCAGCGCACGCTGCCATCGGCGGCGAGCGCCATGGCGTTGACGACCAGCGCGTCCATCATCGCGAGATCCAGCGAGTTGAGCGAGTCCGGGCGGTTCAAGGTCAGCGTCGCGATTGCGCCGTCGCGAGCGAGCAGGATCGAGTCGTCAGTCACAGTCCGCAGGTTATCGTGAATCGGGATCCGGCTGTCAAGCGTCGCGCGCGTCGCCATCTCGCCGCGCGTCGTCAGGCTCGCCGAGAAGCGGATGCTCCGGCGGCTTCGCCTTGCCGGAATGGACTCGCACGCTCGAGCTCGTCGACCGTCTGTGCGACGTCGGTCCGCTCGCGAGTCACAAAGGCCTCGATCGCGCGGGCGAAATCCGGATCCGCAATCGCATGCGCCGAGCGCGTCGTCACCGGCAGGAAACCGCGAGCGAGCTTGTGCACGCCCTGCGCGCCGCCTTCGAACAGGCCAATGCGACGTTCGATGCAGAACTCGATCGCCTGGTAATAGCAAGCCTCGAAATGCATGCCCGGCACGTGGCTGGTAGCGCCCCAATATCGTCCCCACAGCGTTCCGCGATCGAACACGTCCAGTCGCGGCGCAGACCGGCATCCCGTGTCGGCTGCCGATGACCAGAACCACATTGCCGGGCATCGTTGCGCCGATGCGTTCGAAAAACGGCAATGAGAGGTAGGGCGTCGACCCGTGCTGGTGGTAGGTATTGCCGTAGCAGCGGTAAAAGAACGCCCATTCCGATGCGCTGATTTCGGCGCCGGTTGCTCGACGGAAGCTGATCCCAGCCTCGTTCAGCCGACGCCGTTCCTGCCGGATTTTTTTTCGCTTGTCGTGATTCAACGTCGAGAGGAAATCGGCGAAATCGCGGTATCCGGGGTTTTGCCAGTGAAACTGAAGGCTGTCGCGCATCAGCAGGCCTGCCGCCGCGAACTGCGCCGCGTCGTCTGCATCCGGGAACAGGATATGCAGCGACGAGAGGCGCTCCTCGGCCATCAGCGACAGCGCGCCTTCGAGCAGACGCTGCCTTGCCTGTTTGCTTGCGGCCAGCAGTCGCGGCCCGGTGGCCGGCGTGAAGGGGATCGCCGCGAGCAGCTTTGGATAGTAGCGCTGCCCATGGCGCCGGTACGCGTCGGCCCAGGACCAGTCGAATACGTATTCTCCGTACGAGTGCGCCTTCAGATACAGCGGCATCGCGCCGACCAGCGCATCGCCCTGTCGCAGCAGCAGATAGCGCGGCGCCCACCCGGTCTTCGGTGCGGCGCATCCGGTCTCGTGCAACGCGTGCAGGAAGGCATGCGACAGCAGCGGTTGTTCGCCAACCAGCGCATCCCAGGATGACGGCTGTATCGCAGCGAGCGTGTCGGCAACGTGCAGCGAGAACGAGGACATGCTTGTGCAGATTGTCGCGTGAAGGGCGTCCACCGGCAAGCGCGCGACATTCAGTGGCCGAATGGCGCGGGCACGCTGTCCGCGAAATACCACGCGCTCCTGCGTCGTGACCATCGTGCGGCTGCAGGGCGCCGGTGCAGGGGCCGAAGCGGCGCCGCATGGTAAAATTTGACCATGCGCATCGCGATCGCCCAGCTGAATCAGATGGTCGGCGATCTCCCCGGCAACGCTGCGCGCATTCTCGACGCGGTAGACGCGGGCAGGCGCGGCGGCGCGGACCTGGTGGTCACACCGGAGTTGTCGCTTTGCGGATACCCGCCCGAAGACCTGCTGCTCCGTCCGGCGTTTCTCGAAGCTTGCGCGATCGAACTGGCACGGCTCGCGACGCGCATCTCCGGCCCGGCCGTACTCGTCGGATATCCAGAACATGGCGAGCGGGGGTTCCCGGCACAATGCCGTGGCCATCATCCGCGACGGCAGGATCGTCGGGCGTTATCGCAAGCAAACGTTGCCCAATTACACCGTCTTCGACGAGCAGCGTTATTTCAGTCCGGGCACCGAGCCATGCGTATTCGACGTGGCCGGGGTGCAGCGTTGGCGTGGTCATTTGCGAGGATATCTGGGTTCCCCGGGCCGGCGCGCCGGTTCGCGCAAAGCCGGCGCCGAACTGATCGTCGTGCCCAACGGCTCGCCCTACCATACGCGCCAACAGGCATTGCGTCGCGAGATCGTCATTGCGCGTGCGGTCGAGACGGGTTGTCCGGTCGTCTACGTCAATCGCGTAGGCGGGCAGGACGAGCTCGTTTTCGACGGCGCTTCCTTTATCGTCGACGCCAGCGGCAAGGTGTCGCAACAGTTGCCGGCATGGCAGGAGACGATTGCGCTTGGCCGAGTTCGACGGTGCCGTGCCGAAGCCCGTGCGAGGCGGATCTCGACACCCTGCTCGAACCGCACGTGTACGCCGCGTTGACGATGGGCGTGCGCGACTACGTCGAGAAGAACCGCTTTCCCGGCGTGCTGCTCGGGCTTTCCGGCGGCATCGATTCGGCGCTGACGCTGGCGGTGGCGGTCGATGCGCTCGGCCGCGAGCGCGTGCGGGCGCTGATGCTGCCTTCGATCTACAACGCGGCGATCAGCCTCGAGGATGCCCGCGCGATGGCAGGGATTCTACGGCGTGCGCTACGACGAGGTACCGATCGATGACGTCATGCAGGCGTTTCGTCGCGCGCTTGCCGCGGAATTCAAGGGCCTTCCCGAAGACGCGACCGAAGAGAACATCCAGGCACGCATTCGCGGCACGCTGCTGATGGCGATGTCGAACAAGCATGGCTCGATAGTGCTGACGACCGGCAACAAATCGGAAATGGCCGTCGGCTACGCGACGCTCTATGGCGACATGGCGGGTGGCTTTGGCGTGCTCAAGGACATCAACAAGACGCTGGTCTATCGGCTTGCACATTACCGCAACAGCCTCGGTCGGGTGATCCCCGAGCGCATCATCACGCGCGCCCCGTCGGCTGAGCTCCGGGCCAATCAGACCGACCAGGACAGCCTGCCCCCGTACGAGACTCTCGACGCGATACTCGAGGCCTATGTCGAGAAAGAACCTGAGCCCGAGCGAGATCGTTGCGAGTGGACATGCGCCCGCGCAAGTCGCGCAGGTCGTGCGGCTGATCAAGCTCGCCGAATACAAGCGTCGCCAGGCGGCTGTCGGCATTCGTATCACGCCGCGCGGTTTCGGCAAGGATTGGCGCTATCCGATCACATCGGCATGGGCGGATTGGAAAGGCGGCAGCGGCTGACGGGCACGATGCTCGTGCTCGGCGTTCTCGCTGGTTGCGGCGGCCGGGCTGGTGTAACCTAACAGCGTCAAGCGCGTTGCGGAGCAGGTTGCTGCAAACCAGGGGCAGGGAATGAAGAAAGTCGAAGCGATCATCAAGCCGTTCAAGCTCGACGAAGTGCGCGAGGCCTTGTCCGAGATTGGCGTCAGCGGCTTGACGGTCACCGAAGTAAAGGGCTTTGGACGGCAAAAAGGGTCACACCGAGCTTTATCGCGGCGCGGAATACGTCGTCGACTTTCTGCCCAAGGTCAAGGTTGAAGTTATCGTCGCCGACAGTTTGGTCGAGCGGGCGATCGATTCCATCGTCAAGGCTGCGCGCACCGGCAAGATCGGGGACGGCAAGATATTCGTCACTGCGGTCGAGCAGGTCGTGCGGATCCGTACCGGCGAGTCGGGGGAAGCGGCTGTATGATCAGCGTTCGCGGCGACCGGCAATTCGATGGCAACTTCGAGGAGATGATCAGCATGTCCATGCTAAAAGATTTTCGCGATTTTGCTGTCAAGGGAAACGTGATCGATCTGGCCGTCGCGGTCATTATCGGCGCCGCCTTCGGCAAGATAGTCGATTCCCTCGTCAAGGACCTCATCATGCCGGTGATGGGCAGGGTCTTCGGTGGACTCGATTTCTCCAATTACTTCATCATGCTCCGGCCGCCGCCCGCCGGATACACCGGTCCGATGACCTACGATGCACTGACCAAGGCCGGCGTGCCGCTGCTGGCCTACGGCAATTTCATCACGGTGGCCATCAATTTCATCATCCTGGCATTCATCATTTTCTGGATGGTCAGACAGCTCGCCTCGGTCAAGAAGAGGATCGATCCTGCCGCTGCGGCCGCGCCGGTGCCCGAAGACGTGCTGCTGTTGCGCGAAATTCGCGATGCGCTGAAGAAGTAAAACGCCATGCGTCACGGCGCTGGCGGACATCGCTGCGGCGTTGACCCTCGCCCCACTTGATGCCAGAATCCGTCTGACATTAACCGCGCTTCCGGCATGCCGCGGACATCGCGATACCTGGCCATCCAGGGCGCTGCCCTGACAATTACCGCGTCGCGGCCGTCAGAGCCGCGCGCTCGCTACGGAGGAACACCATGAAGAAATCAGGCCTTGCCCTCGGGCTGGCGGCGCTCGTTGCTTGCGGCGCAGCTTGCGCCGATATCACTGTCGGGGTCACGCTGTCGGCGACCGGTCCGGCGGCATCGTTGGGCATCCCGGAAAAGAACACGCATCGACATGCTTGGCTCGCCGACCATCGGCGGCCAAAAGGTGCATTTCATCGTGCTGGACGACAAGTCCGATACGACCGAGGCGGTCAAGAACACGCGCAAGCTGATCAGCGAGGAAAAGGTCGATGCCATCGTCGGATCGACGGTGACGCCGAATTCGCTGGCGATGCGCGATGTCGTCAACGAAGCCGAAGTTCCGATGATATCGATGGCCGCGTCGGCGCTGATCGTCAATCCCGCCGACCCGAGAACCCAGTGGGTGTTCAAGACCCCGCAGAACGACTCGCTGATGGCCGATGCCGTCGCCGTGCACATGCGTGCGAACGGCGTCGCAGACGATGGGCTTCATCGGCTTCGCCGACGCGTACGGGGACAGTTGGCTTGGGGAGATGGTGCGCTCGACGCAGATCGCCGGCATCAAGATCGTCGCCCAGGAAAAATACAATCGCAACGATCCGAGCGTGACCGGCCAGGTCCTGAAACTTCTGGCGGCGCATCCGGATGCGATATTGATCGCCGGCTCGGGGACACCCGCCGCGACGCCACACAAGGAACTGATCGCACGCGGCTACAAGGGGCGGATTTACCAGACGCATGGCGTCGCCAATGCGGACTTCCTGCGCGTGGTCGGCGCCGACGGCAACGGCGCCGTATTGCCGGCTGGGTCCGATGCTGGTCTACGAGCAGTTGCCCGACAGCAATGCGGTGAAGAAATCCGCAGCGGAATACGTCAAGGCCTACGAGGCCAAATACGGCCCCGGCAGCCGGACGACGTTCGGCGGCCATGCGTGGGACGCGTACAAGTTGCTGCAGCGGGCGATACCCGAGGCGCTGAAGAAGGCGCAGCCGGGCACGAAGGAATTTCGCATGGCATTGCGCGACGCGCTCGAAAACGCCAAGGAAGTCGCCGGAAGCAATGGAATTTTCAACATGAATGCCTCCGACCACAATGGTATGGACAATCGCGCCCGCGTCATCGTCAAGATCGAAAATGGCAAGTGGGTCCTGAGCAAATGAGCTGACGTTCACGGGGCCGGCTGCGGAACTCCGCCGCCGGCTTTTTGTTTTCTGCGCGCCGCCGACGTTCCGATATCGCCGATGGACTTCTCGATCGCAGCACTGCTGGCGCAGGACGGAATCACCAACGGCGCGATCTACGCGCTGCTTTCGCTGGCGCTGGTGCTGGTGTTTGCGGTGACGCGGGTGATTTTCGTTCCGGCCGGCGAGTTCGTGACCTACGGAACGCTGACGCTGGCTTCGCTGCAGCTCGGCAAGTCGCCGGGCACCGTCGGGTTGCTGATCGGTCTGGCGGGCCTCGCCGGCGCGATGGAGGTGTACGCGGCGGCGCGCGATCGAGAGTGGCGCCGGCTGCCGCGGCGGCTGGCGGTCTATCTGGTCGTGCCGCTGGCGATTGCTGCGCTCGTCCATCTGCTGGCGCCGCTGGCGCTCGCGTTTCCGCTGCAGATATTGCTCGCGGTCGCGATAGTCACCGCGCTCGGGCCGCTGCTCTATCGCGTCGCCTATCAGCCGCTGGCCGAAGCATCGGTCTTGGTGCTGCTGATCGTCTCGGTCGCCGTGCATTTCGTCATGCTGGGCCTGGGCCTGTGGTTCTTCGGCGCCGAAGGCTCGCGCACGCCCGCGTTCACGTCCGCCTCTTACCGCATCGGCGACGTCCAGATCAGTGGACAGAGCCTTCTGGTGTTGCTGTTCTCGTTGCTGGTCATCGCCGCACTTTATGTCTTCTTCGACCGGACGCTATACGGCAAGGCGCTGCGCGCGACTGCGCTCAATCGCGTCGGCGCGCGCCTGGTCGGGATCAGCCCCGACCTCGCCGGAAGCCTGACGTTCACGCTGGCCGCGTTGCTGTGCGCATTTTCCGGCGTGCTGATCGGCCCGATCACGACCGTTTATTACGACTCCGGGATTCCTGGTGAGTCTGAAAGGCTTCGTTGGCGCGATCATCGGCGGCATGACCAGCTATCCGTTGGCGGCCGCCGGCGCGTTCCTGGTCGGCCTGCTCGAATCGTATTCGTCGTTCTGGGCGAGCGCGTTCAAGGAAGTGATCGTATTCACGCTGATCATCCCGGTGCTGCTGTGGCGCTCGCTGACGACGCATCATCACGAGGAGGAGGAGTAGCGCAATGAAGCGGGCGGCGCTCGCTGGTGTTCGTCGCGGCGCTGTTGGCCGCGCCGATCGCCGCGCCGCCGTTCTGGATCACGCTGCTCAATTACATCGGGCTCTACAGCATCGTCGCGCTGGGACTGGTGCTGCTGACCGGCGTCGCCGGCCAGACCTCGTTCGGACAGGCCGCTTTCGTCGGTCTCGGCGCCTATACGACCGCGTACCTGTCGGTGAATTATCCGGCGCTCTCGCCGTGGCTCAGTCTGGTCGTCGGCATGGCGCTGACCGCGCTTCGTTGCGCTCGGTCTCGGCTTTATCACGCTGCGGATGAGGGGCCATTACCTGCCGCTGGCGACGATCGCCTGGGGGATTAGCATTTTCTACGTGTTCGGCAATCTGGATTTCCTCGGCGGGAATACCGGACTGAGCGGCATCGCCTCGCTTTCATTTTTCGGCTGGGAACTGCGCAACGAGCGCCATATCTACTACCTGATCTGGCTGATCGTGCTGGTCAGCCTGTGGACGACCGACAATCTGCTCGACTCGCGGCCGGGCAGGGCGGTGCGCGCGCTCAAGGGCGGGCTGGAAATGGCCGAGGCCTTCGGCGTCGACGCAGGGCCGCTGAAGATCGTCGTCTTCGTCTACGCCGCGCTGCTCGCCTGCATTTCCGGGTGGCTGTATGCGCATCTGCAGCGCTTCGTCAATCCGACGCCGTTCGGCATCAACCAGGGCATCGAGTACCTGTTCATGGCGGTGGTCGGCGGCGCCGGCAGCGTCTGGGGCGCGGTCGTCGGCGCGACGCTGATCACGCTGCTGAAGCAATTGCTGCAGAAGCTGGCTGCCGCAATTGCTCGGGCGCGAAGGCAATTTCGAGATGGTCGTCTTCGGCATACTGATGATCATGCTGCTGCAACGCACGCGCGACGGCGTGTGGCCGTGGCTGGCGAGGTTGCTGCCTGGCGAAGTCGTCCGTACGGTTGCCGCGGCGGCGGCGTTGCCGCGACGCGTCCGCGGCCGCGCGGCACGGCGCCGCTGCTGACCGTCGAGCATGCGCGCAAGGAATTCGGCGGGCTGGTCGCGGTCGACGATCTCTCGTTCGAGATCCGGCCCGGCGAGATTCTCGGCCTGATCGGACCGAACGGCGCAGGCAAGAGCACGATGTTCAATCTGATCAGCGGCGCGCTGCCGCCGAGCCGCGGCACGATCGCTTTCAACGGCCAGCAGATCGGCGGCCGGCAGCCATTCCAGATCGCGCAGCTGGGTATCGGCCGCACTTTCCAGCATGTCAAGCTGATCGCGGGCATGTCGGTGCTCGACAACGTTGCGCTCGGTGCCTACCTGCGCGGCAGGGCCGGGCGTCGCCCGCGCCGCCCTGCGACTGGACCGGCGCGAGGAAGCGCGCGTGCGTGCCGAAGCGGCAGCGCAGGTCGCGTCGCGTCGGACTGGCCGATTCGCTGCATGCGCCGGCGGGTTCGCTGCCGCTGGGGCGACAGCGGATCGTCGAGATCGCCCGCGCGCTCGCCGCCGATCCGCTGCTGCTTTTGCTCGACGAGCCGGCGGCGGGGCTTCGCTTCACTTGAAAAGCAGCAGCTTGCGAGCTTGCTGCGAAGTCTGCGCGAGGACGGGCATGACCATCCTGCTGGTCGAGCACGACATGGAATTCGTCATGGGACTGACCGACCGCCTGGTCGTGATGGACTTCGGCGAAAAGCTCGCCGAAGGGTTGCCTGCCGATATCCAGCGCAACCCGGCAGTACTCGAGGCGTACCTGGGGGCCGTTTGACTGCGCCACGGCATGAGCGCATTGCTCGAGATCGTCGACTTGCACGTCGCCTACGGCAAAGTCGAGGCGGTCCACGGCGTTTCGCTGACGGTAGCCGAAGGCAGCATCGTCACGGTGATCGGCCCGAACGGCGCCGGCAAGACGACGCTGCTCGCGGCGATCATGGGATTGCTGCCGTCGCGCGGCGACATCGTGTACGCCGGCGCGCGAGTGAGCCGGACCAGCGTCGAAGAGCGGGTGGCGCAACGACTCTGCCTGGTCCCGGAGCGGCGCGAATTGTTCGCCGCGATGACGGTGGCGGACAACCTGGAGCTCGGCGCGTTTCAGCGCCATCGGGCGCGCGATCGGACGCTCGGCAAAACGCGGGACGAGGTCTACCAGCGGTTCCCGCGGCTCGCCGAGCGTCGCGCCCAGCTTGCGGGCACGCTTTCTGGCGGCGAGCGGCAGATGCTGGCGCTCGGCCGCGCGCTGATGGCCGGGCCGCGATTGCTGATGCTCGACGAGCCCAGCCTCGGCTTGGCGCCGCTGATCGTCAAGGAAATCTTCAGCATCATTGCCGCGCTCAAGGCCAGTGGCGTGTCTATTCTGCTGGTCGAACAGAACGCGCGCGCCGCACTGCAGATCGCCAGTCATGGCTATGTTCTCGAAACCGGGACGGTCGCGATCGCCGGGCCCAGCGAGCGCGATATCGCGCGATACGCGCGTCGCCGCGACCTATCTCGGGCGGGCGCCGGAAAGCAAAGCGCAGCGTAGCGGTCCGCGACGGGGCTTGTGCCGGCAGGCGCGCGCCCCGACAATGCAGGTATCCGCTCGTCTTTTGAGTGAATTCCTCCGTGACCGATCTCGTCCGTTCTCCCGTCAAGCCCGCGCTGCTCGATCAGGCGACTCGATTATTGCTCGCTCCGGCAGCGCTTGAGTTCGGCCAGTTATCCGACGTGCTCGCCGGAATCCATGGCCATCGCATCGACAATGCCGACCTGTACTTTCAGTATTCGCGCGTCGAAAGCTGGAGTCTCGAGGAAGGGATCGTCAAGTCGGGCTCGTTCTCGATCGATCGCGGCGTGGGCGTTCGTGCGATCTCGGGCGAGAAGACCGCATTCGCCTATTCCGACGATATCAGCCTCGATGCATTGACGCAGGCGGCGACGGCGACGCGCGCGATCGGGCGGCAGGGCCAGTCCGCCGTCGCGGCACTCGACCGGATCGGCGGGGCGAGAACGCTCTATTCGGCCAACGATCCAGTCACCGCGCTGACCGACGAAGCCAAGGTCGCGCTGCTCGAGCGCCTGGAACGGCTGGCGCGCGCCCGCGATCCGCGGATAACGCAGGTGATGGCATCGCTCGCCGGCGAATACGAGGCGATCCTGGTGGCGCGCAGCGACGGGTCGATCGCCGCCGACGTGACGGCCGCTGGTCCGGATTTCACTCAACGTGATCGCCGAGCAGAACGGCCGTCGCGAGCAGGGAATGGCCGGTGGCGGCGGGCCGCGTCGACTACGGGTTCTTCACCGACGCGCTGCTCGAATCCTACGCGGCGCAGGCGGTCGATCAGGCGCTGATGAATCTCGACGCGCGCGATGCTCCCGCCGGCACGATGACCGTCGTGCTCGGGCCTGGCTGGCCGGGCATACTGCTGCACGAGGCGATCGGCCACGGCCTCGAAGGCGATTTCAACCGCAAGGGTACATCGGCGTTTTCCGGCCGGATCGGACAGCGCGTCGGAGCGCGCGGCGTGACCGTGGTCGACGATGGGACGATCGCCGATCGTCGCGGCTCGCTCAACATCGACGACGAAGGCAATCCGACGCAGCGCACGGTGCTGATCGAGGACGGCATCCTCAAAGGCTACATGCAGGACACGCTGAATGCGCGGCTGATGGGCGTCGCGCCGACCGGCAACGGCCGCCGGGAGTCGTTCGCGCACATGCCGATGCCGCGAATGACCAACACGATCATGCTCAACGGCGAGCGGGACCCGGCGGAGATCATCGCCTCGGTGCAAAACGGTCTGTATGCGATCAACTTCGGTGGCGGCCAGGTCGACATCACCAACGGCAAGTTCGTGTTCTCGGCTGCCGAGGCCTGGAAGATCGAAAACGGAAAGCTCGCCTATCCAGTCAAGGGCGCAACGCTGATCGGCAACGGCCCCGACGCGCTGACCCGCGTATCGATGATCGGCAACGACATGGCGATGGATTCCGGCATCGGCACCTGCGGCAAGGAAGGCCAGAGCGTGCCGGTTGGCGTCGGACAGCCGACGCTGCGCATCGACGGCTTGACGGTCGGCGGCACCGCCTGATCGCGCGCAGCGCTCGACCGCCGTACGGTCAGTGCAAGCGGTCCTGCCGGCTGGACGGCGGCGATCGCGGGCGCCGGCGACGAATGGTGCATGACCATCCGCCAACCGGAAGGCGTGCGCAGAAAGACATTGGTGACTATCGCCGCGCCCCGCGGCTTGGTGTCGTTGCCGACGGTGACCTGCTCGATCGCGCTTTGCATCGCCAGCCCGACCGTCTCGACCATCGTGACGTCGTCGAGACGAAAAGATAGCTTGGTGTCGCTGGCGAACAATTGTCTCCCACCCGGCGCGCACCGCCTCGTAGCCGACCAATCGCGGTCCGCCAGGGTGAATGCAGACGAGCTCCTCGTCCTCGGCCCACGTCGCCATCATCGCGTCGACGTCTTTTGCTTCGAACGCCTGATAGAACGCCATCGCCGCATCCTGAGGCGAGGTGAAGATCGTCGGCGTGCGGGGTTTGGCCATCGTTGGACGTTGCGCGCGCGCCAAATCATACACAAGATTCGGCGCCAGTTCGCGCATGCACTTGAAGTGCCCGAGCGGGCACTCCCGCCGGAAGCATGGGCTGCAGACGATGTCGATGCTTGGCGACACGCGCGAGCGGCGACAGCGGCGGCGTGTAGTCGGGGCTCGATGAGCCGAACAGCGCGACCAGCGGCCGGCCGACCGCGGCGGCGGCGTGCATCAGGCCGGAATCGTTGCTGACCACGACGCTGGCGGTGGACAGCAGGTCGATCGCCGTGCCGAGATCGGTTCTGCCGCACACGTTGCGCACTTCGGCAATCGCGGCGGCGATCGGGTCTGCCGCGACGCGATCGTTGGGCGAGCCGAGCAGCCAGACCGCGTATCCCGAATCGATGAAGCGCCGCGCCAGCGTGATGAAATGCTCGGTGGGCCAGCGTTTGGCCGGGCCGTACTCGGCGCCTGGGACAAAGGATCACGACCGGACGATGCGTACTCAGCCCGAGCACGCGGATCGCTTCGGCCGCATTCGCCGCATCGGGCACGAGGACCGGAGCCGCCGAGCGTCGGCACGAGCTCGCCCGGTTGCGCCGCCAGCGCGACAAACCGGTCGACCAGGCGCGGCAGGGCTTTGCTGTCGAGCCGTCGGGCATCGGTCAGCAGCATAGCGGCGCGCTTCGCCGGCGTAGCCGATGCGCCGCGGGATGCGCGCCATCCATGGAATCAGCGCCGACTTGAACGAATTCGGCAACACCAGCGCCCGCGTGTAGCCGTTGCAGCGCGAAGCGTGCGTGCCAGCGCCCGGCGCTCGCCCAAGCCGCAGTTCGCGGTGGCCGATAGGATTTTCGATGATATTGCGCACGCCGCGCATGCGCGCATAGACCGGTGCGCACCACGGCGGAGCGAGAACGTCTACGGTCGGCTCCTGCAGCGGCTCGCGCAGGATGGCGAGCAGAGGCTCGGACAGAATGGCATCGCCGATCCACGAGGGTGCGACGAGCAGGATGGGTTCAGCCATGGCGTCGGTCCCGGCGCGATAAGTTCGCGCGCCCCGCGCACACGATCGCAACGAGGACGGTGCTCAGTGTCCGCGTGGCGGCGCGACCCTTCATGCTGGTACCGCGTGCCGCAATACGGACACATCGCCTCGCCGGTTGCGGCGACGTCGAGAAAGACGCGCGGATGGCTCGACCACAGCGGCATCGCCGGGTTCGGACAATGCAGCGGCAGGTCTGCTGCCGTCACTTCGACAGCACTTCTGCGTCGGGCTCATCGCAGCTCATCGGCTCTCGTCAGACGGCGGTGAGCCAGGATCGGTACTTGGCGTTCTTGCCGTGCACGGCATCGAAGAACAGACGTCTGCAACTTCCTGGTGATCGGTCCACGCTCGCCCGACCCGATCGTGCGATTGTCGAGCTCGCGGATCGGCGTCACCTCGGCGGCGGTGCCGGTGAAAAAGGCTTCGTCGGCGATGTAGACGTCGTCGCGCGTCAGGCGCTTGGCGCTCACCTCGAGCCCGAGGTCGCGCGCCAGCGTGATCACCGAATCGCGGGTGATGCCGACCAGCGCCGAGGTCAGCTCCGGCTCGTAGAGTCGTCCGTTCTTGACGATGAACAGGTTCTCGCCCGAGCCTTCGGCGACGAAACCGTCGACGTCGAGCAGCAGGGCTTCGTCGTAGCCGTCCATCGTCGCTTCCTGGTTGGCCAGAATCGAGTTGGCGTAGGTGCCGGCGAACTTGGCCCGCGCCATCGTCACATTGATGTGATGCCGCGCGAACGACGACGTCTTGACGCGTATGCCCTTTCCAGCGCTTCGGGACCGAGGTAGGCGCCCCACGGCCACGCGGCGATGGCGACGTGGACCTTGGCGCCCTTCGGCGACACGCCCATCTTTTCCGAGCCGTAGAACGCGATCGGCCGCAGATAGCAGGAATCGAGCTTGTTGGCGCGCACGACCTCGCGCTGTGCCGCCATCAGCACGTCCTTGGCGTACGGGATCTGCATCAGGTAAATGCGGGCCGAGTTGAACAGCCGGTCGGTGTGTTCGGCCAGCCTGAAGATCGCCGGCGCCGTCGGCGGTCTTGTACGCGCGCACGCCCTCGAACACGGCGAGGCCGTAGTGCAACGAGTGCGTGAGCACGTGCGTGGTCGCTTCGCGCCACGGCACCAGCTTGCCGTCGTACCAGATGAACCCGTCACGATCCGACATCGACATCCTGCAGCTCCGCGCCTGGCAAAACGACTATTTTAGCCGATTTCGCCGATCCTTTTCCGACCGAGGCGCACCGAAGACGTGGTGCCAAAGCTGCGCGAAACGGTCGCGCGTCGGGCTGCCTGCGGCAGCGCCTCGACGCGCGCCTCGGCGGCGCCCTGAAGGCGCACCTTGTGCTGCAGCCGACGATATTCGCGATAGGCATCGGCAACGGCGGAGGCGAGGTCCGCAGGCAGCGAGCCCAAGCGGGCACCAAGCGCGAGCAGCGCGATGTTTCCTGCGTTGCGAGTCATCTCCGGATGCGCGTTGCTATGCGCCAGCACGAGGAACTGCACGGCAAATTCCACGTCGACCATGCCGCCCGGATCGTGCTTGAGGTCGAAAAGGGCGGTGCGATTCGGATGCGCAGCCTGCATTCTCGAGCGCATCGCGACGATATCGGCGGCGAGCTTGGCCGGGTCGCGCGGCAGCCGCAGCACCGCCTCGCGCTCGGCCTCGAATGCCGCGCCGATGCGCGCGTCACCGGCGACGTAGCGTGCGCGGGTCAGCGCCTGGTGCTCCCAGGTCCAGGCCGTATTGCGCTGGTAGTTGCGAAATGCGGCGAGACTGGACACCGGCAGGCCGCTCGCGCCGTCGGGACGCAACCGCAGATCCGTGTCGTACAGTCGTCCTGCCGCGGTGGTGCTGGTAAGCCATGTCGTCAGCCGGTGGGCAAGGCGCGCATACGCCTGCGGCGCTGCCTCGGCCGGGTCGTCGTAGAGGAAGACCAGGTCGAGGTCCGAGGCGT
Organism: uncultured beta proteobacterium; assembly: GCA_963828595.1. Taxonomy (GTDB): domain Bacteria; phylum Pseudomonadota; class Gammaproteobacteria; order Burkholderiales; family Casimicrobiaceae; genus PALSA-1003. The sequence goes on from CAWHEN010000003.1 coordinate 58,051, forward strand.
AGCCGAGCTCCTTTCCACCCAACTTGCCGTAACCGATGATCGCGAATCTGTGGTGCGCCCGCCCCGGGCCCCTGCATCTGGACCCAGCAACGCTCGAGTGCCGCGGCGAGCACGATGTCGGCGAGCATCGACAGATGGTCGGCCAGCCGCTCGACCGAAAGGAGCCCGCCAAATCCTGCGCAAGCAGGCGAAAAACTTGCGCCTGCTGAAAGTGCCTCAGCGCATCCATCTGCCGCTCGGCATCGTCCGGATGGGCGGCAAGCTGCGCATCGAGCTCGCTGCGCCAGGCATTCCAATCGGGCTCGGCCAAGCAGGGCACGACTGTCCAGAAGCTCGTCCAGCAGCATCGGATGCTGCATCAGGTAGCCGGCGGCCCACGAGCTCGCGCCCATGAGTTGTGCGAGGCGCGGCAACACCGGCGGGTGCTCTACCAGCAAGGCGAGATAGGCGCTGCGCCTGCTGATCGTTTCAAGCAACGCCAGCAGACGCTCGAACACCGCCTGCGGTGCCGAGGTCGCCGCCGCGGCGCGCAGCAATTGCGGCACCAAGGTGTCGAAGCGTATGCGCGAGGGCGTTGGCAACTGCAGATAGCGCGGACTTTGTCCGCACGCGCGCGAGCTCGACGATCAACGCACGCGCATCACCATAGCCCGCCGCGGCGAGTGCAGCGAGATGAGCGTCCTCGGGCGCCGGCGCGATCCATACGACGGCGAGCGGATCGCGTTCGGCGCCGCCGTCTGCGGCGGAAAAAAGCGCGTCGAAGTGGCGGTCGACATTATTGCGATGCCGATCGAGCAGCCGATCGAACGCGTCTGCATCGGCGCACGCCATCGCGTCGGCCAGCGCCGCGCGCTCGGCATCATCCTGCGGCAGGTCGTGCGTTTGCGCGTCGTCGCGATACTGCAGCCGGTGCTCGACCTTGCGCAGGAACACGTAGGCGTCGAGGAGCTCGTCCGCCGCCGCTGCCGGCAGCAGGCCCCGGACACGCAGCGCGGACGAGCGCGGGCAAAGTGCCGCGAAGGCGAAGCCCCGGCTCGCGCCCACCGCGCACCAGCTGCAGCGCCTGGACGATGAATTCGATTTCGCGGATGCCGCCGGGTCCGAGCTTGACGTTGTCCGCGATGATCGCGGCGCCGGCCCTGCTCGCGAATCTGGCGATGCACGTCGCGCAAGCCTTCATACGCGTCATAGTCCAGATATTTTCGGTAGACGAAGGGGGCGACCAGCTGCTCCAGCTCGCCGGCGCGCGTCGCCGGTCAATGCGCGTGCCTTGAGCCACGCGTAGCGCTCCCAAGTGCGGCCCTGCGCGATCAGATACTGCTCGAGGGCAGCAAACGAAGAGGCCAGCGGACCCGCATCGCCGTACGGGCGCAATCGGAGATCGGTGCGGAATACATAGCCTGCCGGACGAGGGTTCGGCCAAAGTGGCGACGACGCGGCGTCCCAGGCGATCGAAGAAATCCTGGTTCGCCAGAACCTTCGGCCCGCGCGTGTCGCCGTCCTCCGGATAGACGAAAACGAGATCGACGTCGGATGAGACATTGAGCTCTCCGCCGCCGAGCTTGCCCATCGCGACGACGATCAACTGCTCGGGCGCGGCGCTATCCGCACCGAGCGGCTCGCCGTGGATCGCCGCGAGCCAGTTCGAGTGCGCGTCGACTGCGGCGGCGATCGCGTTCTCGGCCAGACGCGTCATCGTCGCGCAGACTTCGTTCAGATCGGCGCGCCCGGTCAGGTCGCGCAGCAGGACGTGAAGGTACACGCGCTGGCGCAACCGGCGCAGGGCAACAGCCAGGGCCGCGGGATCGGATTCACCGACGAGCCCGTCAAGCTCGCCGTCGGGCCATTGGAAAGGCTGGTCGAGCATCGCCTCGACGGAGGCGCAAAGGCCGGGGTCGGCGACGCGAAGGCGCTGCGCATAGCGGCTGAACTCGTACGCTCCAGCGAGGTCCATCGTGGAATTCAACGCGGCGGCCGCCCCTTTCCGTATTAAAATCGGGCCAGAACGACCTATTATGCCCTTCGCGCGCGCATCTTCGAGTTTTCCCACCGCCCTCACTGATTCGTTTCGCAAGACGCTGTGCGCGGCACGCACGATCGCTTTGATCGTCCTTGTCGCGGTCTGCCTGATACTGCTCGCGGTGCGTTTTGTCATTTTTCCGCGCGTCGAAAGCAACCGTGACGCAGTGGCGCATCTGCTCGCCGCGCAGATCGGCCAGCCGGTGGAGATCGGGTCGGTCGCCACCGGGTGGGACGGCTGGAACCCGCGGCTGGACATCGGCAATCTGCGTATCACGGAGCCGGGCGCCAGTATCGCGAGCGTGACCTTGCCCGACATGCGGCTGACCGTTGCCTGGGATTCGCTGCTGTTTTTCCAGTTGCGCTTGAAGCAGCTGTCGATCGACGAGCCGCGCCTGATCGTTCGCCGCGACACGGCCGGCATGCTGCACGTTGCGGGGATGACGCTGGATCTCACCGAAAAGCGCGGCGAGCAGGGCATCGTCGAATGGGTTCTGCGCCAGCCGCGCATCGTCATCCGCGACGCGTTCATCGCCTGGCGAGACGAGCTGCGCGGCGCGCCGCAACTGACACTCGAACACGTCGTTCTACGGCTGGAAAATCGCGCCGGCCGTCATCGTTTCGGATTGACCGGCGCCCCGCCCGCGAGCCTCGCGGCACCGCTCGACGTGCGCGGCGATTTCACCAGCGGCTCGCTGGCCGACTGGCGCGGTGCGTCCGGACGCTTCTACGCGCGACTCGACTATGTCGATGTCGGTGCCTGGCGCGAGTGGCTGCCTCCGGATCTCCCGATCAGCGCTGGCAAAGGCGCCGTTCGAATGTGGCTGGAGATCGCGGCCGGCGAGCCGCGCGACCTTGTCGCGGACGCAATCCTGAGCGGCGTCGAGGGCAAGCTTGCCAGCGATTTGCCACAGCTTTCGCTGGCCCGGCTCGAAGGCCGTGTCGGCTGGCACGACGATCCTTCGCGCCGCGAAGTCTTCGCACGCCAGCTCGCGTTCGTTGCACCGGGTGAAACACGCTTCGACCCGGCCGATTTCCGGCTGACGATGCGTTACGATGCTGGCCGGCCGATCGATGGCAACGCCTCGTTCAGCCGCATCGAGCTCGCTCCGTTGCGGCAGCTGGGCCCGTATTTGCCGCTGCCGACGCGATGGCGGGACGACCTCGCGCGCTTTGCGCCGCGTGGAACGCTCGATGCGGGCGCACTGCATTGGACCGGCGACATCGCAGCACCCAGCGCATTCGATGCGTCGGCCAATTTCGCCGGACTGGGGTTCGCGCAGGAAGGTGCGGCGTCAGGCGTCACCGGTCTCTCCGGCAGCATCGCCGCAACCGACCACGACGGAGCGATCAAGCTCGACAGCCGCGCGCTTGCCGTGCACTGGCCGCATCTGTTCGCGCAGACACTGGTGCTCGACACCGCAAAAGGACAGCTGCGCTGGCGTAAATCCGCCGAAGGCTACGCAGTCCAGCTCGAGCAACTGGCCTTCGCCAACGCGGATGCCGCGGGCGTGGTCAGCGGCGAATACCGAACGCTCGCCGACGGGCCGGGCGCGGTCGACGGAAGTGCGCAATTGTCGCGCGTCGATGCGACGCAGCTGTATCGCTATGTGCCTCTCGCCGCCGGGGCCGGCGTGCGCGAATGGATACGCACCAGCTTGCTCGCCGGCGGCTCGAGCGATGCGCGCCTCAAGGTCTCGGGGAATCTCGCCGACTTTCCGTTCGCGGATGGCAAAAAGGGCCAGTTCACGCTGACCGCCAAGGCACAGGGAGTGACGCTCGACTACGCGACGCACTGGCCGCGGCTGACCGGCCTCGACGGCGAGGTCAGGGTCGATGGAGCGCGCATCAGCGTCGACGGCCACAACGGCCGCGCGTTCAATGCCGCGATCGGCCGGATCAAGATCGAGATCCCGGATATGCGCATCGCCCATCCGGCGTTGCGCATCGAGGGCGAGGCGGTCGGGCCGGCCGCGGATTTCCTGCGCTTCATCGCCGAAAGCCCGGTCGACGAGTGGCTCGATCATACGACCCGCGGCGCCGAAGCGAGCGGCGAGGGCAAGCTCGCTCTCAAGCTGGAACTGCCGATCGGCAACCACGACGGCGACCAGATCGCCGGCGAATTCACTTTCTCCGGCAATCGGCTCAAGTTCGCCGGCGGCATTCCCGCACTGAGCCAGCTTAACGGCAAGCTCGCGTTTACGCGACGCGAAATCCACAGCACGGCGACTCACCGCGGAGATCCTCGGCGGTCCGGCACGGCTGACGGTGTCGGGCGCGGTCGGCGGGATGCGTGTCGACGCGCAGGGCAGCGCCGATGTCGGTTTGTTGCGAGCCGAATATCCGCAGCAGGTCCTCGCTGCGCGTCTCACCGGCACGACCGACTGGCAGCTTGCGCTCAATGTCGCGGCGGACCGATCGAACTGGACACTCGACTCTACGCTGAAAGGCGTCACGGTCGATTTGCCGGTGCCGGCTGCCAAGTCGTCGGGCGAGGCGATGCCGCTTCGTATCGAGCGTCGCCAGACCGATGCCGCCAGCGATCTGCTGCAGCTCGCGTACGGCCGGGTGGGCCGGCTGACCGTGCAGCGGCGGCTGACGGCCTCCGGTCCCGTCGCCGAGCGCGCCTTGCTCGCGCTGGGCAAGGCCGGCGGTGCGCCCGATCGTCGCGGTCTGTGGATTCGCGGCGACGTGGATCAACTCGATCTCGACGGCTGGCTAGCGGTGCGCGAGCAGGTGGACGCCAGCGTCGACACCGGCTCGTTGCCGCTGTCGGGTCTCGAGGTCAGCGTCGGTGCGCTCGACGTGTTCGGCCGGCGGCTCAACGAATTGCGCGTCGGCGCGAGTCGCAGCGGCAACAACTGGCAACTCGACCTGCGCGGGCGCGAGCTCGAAGGCATGGCGCGCTGGGAGCCCGCGGCGCCGGCGCATCCGAACGGCCGCATCGTCGCGCGCCTGCAGCGGCTGACGCCGCCGACAGCGGCGACGTCGCATGCGGCGCCGACCGCGACATCGCCGTCGGAAGTGAACAGCTGGCCGGAGATCGATCTGTCCGCCGAGACTTTGCGCCTGAAGGAGCGAGACCTGGGACGGCTCGAGTTGAACGCGCAGCCACGCGGGGCCGATTGGCGGATCGACAGCCTGCGCCTGACCAACGAGGACGGGCGGCTGGACGCCAACGGCTGGTGGCGCGGCGGCGGCGGCAACGAGCAGACGACGCTGGACGCCGATCTCGACGTGCACGATGCCGGCAAGTACCTGGCGCGCTACGCGCTGCCCGATGCGGTCCGCGATGCCGCGACGAGGATCCGCGGCCAGGTTTCATGGTAAGGCGGGCCGCAGGACTTCGACTATCCGACGCTCAACGGCAAGCTTCGGCTCGAAACCGGACGCGGCCAGTTCACCAAGCTCGATCCCGGTCTCGGCAAGCTGCTGGGCGTTCTTTCGCTGCAGTCGCTGAAGCGGCGGCTGACCTTCGATTTCCAGGATCTGTTCGCCGAAGGTTTTGCCTTCGACGAAATCACCGGCGACGTGCGCATCCAGAACGGAGTGATGAAAAGCGACAATCTCAAGATCGTCGGACCGTCGGCGCGCGTGGCGATCCAGGGCGAGACCGATATCGCGCGCGAGACGCAGCACTCTGTGCGTGCACGTGCAGCCGACCTTGTCGGCGGGCGTGTCGGTCGGCGCCGCCGCGCTACTGCTCGCCAATCCGGTCATCGGCGCCGCCGTATATGCGGGTTCGCTGCTCGCGCAAAAGGCGATGCAGGATCCGATCGAGCAGATCTTTTCGTTCGGCTATGCGGTGACCGGCAGCTGGTCGGACCCGGTCGTCGAGCGCGAAGGCAGATTCCCCGCGCCGGCGGCAGCCGCGGCAAGCAAGCCGGATGCCCCACCGCAATGAGCACCGCGGGCAGGGTCGACAGCATGCGCGTGGCCGCGGTGCAGACGGTCTCCGGCAACGACGTCGATGCGAACCTGGCCGCCGTCGAGCCACTGATCGCCGCGGCACGAGAGCAGGGCGCCGCGCTGGTCCTGCTGCCCGAATACTTCGGCATCTTCGGCGCGCGCGCCACCGACAAGGTCGATGCGCGCGAGGCCGACGGCCACGGTCCGCAGCAGGATTTTCTGTCTCGCGTCGCGCGCGAGCAGCGGCGTGTGGCTGATCGGCGGCACCGTGCCGATCGCTACGGCCGACCCGGCGCGGGTACGCAGCGCTTCGCTGGTATTCGATCCCGCAGGGCCGAACAGGTCGCCCGCTACGACAAGATCCATCTGTTCGCATTCAGCCAGGGCGACGAGCGCTACGACGAGGCGAGGACGATCGAGCCCGGGGGCGCGCCGGTCACCTTCGATTCGCCATGCGGCCGCGTCGGCCTCTCGGTCTGCTACGACCTGCGCTTTCCCGAGCTCTATCGCAGCTATCGCGACGTCGCGCTGATCGTCGTGCCATCGGCGTTTACCGCGGTGACCGGCGCGGCGCACTGGCACGTGCTGCTCAAGGCGCGCGCGATCGAGAACCAGTGCTATGTGCTCGCCGCCGCGCAGGGCGGCACCCATGCCAACGGGCGGCGCACGTATGGTCACAGCGTGCTGATCGATCCCTGGGGCACCGTCGTGGCCGAATTGGCCGACGGCGCAGGCGTCATCGTCGGAGAAATCGACAGTGCGCGAATCGCGCAGGTCCGGCGCGAACTGCCCGCTCTGTCGCATCGCCGGCTGGCCTAGGGCTGCGCCGCGGCTTACTCAGGCCGGCGCGGCCTTGAGCAGGACCACTACCGCGCCGCCACCGCCGCCATGGCGCGGCGCTTCGCAATAGGCGAGCACCTCGTCCCATTGCGACAGCCAGCGCCGCACCTTGCTCTTGAGCACCGGCTCCCGATTCGGCGACGACAGGCCCTTGCCATGAATGACGCGCACGCAGCGCAAGCCGCGGCCGCGCGCATCGAACAGGAAATCGGCCAGCGCGTCGTGCGCCTCGCCGCTGGTCAGGCGGTGCAGATCGAGCTCGCCCTGCACCGACCAATGACCGCGCCGCAAGCGGACGAGCACGTCGGGGCCCAGACCCGGGCGCAGAAACGTCTGCTGCGCCTCTTGTTCCTGGCCGATTCCCACGAGGACGGCGAGGGCTCGATGCCGAATTTGCTCGCGGCAAGCGCGTCGGCTTCATCGGCCAGGCGCTTGGCCGGCGTCGGCGCGGGACGCGCCTTGTCGATGCGCGCGCGGTTGCGCGACGGCAGCGGAGCGACATCGGCGAATGCCTGGCTCGAGGTCGATGTCGGCGTTGGTCTGCACGGTGCGGGCACCGGCGCGCTTGGCGGGACTCGCCGCGGCGCGCGCCGCCGGCGTCGGCTTGCTGCCGGCGCTGCGCAGCAAGGTCTTCAGATCGGAGAGCTTGGCCATCGCGATTATCCTAGTTGCAGCCGCGAGGTGCCCGCGGCACGAGCTCGGGTGGGGGTGCGCCGGGACGGGCCGGCGCGCGACACGCGCGCCAGCGCGCTATTCGACCGACAGCGCGGCGGCCTTCTGCACCGGCAGCGGATTGTCGAGATACGCCTCGGCGTCCAGCGCCGCCATGCATCCGGTGCCGGCGCTGGTCACGGCCTGGCGGTAGACGTGGTCGGCCACGTCGCCGGCGGCAAACACGCCGGGGATGCTGGTCGCCGTCGCATCGCCGGAGCTGCCGCCTTTGACCGTGATGTAGCCCTCGACCATCGCCAGCTGGCCCTCGAAGAGCTGCGTGTTCGGCGTGTGGCCGATGGCGATGAAAACGCCCTGCGCCTGCAAGCTCGCGGGCCGCGCCGGTTCCGACATGCTTCAGGCGCACGCCGGTGACGCCGGATTTGTCGCCGGTGACCTCGTCGAGCGTGTGGTCCCAGAGCACGCGCACGTTGCCTCCATGCGCCGTCTTGGCCATCAGCTTGTCGACCAGAATCGCCTCGGCGCGGAACTTGTTGCGGCGGTGGACCACGGTGACCTGGCGCGCGATGTTGGACAGGTACAGCGCTTCTTCGACCGCGGTGTTGCCGCCGCCGACGACGACGACGTCCTGTCCCTTGTAGAAAAAGCCGTCGCAGGTCGCGCAGGCGGAAACGCCTTTGCCCATGAAAGCCTGCTCGGAAGGCAGCCCGAGATAGCGCGCCGACGCGCCGGTCGCGATGATCAGCGCGTCGCAGGTGTATTCGCCGATGTCGCCGACGAGGCGCAGCGGACGCTCGCGCAGCGCCGCGGTATGGATGTGGTCGAAAATGATCTCGGTGTCGAAGCGCTCGGCGTGCTTCTGAAAGCGCGCCATCAGCTCGGGGCCTTGCACGCCGTCGGCATCGGCCGGCCAGTTGTCGACATCGGTCGTGGTCATCAGCTGCCCGCCTTGGGCCAATCCGGTGATCAGAACCGGTTTCAGGTTGGCGCGCGCGGCGTATACTGCCGCGGTAAATCCGGCCGGGCCGGAGCCGAGAATCAGCAGGCGATGGTGCTTGGCGGACATGATGCGGTCGATTCGCTGTGCATTCGGGTACGAAACGTTCCGCCCGATTCTAACCGATGTTGGGGTGGCTCCCTGAGGCGCAAGCCGGCGCTTCCGCGACGCCGGACGGTGTATAATGTGTTGCGCTAAATGCGCCCCACAAATCGATGATTTTCAAGCAAAAGATACAAAGGCAACGTCGGGCCGTCGCAGCGCCGGAACCGACGCCTGTCGCCGCGCCTCGCAGCGCTGGTGCGCGAGTCGTGGTGGCTGCTGGTCGTCGCCATATTCGCCTACCTTGCGCTGATTCTCGCGACCTATCAACGCACCGATCCGGGCTGGTCATTCTCGGGCACCGGTGCGGCGATCCACAACAAAGGCGGCGCGGTCGGCGCGTGGCTTGCCGATTTGCTGCTCTATCTGTTCGGCATCTCCGCCTGGTGGTGGGTGTTCGCCGGCATCGTGCTGGTCGTGACCGGCTATCGGCATCTGACGCGATCGATCGATGCTGCCGACCGGCATCATCCATGGCTCGCGGTGCCTGGATTCGCCCTGGTCCTGCTCTCGAGTTCCGCGCTCGAGGCACTGCGCCTGTATCGCCTGCCCGCACTGTTGCCGCATGCGCCGGGCGGCGCGCTCGGCGAGATGATCGGGTCGGGCTTCTCGCGCGCGCTGGGATTCAACGGCGGCACGCTGCTGCTGATCGCGCTTTTTGCCATCGGCTGGTCGTTGTTCACCGGCATGTCGTGGCTGCGCCTGATGGAGCGGGTCGGCGCCGGCATCGAGCGCTCGATCGCGTCGCTGCGGCATCGGCGCGATGCGCGCCGCGATCGTGAAATCGGCGCTGTGGCGCTGGAGGAGCGCGAGCAGTTCGTCGAGGCGGCGCGCGAAAGCATCGAGGATCGCGAACCGGTCGTCGTCGTGCCGGCGATGGTCGACGTGCCGAAATCGGAACGGGTGGTCAAGGAAAAGCAGAAGCCGCTGTTCCAGGACATGCCCGACTCGCCGCTGCCGCCGCTGGCGCTGCTCGAGGACGCGCCTTCGGCGCAGGAACAGGTCAGCGCCAGAGACGCTGGAATTCACCTCGCGCCTGATCGAGCGCAAGCTCGCCGATTTCGGCGTGTCGGTCAAGGTGCTCGCGGCGTATCCGGGACCGGTGATCACGCGCTTCGAAATCGAGCCCGCGATCGGCGTCAAGGGCGCGCAGATCGTCAATCTGATGAAGGATCTGGCGCGCGCGCTGTCGGTGGTGAGCATACGCGTGGTCGAAACCATTCCGGGCAAATCGTTCATGGGGCTCGAGCTGCCCAACGCCAAGCGGCAGATCGTGCGCCTGGTCGAGCTCTTGTCGTCGACGACCTACAACGACACGGCGAGCCCGCTGTCGCTCGCGCTGGGCAAGGACATCGCCGGCAAGCCGGTCATCGTCGATCTGGCGCGCATGCCGCACCTGCTGGTCGCCGGCACGACCGGATCGGGCAAGTCGGTGGCCGTCAACGCGATGATCCTGTCGCTGCTGTACAAGGCCGAGCCGCGGCAGGTCCGGCTGATCCTGATCGATCCGAAGATGCTGGAGCTTTCGGTCTACGAAGGCATTCCGCATCTGCTTGCGCCGGTCGTCACCGACATGAAGCTTGCCGCCAACGCGCTGCACTGGTGCGTCGGCGAGATGGAGCGCCGCTACCGGCTGATGTCGACGCTGGGCGTGCGCAATCTTGCCGGCTACAACGCCCGCGTGGTCGAGGCAAAAAAGGCCGGCAAGCCGTTGACCAATCCGTTCACGCTGACGCCGGAAAGCCCGGAGCCGATCGAGGAAATGCCGCTGATCGTCGTCGTCATCGACGAACTGGCCGACCTGATGATGGTCACCGGCAAGAAAATCGAGGAACTGATCGCGCGCATCGCGCAAAAGGCGCGCGCCGCCGGCATTCATCTGATCCTCGCGACGCAGCGCCCGTCGGTCGACGTGATCACCGGCCTGATCAAGGCCAATATTCCGACGCGCATCGCGTTCCAGGTGGCGAGCAAGGTCGATTCGCGCACGATCCTCGACCAGATGGGCGCGGAGACGCTGCTCGGGCAGGGCGACATGCTTTATCTGCCGCCGGGAACCGGGCACCCGCAGCGCGTGCACGGCGCGTTCGTCGCCGACACCGAAGTGCATCGCGTCGTCGAGCATCTGAAGGCGCAAGGCGGGCCGCAATATCTGGACGGCATTCTCGATTCGGGCGTCAGCGGCAACGGCGACGAAGGCGTGATCATCGATGCCGGCGACGCCGAAGCGGATCCGATGTACGACCAGGCGGTCGCAGTCGTGCTGAAGACGCGCCGGCCTCGATCTCGCTGGTGCAGCGCCATCTGCGCATCGGCTACAACCGCGCGGCGCGCCTGATCGAGCAGATGGAACGCGCCGGGCTGGTCTCGGCGATGCAGACCAACGGCAATCGCGACGTGCTGGTCCCGGCCGGCAAAGGCGAGAGCGCATGATCGTCGGCTGGCGGTTCGCGGCGACGATGTGCGCGGCGATGTCGCTCGCCTGTCCCGCGGCAGCGTCTGGCCCTGACCAGCTGAAGGCCTTCCTGAGCGGCGCCAAAACGGGCAAGACGACGTTCCGCCAGATCGTTAGCGGAAAATCGGGACGCGTGCCGCAGGAATCGAGCGGAACGTTCGCTTTCTCGCGGCCCGGCAAGTTCCGCTGGACCTACGAAAAGCCGCATGCGCAGATCATCGTCGGCGACGGCGAAAGCTTGGATCTACGATCCGGATCTCAACCAGGTGATCGTCAAGAAGCTCGACCAGGCGCTGGGCGCGACGCCGGCCGCGCTGCTCGCCGGCGACGACGCGCTGGAAAAGAACTTCGAGCTCACTGACGGCGGAACGAGCGGCGATCTGGAGTTCGTCGACGCCAAGCCGCGAGCCGGCGACAGCGGCTTCGCCAGCATCCGGATCGGGCTGAAGGGTAACGCTCCACGCACGATGGAACTGCACGACAGCTTCGGCCAGGTGACGCAGCTGTCGTTCGGTTCGTTCGAGCGCAACGCAGCCGTCGACGCCGCGTTGTTCCGGTTCGTGCCGCCGCCAGGCGCCGATGTCGTCGGCGAATGACGCTCTGTTCGCCGTAGTCAACCCGGCGACGCCGCTGGCCGAGCGCCTGCGGCCGCAAAACATCGACGAGGTCATCGGCCAGCCGCATCTGCTCGGCCCCGGCAAGCCGCTGCGGTGGCCTTCGAGTCGGGCAAGCCGCATTCGATGATCCTGTGGGGCCCGCCGGGCGTCGGCAAGACGACGCTGGCGCGCCTGATGGCCGACGCGTTCGACGCCGAATTCATCGCGCTGTCGGCGGTGCTGTCCGGCGTGAAGGACATCCGCGACGCGATCGCGCAGGCCGAGGCGACGCTGGCGCAATCGGGCCGGCACACGATCCTGTTCGTCGACGAAGTGCATCGCTTCAACAAGGCGCAGCAGGATGCTTTCCTGCCGTTCGTCGAACAGGGGCTGGTCACTTTCATCGGCGCGACGACCGAGAATCCGTCGTTCGAGGTGAACAGCGCGCTGCTGTCGCGCGCGGCGGTCTATGTGCTCGAGGCGCTGTCGGCCGACGAGCTCGCGGCGCTGCTCGATCGCGCGCTGCCGGTGGCGATGCCCGGCGTCGCGCTCGAGCGCCGCCGCACGCGACGCGGTGATCGGCTATGCCGACGGCGATGCGCGGCGCCTGCTGAATCTGCTCGAGCAACTGGCCGTCGCCGCGCAGGAAGCGGGTCGGAGCGACGATCGACAGCGACTTCGTCGAGACGGCGATCACGCGCAGCCTGCGCCGTTTCGACAAGGGCGGCGAGGCGTTCTACGACCAGATCTCCGCGCTGCACAAGTCGGTGCGCGGCTCCGATCCCGATGCGGCGCTGTACTGGTTCTGCCGCATGCTCGACGGCGGCGCCGATCCGCGCTATCTCGGGCGGCGCATGGTGCGCATGGCGAGGGAAGACATCGGCCTGGCCGATCCGCGCGCGCTGCAGCTGACGCTGGACGCGTCGCGACCTACGAGCGGCTCGGCTCGCCCGAGGGCGAGCTGGCGCTTGGCGCAGGCGGTGATCTATCTCGCCTGCGCCGCCAAGAGCAACGCCGTGTACGTCGCGTACAATGCCGCGCGCGCGTTCATCGCCGAGGACGGTCGCGCCCGGTGCCGCTGCATCTGCGCAACGCGCCGACCAGGCTGATGAAGAAGCTGGGTTACGGCAAGGACTATCGCTACGCGCACGACGAGGAAGATGCCTACGCGGCCGGCGAAAGCTATCTGCCCGACGGCATGGCGCGGCCCGGCTGGTATCGGCCGACCGATCGCGGCCTCGAAGCGAGAATCGCGGAAAGGCTCGCCGAGTTGAAGCATCGCGACGCCAAGGCGCGTTCTGGCGGCGAAGGCGAGTCCTGACCGCGGGCGCCGCCTGGCGGTGCGCGGCCCTCTGCTAAAATTCGCGCATGATCGACATCCAGCTTCTGCGCAACGACCTCGATGACGTCGTCGCGCGCCTGAAGACGCGCGGATATCAGCTCGACGCGGCCGCGTTCGTCGAGCTCGAAGCCGAGCGCAAGCATATGCAGATGCGCACCCAGGAGCTGCAGGCGAGGCGCAACACGGTCTCGAAGGAGATCGGCATTGCCAAGAGCAGAGGCGAAGACGCATCGGCGCTGACTGCGCGAGGTCGCCGGCATCGGCGACGAGTTGACTTCGCTCGAACGCAATCTCGAGGCCGTGCAGCAGCGGCTCGCGCGATTGGCTGCTGGCGATGCCGAACCTGCCGCATGCGAGCGTCCCGGTCGGCGCGCTCCGAGGCCGACAACGCCGAAGTCCGCCGCTGGGGCAGCGCCGAGGAGGTTCGACTTTGCGGCGCGCGATCACGTCGACATCGGCGCGGCGGTCGGCGGCCTCGACTTCGACATGTCGGCGAAGAATTTCCGGCGCCCGCTTCTATGCGCTGCGCGGCGCGGTCGCGCGCCTGCACCGGGCGCTGGCGCAGCTGATGCTCGACACGCACACGAGCGAGCACGGCTACACCGAATGCTATGTGCCGTACCTGGTCAATGCCGACGCACTGGTCGGCACCGGCCAGCTGCCGAAATTCGAGGAGGATCTGTTCTGGGCGGCGAAGGGCGGCGCAGCGGACGAGGGACGCTGGTATCTGATCCCGACCGCCGAAGTGCCGCTGACCAATTTCGTGCGCGACGAGATCGTCGCCGCCGCGGCGCTGCCGCTCAGGCTCACCGCGCACTCGCCATGCTTCCGCTCGGAGGCGGGCAGCTACGGCAAGGACACGCGCGGCATGATCCGCGTCCATCAGTTCGACAAGGTCGAGATGGTGCAGATCGTCGCACCCGGACCGCTCCTACGAGGCGCTGGAGGAAATGACGCGGCACGCCGAAGCGATCCTGCAAAAGCTCGAGCTGCCGTACCGCGTCGTCACCCTGTGCACCGGCGACATGGGCTTCGCCGCGGCGAAGACCTACGATCTGGAAGTGTGGCTGCCGGGGCAGGGCAAGTATCGGGAGATCTCGTCGTGCTCGAATTGCGAGGCGTTCCAGGCGCGCCGCATGCAGGCGCGATTTCGCAACGCGCAAGGCAAGCCCGAGCTCGTACACACGCTGAACGGCTCGGGGCTGGCGGTCGGCCGGGCGCTGGTCGCGGTTCTGGAAAACTACCAGCGCGCCGACGGCGGCATCGATATCCCCGCGGCGCTGCGGCCGTATATGGGTGGCGCCAGCATCATCGCCGCGGCGCGCTGACTATTTGGCGGCGTTGACCGGCGCGGCCATCGGCTGCGCCACATTTTCATCGGCGATGCCCGAGAACATGCGCAATCGCGGCTGCAGCGGCGGCTGCTGGGCGAGCAGGATGTCGTAATACGCGCGCACGCGATCGACGAATGCGACCGGCATCGCGCCGCGCGCGTAGCCGAATTTGGCCGTCTCGTAATACTCGGGCAGCGCGAGCAGCGGCAGCGTCTTTTTCAGCGCCGACCAGGTGTCCGGGTCGAGCTTCTGCTTCTGCGCCAGGATGCGCGCATCTTCCAGATGAGCGATGCCGATGTTGTACGCGCCCAGCGCGAGCCAGGTAAGGTCGGGCTCGGCGATGCGCTGCGGCATCCTGTCCTTGAGATCGCGCAGGTAGCGCGCCGCGGCAAGGACGCTCGCCTTCGGATCAAGCCGATCGATCCCGCCGAGGCGCTGCGCGGTTTCCTCGGTCAACTGCATCAGGCCGCGTACGCCGGTCTCGCTGGTGGCCTGCGCGTCCCACTTCGATTCCTGGTATGCGATCGCGGCGAGCAGGCGCCATTCGATGCCGGTCTCCTGTTGCGCGCGCTGGAAAACACTTCGAAGCTGCGGCAATGTCGACTTGATGCGCTCGTGGAACACGCCGGCATCGATGCGCGGCACCGTGCCATAGGAAAAGTAGCGCTCGACCAGACGCTGCAGTCTGCCGTCGCGGCGAAGCTGCGCGAAGAATGCGTTGACTTTGTCGCGCAAACGGCGCCCGCCGGGCGGGAATGCCCATACCAGTTGCTGCTTGCCAGCGACCGCGAACGCCTTGTCGAAGTTGAGATAGACGTGACGGGCGGCTTCGGCATCATGGGACGCAACGATCGCGTAATCCAAGGTCCCGTCGGACACCTGGCTGATCATCGCCTCGGTCGAAGGCAGGGTGATCATCTGCCATCGCACTTCCGGATGATCGGCGCGCACCTGCGACAACGCGCTCGCGAGGCCGCCGCCTTCGAGAACGCCGACGGTTTCGTCGGCCAGATCGCGCCAGGATTCGGGCTTGAATCCATCGATGTTGTAGATCAACACGGGTTCGGTGGCATAGTAGGGCGCCGAATAGAGAACGGCGTTTGCGGGCGACGACCACACCGATCCGGGAAGATACAAACTGCCGGCGCCGAAGCGCGCGCCAGTTCCCGCTTCGGCCAGCTTCTCGACCGGGTCGCCGGTAGGAACCACCCTGAGCGTCGTTCCCTCCTGCTCGGCGAACATGTGTGCAAGGTCATAGTCGATGCCTGCGCCTTGATCATCGGCGCCGACGAACCATGTCCCCGGTCCGGTCCGCAGCAGCACGGTCAATTCGTTAGGCGAATGCGGTGGCGGCGGGGATTGCGATGGACCGCAGGCAGCCACTGTCATCGAGGCCGCGATGCAGATACGCTGCAGAAGGCGTGTGCGCAATCCGACTCCAATGCATGATGCGCTGATTGCATTATAACCGGCGCGCCGATGACGGCCAGGCGGACGAGTGAATTCGCGTTGCATCGAGCCCTCGCATCGTCGCGTTGCTTGCTGCATCGGCTTGCTTCGCCGATAATGACGGGTAGCAGCGGCGACGATCAATGGCGGGCCGCCCCGCATTGCATGGTGGTGAACCTGGTCAGGTCCGGAAGGAAGCAGCCATAGCTATTCTCTGCAAGTGCCGGGGGTCCGGCTCGCCACCCCCTCTTTCGCGTCAGTTCGGCTCCATGCTGCGTTGCCCGCCCGCCGCAGGCGCTTATGTACATTTTGGGTACACGGCGCGCCTGCGTCGGTCGAGCGCCTTGCCTGAAACCGAACGCGACGCGAAATAGCCTCGCGGTTCGCTGCAACGCGAACGCGAAACGAAATTGCGCGATGCTTTGCTAAACGAAACGCTGAAAGCCCAATGAGCTACCAAGCGCTCGCCCGCAAATGGCGACCGAAGCGATTTGCCGATCTGGTCGGGCAGGACCACGTCGTGCGGGCGCTGACCAACGCGCTCGAACGCGGACGCCTCCATCACGCTTATCTGCTTACCGGCACGCGCGGCGTCGGCAAGACGACGATTGCAAGACTTCTGGCGAAGAGCCTCAATTGCGCGACCGGCGTCACGGCAACGCCCTGCGGCGTATGCCCGGCGTGCGTCGATATCGACGCCGGCCGCTTTGTCGATCTGCTCGAGCTCGACGCGGCGTCGAATACCGGCATCGACAACATGCGGGAGATTCTCGACAACGCACGCTACGCGCCGACGGTCGGCAGATACAAGGTTTACCTGATCGACGAAGTCCACATGCTGTCGAAGGCTGCGTTCAATTCGATGCTCAAAACCCTCGAGGAGCCTCCCGAGCACGTCAAATTCATCCTGGCCACGACCGATCCGCAAAAGATTCCGGTCACCGTGCTTTCGCGCTGCCTGCAATTCAACCTGAAGGTGCTCCCGGCCGCGCAGATCGCGGCGCGACTGGCCGATATTCTTCGCGCCGAGGACATCGCGTTCGACGACTCGGCGCTGGCACTGATCGCGCATAGCGCGCGCGGCTCGATGCGCGATGCCCTCTCGGTCCTCGACCAGGCGATCGCCTACGGCGCAGGCGAGGTGCGAGAACCCGTGGTGCGCACGATGCTCGGCGCGGTCGATGTCGAGTACGCGTATCGGATCGTCGATGCCTTGCGCGCGGGGGATGGCAAGGCCTTGCTTGCCGAAGCCGCGGCGTTGAGCGAGCGCAGCTTGTCGCTGCCTGCGGCGCTGGATGAGCTGGCAAGCCTCTTTCACCGCATCGCCGTCGCGCAGACCATCGCGGGTTTCGCCGATGCGCTGCCCGACGCGGCGCGAATCGCCGGCTACGCCACGGCGTTCACTCCGGACGCCGTGCAGCTTGCCTACCAGATCTGTGTTCAGGGCCGGGCCGACATGGCGCTTGCGCCGGACGAGCAGACAGGATTCGCGATGACGTTGTTGCGCCTGCTGGCGTTCGAGCCTGCCGCGGGGCCTTCGGCGGAGGCCACGCTGCCCGTGCGCGCCGTCGCTCGCGAGGCCGCGAGCACGGGCGCACCGGCGACGGCCAGCAGCGCGCGGGTCGCCAGCGGCAGCGGGCAAGCCGCAAGCAGCAACCCGAACGTCGCAGGCGGGAGTCCGGTGGCGAGCCAAGCACCTTTGTTGGCAGCCGATCCGCCGGCCGATCCGCCGGCCGAGCCGCGCGCCGCGCCCGCCCAGTCCAGCGCAGCCGCGCTCGCGCCGTTGCAGATCGCCGACTGGCCGGCATTCGTCGCCGCACTGAAGCTGTCGGGCATCGCGCTGCAACTCGCGGCGCAGACCGAGCTCAAAGCCATCGCCGGCAACGAAATCGTGCTCGCAGTGCCGGAAGCCGCGCGACATTTGATCGATAAGACTTATACCGACAAGCTGAAGGCGGCCCTGGACGAGGCGTTGGGACGCCGCGTCCGCCTGCGCTTCGATGTCGACGCGGCGGCGGGCGCGACACTCGCGGCGCAGGAAAAGCGCGAACGCGCCGAAGTGAAGGCCAAGACCGAAGCCGCGTTTCGCGACGATCCATTCGTGCAGGACGTGCTGTCGCGATTCGACGCAACCATCAAGACCGAATCGATCAAACCCAATTCGTAGTCCAGGAATCCGACCATGATGAAGAACCAGCTCGCCGGTCTGATGAAGCAGGCGCAGGCCGTCCAGGAAAACATGAAAAAGGCGCAGGAGGCGATCGCCGCGATGGAAATCGAGGGTCAATCGGGTGCCGGCCTGGTCAAGGTGTTGATGACCGGGCGGCATGACGCCAAGCGCGTGACGATCGACCCGTCGCTGCTGGCCGAGGACAAGGACATGCTCGAGGATATGGTCGCGGCGGCGATCAACGACGCCGTGCGCAAGATCGATGCCGCCTCGCAGGAAAAGATGGCGGGACTGTCCGCCGGCCTCGGGCTGCCGCCGGGCATGAAGCTGCCGTTCTGAGCAGGCTCTGTGACGCCGACCGCTGTGACTCTGCGCCGCTCTGGACGAGCTGACGCAGGCGTTGCGCTGCCTGCCCGGCGTCGGGCCGAAGGCCGCGCAGCGCATGGCACTGCATCTGCTGCAGCACGACCGCGAGGGCGGACAGCGGCTCGCGACGGCGCTGGAAGCGGCCACGCGAACGATCCGGCATTGCGAGCGCTGCAATACGTTCACCGAGGACGAGCTCTGCGCGCTGTGCCGCTCGTCGAAGCGCGATGCTGCCCTGCTTTGCGTGGTCGAAACACCTGCCGACCTGATGATGATCGAGCATACGCAGGCCTACGCCGGGCTCTATTTCGTGCTGATGGGCCGCCTGTCGCCGCTCGACGGCATCGGCCCGAAGGAAATCAGGCTCGACCGCCTGCTCAAGCGCGCGGCGGACGGCGTGGTGCGCGAGGTCGTGCTCGCGACCAATTTCACCAACGAAGGCGAGGCCACCGCGCACTATATCGGCGAGCTGTTGAGCGCCCGCGGCCTGAAGGTGACGCGGCTCGCGCGCGGCGTGCCGGTCGGCGGCGAGCTGGAGTACGTCGACAGCGGAACGCTGGCGCAGGCGCTGCGCGAGCGGCGGGCGCTCGGTCCCTGACAGGAACTCGCTGGTCGGCGAAAGGCTATTGCTCTACTGGACGCGCGCCTACTTTGTGCCGTGGTACAGCATGCTCGGCAGCCACAGGATGATCTGCGGGAAGACGATGCATAGGGTCAGGCCGACCGCCTGCAGCCCGATGAACGGCATCGCCGCCTTGAAGATCATCGCCATCGAGATCTCCTTCGGCGCCACGCTCTTCAGGTAGAACAGCGAATAGCCGAACGGCGGACTCAGGAACGCCATCTGCATGTTGACCATGAAGATGACGCCGTACCAAAGCGACAGGTCGTCCGAGCTGACGCCCGATATGCCGAACAAGCCGCCGAACGTGAGCGCCGTCAGGATCGGCAGGAAGATCGGCACCGTCAGCAGCAGGATGCCGACCCAGTCGAGGAACATGCCCAGGATGAACAGGATCAGCATCATCAGGAGCAGGATGCCGTAAGGCGGCAGCCCGGTGCCGAGGATCAGGTCCGCAACGAAGGTCTGGCCGCCCTTGATGATGAAGAAGCCGACGAACATCGTCGCGCCGAAGAAGATCCACATCACCATCGCCGTCGCCTTCAGCGTCGACATCGCCGCCTCGTAGAGCGCTGGCCAGGTCAGCCGGCGATGCAGCGCGCACACGGCGAGCGCGCCGAAGGTGCCGATGCCCGCGGCTTCGACCGGCGTCGCAATGCCGACGAAGATGACGCCCAGTACGAGAATGATCAGCAGCACCGGCGTGATCGTATTGCCCAGCAGGCGAAGCTTTTCGCGCATGTTGACGCGCTCCTCGACCGGCAGCGCCGGCCCGAGCGATGGATTGATGTAGCAGCGGATCGTCACGTAAGCGATGTAGATGCCCGAGAGCAGCAGGCCCGGGAACACCGAGCCGATCAGAAGCTCGCCGAGCGATTGCTGCGCGACGACCGCGTAGACGATCGCCATCACCGACGGCGGGATCAGGATGCCGAGCGTGCCGCCAGCGAGCAGCGACCCGCAGGCGAGCTTGGGTTCGTAGCCGCGCCTGAAGCATCGCCGGCAGCGCGATCATGCCCATCGTCACTTCGGTCGCCCCGACGACGCCGACCATCGCCGCCAGCAGCGTGCAGGCGACGACCGTGGCCGACGCGAGCCCGCCCTTGACCGATCCCAGCCACTTGTAGATGACGTCGAACAACTCCTCGATGATGCCCGCTTTCTCCAGCACCGCCGCCATGAAGATGAACAGCGGCACCGCGGAGAGCTGGTAGTCGGTCATGAACGGGAAGATCCGCGACGGCATCATGTTGAGCACCGCGCTGTTCCCGAACACGAACAGGAAGATCGTCGCGAGGCTGCCGGTGCAGAACGCCATCGGCAGGCCCAGCATAAGCAACAGGCCCAGCGCCCCGAACAGCAGGATGCTCAGCCATTCGATGCCGATCTCGAGGCCCATGCCTTACGCTCCCCTGCGCGTGACCAACAGCACGTCCTTGATGAGCTTCGCGACGCCCTGCAGAAGCAGTAACGCCGCGCCGATCGGCATCGTGAGCTTGACCGGCCAGTACTGGATGCCCCATTCGGTAAACGAATGCTCGTTGAAGGTCGATCGAATCGGCCGCGAAGCGATAGCCGGTCACCAAAAGTCGTGCCGATGAAAATGAAAAAGAACACCGAGGTGATGATGTCGGCGATCGCCTTGCCGCGCGGCGAAAATTTGGCGTACACGACGTCGACACGAACGTGCTGGTCTTCCCGGTAGGCGTAGGCGCCGGACAGCATGTACTGCATGCCGAACATCAGGAACATGCTCTCGTGCACCCAGTTGGTCGGCGAGTTGAAGACGAAGCGGGCGATTACCTCGTAGTAATAAACGAAGACCGCCATCAGGGACCACCAGGCGACGTATTGGCCTGCCCGCACGTTGATCCACTCGATCGCGTCGGTGAGTCGCGTGTGCAGATGCAGGGTCGGGTCCTCGCCTACGCCTGCTTCGTGCACCTCCGAAACGGCATCGGCGACCTCGATGGTCGGTGGCGGGGCGCGGCCGGCCTCCAGCGCCCGCCGCTTGCGCACGAGGCTGGGCAGCAGCACGGCGTCGATCAGCAGCAGGACCGCCATCACGATAGCGCTCCATCGCGCCCGTGATCGCCATTGATCGGTCACCGCCTGGGCGACCGCCGCTTCGGCTTCTTGCTGCTTGACGTCGGCCTGGGCGCGCGCGTATTGCGCGGCCTCCTCGGGCGTGGCGTGTCTCCGATCGCGGCTTGGCCTGTATTACCGCGGTATTCGCCTGCTCGAGCGCAGCGAAAGTGCGCGACGTGTCGTCGCGTACTTCGCGGACCTGCGACGTGCAGTAGATGATTGCGAGGAAGACCGGAATGAATACGAACCCGTAAGCACTGCGCAGATAGAAGCGGTGGATGCCCATGAAGCCCGAGCAGGAGCCAGAACAGATAGGCGATGAACAGCGAGGGCCCCGGTGGCAGCGGATGGCGCAACTGTCGACGGACCAGGTACGAAGCGATCGCGGAAATATGACCAGCCCGGCCCAGTAGAGCCAGTGCGGCATGACGAAGGTCAGAGAGGGCATGGCGGGCGCACCCATCGCCTACGGCGGCCAATTCGGCCGCCGCAAGGCGATCTGGACTTCGAGGATCCGGCTCGTGGAGCAACCGGCTTAGACGTCGACCTTGAGGCCCTTGTACATGTCGGGCGTCACGTAGCCGACCGTGTGGGACTCCATGACATCGAGCTGCAGCTTGAAGATCCTCGCCGCATCCTTGTCCTTGTTGGCCCACTTGAACCAGATCGGCACCGCAATGCGCTGCCACTTCGGCAAGTCCTCGAGCGGCATGCGGTTGATCTGTGTGCCGGCCTTCTCGAATTTGCCCCAGGCTTCCATGTCGGCCTTCTGGATCGCCGCATGGTGGACGTTCGAATAGACCTGTACCTCTTCGTCGACCCAGGCCTTCATCTTCGGCGAGAGCTTGTTCCAGACATCCATGCGGACGACGAGGTCCATCAGGTCGACCGGCTGATAGATCGATTCGAGTCCCGGCGGCCCAGTCCAGATGTACTTGGAGACCTGCTGGAAGCCCAGGTCCCAGTTCACGGCCGGACCGGTGTAGTCGGCGGCCTCGATCGTGCCTTTTTCCAGCGCGGAGAAAACTTCGCCGCCGGGAAGCAGCGTCGTCTTGGCGCCTGCCGCAGCGAAGCCTTCGGCGATCATGCCGCCGGGCACGCGAAGCTTCAGGTCCTTGAAGTCCTCGATCGTGCGGATCGGCTTCTTCGAATGGATGATGTTCGGGCCATGGTGAATGCGGTTGACGTAGTACAGGCCCTGCTTGGCGAAGAGGTCGCGCGCCGCCTGCAGACCGCCGTGGCTGTAGAAGAAGATGTCCCACTCGTGCGGATAGCGCAGGCCCATCAGATAGGACGACAGGAACGCCGTCGCCGGCAGCTTGCCGGCCCAGTACAGCGTGAACGAATTCATCGCCTCGAGCACGCCGTTCTTGACGCCGTCGAGCAACTCGAAGTCGCCGACGACTTCCTTGGCCGCGAAACCCTTGAACTCGAGCTCGCCGCCGGTCTTTTCCTTGATCCCGGCGCACCAGGTCTTGAACGTCTGCAGCCCCACGCCCGCAGGCCAGGACGTCTGGATTTTCCAGGTCGTCGTCTCGGCCGCGGCGGCGTTGCGGATGAACGGCGCCGACAATGCGGCGCCGCCTGCCGCGATGCCCGCCGCCTTCAGCAGGCGCCGGCGGGCCGGCTGGACAGGCTCGGTGACAGGCGGGCTGTCGTTGCAATCGTTCATCCTGCTCCTCCTAGCGGGTAAACGGAAGTTCCGGTCGGCCTCTTTCGGACCGGGATGCAATCTTGCACTCCAATCCGGGCGTAGAGCAAGCAAAATCCAGCGGCGCCCGCGACGGCTGGTACGCTCGTAGTCGCCGGCGCCACCGGCCGGCGAGGCCTTGTCCGAATCGGAAACCGTTGCAAGCCGCCGGCAGCGCGGGAGTAACCTCGACCTGAGGGTGCCGCCGCCGACCCGGGGAAGGAGGCCTCAATGCTGGTCAGCGAAATCTTGCGAATCAAGGGCAACGCGCTGTTCACGACCGCGCCGGAAGGACCGTCCTCGATGCGGTCAAAGTGATGGCGCAGCACGATATCGGCTCGCTGGTGGTAATGGACCACGGCCGGATGGTCGGCATGCTGACTTTCGCCGAAGTGCTGCAGGCGTTGTCGAAGCGGCAAGGGCAGCTCGGTGATCTCAGGGTCAGCGACATCCAGGTAAACGAGCCGCTGACGGCGACTACTGGGCTCGACGTGATGGAACTGCGCCGTGTGATGCTCGAGCGTCATGCCGGTACGTCCCGGTCATCGACGGCCCGACTTTGCTGGGTGTCGTGTCGTTTCACGACGTCGCCAAGGCGGTCTACGAAGAGCAGAGCTTCGAGAATCGCATGCTGAAGAGCTATATCAAGAACTGGCCGGACGCCGACGAGCAATAGCTCGTCGGCACGCTTCTCGTTCGGCCGCAAATTCGCTGTTCGAAGTTGCCGTGGGGTCAATCGCGCCCGAGCAAAAACATCGCCGGCCTGCCCGAAAGACGCAACGTCGGCGCCGCTCGCCATTCTTCCACCGTGCGCCTGAAGATCTGTTCGGACGGCAAAGTCAGATCGGCGGCGACACAGAATCGCGTCTCGGCCGGCAGATCGCCAGCACGGCGGCAACCATCGCCTCGTTGCGATAGGGCGTCTCGATAAAGAGCTGCGTGGCGCCGCTGCGCTGCCACCGCGGCGTCCAGCGCCTTTAGCGCCGCGGCGCGCGCTTCCGCGCGCACGGGCAGGTAGCCGTGAAAGACGAAGTTCTGGCCATTCATTCCCGGAAGCCATCAGCGCGAGCAGTAGCGCCGACGGCCCGACCAGCGGCACGACGCGGCCACGCCCCGCGGTGGGCCGCCGCGACCAGCAGCGCGCCGGGATCCGCGACGCCGGGACAGCCGGCATCCGACAGCAGCGCTACATCTTCACCCGCCAGTGCCGGCGCGAGCAGCGCCGCCACTTCTCGTGGCGGCGTATGCTCATTCAGCTCGGCGAAGGCGATGTCTTGCAGCCGCGTGCTCGGATGGCAGCGATTTGACGAACGCCCGTGCGGCTTTCGGCGTCTCGACGACAAAATGGCGCAGGCCGCCGCGCAACGGCGATGCGTGCGCGCCGGCAAGCACCGACGCCGGCTCGACCGCGCCGAGCAGGTTGGGCAACAGGTAGAGCTTGCCGGCACCGCGCCGCGCCCGGCCTTCACAACGGATGCACGCCTTCCGCGATCAGCATGTCGGTCAATCGGATCAGCGGCAGGCCGATCAATGCCGTCGGATCGTCACTTGCGACGCGGGTGAACAAGCGCGATGCCGAGCGCTTCGACCTTGACCGATCCGGCGCAATCGTACGGGTCGGTCGCGCTCGAGATAGGCCTTGAGCGCAGCGTCGCCAAGCTGTCGAAACGTGCTGGTGACTCTACAAGCGCCCGGCGGCAACGTCCGCTGCGCGCATCGAGGAGCGCCAGGCCGGTGTGAAAAACGATCGTCCGCCCCTGCATCGCGCGAAGCTGCTCCAGAGCGTCCTCAGGATCGCGCGGTTTGCCGATGGCCGTGCCTTGGAAGTCGGCGACCTGGTCGGAGCCGACGATCAATGCGTCGGGATGGGCGCTCGCCACGCCTCGCGCCTTGGCCTCCGCCAGCCGGACGGCGGTATCGGCAGGCGCCTCGTCAGGCCGCGGCGATTCATCGATTGCCGGCGCGGCGGCCGTGAACGGCAGACCCAGCCGCTCGAGCAGCGCCTTGCGATACGGCGAGCCCGAGGCGAGCACCAGCGCTCGCGTATTGCGAGGCGAAGTTGTTGTTTTCACGGTTTTCTTTGACACTCAGGGATTAGCCCGTTATTATGCAACGTTTGTCCTTGCCTGTAGCGGCCGGGTCATGCTCCGCCGATCAGCGACTCGTCGCCGGACGCGGTGTTTGCCGGGCCAAAAAGGCCAATCCAGATGGCGCCTCGGACGACTGACGTCGGCGCGCACGGCCGCTTCGATGCGTTCGAATTGGCCGCCGCCGGAACCCAACTGGCGGGCGAGATCGACGCGCGCAGCCTGCCCCGTGCCGCCGACCAGTTGGCGGCAGGCGCCGACGCGGCGCCGATTACGTGGCGGATCAGCGGCGGGCACGACGATGCAGGACGGCCTTCGTTGACGGTGCGGCTCGACGGCATGGTGCCGCTGGTGTGCCAGCGCTGCCTTCAGCCATTCGGGGCGGCGATAGCGCAGCAGACCGACTTGCTGCTTGCGCGCCACGAGTCCGAGTTGGCTCGGCTGGATGCGGAAGACGCCGAAGTCGTGCTGGCGAACACGACGCTCGATCCGCGGAACCTGGTCGAGGACGAATTGCTGTTGTCGCTGCCTTTGTCGCCGCGCCATGACGAGGAAGCATGCGCGGCGGCACGCCGTTCGATGACGGACGACGGAAAACGCTCGCCGTTCGCCGGATTGGCGGCGCTGAAGGCGCGCAATCCGGATTGAGCGCTGCCGGCGAGACGATTGCGGGAATTTCGCGAAGCGGAGAACCGCTTTTTTTGCCGATCGAATTTTTGAGGAGTCACAGGCAATGGCTGTCCAGCAAAACAAGAAGTCGCCTTCGAAGCGCGGCATGCATCGCGCCCACGATTTTCTGCCCAAGCCGCCGCTCGCGGTGGAGCCGGTCAGCGGCGAGGTCCATCTTCGCCATCACATCAGTCCGAGCGGCTATTATCGCGGCAAGAAAGTAGTCAAGACCAAAGCCGACGAGTAAAGACCCAAGCGTCCCGGGTCCGGCACCACCATGAGAGGAAGCGCGACCCGGGCCGACCGGCGCGGTACCACGGGTCGGCGCTTCGCGTCGAACCTCGCGGGCGCGTCGACGGCCGGCGAGTCGGCCGACACGATCACCATCGCCGTAGACACGATGGGTGGCGACTTCGGGCCGCCGGTGACGGTCGCCGCTGCGCTCGCCTTTCTGGCGAAAACTCCCAGAGCAAGAGTGATCCTGGTCGGTCGCGAGAACGAAGTGCGTCAAGCGGTAGCCGCGAACCGCACCATCGCGAGCGACCGGGTCATCGTGCAGGCGGCCAGCGAAGTGGTCGAAATGCATGAGCCACCCGCCGATGCGTTGCGACAAAAGAAGGATTCGTCGATGCGCGTCGCCATCAATCTGGTCAAGGACGGCGCCGCGCAAGCGTGTGTCTCCGCCGGCAACACCGGCGCGCTGATGGCGATCTCACGCTTCGTCCTCAAAACCCTGCCTGGCATCGATCGTCCGGCGATTGCGTCACAGCTTCCGACGCGCACGGGCGTCACCACCGCGCTTGATCTGGGCGCCAACGTCAACTGCACGCCTGCGCAGCTGGTGCAATTCGCGGTCATGGGCAGCGCGCTGGCCGCTGCGGTCGACGGCATCGAGCGCCCGACAGTCGGCCTGCTCAATATCGGCGAAGAGGACATCAAGGGCAACGACGTGGTCAAGCAGACCGGGGAGCTGCTGAAAGCCTCGGACCTCAACTATTACGGCAATGTCGAAGGCAATGACATCTACAAGGGGACGGTCGACGTCATCGTCTGCGATGGCTTCGTCGGCAATGTCGCGCTGAAGACCTCGGAAGGGCTGGCGCTGATGCTTTCGGATTTCCTGCGCGAGGAATTCACGCGCAATCCGCTGCGCAAGCTCGCTGGTGGTGTTCGCGCTGCCGGCAATCAAGGCATTCAAACGGCGAGTCGACCCCAGGCGCTACAACGGCGCGACCTTGATCGGCCTCAAGGGCATCGTCGTCAAAAGTCATGGCTCGGCGGATGTGTTCGCGTTCCAGCAGGCCCTGAAAAAAGCGTACGCCGAGGCGGCAAACGGCGTGCTCGAGCGAATCGCGCGCCGGCTCGCGGCGATGCCGGTTCCCGCGCAAGCGTCCGTGGGCGGCGCGGGATCGATCGTCGATGCATAGCCGCATCGCCGGGACTGGCGGCTATCTGCCGGCGCAGATCGTGACCAATGCCGATCTCGCGCAGCGGATCGACACCGACGACGAATGGGTGCGAACGCGCACCGGAATCTGCCAGCGCCATATCGCTGCGCCGGGCGAGCAGACCAGCGATCTGGCGCTGGTCGCGGCACAGCGCGCGCTGGCGGCGGCGAAACTCGCGGCCGCCGATGTCGATCTGATCATTGTCGCGACGACGACGCCCGATATGGTATTCCCGTCGACGGCCTGCATACTTCAGGACAAGCTGGGTGCGAAGAACGGCCCGGCGTTCGACGTTCAGGCTGTCTGCAGCGGTTTCGTCTATGCGCTGTCGATCGCCGATCGCATGGTGGCCAGCGGGGGCGCGCAAAATGCGCTGGTCATCGGCGCCGAAATCTATTCGCGCATTCTCGATTGGGACGACCGCGGCACCTGCGTGTTGTTCGGCGACGGCGCCGGCGCGGCAGTGCTCGTGCCGTCGGAACGGCCGGGCATCGTGGCGGCCCATTTGCACGCGGACGGCAGCTATCGCGACATCCTGTCGGTTCCCGGCACGGTTGCCAACGGCGCAGTAAGCGGCCGGCCGCTGCTGAAGATGGATGGTCACGCCGTGTTCAAATTCGCGGTGAAGGTTCTCGCCGAGACCGCGCAGGAAGCGCTGGCGTCCGCCGGCATGGCCCCGGGCGCAGTCGATTGGGTGATTCCGCATCAGGCGAATATCCGTATCATGGAAGCGACAATGAAAAAGCTCGGCCTGCCGCTCGAGCGCATGGTCTCGACCGTCGGCCTGCACGCCAACACGTCGGCGGCATCGATTCCGCTGGCGCTCGACGTGGCGGTGCGCGACGGACGGATCCGGCCCGGTCAGAACGTCTTGCTGCTGGGCGTCGGCGGCGGCTTCACCTGGGGCTCGATTCTGCTGCGATGGACTTGATACTCATCTGCTTGCCGCATCGGCGGCGATCGTCGGACCAACGATGAAGCTCGCGATGGTATTTCCCGGACAGGGATCGCAGTCGGTCGGGATGATGGCGGGCTACGACGCGCATCCCGCGGTGCGGCAGACGTTCATCGAGGCGGGCGAGGTGCTCGCCCAGGATTTGTGGACGCTCGCGGCCGACGGGCCGCCGGAAGAGATCAACCGTACGGTCAATACGCAGCCGTTGATGCTGACGGCAGACGTCGCGTTGTATCGCGCGTGGCGCGCGGCGAGCGGCCCCGAGCCGGCAATCGCGGCCGGGCACAGCCTCGGCGAATATGCAGCGCTGGTAGTGTCGGGAGCGCTCGCGCTTGCCGATGCGTTGCCGCTGGTGCGCTTTCGTGCGCAGGCGATGCAGGAAGCGGTGCCGGCCGGCGCCGGCGCGATGGCCGCCGTCATGGGCCTCGACGACGCGACTCTGGCCGCCGTCTGCGCCGAGGCCGCGCAAGGCCAGATCGTCGAACCGGTAAATTTCAACGCGCCCGCGCAGATAGTGATCGCCGGTCATCGCGAAGCCGTCGAACGCGCGATCGCGCTGGCCAAGACGCGCGGCGCGAAGCGCGGTCTGCTGCTGCCGGTCAGCGCGCCATTCCACAGCTCGCTGTTGAAGCCTGCCGCCGAGCGGCTCGAAGCTTATCTCGCCAAGGTCGACCTGCGCGCGCCGTCGATTCCAGTCCTGCACAATGTCGATGTCGCCAGCGCTGCGACGCCGGACGCTGTCCGCGATGCGCTGGCACGCCAGGCAGCGAGCCCCGTGCGCTGGGCCGACACGATGCGAGCCTTCGCCGCGCAGTGGCGTGACGCACATCGTCGAATGCGGGCCCGGGGCCGTGCTTGCCGGACTGGCCAAACGCACGGTGCCCGAGCTCGCCGTATATTCGACCAACGACGGCGACGCGCTGGCGGCCGCGCTGACCGCGATCAAGGAAGCCTAGACAATGGCACTCGACGCCAGCGTGGCGCTGGTCACCGGCGCAAGCCGCGGGATAGGCAAGGCGATCGCACAGGCGCTGGCGCGCGACGGCGCGATCGTCGTCGGCACTGCGACGACCGACGCTGGCGCAGCGGCGATCGAGGCCTATCTGAACGAGGCAGGCAACAGCGGCGCGGGCATGCGCCTGGACTTCAACGAGGCGACCGGGACCGAGGCGACGATCAGCGCGATTCAGCAGCGCTACGGCGATGTCGCGATACTCGTCAACAACGCCGGCATTACGCGCGACAATCTGCTGCTGCGGATGAAGGACGAGGACTGGGATGCGATCATCGACACCAATCTCAAATCGGTCTATCGCCTGTCGAAGGCGGTGCTGCGCGGGATGATGAAGGCGCGCTACGGCCGCATCATCAATATCGGCTCGGTGATCGGCGTCAGCGGCAATGCGGGCCAGACCAATTACTCGGCGGCCAAGGCGGCGCTGATCGGGTTTACCAAATCGCTGGCCCAGGAGGTCGGCAGCCGCAACATCACCGTCAATTGCGTGGCGCCCGGATTCATCGACACCGACATGACGCGCGCATTGGCGGAAGCGCAGCGCGAGAAGGTGGTCGAGCGGATTCCGCTCGGCAGGCTCGGGAGCGCCCGAAGACGTCGCGCAGGCAGTCGCCTTTCTCGCCTCGGCCGGCGCCGGCTACATCACCGGCGCCACGCTGCATGTGAATGGTGGGCTGTATATGCAATAGGGACGTATCTGGTAAAATTCGCAGGTTGTGAAGTTCAAATCCCGTGAGGGGAGGAGAGGCATGGAAAACGTAGAGCAGCGGGTCAAGAAAATTGTCGCAGAACAACTCGGGGTCAACGAAGCCGAGATCAAGAATGAATCGTCGTTCGTCGACGACCTGGGCGCGGACTCGCTCGATACGGTCGAGTTGGTGATGGCCCTGGAAGAAGAGTTCGAAACCGAGATTCCCGACGAGGACGCCGAAAAGATCACTACCGTGCAGCAGGCGATCGATTACGTCGGCTCGCACTTGAAGAAGTAGCATCCCCCGCACCGGGCGGCCGAGAGCGGCATCGAGTCATGCTCCGGCGGCCCGGCAGTCGTCCCGCGCGAGCGGAATGCGGCCGCAGGCCGGTCCGCCCATCCACGATCAACTCATGTCCAGACGCCGAGTTGTAATCACCGGAATTGGTATCGTGTCGCCGGTCGGCACCGGTGTCGCGGTCGCCTGGGACAACATCCTTGCCTGCCGCTCGGGCATCGTCGCGATCACGCGCTTCGATGCCAGCGCCTTTCCTTCGCGCATCGCGGGGGAGGTCAAGGATTTCGACGTGACCAAGTACCTTTCCGGGAAGGACGTGCGGCGCTACGATCGGTTCGTCCATTATGGCCAGGTTGCCACGATGCAGGCGGTGACCGATGCCGGCCTCGATGGCTATGGCGGCAACCTCGAGCGGGTCGGCGTATGCATCGGCTCGGGAATCGGGGGCCTGCCGATGATCGAGGACACGCACAACGCCTTTTTGCAGAGTGGGCTCCGCAAGATCTCGCCTTTCTTTGTGCCGGGATCGATCATCAACATGATCTCGGGCCTGGTATCGATCCATTACGGCTACCAGGGGCCGAACCTGGCCACCGTCAGCGCCTGCTCGTCGGCCAACCACAGTCTGGGCGAAGCGGCGCGCCTGATCGAATACGGCGACGCCGATATCATGGTCGCCGGCGGCGCCGAGGGAACGGTGAGTCCGCTTGGCATCGGCGGCTTCTGCGCCGCGCGCGCGCTTTCGAACCGCAACGACGACCCCGCGACGGCGAGCCGACCCTGGGACATCGACCGCGACGGCTTCGTTCTGGGTGAAGGCTCGGGCGTGCTGGTGCTCGAGGAGCTCGAGCACGCCAAGGCTCGCGGAGTGAGGATCTATTGCGAGCTGGTGGGTTACGGCATGTCGGCCGACGCCCACCACATCACCGCGCCGCCGGAGGATGGCGGCGGCGCCGCGCGAAGCATGGTTAACGCACTGAAGAACGGCGGCCTCGATGTGCGCGATATCGACTACATCAACGCGCACGGTACTTCCACGCAGCTTGGCGACGCGGCCGAGTGCGTCGCGGTCAAGCGCTGCTTTGGCGAGCATGCGTCGCGGCTGGCCGTATCGTCGACCAAATCGATGACCGGGCATCTGCTCGGCGCCGCCGGCGGGGTCGAAGCCGTGTTCACCGTGCTCGCGCTGCGCGACCAGGTCGCACCGCCGACCGCCAATTTGTTCAATCGCGACCCGCGTTGCGATCTCGACTTCGTGCCGAACGAGGCGCGCAAGATGAAAATTCGCGCCGCCCTGTCGAATTCGTTCGGCTTCGGCGGCACGAACGCGACGCTCGCCTTCCGGCTGCTGTGAGCGGCTTGCGCGCGCACCGCTGGTGTGACGCCGTCGACCGAAGGCTGCCATGGCGCTGATCGTCCAGAAGTACGGCGGCACCTCGGTCGGCAGCATCGAGCGGATCCGCAACGTCGCGCGGCGGGTTGCGCATTTCCATCGCGCGGGCCATCAGCTGGTCGTGGTGCCGTCGGCGATGAGCGGGGAGACCAACCGCCTGCTCGCGCTCGCCCGCGAGCTCGCGCCGAATCCCGATCCCCGCGAGCTCGACGTCGTCGCGGCGACCGGCGAGCAGGTGACCATCGGTCTGCTGGCGATCGCCTTGCAGCAACTCGGGTTGCAGGCCAAGAGTTACACGGGCGGCCAGGTGCAGGTGCTGACCGACAGCGCGTTCACCAAGGCGCGCATCCTGAAAATAGATGAAGAGCGGATACGCCGCGACCTTGCCGACGGAAGGGTCGTCATCGTCGCCGGCTTTCAGGGTGTCGATGCCGACGGCAACATCACGACCTTGGGCCGCGGCGGGTCCGACACGTCGGGCGTCGCACTGGCGGCAGCGCTCGCCGCCGACGAATGCCAGATCTACACCGACGTCGACGGTGTCTACACGACCGACCCGCGCATCGTTCCGGAGGCGCGGCGGCTCGACCGGGTGACGTTCGAGGAAATGCTGGAAATGGCGAGCCTCGGCTCGAAGGTTCTCCAGCTGCGGTCGGTCGAATTCGCCGGCAAGTACAAGGTCAAGCTGCGCGTGCTGTCGTCCTTCGAGGAGCCCGACAGCGACTCGCGCGGCACGCTGATCACGTTTGAGGAAGACGACACCATGGAACAGGCGATCATTTCCGGCATCGCGTTCAACCGCGATGAGGCCAAGATATCGTTGATGGGCGTCGAGGACCGGCCCGGCATCGCGTACGCGATCCTGGGACCGATCGCAGCGGCCAATGTCGACGTCGACATGATCGTGCAGAACATCGGCGCGTCGGGGCACACCGACTTTTCGTTCACCGTCAATCGCGGCGAATATCAGAAGGCGCTCGACGTGCTGATGAAAGAGAAGGGCGCCGCATTCGCGGCGCGAGAGATCATCGGCGACAACCGGATCTGCAAGGTTTCGCTGGTCGGAATCGGCATGCGTTCGCACGTCGGCATTGCGGCAAAAATGTTCAAGGCGTTGGCCGGTGAGCAAATCAATATCCAGATGATCTCGACCTCGGAGATCAAGACTTCGGTCGTCATCGACGAGAAATACCTGGAACTCGCTGTGCGCGTGCTGCATCGCGCGTTCGAGCTCGATCAGGAGCCAACCGTAGTGGGATCGCGATAACCCACGGATTCCGCACTAGAATTGTTTGACCCTGCGCAACGCACACGCGTAGAATCAAAGGTTACCCGGAGAGATGGCCGAGTGGTCGAAGGCACTCCCCTGCTAAGGGAGCATACGGGCCAAAACCTGTATCGAGGGTTCGAATCCCTCTCTCTCCGCCAGTCATGCATTTCACGCCGTTTCAATCCAATCCAGTTGACCAGCAACGCCGCCCGCATTTCATAGGGAAAACGCCTGTTTAGGCGCTTAGCTGCGTTTCACAGAATTTCATTTACAACCGGTGGTCGGTGGGGCTGATCCGACCGCCGAAACCGAAGCGCGACTTTCCGTCGACCTGGTTGCTGCAGCCGCGCAAGCCCTGGACGTGGCGTTACTCGATCCGGACAACGCTGGCGACGATCACACGCCAGCGTCACTTACGGCCGGCGTTACTCCGCTCAATTCGGCCGGCTCGACGCTAACGAACATCGACAGCGATCTAAAGGCCATGCTCGACGAGGTTGCGCTTGCCGGCTCGAGCCTGTTGACCTGCCGATGGATCATGCGACCGCGGACTGCGATTTTTCTCTCGCTGTTGCGGGGCACTGGCGGCGCTTTAGCTTATCCGGATATCGCTGCGAACGGCGGCACGCTCTGTGGATTGCCGGTCCTAACATCGGGTAATGTCTCGGTGGACGACTCGCCGGCCGCGACCTCGATTGTGCTCGTCGATAGCGATGACGTGACTTATGCATCCGGTGCAGCCGCAGTAACTTTGTCGCGGCAAACGACGCTGCAAATGCGCAGCGACCCCAACGCTACTGGTAACCCGGCCACGCTGGTCAGTCTGTTCCAGGCCGATGCGGCTGCGATCGATTTGCCGATGCCCGAGCTCGAGGACCGCGTTCGCTTAGTCAGCACGCGACAGCACAAGGCCGACCATGTCCACATTCATTGATCCGCTCGCCGTCGTTCCGCTAGTCGACGACGATGCTGCAGACTGGTCGAAAATCGAGACGGCCGCTGATCTCGCGGCTGTGATCGAGCATTACCGGGACGCGAACGGGGCTCTACTACGCGCCGCCGCGGTCGAGCTGGCCGTCACCCTGTACGGCGAACTGAACGTCGACGCGATGACGGAAATTGCAGCCCGCATCTACAGCAAGGCTGTTGCACTAGCGGACGCGGCCGTCGACGCCCATGCGGCCGTGATTGAGCGCCAACTATTCAAGGGCGCTGGCAAGCTGCATTGATAGTCCGTCGCGCCGCGAGAGCCGGCGGGTTGATGCAGACCCGCGCGAAGCGCCGCCGGCGGGCGTCCGGTTGAGCGAGAGGTCACGCATGCAGTGTGAGCCACTGGACAGTGCCGATGATAAGCAAGATCGCAGCGATTACCGATTGAATCTTGACGATCAACCAGAACCATGTGGGGTCAGTTGCGCGCTGCACGGTTCCCGTCCGATAGTGATGCATGAGCGCGTTGCCTGAAATGACGAAACTGAGCGTCATCACTAGGAGGAAGACGCCTAGGGCAAGGGGCAAGATGACCCAGATATAGCCAGAACTCTCGCGCGGCGGTATCGAACCAGAGGAGAAGATCGCAATGATCACGAGGACTGCGACAACAACGACGGTAATGAAGCCGTAGAGGACATAGTGCGATAAGCGTTGGAGATTCATTGTGCGAGCGGCCTAACGAACCAAGGTAACCGGCGACCACCAAGGCGCGAAGCGCCGCCGGTGGGCCCGTGTTGAGCGACGAGTTAGCCCACACCGAGTTGTCGGAGTAGCACCGGCATCTCAAAGTAGACACGTCCGCGCCGGATTTTATTGTGATCAAGGTCATACACCACGCACAGGGGAACCCTCACGTCCTTACCCGTTGGCGGAATCCCGGCGAACTCGCCGATGTGTTTTCCTACGAAGTCGCCCTCCACCATCGCGTTGGTCTCGCCAAACAGCGTGACACGGGTTTCGGCTGTGGCGTCGAAGGCAACATGGTAGAAGTAGCTCAACATCGCCGTTACATCTTCGCGTCCGCGATGTTCAGCTCCCGTCGCCATGATAGTGAAAACGACATCATCCGCCATAGCTCTGGCATCACTGTGTTCGGAGTTGAAATAGCGCAACATGGTCTCGCGGGTTCCTTCGATTGACATTGAAATCCTCCTATCAACAAGCGTCGACATACGTTCGGCAGCTACGACAATTGAAGAACCGCCTAGGCCAGGGTGGGGGCTAGCGAATCAAGGTAACCGGCGACCACCAAGGCGCGCAGCGCCGCCGGTGGGCGTCCGTGTTTAGCGAGAGGTTAGGCCGCGCCACGTCATTTGGGTCGCACCGCGAGTAGCTCGGCAAGCTCTGCCTTTAGCTCGCGAATCTGGCGGAACATTGAATAGGTGACTATGCCGGCGAATACAAAGCACATAGGTAGAAAGGAGAAGAAGACGATAGTACTCGACGTAACGATGGCGATAAGACAAAGGAATGCACAGAAGATCGCGGGTATCCAATGACTGACGTACGGTCTCATATTCCCTCCCAGCTTCTTACTATGTCGAAGATCCCATGCGGCTTTCCGCTAAGATCTGGTGCGGCCTAACTAGAAATAGGGAACCTAAACGACGGGATAAAAAGCGTCAATGTCCGCTCTATTCATCATCCGCGCCGGGTTCGCGTTGCCAGTATGCGCAGCCACGCGTCGGATAGCCCATTGTCCGACCGTCAGGCGCCGCGCAGACTATGTGGCCGTTGTCGAGTTCGCCGCCGTGATAGCGGCAGACATAGCAGCCCGTCCTAGGCGCAGGGCCGCGCGCGTGATCAAGCGGGGAATGCGCGCCGGCCGCCGAAAAAAGGTTCCACAGTTTCCTATCCTTATGGACAGCTCGCGAAAGATCGTATCCAATATCTCTTCTCTGATTAGAGAGGCCGCCTTATGAATGTTGCAGCCAAGAGGTCGGTGTACGAACCCGAACAAGCCGGTCTGGCCTTCCCCCGCTACCCCTTGTTCGATGATGCCGCTCAGGAGCGAAGGCACCGCAAAGTTCGGTTGGCTGCCGCCTGCAGGCTCTTCGCCGATCTGGGCTACGAATACGGATTCGCCGGCCACATCACCGTCCGCGACCCGGACGATCCGAACCTCTACTGGACGAATCCGTTCGCCATGGAATTCGGGGCGGTCAAGGCGTCGGACCTACTCCTCGTCGACCACGACGGCCGGGTGATCGAGGGCGCGCGCGCGGTGAACCGCGCCGGCTTCGTCCTGCACGCCGCCATCCACGAGGCGCACCCCGGCATCCTGGCGTCGTGCCACTGCCACACGATCAACGGCATGGCTTGGGCGGCCCTGGGCCGGCGACTGGACCCGATCACCCAGACGGCCTGCGGCTTCTACGGTGATGGGCAGGCCCTGATCACCGAGGAAGCCGGCGCCGTGGTGGTGGAACGCGGGGCCGGCCACAGGTTCGCGGCCGCCTTCGGAAGCGACACCAAGGTTGCCATTCACCAGAACCACGGCCTGTTCAGCGCCGGCCGGGAGAGCATCGAGGAGGCCGTCTGGTGGTTGGTGGCCGCCGAGCGGGCCTGCGAGATCCAGCTCAAGGCCGAGGCGACAGGCCGTCCCCTGAAGCTCGTTCCAGAAGCCAATGCAGCACACTCCGCCAAGCACCTCGCCACCCCGTTCATGGCGTGGCTGCACGCCCAGCCGATGTTCGACCGCACCTTGCGCCTGCATCCGGACGTGATCGACTGATCGATCGTTTCACACCCAGGCGCGCGCACCAGTGCGGCGCGTCGGCACGCTGAGGATCGAGTGCAACAGGAAAGGCAAGACGAAGTGACGTAGAGCAAGCGCAGCAGAGTCGGGGCCAAGCGGTGTTATCAGCACCGCCTGACCCCTAAGCGTGCGCTGATCGCAATGACAGACGCGCGAGAACGGCCAAGGCGCCACGCTAACGACGACGCTGGTATGCTGACACGTCGGCGAAAGTCCGCGTAACAACAGGGCCGTCGAGGGCAGGGGGTATCTGTGGGGGTATCCGTGGCACTTAAGGGCTGCGACGCCCCGCGATGTAGCTCCCTCTCTCTCCGCCAGAAAATCCCCGCATGATGCAGCCCGTCCCGAGCTCGTTCTGTCGGGTTGGTCCAGATAGTGTCGCGGCGACCTCAATGCATAGCAGGGCGATACACGCCTCAGGTTTGGCATCGTGTTATACACGCAGCTCAGTATCTTTATGTCGGTTATCGATCCGATTTGATGAGGACTAATGCGCCCTGCAGCATCGCGTAACCGCAGTGCGAGCCTCGTCATGCTGCGTGTTCTTGCTGCAACGTGGGTCGTCTGTACGCTGAGTTGCTGGCCGGGGGGAGCGCAGGCAGGAGAGCCCGAAATAGCGGATGCCGTCGTACAACCATCAGAGGCAGAGCAGAAGAAGCCCTCTCCCTGGCTCTTCGCTCCCGTATTCAACAGCAGCCCCAAGCTCGGCATCACGCTGGGTGCGATCGTCGCCTACTTGCATCAGTTCGATCCCGAATCGCGGCCCTCGATCTTCGGTGTAACGGCCCAGTACACAAACACCGAGTCGATTGTCGGCGGCGCATTCGCCAGAACCTCCTTCGACCAGGACCGTCAGCGGCTGAACGCCGGGCTGGCATACGGCAACATAAAGAATGACTACAACGACTACCTCGGAACCGGGGTTCCGCTACGAAATAACGCGGGGCTTAAGTCATTCATCAGCCGCTATTTGTACCGCGTCTACGGGGACTGGTTCGTAGGCGCGCAGGGCATCTACCAGAACTTCGCGATAGCGGGAGACACGGCTTTCGACGATCTCGTTCTGGATATCCTGGGCGTCGCTCCGTCCAAGTCGGGCGGCCTAGGCCTTGTTGCCTATTACGATACGCGCGACAACGAATTCAAGCCCGGGAAAGGCTGGGTGCTGAGTCTGAATAACCTCGCCTATCGCGAGTCGCTTGGGGGAGATCAGAATTTCGACGTCTATCGTGTCGACATCCGCCACTATATTCCCTTCGGAGAAGGCAACATCTTTGCCTTTCGCCAGCTCAATCACCTTACCAGTGACGCTCCAACCGCGAACTTGGCGCCGGTTCAGTTGCGGGGCTACAAGGTTGGTCAATACACCAGCGACTACATGTCTCAGCTCGAAGGCGAACTCCGTCTACGCCTGGCTGACAGATGGACCGCCACCGTCTTCGCCGGGGTTGCCTGCACGTATGGCTCGGGGAAGAACTGCTCGGACGGTGCCAGCCTGTTCCCAGCCGCGGGCGCAGGGGTGCAGTACGTCCTCAAGCCGGCAGTGGGCATCGTTCTGAATCTCGAGTACGCGCACGGCAAGGATGGCAACTACGGCGTCTACCTAAAGACCGGGTACGCCTTCTAGCTGCGAGGAATCGCTGTGGGTTCCCGAGCGTGGAGTGACCTGGGAAGTCGCCGAAGCATGAGCTTCGTGGGCGCGTGCCGCACTTTGATACAATTTCCCAGATGCGCGCGTGACACGAATCGGCGCGATACCAATCCATTTGTCGTTTTATCGGGGAGCGGAGTTTGATGCAAACAAAGTACATTGCCGGAGCGGCGATGCTGCTGTTGCTGCTCACAGGATCGGTTGAAGCTCGTACGAGTTTCGACCCGAAGGCTGAAGAAAAGGGAGGCTTCGCGCCCGTCACGGATGCGAAGTACAAGAGCGAATGCGGTGCCTGTCACTTTGCGTATTTGCCGGGCATGTTACCAGCGCGATCCTGGGACGCTCTGCTCACGAAATCCAATGAGCATTTCGGCGAAACGCTGTCCCTCGACCCGGAGAACTTGCGACATATCCGCACTTTCCTGACCGCCAACGCAGCTGACCACAGCGACCGTCTCGGATCGGAAACATTTCTCCGCCGGCTGCCGGAGCAGTCCACGCCGCTGCGCATTACGAATCTGCCGGCGTTCAAGGGTTACCACTTCAGCGTGCTATATAAGATGGGACTGGAGCGCGGACTCCATAGCGTTCGTGACCTGTCACCCAACGCCGTCAAGGCCGTGCTGAACTGCAATACTTGTCACGAAGGGGCCGAAGCAGGATCATTCGCGCAGCGGGAAATAGTCATCCAGGGCACAGCGGCGGGCGTCTCCCGACGTCCCCCATTCTGAATGCCGCGCTGCAGCGAGTCGCCCGCGGCGTCCACACCCCGCTTCGGCGGGCTCTTTGCGGCTAGTGTTGTCTGTAACCTGAGCAGATAATAGGCCGCGCAGGAGTCGACGCTTCAACACAGGGGCGATGATCACGGCGCCCGAAGACAAAGCAACATACGGGGAGACCGTTCATGACACTCGTCCATCTTGTGCCGCGCTGGATGCTTCATCGCAGCGTGCCGATTCTGTTCGCCTTGATCGCCGGGTTGATGGCAAACGGACCCGCCACCGCGGCGGGCGGCCACGCGGTAGGCGGAACATGTTCGGGTGGTGGTCAGCTTTGCAACAACATCGCAACGTTTACTATCCACGTCCCCGGCGCCGGCGGCGTCGGAGAGGGCAAATTTACCCCCGGGCCACTGACCTGTTCCAGCCTGCGACTCCACTTTATCGTCGATGGGACGGAAGTCGCCGTAACCGACTTCGCGGGCCCAGGGACATCCACTGCCTTCGTCAGCCTCGGTTTTATCAGTCCCGGGAAGCATGTGGTAGGTATGCAAGCGGAAGGGCAGGTGGGAGGCTGCAATGTAGGCAACCTCGTGTCATGGGCTGGCAAAGTCGGGCTCAGACGGGCCTAAGGGGACCTCGCCTGGCCCGGCAGCGGGCCGGCTCTGCAGGCGCACGGGGCCTTCCTTTCGCCGCCCCAGCATGTAGCCATGACGGCCCGTTGCGTCCGCGAAAACGGCAGCTAGTCGGCTCGCGGGCATTTTGTTGAGTCCGCCGGTCATTTCCTCGTGCTTTTGCGACGGGTTGACCAAGATGCGTTCGAGCGATTGTTGAGAGGTTTGCGCAATCGTCTGTTGGTTCAAAGGCTGTGTTGGTATCCCAGATAGGTCGAGACACGATTTTGCTCTGCCGCATTTTTCAGACCTCTTCCAGCCGAGAAAAGAAACTGGTTTTTGGAATCGAACAGATAGTATCCGCCGCCGTTGAAGCCCGTGCTAGGCCCCTGACCAACGACTTGCGGACTTGTATGGACGATTTCGATCCCGAGTTGCAAGTGGCTCGTAAACGCGTACTGCGCCTGCCACCCCAGGAACCAGTAGTTGCGGTTGTCGGGACCATTGTTGAGCCAGTAGCCGCCATTGCCGTTCATTTGAAATTTGTCGCTGCTCTTTTGCAGCGCGAGCGCCATGAAGAGCTGATTGCCCCCGTTGCCGAGCCCGCGATTCGCATTTCCGGTCGATAGATTGAGTTTCGGAACAAAGCTGAGCTGTGGCGTCGCGTCGGCTTCTTTAATGAGCCGGTATTTGATCTCCAGTGTCGTGTCGCCATATCCGCGCTGTGCGCTGCCTCCGGTCGGAAAATTGAAGGCGTAGGGCATGCCAATATCGCCTTCCAGATTCGGAATCAGCCCATAATGAATTTCTGCGCCCGCCAGCACGCCGCTGCGCCCGGACGCGGAGAGCGTTTGCTGGTTGAACACGAGGACGTCGGCATGAGCGACGTCGATGACCGCCGGATCGTCGGTCTGGAACGGCGCCCCTGCAAGCGCGCCTCCTGGCACCATGACAAAGATCGCCAGCGTCGAGAGGAAAAAGAGGCCACGAATCTGCGGAAAAATAGCCTCGAATCCCATTTTGAATTTGCTTCGTAACATGATCCGAGATGAGACGGCAATGTCAAGCATGTTTGCACGCCAGGCGTCAGAGTTGTGAGGACGCAGAGGCAACCTGTTTCAGGAGCGATTCCTTGACCACCAAACTCGACAACTCATTAAGGCGCGAGCTGATCGTTCTCGGCAAGCCCTACACGCTAGTGATAACGCCGAACGGCCTTGCGCTGACGCCAAAGGGACGACGAAAGGGCTACGACCTGGCGTGGGTCGATCTGGTCAGCGGTGATGCGGCGCTGGCGGTCGCGCTTAATGCTTCGCTGGCGCGCGGACCCAAAACGGAACCCGCGCCAGCGAAGCGGCCACAAGGCACGACATCAAAAGCAAGGAACGCCAAGCCGCACGGCCCCAAGCAGGCCCGCTCAAGAGCTCCATGACTAGTCGTCCGGCGACTTGTTTGCCGCGCTTTGCGCGGAGTCGGCGCACCGATCTCCGGCGGTCCATCATGGGTGACATCGGGGGCGCTATCGCCGATCGGCTGTCGGGCAGTGTGCGAATTCACACACCCTAGCCACGCACAGCGTTGGTGCGGTAGGCTGCCACTCCGTTTATCCGCAGGTGCACCAGATGCGAAAGACCATCGTTCATCACGCTCGCAGGAGTACGCCGGCGAACCGCTTGTTGGCATCGCTGCCGCACGCGGACCTCGCCAGAGTGATGAAGTCGCTCGAGCGTGTCGATCTGCGGCTCGGGCAGACATTGCACGAGCCCCATCAGCCGCACGAGCATTTCTACTTTCCCGAGACATGCATCGTGTCGCTCCTTGGGGTCCTCGCCAACGGGGACAGTTCGGAGGTCTCGCTTACCGGCAGGGAAGGTTGTATCGGGGTGGGCCTCATCCTGGGAAGCGACAGCACCATCCTGCGGGCGACCGTGCAGAGTGCAGGCACCGCGTTGCGCTGGAAGACGAGTGCGCTGCGCCGGCAGCTGAAGCGGGGCGGCGCCGTCGAGCGGATGCTGCTGCACTACGTGCAAGCGGTCTGGACACAAACCGCCCAGTCGGCGCTATGCAATCGCCATCACACGCTGGAGCAGCAGATGTGCCGGTGGTTCCTGGCCAGCATTGATCGCGTCAACGGCAATACGCTGCGAATGACGCAAAAGCTGATCGCCAACATGCTTGGTGTCCGCCGCGAAAGAGTCGCAATGACGGCGAAGAGAATGCGGACTCGCGGCTGGATTACATACCAGGACGGCACTGTCGTCGTTCTCAACCGGGCCGCGCTGGAAGGCTGTGTCTGCGAGTGCTACGACGTGGTCAACACGGAGTATCGTCGGCTGTTTCAGCGCAAGCGCAAAAAACGCGACGGCGCACGCAGATCACGATAAAAAACCGGAGCGGCGTTCGCGTGACTGTTCGCGAACGTCGCCCCGGATCCTGCTAGGCGTGGCTAGCGCGTCTTCCTGTCCTGGACGTCTCTGTTTTGCTTGTCCGCCTTGTCGAGCGCGTCTTCGACGTTGCCGACCCCCTTCTGAATCTTGCCTTCGACTTGCTTTGCGCCGCCCTTGATCTGCTGGTTTTCGTTCCCGGTGGCTTCACCGAACTTCCGTTGGATTTTTCCCGCCATATCCTTGGCGGTGCCCTTCACTTGATCTCGGTTCATGGTGTCTCCTGTAATGGATCCCTGCGCTAAGAAGGATAGGGCGCGCACCCTGGCCTGAACATCAGCCGGTGTCTGAAGATTGTGTAGGAGCGGAGGTGGCGACCTGACACGATCGGCCGATCCCTATGCCCTGGCGGGCGACCTGCGCAAGCTCGCGATGCTGGCGATACCACTGGGGATCAATGTCGCCTACGAAGGCCTCTCCTCGGGCCGTTCGGTCAGCGAATACACGGTTGCCTGGGATATCGTCTGCCGCCAATGCACCGAATCTGGGGCTCGGGCTGGACTCGTACCACATCTTTGCGACGAAGTCGTCATTGGACGATTTCGACCTGCTGTTGCCGGAGAAGATTTTTCTGGTGCAGCTGGCCGACTTCATGTGGCAGGAGGTTCGCACCGCGGAGGAGCGCATCGCGACGGCGCGCCACTTTCGCGTCTTCCCGGGGGAAGGCGTGCACAGCGCCGCGCTTGCCGCCCTGGTGACGCGCCTCGACGGGATCGGCTACCGCGGCGACTACAGCTTCGAAGTATTCAACGACGATTACCAGCAGATGCCGCTGGAGACGGTGGCGGCGAGAGCCCGCCGCTCGGCGCTTTGGTTGGGCGAGGGCGTGCTGCGACAAGCAGTGCCCTTGCCCAACCG
Organism: uncultured beta proteobacterium; assembly: GCA_963828595.1. Lineage (GTDB taxonomy): Bacteria > Pseudomonadota > Gammaproteobacteria > Burkholderiales > Casimicrobiaceae > PALSA-1003. The sequence continues at coordinate 100,565 of CAWHEN010000003.1, forward strand.
CATTCGCTTACGCAGCGAGGCGTGAGCCTCGCCGCGTTTTTGCTGCTCGCGCTAGTCGTCGTCCCAGTGGCCGGCGCGGAAGTGCCATCTGTCGCCGCTACGCTCCATCACGTACGGATGCCAGACGTGACCTTCGCGGTTCGGGATGTACTTGCCCTCGACCCAGACGTACGTCTGGCCATCCGAGGTCTCGTAGTGACCCTTTTCGTAAATATAGCCTTCGCGTGGCCCCGGTACTACCTCCACGCGCGCGGGTGGGGGAGCTGCTCCGATCTCTATGTCGATCACCTTGGCATATGCAACGCCGGCGATTCCGACCGAAGCTGCAGCTAATGCCAACGCGGCAATCAAGCTCTTGGTCTTCATGAACTCTCCTTCGTGAAAATAGCCGCCCGCAGGCAATACATCCGCCCGCCGAATTCCCGACGGCATGCCGTAGTGACCCGCGCCAACGCCGCCTGTTCCGGGCGTAGCTGCAAAACGAGATCAGGTCCTACACGCGGCCTCGACGGCGTCCGACAAATCGGTGGGCGAGTCGATCCAGAATCGCCAGCGCCGGGCGGACCAGTACGCGCCGGCGTAGTCGATTCCAACACGCGGTCCAGTCATGATGCGCCTCGCCGAAAAGCGGATGCCGCGGTCCTCGAGCCACATGACCGGGGAGTGCGTCGCATCGACGTGATCGAGTCGCCGGTCGATCCGGAGATAGGCAGTGACTCGGCTCGGCCCCGATACCAACCTCGGCTTTGCGTCATCGGCGGTAAGAACGCCGCGGATCAGCACGCCTTCCGGGGTCCCTGCGCCGGCCGTGCTGAAATTGAGCAGCCAATGAATCCCGTAAACCAGGTAGACATAAGCAGTGCCGCCGTCGGCGTATAGCGGCTCGACCCGTGCGGTGCGCCGTCCTCCAAAGGTATGCGCTGCCCGGTCCCTCGGTCCCTTGTACGCTTCCACTTCGGTGATCATTGCGGCGAGCTGTCGACCGCGATGGCGCCGCACGATGAATTTGCCCAAGAGGTCGCGGGAGACGCGCAGCGTCGGCAGGTTGAAGCTGGCGCGAGTCAGCCGGGTTCGCGTACCGCCGTCCATCGTCGTGCTCAGTGCAGCATCGCGAGCAAGGCCTTGATCAGGGCGGGATCGTCCCACGGCACGTCGGACGGGTGTTCGTGCAGCCAGCGGCTCTGCGGATCGCGCAGCCATTCGCGCGGGAAGATGGCGACGCTCGGGCCCGACTCCGGCGGCTCGGCTGGCGGCGCCGGCGGCAGGCCGCGCAGCTGCCGGGCCATCGCGGCGGCCAGGTCGGCGCCGACCCGCTCGCCCATGTGCATGTGAGTGACGATCCTGCGGTTGAGCTCAAGCAGATACGCGCGGCCGTTCTGGTCGAGGACGAACTGGACGTTGCAAAAGCCGCTGATGCCGAAGGCCTCGCACAGGGTTTCGCTGTAGGCCGCCGTTTCCGGAGAGCGCACGAAGCGGAGTACCGATGTCTGGCCCTTGTACGGCAGCGTCGCCACCTCGCGTTCCCAGGCGAATCGGGCCAACGGCTTGCCCTGCCAGGCCGCGATGGCCTGCGAATGGTAAGCGCCGGGGATGAATGATTGCACCAGCAATTGCCGCGGATGGCATTGTCCGAGATCGAGCTGGTCGGGGCTCAACAATGACTGGCCCTGTCTGACCAGATCGTCGGCATCGGTAGCCACGGCCACGCCTTCGCCGGCGAATCCAAACCGTCGCTTGAGAACCAGCGGGTAGCCGAGCGATGCGGCACACGCGATCGCCTCGTCGATACCGTCGGCCAGCGCATACGGTGGCATGCGGATCCCCAGCGCCTCGGCGGCGGGCGGCAGCAGGATTTTGTCGATGCTGCTCTGAAAGAACTCCGGATCGCCGAGCGAAGTCCGGATAAGCACATCGAGCCGCAGGCGCGTGGCCGAGGGCAGGTCGCGCGGTGGGTCGACCGCCAGTGCGAACAACAAGCGGACCGCCATTTCGTCGCATGGGACGAGCATGCGCGGCCCCGTGTCATCGATGGCCGCGATCAACGAATGCAGCCACTCCATCGGCATCGCGTTGCCGGCGAGCACATGGCGTTTCGCGACATAGCGCGATTTGGCCGCCAGCGAATCGGCGGGCGCCAGCAGCGACACTTCGCAATCGGCCTTGGCCAGCGCGCGCGCCATTCGCGCCGGGCCGAGCCACTGCGACGCCGTTGAAACCATGAGCAGCGTTTCGGTCATGTCGTGGCCCCGGCCGCACGCATGCCGTCGCGCATGGGCATCACCGGCTTGGCAATCCGGCGTCGCGGATCACCGTCGCCCAGTGCTGCCGGTCAGCCTTGATGTCGGCGGCGAATTCCTCCGGCGAGCCGGTCAGAGACTCCATCCCCATATTGGCGAGCTGCGCGCGCATGTCATCCATCGCGACTATCCGTGTCAGCTCGGCATTCAGTCGCAGCACGATTTCGCGCGGAGTGCCGGGAGGCGCCAGCACGCCATGCCAGGTCACGACGTCGAATCCGGGGAAGCCCGATTCTGCGACCGTGGGGATGTCCGGAAACGCCGCGGTGCGACGCAAGCCGGTCACCGCCAGCGGGCGAAGCTGCCCGGAGCGGATCAGGGTGGCGACCGTCGCCAGATGGGTAAAGATCAGCGGTACTTCGCCAGCCAGCACATCCTTGACCGCCGATGCCGTCCCCGCATACGGGATCTGCAGCAGCTTGATTCCCGCGCGTTGGCTCAGCAGCGCAGCGGCCATGTGCGAGGTCGAACCGATTCCGCTGCTCGCGTACGCGAGCGAATCCGGCTTGCGCCGGGCGCGTTCGATGGTGTCACTCAGCGATTTGACTTCGAGTCGCGGCGTCGCCGCGATGACGATCGCCAGACTCGCGAACTTGATCACCGGAACAAGCGCGGAATCGTCGGCGGCATCGACGGGCTGCGCCCCCGGGACGATCGCGTTGGTGCCATTGTTTCCCAGCAAGATCGTGTAGCCGTCCGGCGCTGCCTTGGCCATATAGTCCAGCGCGATGCGTCCCGCGGCGCCGGGGCGGCTTTCGACGATCACCGGCTGTCCCATCGCGTCGCTCAAGCGCGCGCCGATCAGCCGCGCGAGAATATCGCTGGTGCCGCCGACGGTATTGGGGATGATGAAGTGGATCGGCCGGGACGGATAATCGCCCGTACCCTGGGCAAACGCCGGTGCGGCGCTGGCGCTCGCAAGCAAGATCGCCAGACCGCGGATGAATCGCCGGCGCGAAAGCGCACGCGGCAACGTGGCTCGTGACGGGATGATTGACATCGGATTCACGGCTCCGGGCGAGCCGAACGGGAAACGGCAACACGCATGCGCCGTCGCTAGCGCATATTGCCGGTGTGACCGAGCGAATAGCGGCCTGGCTGCGGCCACACGGTCAACCCGTGCGGTTCGCGTCCGACCGGTATGCTCGGTGACATCACCGGTTGTAGTGTCGATGGCATAGACGACGTTGTCGTAGCGTCCGGCAAGCCACAGCCGTGTGCCGTCGGCGCTGACATTGCCCATGTCCGGGCTGCCGCCGCCCGGGATCGGCCAGGTTGCGTCGACCTTGCGCGTAGCGAAGTCGACCACCGAAACGCTGCCCTTGCCGTGCGGCGGACCATGGATCTTGTTCGAGCCGCGATTGGCGACGTAGAGTTTCTTGCCGTCGCGGCTCGGGTAGAGGCCATGCGTGCCAATACCGGTGGCGATGAAATCGATTTGCCGGAACGAGGCACCGTCGACGACGAACACCCCGTCGGCTTCCATGTCGGCGATGTAGAACAGCTTGCCATCGGGCGAGACGCGGATATCTTGCGGCATGCTGGCGTACGTCGTGCACAAGTTGGGGTCGATGCTGGTCCGGATATTGAAGCCGACTTTCTTCGACGCCGGTTTGGACAGCTTCAGGTAGCCGAGCACCTTGCGTTCGACCAGGTCGATTTTCACCAGGCTCCCTTGGAATTCACAGGTGAATATCGCGTAGCGGCCATCGATCGAAAAATCGGCGTGGTTGATGCCGTCGCATTGCGGTGTCGGAAGCGACTGCTGCATCTGCATCGAATGCGCATCGCGGAAATCGATCCGCTTACGTGCCTCGGCGACGATGATCGCCGAACGTCCGTCGGGCGTGAAATACATGTTGTACGGATCGTCGACAACGACGGCTTTGCCGGGTTTGCCGGTGACGGGATCGATCGGCGTCAGGCTGCCGTCGGTTCGTCCCTCGGCGTTGTTGGCGACCCACAGGGTTTTCAAATCCCACGACGGGACCACGTGCTGCGGATTGACGCCGACTTTGAAGCGATCGACGACTTTCATCGTCGCCGGATCGATCACGTAGACATCGTTCGACTGCACGTTGGGGACGTAGATGCGGGGCAGCGCATCCGCGACCGCCGCGCTGAACTTGCCCGCCCCGGCTTCGCTATACAGGTTGCCCGGATCGGGTACCGGCGGCATCCCGGGGACGGTGACGACGGCGTCGGCGGCGGGCGAGGGTGGCGCATCGCCGGTGACGCCGAACGACACTGCGGCGGCGGCCAGGCAAAGCATTGCGACAAGAGTGCGGCGGGGCAATCGGTGCTGGCATCGAGCGTCCTGTGATCGGCGATGGGCGAATTATCGCCGAAATCGCCTGGCGCGCCGATCACTGGCGCCTGGTCGCCTTGCGAATCGCTTCGATCGTTTGCGCAATGATGATATCGACGCCCAGCTGGCCCAGCTCCGCGGTGGCGCGACGCGGATCACCGCGGAGGCCTTGCGCCGCGCTCGGCTTGCCCGCCGAAGCCAGGCTGTCGGTCCGTACCAGATCGGGCGCAAGCGCCAACGTCAGCGCAGTATCGGCCAACCCCGCGTGCGATCCGATTTCCTCATCGCTGTAGCCGCGGCGCTTGAGCATCTGTTCGTACGCCGTCTCCGTAACGCGGTAGTACTCTTCGATCGCGTGCACGCGCGTGTCCTGCGCATGCCATTCGCGATTGAGTCGTGACGCGACCGCGATCTCGCTTTTTCTGATAGCCGCCGTGATCGCCGAGAAAGACGATGTCGCGAAAGCCGGCCCGCCGGAAGCTCCTGCTGCGTATTCCAGCGTCTTTTCGAACGTCGCATCGGGAACAGTGATTGTTCCCGGAAAGCGCATGTGCGACGTCGGCGGATCGACGCTGGCCCTCCGGGACGTAGGAGATCACCGGCGCCACCAGCGCATTGCCGAGGGCCCGCGCGATCTTTTCCGACAGAGCCTTCGCCCTTACGTTGTGCTTGCCCAGCGCCATCCATGGGCCGTTCTGCTCGGTGCCGCCGATCGGTACGATGATCGTCGTCTTGCCGGCGGCGATGCCGTCGCGAAGCTCGGTCCAGGTCAGATCGTCGATGAAGACGCTGGTCGGGGCGCTTGGGCGATCGCGCCGGCGGTGGCCAGCGCGCAGGCGCACAGCGCGATGCGGAAGAGGGCGGCGATCATCGGCGCATCTTATGGGATCGACCGGGTGCGAGCCAAGCTTGAGCAGTTATAGTGACTCGAACGGTGGCGGGCGCAAGATACAGGAGTTCACCGGCTGGAGAACCGATGCGATCTGCTATAATTTGAGCCGAAGCGCCCGTAGCTCAGTTGGATTAGAGTACCTGGCTACGAACCAGGGGGTCGTGGGTTCGAATCCTGCCGGGCGCGCCAGATAAACAAAGGGTTAGCGCAGAGCTGACCCTTTTCATTTTGAACGGGCTAAACAGCGGGGATCAATGCTTTACGCTGGCGGGTGCGCGTCGCAAACCGGGAGCACAGCGTGCACCCAAAAAGAGATCATCGCGAGGCGATTGGCGACGGAGGTAAACCATGGCAGACGACACGCGCGACGTCACGCGACGTGACTTTATCGTTCGCTCGGTAGCCGCGGGGATCGCCGCCGCGACAGGGCAGTCGTTCGCGGCGACGCTCGCCACCGTCGAATCGGAAGTGACTGTAAAGACACCTGATGGCACCTGCGACGCCGCGTTCATTCATCCGGCGACGGGCGCGTACCCGGGCGTGATCATCTGGCCCGACGCGTTCGGGTTGCGCCCGTCGATGCGCGACATGGCGAAGCGCCTCGCCGCCGAGGGCTACAGCGTGCTGGTGCCCAATCCGTTCTACCGCGGTCAGCAAGGCGCCGCAGTTCACGACCGCCGCGAACCTCGACTTCAAAGATCAGGCCACGCTGGCGAAGATCGGCCCGCTGATGGCGTCGGTGCATGTCAGCGGGCGACGCCGAGAAGGACGCACTCGCGTATCGTCGCGTTCCTCGACGAGCAGACGCAAGTCGACAAGACGAAGAAGATCGGGACGCAGGGCTACTGCATGGGCGGCGCGCTCGTCGTGCGAACCGCCGCGGCCGTTCCGGATCGCATCGGCGCCGGCGCGTCATTCCACGGCGGCGGACTCGTCACCGACAAGCCGGACAGTCCGCATCTGCTCGCGCCGAAGATCAAGGCGCGCATGTACTTCGGCGTCGCGGCGAGCGACGATCAACGCCAGCCCGACGCAAAGGACAAGCTGAGGGAGAGCTTCGCGAAGGCAGGCGTTCCAGTGGAAGTCGAGGTCTATCCAGCGAAGCATGGCTGGTGTGTGCCCGACATGCCGGTGGAGGACGGCGCGCCGATCTATGACAAGGTCCAGGCCGAACGCGCGTGGAGCAAGCTCGTCGCGCTGTATAAGACGCTGGGATGAGCACGGCCTGGCGACGCGCGCTCATCGTTTTCGCACTCGTCTTGACGCTCAGCGGCGGCGCGGTGGCCGCCGACCCCGTGCTCAATCGAGCAGCGAGCGGCTTTCAGACCATTGAAGACGGCGGCGCATTAACCAGAGTGCCGCCAGACCGATGCCGAATAGCGCACCGGTGGGCGGCGCTGGTACCTCCGGCGGCACGCGACTGAATACAATCTGTGCCTGAGGCTGCGAGATGCCGCAGAGCGATGAACCGGGCTCTTCGAACAGCGCGCAGCCCGGGCTGTCGAACGCGTCGGCGGTGTAGATCAGGGACGCAGAGTCGCCGGTCAGGAGGAGATGGAAATAGAAGCCATTGCCGGCTTCCGGAATCGCGCCTTTCACCGCACCGAAGAACCCGGTCTGAACACCCGTCACATTCGTTACGCCGCCGAGCGTCTCGATGGACATGCCATCGACCAGCGGCGGCGCGGTCCCCAGATCGAGTGTCTGCAGGACAGCGCCTGGGTTCGCGACGTCGTACAACTGGAGCTGCGCATTGCCGACATCCATTCCAGCCCCGCCACACCCGGGCGCACTATTCGCGAACGAACCCGTCAGGCCGAGACATCCGGCGGGGATGATGAAGTTGGCCGATCCGCTCCACCCAAGTTCAGGAAAGATTCCGCCGAAAGCCGGATCCCACTGGCCAGCCGATCCGCTGAAGTTGATTTGTGCCTGAGTCTGTGAGATGCCACACAACGGTGAACCGGGTACTGCGAACAGGGCGCAGCCCGGGCTGTCGAACGCATTAAGGGTGTAAACGAGTGCGCCCGAGTCGCCCATGAGGATCTGGTGGAAAAAATATCCACCGGCCTCCGGAATCGCGCTTTGCACCGCTCCGAAGAACCCCGTCTGAACACCCGCCAAATTCGTGACGCCGCCGATCGTTTCGATGGCCATGCCATCGACCAACGGCGGCGCGCTTTCCAGATTGAGTGTCTGCAGGATGCCGCCTGGGTTCGCGACATTGTAGAACTGGATTACCGCATCCTTGACCTGCATGTCACCGGCGCCGCAACCCGGCGCCGTGTTCGCGAACGATCCCGTCATTCCGAGGCAGGCATCGGGGAGGATGAAGGTTGCCGATCCCTTCCATCCAAGGTCAGGAAAGATTGTGCCGAAAGGCGAACTCCACTCAGCTAGGAAGACCTCTGCATCGGCGCCGGTGAGGCCGAACGCCGTGATCAGGAGCACTGCGATGCGCCAAAATAGTGCTGTGATACTCGAGCGGCACATTAGAACCTCCCTAGCAGCGGACGAAGCGACGCGAGGAAACTTTCCCGCATGGATCAATTTTTTGACGTTCCAATCGAGCAGATTTCGTGCCTCCATGTGATTTCCCATAATTATCAATGTACTTCTTCCTATCACCACTTTGTGCCTTAGGCGAACTACAAAAAATTGTCCGACAGCATTTTTGGTGCCACCAATAATGCCGGGCACGAGCTCTGACCCTCGCGTTCGGCGCCGTCCCGGCGCAAGCGCGGCGTGGCGGCGCACGCTCATCGTTGTCGCCCTTATCCTGACGCTAAGCGACGGCGCCGGGGCGACCGATCCCGTGTTGGCGCCGACAGGCACCCTCCGGGCCGCATACATCGTCACAAACCTCGCCCAGGCCAAGCTCGACTCCGGCACAGGGATGGTGACAGGTGTCGTGGCCGACATCGCGCGCGAACTGGGGCGTCGCGCGAGCGTACCCATCGCCATCATGCCGCTGCCAACAGCTGCCGCCGTGCTGGAGGCGGTGAAAACCGGCTCCGCGGACATCGCTTCGTGGCGCCCAATCGCGAGCGCACGGGGATCGTGCTGTATTCCCAGACCTACATGCTGGTCCAGCAGAGCGCGCTGGTTCGCGCGGACTCGCCGCTGCGCTCCGTGAGCGAGCTGGACCGGCCGGGGCACATCATCGGCGTCAACACCGATGACAGCGTGGGCGTGTGGTTGCGGGAGCGGCTTACTGCCGCCCGCCTGGGCGCCACGCGCGATTACAAGCTTCACGAAGCAGCGCAGTGGCTCCTGGACGGAACCGTGGTGGCTTTCGCCGGCGGCCGCCAGCGATTGGCTTCGGGTACGCAGAGCGTACGAGGGCTCAGACTGCTCGACGACAACTTCTATGGCGTGCCGCAAACCATCGCTGTGCAACTCGATCGCGCTGACCGTTTGCAGCGGGTGAATAAGGCGCTCGACGAGCTTCGCGCCAGTGGATTCCTGGCTGATTCGGTCGCACGAAGCGGCATCGAAGGCCTAGCTGTCGCGCCAGCGGACGTGCCGAAGCGCTGATTCGCACAGGCGCCTCGTTCGGACACGGCCGGGCGCTTGGATTCCAGCGACAGCTCACAGCTCTCAGGCGCAGTGACGCTCTTTAGTCGCACGCCGCGGGCCTTCCTCTCGATCCGCCCGCCGCAACTTTCACTTGTGGGTCATCTGTCATCTTCATGATGGGGCTGCCCGGTTAACGATGGGATTGCCGATGCATGCTCGGTGATGGATGGACCTGGGGTGTACCGCACAGCCAATAGCTCTAATGTGGTTATGGAATTGAAAGAAAGGGGAAACTGTTCGCAAGCGCGCATTACCGGCGCCTTAAAGCGTATGCTACAAAACTCCACTGGCGGATAGATAAGCATTGCCGTGGGAAAGGTTTTCGCTAGTAACTCCGTCGGCCGCACCTTCGATCCGAGTGCCGGGGAGCTATCGGCGAAGCACGATCTAGGCGTCATCGCCGTCTGATCGAGAGCGACAAACGATGCGACGCGTCCTGCAAAAAAGATGGCTGGGGATTCTCCTCGCAATGTGTGTTGCGAGTGACGCGATCGCAATCATCAGCTTTCTCGCCGAACGACGGGACCACCAGGAACGGCATAGTCAAAGTCAAAGTCCATCACTCAGAGGCTCGGCAGTCGGCAAGTTCCAGGCTGCAAGCATTGTCGCCGGTACCAGTGGCGGTGCATCGATAAACCACGTGGAGACGAACACCGACAGCTACGGCGAACAGTCCTGCATGGTGGGCCGCTCGTTATTTTCATCGGGCAAATTGCCGGGCAACCGCTGCTGACCTGTTTGCTCTGATCGCAGCCGAAAGAGCGCTTCCCGAAGTGCGTTGCGCCGCTATTGAGCGAGCATGAGCGTCGCGCTATGCTCCGGCGACTTATGGCCCCCGAAGCTCCGATCCTGCGCCCGGCGCGAGCGCTATTGGGCTGGCTCTCCGACAAGCAGGCGAGGGGTGCCCTGACCTCGCACCGCCCAGACATCGAACTGACGGACGAGCAACGGCGCGTCGTTGAGGCCGCCCGCGCTGCGGTCGCGGCGCGCCAGAAGTTTCCCGCGGCTTCGCCGATTGTTGCTCCTTGCCCAGAGGTGCTGCATGCGCATCGCGCAGCACTCTATGGACACGAGCGATTCAAGACTTTCCGCGACGAGAATTGGGAGATCGCCATCGTCGATCTCACGCGAGTGTGTGTGGTGCAACACACGGTCGGGACGGAGTCCGATGCGAGGTTCGCACGCCTGGATGGCAGCGATCTTCAAGCGCTCGCGAACATCACGCTGCCGATTCCAAATCCGCAGTCGTTGTCCTATTAGGTGGATTCTCAGCGCAACGTGGCTGTTCTTTCGTCCCCAGACGGGAACCTCCGCGTCGTGGGTTTCGCTGCGCAGCAGGTGGTACGCGGCACCCTGATGGGCTTCATCGTCGAGATCGCGACGTCGTACCTCCAGGTTGCCGAGGTAGGCGGGCGATTCGTGCTGCGGGACGGCAACAATCGCGCTGCCGCACTCGTCAAGCAGGGCATCACCAAGGTGCCGGCGCTGGTCCGTAGCTTTGGGCATGGCGAGGACCTGGCAATTCCGAAGGGCGTTTTGTCGCCGGCGATATACCTGGGAGAGAGGCCGCCCACCCCACTGGATTACTGGGATCCGGCGGTTTCGGTTGCCGTTAGCGTTCAGCCGCGCAGGAAATTCATTCTGATTCAGGGCATCGAGCAGAGTCTTGCCGACTCCGGGGTGTGAGCCGCTTAGGTGAAATTGCACCCAGGTTGCCCGCCCCCGTGACAGGAACCGATACGTCTAGACGAGCGCGATCTTGCTGGCCGCGTAGCGCGCGTTGCCATCCATCAGACGCTTCAATGCGTCCGCTGGCGCGATCGCGTTTGCGGGCGGCGGCGCGCCCGGCGCAGGCGGATCGGCCGCAAAGGCGGCGCCGATGCTCCACGGCACCAGCGCCGCGAGGGCGCCAGTCCTCAGGAAATCCCGGCGCGATACTTGAGCGTCAGGTTCGTGCTGCGCATCTCCACAAACGTCACACATGAAAACTCCTCCCTCTTGTCCGCCTATCCTTGCGGAGCCATGAGTCTATACCGCGCGAGATCCCGGACGGGAGAAGTGTTCTTGTCGCCGGTCAACCTGGTTGGCCATGGATGCCCACCAGTGGCGCACGTCGCAAAAACGCCGCACTGCGGCCGAGCACCAGGCGGACGAGGTCCTCGAGCACCGGTTCATCGATCGCCGCGCTTGGGAAGGCAAGGCTGACGCGATCCAGCCGGTCGACATTGAGCAGCGAAATCTGCACGAGTCCGGTGCGGTAGTCGGCACGAAACGAGATCGCGGCTGGAATCCTCGGGGGAACGACGATCGCGCATTTGCGAACGACGCCACCCTGGTCTTCAACGCGGTGGGCGGTGTACTGGAGGCCCGCGTCGTCGAGTACCTTCTCGGCCGCCGAAGCGCTGCCCGACGCGACCTCGATTGTCAGCGGCGCCGTGGCGACGATCGAATAAGAAATATTGATTTCATCGAGCACCGGGTAGCCGACGATCCGTTGTTCATGCTGTCCGACGAATCCCTGCTCGAATCGCGGCGCGGCGAATACGAGTCCATGCCCGAGATCGAAACGATGCTCGATCGGGGGTTTCAGCCCGTCAAGGTACGCGAACGCTTTCTCCAGCCAGCGATAGGCCTTGCGCAGCTGCTTATCGATCTCCTGGAAGCCTGGAACGTCGCCATGTTCGTGTGGCGACTTGCGCGCCGCTTCGTACTGCGTGCGCAGCTCGTCGAGCAACGACACCTGGTTTGGCATGGCAAGCCCGCTTCTAGTCGATCGGCCAAGGCATCGATTTCGGCAAACTGATCGCCGCGGATGTCTTGGGCTCGCGTCCGCGCGCGGTTTGGTCGGCGACGCGCCACCATGGCTCGACCCTTTCCGCGTGGGACGGCTCGACCGGCTCGCCGAGGCGAGGCATCATGAGTTGCGCGCCCGCCTTGGGCCCCAGTTCGAGCAAGGTTTCCGCAGGCTGGTCCCAGGCATGCATTGCGAGGCTGAATGTGCCCCAATGTATCGGCAGGAAAGGTCCGCCGCCGAGAAGCGTCAACGCTTTGAGCGCGTTCGTCGGTCCGAGGTGAATGTCGCCCCAGGCGGGATGGAACGCGCCGACTTCCAGCATCACGAGGTCGAACGGTCCGAGCCGTTCGCGGATCGTCTGGTACTCGGTCGTCAGGCCGGTATCGCCGCTGAAGAACACCGCGTGCCGATGCGAGCGGATGATGAGCGAGGACCACAGCGTCGCGTTGCGATCATGCATTCCGCGTCCGGAAAAGTGCTGGGACGGCGCCGCGGTCACAGTGACACCGGTATTCGGCACGTCGTGCGATTCCCACCAGTCGAGCTCGGTAATGCGCCCGGGTTGCACGCCCCAGGCTTCCAGATGAGCGCCAACGCCGAGCGAGGTCACGAACGGCAGGTCGCGCTTGGCAAGCTCTCGGATCGTCGGGTAGTCGAGGTGATCGTAGTGATCGTGCGAGACGAGCACGAGGTCCAGCGGCGGCATCTCGCTGAGCGGGATAGGCACCGGCTGGAAGCGCTTGGGACCCGCGAATCGCGATGGCGACGCGCGCGGCCCCCAGACCGGGTCGGTGAGCACGCGAAGGCCATCGATCTCGATCAGCACCGTCGAATGACCGAGCCAAGTGGCGCGCAGCCTGCTGCCGATCGACTTCGCCCAGGTGCCGAGTGGATTCATCGACGGCAGCGGCGCCCGCGGCACCCGCCGCTCGCCACCGTACAGAAAATCGCGGAGCGTGGGCATCGACACATTCGGATCGCGCAGGCCCGGGATGACCGGGTGCACGTTGCCGAACCGCTCGCCGGTCCACAGCGGCGACGCCTTGATGCGCTCCAGGCGCGCGCCTTCCGGCCTCCTACCTAGCGATCGCATATCACGGGCTCGATGGATTGGGATGCTTCGGATGTGCTGCCGCAATGCCGAGGACGGTCGGCGGATGCCGAAGCGCTGATGATTGCTTCGCTTACCCCGGCTGTTGAACGGCGTGGACCCGGATCGGGCGATCAAAGCCCTTGAGCGAAATCTCTCCCAGGTCCTGGAAGGTCAGGCCTTTTCCCATACACAGCTCGGCAACCGCATTCGAAACCAGACTCTGCTCCGGCTGAGCATAGGAGCAAAGCCGCGCGGCGAGTTGAACCGTCGATCCAAACAGATCCAGGTGATTCTCCACCGGCTCTCCCGCGGCGGCGCCGATCCGGACCTTGACCGGCGTGTCGCGGCGCACCTGCTCGTGCTCGGCCAAGCCACGCTGGATCTGGCTAGCGCAGCGAACCGCCGCGACAGTCGACACAAAGCACGCCATGATGCCATCACCGGTGTGCTTGACCTCGCGGCCGCCCAGCGCGCCGAGGGCTTCCCGCACGATCTTGTCATGTACGCCAAGAAAGGCCATCGCGCCATCGTCTCCGAGACGCTGAGTGAGTCCCGTCGAATCGACAATGTCGGTGAACATGACGGTCCGGATTCCGGGGTCACGTTCGGTTTCGGCGCCGCCGGGAAGCAGAGCAGCGCCTGCGGTATTCACCTCGCACCCGCCCAGGAATCCGTCCGCGATCTCGGGCGCAACCTCGATGATCTTGGATGCGACCAGGCCGTGCGCTTCGCGATGCACCGACGCTGCCGCTTCCGGATTCGGCGCGCTGCACAGGCAGAAAATCTTGCCGGTGCTCTCGTTCAACCAGTATTTGTGGTATTCGACGCCGTACTTGCCCTGCGTCTTGACATCGGCGATGTGCGCCTTGGCAACGTCTGCCGCGGTGGCTCCGCTAACTTCATGGATGTCCATGTACATCGGCATGGCGACCTCCGAAAAACGCGACGTCTCGACCTTTGATTTTACGCCGGTGATGCTTGAGTGCGATCAGGCCACGGCGACGTGATGGGACACCGTCACGTCCGGCGACTGCCGCAACGTTTGAAAGACGACGCAATAGCGCTCGGTCAGGCGAATGAGCGTAGCCAGCTGTTCTTCTGACGCATCGGTGTCCAGATCGAAATCGAGGCGGATGCGCTGAAATCCAACCGGCGCATCCTTGGCGACACCCAGCGTGCCGCGAAAGTCGAGGTCGCCTTCGGCTCGCACCGTCCCGCTTCGAACCACGACGCCTATCGCCGTCGCGACAGCGTTGAGGGTCACGCCGGCGCAGGCGACGAGCGCCTCGAGCAACATGTCACCCGAGCACGCGCTCAGGCCGTCGCCTCCGGTTGCCGGATGCAATCCTGCGGTAGCGAGCGCCTTCCCTGTCTCTACGCTGCAGGTGACGCCTTCGCCCAGGCGGCCCTGGGCCTTCAGTGTAATCAGCGCTGCGTCGGGTTGCGCTTTGTAGCGCTCCTTAATCGGTGTCTGGAGGGCTCGAAGCTCTTCGGTCTTCATCAGTTGCTCTGTCTTTATCCTGCTTCGGACGTGATATAAAATGATCGGGCAGGGCAATGCTCAACGGATGTTTTTAGCGTCCGACCTGTGCAACTCGTTGATTGTACGCCAGCATCCGAGCCGGGGCCATCGTGGCGCGGCGGTGTCGGCGCCGGCTTAAAGCATCCGGGCGTGGTCTCAGCACATTTCCTCAGAAAGGGAACACCATGGTCAAGCGTCTGATTCCGATCTTCGCGCTGTTGTCGTTAATGCTGGCCATTTCGCCGGCGTGGGCAGACGAGTACCAGGACACGATCAATGTCTTCAGGAATGCCGGTCGAGAGCGGAAGCTTTTTCAGCACGGCCTACGGATACGCCGTTTTTCCGACGATCGGAAAGGGCGGCGTCGGCGTCGGCGGCGCGTTCGGCAAGGGACGCGTATACGAAAAAGGAAAGTACGTCGGCGACACATCGATGTCGCAAGTCACCGTCGGCTTCCAGCTCGGCGGTCAGGCCTACAGCCAGATCATCTTTTTCCAGGACGAGCGCTCATTCAAGGAATTTACCGGCGGTAACTTTGAGTTCGGCGCGGAAGCTTCCGCGGTCGCCATCACCGCCGCTGCCGGCGCGAAGGCGGGTACGACCGGTTCATCGGCGGGCGTAAGCGGCGGCAAGCATGATGCCAAGACCGTCGGCGCAATACCAAAAAGGCATGGCGACGTTCACCGTGGCCAAAGGCGGGCTGATGTACGAAGCGAGCATCGGCGGCCAGAAGTTCAGCTACAAGCCGCGTTGATCGTTCAATAGCCGGCCGCGGCGCGTCAGCGCCCGGCCGGGCTTCACGCAGGACCGCGCGAGAGCCCACAACTCGTTGAGGCGTCGCGCGAACCGCGTTCCCAGCGCCTCGTCTTCGTGCATGAAATAGACGTAGGTCTGCGGCAGGGCCGCCGCGCGCAATCCGCGCTGCCCAGGCGCCCAGCTCCTGGTCGTCGTAGTGGGTGCGTCGCAGGCGCAGGTAGCCCCAGTCCGAGGTCGCGACGAACGGCGTGTCGCCTTCGTCGGTATCGGTGACGCAAAGGATCGCGCCGCGGCCGCGCAGCGTCTCGTAGACCTCGTCGTCCTGCCACGACGTCGTGGCGAAACTCGAACGCGGCGCGCGTGTCCGGACGGCAGCAGCGCGAGGAACTCCCGCAGTCGGGGTAGATCCTTCTTGAGAAATGGCGGCAGCTGGAACAGCAGCACGCCGAGCTTGTCGCCCAGCGTGCCGGCGCGACGCACGAATTCGGCCACGTGCGATTCGGCCTCCCGCAGGCGCAGGTCATGGGTGATGCGTTTCGGCGATTTCAAGCGTGAACATGAAATGATCGGGCACCTGCTCCGACCATTGCGCGAGCATCGATTCCGCCGGCATGCGGTAGAACGTGTTGTTGATCTCGACGGTCGCAAAGCGCTCGGCGTAGTAGCGCAGCATTTCGCTGGCGGGCAGCTTCTCCGGATAGAAGGGACCCAGCCATTCCTTGTAGGAGAAGCCGCTCGTTCCTGCCAACAGTTTCATCGAGCTGTTCCCGGTCTAGCCGGCTTGAAGCCAACCCTCGCCATCGCGGCCGGCGTCAACGGGACCGCCGCCTCGGCGATGTCCGCCACGGATCGGTTTTCGCTTCTTGGCCAGGCGCTTCGGCACGTTCCGACGTTGAAATGATCGAAGCGCAGGTCGCGCGACAGCTCGTCCCAAGCGACCGGCGTCGATACCGGAGCGTTCGCCCGGGCGCGAGTCGAATAGGCGGCGACCGCGGTCGCGCCCTCGCCGTTGCGCAGATAGTCGATGAAGATCTTGCCCCGGCGCGAGATTTTCAGCAGCTTGGACGTGAAACGGTCGGGAAAGGTCCGCTCGAGGAGTTCCGCGACGGCCTTGGTGAATCCCTTGACCTGTTCCCAGCCGACGACAGGCTCGATCGGCACGACCACGTGCAGACCCTTGCCGCCGGTCGTCTTGAGGAACGGCGCGAGCCCGATATTGTCCAGCAGCGTCTTGACGATCAGCGCCGCCTGCTTGCAGGTCGTCCCAGGCCACGGCGTCAGTCGGGATCGAGATCGAAAATGATCCGGTCGGGAAAGCCCGAGGCGTCGGCGCGCGAGATCCCCAGGGATGCAGCTCGAGCACGCCCATCTGGAGCAGGCCACGATCGCCGGCACCGAATCGGCCATCATGTAAAGCGATACGCCGCCATCGCTGTTCTCGATCTCGACGCGCGAGATCGCCTCGTTCACGCCGTCCTCGGCCTTCTTCTGATAGAAGCATTCGTCGTTCCAGCCGTTCGGGCAGCGCAGCAGCGTCAGTGGCCGATCGCGCACATGCGGCAGCATCCAGTCGCCGACCGCGGCGTAATACAGGGCGAGGTCGCGCTTGGTGATCGCGGCTTCCGGATAGAGAGGCTTGTCGGGATTGGTCAGGACGATGCCGGCGACCGCGTTCTTGTCGCCGCCGGCCCGCGCCTTGTGCCGCGACGCGCGGCGGCGGCAGCGGCTCGTCCGAGGGCTCGCCGCTCGTTCGAAGGTCCCCGTGTTCTCGCGAACGACCTCGGTTGCGCGCTTGTCGGCGCGCAGACCCTCAGGAAGGAGGGATGGCGCAAGGTCCCGTCGTCGGTCCACTCGGCGAACGCCACCTCGGCGACCAGAATCGGATTCACCCAATGGGCGCGGCGGCCTTCCGCGCCGAGCGGCGAGATTGTGGAATGGACTCTTTTTCTGCACCAGCGCCGACAGTGCGCGGCTCAATGCGGCGAGCGATGCGTCGCTGAATCCGGTCCCGACCTTGCCGGAGTAGGCGAGCTTGCCGTCCGGCTCGATAGACGCCGAGCAGCAACGCACCGAATCCGTGGCGCGATCCTTCCGGATCGGTAAAGCCGCCGATCACCATTTCCTGCCGCCGCATGCACTTGATCTTCTGCCACGCCGGCCCCGGCCGGCCCGGTAGGGCAAGTCGGCGCGCTTCGAGACCATCCCTTCGAGGCCGAGCTCGCCGACGTTCTGCAGGAACGCTGAGTCCCGGAGCGGCGAAATGCTCGCTGTACTTGATCGCCGCAGGCGCGTTCGACAGCAGATCGCGCAACAGGCGCTTGCGCTCGGTCAGCACGACGCCGCGCAGATCGAAGCCATTCAGGTAGAGCAGATCGAACGCCAGATACTTGAGGTTCCGGGAGTCGCCTGCCGAAAGCGCTTTCTGCAGCGCCTGAAAACTGGTGCGTCCCTGCGGCGTCCAGGGCGACGACCTCGCCGTCGAGCCACGCATCGTCGACCGGCAGAAGAGCCAGCGCGCGGGCAAGCGCGGGAAAGTCGCCGGTCCAGTCCTTGGCGTTGCGCGACACCATGCGCACCTGCTGCTGCGCGATCCGGCACAGCATGCGGTAGCCGTCGTACTTGATTTCGTGCACCCAGGCCGGCCCGGTCGGCGGCGATCTTGGCCGACGCTCGCCAATTGCGCTTCGAGTCAGATCCGGAAGCGGCGCCTTGCGCGCGCCCTTGATCCTGGCGAGCCCGGCGATGGCATCGCGCCCCGGCTTGCGTACGCACCGCCCTTGACGTTGGCGGCGACCGACTTGTTCGAATGCCAGACCCGATCCGCATCGGCGGCGATCTGTTCCAGGCTGCGACCCGCTGGCGACGCTGTTCCGGGCGATCTTCGGCGATCAGCGCCTCGGGACCCAGACGCGCGAATTCGTCGGCCTCCTTGAACAGCAGCCAGCTGTTTTCGCCACCGTACTTGCCGCTGCGGCTGCGCACCAGATTCCAGCCGCCTTTGAGCTTCTCGCCCTCCAGCTCGAACTTCAGCCGCCCCTTCGCATAGGCTTCGTCGGGATCGGTCTTCGGCAGTCCACGTTCCGCGATCCCACACCATGACCGTTCCGGCACCGTATTGCTTCGGCGGAATCACGCCCTCGAAATCGCCGTATTCCAGCGGGTGGTCCTCGACATGCATGGCGAGCCGCTTGTCGTTGGGATCGAGGCTCGGGCCCTTGGGCACCGCCCAGCTCAGCAGCACGCCGTTGAGCTCCAGCCGGAAATCGTAGTGGAGCCGGCTCGCCGCATGCTTCTGGATGACGAATTGCAAGCCTGCGCGCGCGGCGCTGGCCGACCTTGCCCGCGGGCTCGGGCGTCACCCGGAAGTCACGTTTTTGCCGATAGCGCTCGAGGGCCATGGAGTAGGGTAAACGGTCACATCGCGATGGCTTATCCGCAACGGCCCGGAGGAGCCGCGCAGGAAAAGCATGCCGTTTAGTTGAAGATCGTCCGATATTTTGGCACGATGACCGGTTCCGATACCGTATCCCCATCACGGAGGCCCCTCATGGCCGCTCGCGCATTGGCTTCGGTCACTGTCACTTTTGGCATGGTCTCGATCCCGGTCAAGCTCTATACGGCGACCCAGGCCCAGGCGGGCGTTTCGTTCAATCTGCTGCATGCCGCCTGCGGCTCCCGGCTGAAGCAGCAATACCTGTGCGCCCGCGAAGGCGTCGTCGTCGAGCGGGCGGACATGGTCAAAGGTTACGAGTTCGCCAAGGACCAGTACGTGACCTTCACGCCGGAGGAGTTGAAGGAGCTGGAGGAGAAGGGCACGCAGACGATCGAAATCAGCGAATTCGTGCCGGCGGAAAGCATCGACCCGATCTATTACGACAAGGCCTATTTCCTGGGGCCCGACAAGGGCGGCGCGAAACCGTATGCGCTGCTGGCCGAAAGCATGCGCCAGACCAAGCCAGACCGCGGTCGGGCGCTACGCCGCGCGCGGCAAGCAGTACATCGTTCAGTTGCGCGCCGTACCCGGCGGCCTGGTCATGCAGCAGCTGCTGTACGCGCCGGAAGTCCGCGCCATCGCCGACATCGGGATCGAGGAAGCACCGGTGCGCGACACCGAGCTCGCATTGGCGAAGCAGCTCATCGGGCAGATTTCGTCGAAGCAGTTCGATCCGAGCGCATACGAGGACGACGTAAGGAAGCGCATCGAGGCGGCGGTGCAGAAAAAGGTCGAGGGCGAGGAGATCGCCGATGTCGCCCAGCGCGCCGGAAGCGGGCGCCCAGGTCATCGACCTGATGGAGGCGCTGCGCGCCAGCCTCGAAAAGACCGCGGGCAAACGCGCGCAGCCGAAGGCGGCTGCCGGCTGCCGCATCGGCCGAAGCCAAGGCGCGCGCAGCGCAAGCCGCCCAGGAAGATCGCCGGCGAGCCCGAAACGCGCCGCAAGGCCGCCAAGCGCTAGGAACGCGATGCTCGTGACGTCGTGACCGAAGGCTATTCGCTCCGCGAAGTCGGCAAGCTGCTCGGACTTTCCCGTTCCATGGTGGGTCGGCTGATCGACGCCGGCTTCGTGTCGCCCACCCGCGGCCGGCGCCGCGAATATCGTTTCACGTTTCCGCGACCTGGTGCTGCTGCGCGCGGCGCAAGGCCTGACCGAAGCCAAGATTCCATCGGCACGAATTCTGCGTTCTCTGCGCCGCTTGCGGGCGCAGTTGCCCCAGCAGGTCCCGCTGGCCGGCTTGCGGATCGAGGCGGTCGGCGACTGCGGTCGTAGTGAGCGAAGGGCCAGCGCAATGGCGGCCGGACGACGGTCAGTACGTGATGCAGTTCCAGGTTGCATCCCCGGACGGGCGGCTCGCCTTCTTCGGTCCCGCCGAAACGCGCCCGGCGCGGCCGGAAGATCCGTGGTTCGAGCGGGGACTCGCCCTCGAGCGCACGAATCCCGAGGAGGCATGCGAAGCTTATCGCCGCGCGCGTCAAGGAGGACGCCGCGCATCGCGGCGCGTACGTCAACCTTGGCCGGCTGCTGCACGAGCGCGGCCGAATGCAGGAAGCGGAAACCGTGTACCGCAAGGGGCTCGCCGCCTGCGGCGCGGACGGAACCTTGCTGTTCAATCTGGGGATTCTGCTGGAAGACCTGCAGCGGCCGGACGATGCCGCCGCCTCCTATCGCGCTGCTCTGGTTGCCGCTCCCGACCTGGCGGACGCGCATTTCAATCTGGCGCCGCCTGTGCGAGGCGCGAGGGCTGCAGCAGGAGGCGGTGCGGCACTTCAGCGCCTTTCGCAAGCTGACCGGTAACCGGTAAGCGCGGCGGCGGTCGCGCCGACCGCCCCGACGACCGGGACTGACAAGATGTCGCCGACTGCAGACCTGCCATGCACCACGGATCCTGTTCATCGGCAACAGCTACACTTCGCGCAACCAGTTGCCGCGCTTGCTGGCAGACCTCGCCGCGGCGGCCGACCATCCGACCCGCGTCGAGACCGAGGCGATCGTCGCGGGCGGTGCAAGCCTCAGGCGGCACTGGAACGCGGGCGTCGCGCAGGAGATCTTGGCGAGGTCGCGCTGGGACTACGTCGTGCTGCAGGAACAGTCGACGCTGCCGCTCAAGAACCCGGCGCGCTACCACGAAAACGTCAGACTGTTCGACGCCGAGATTGCCCGACGCGGCGCGAAGACAGTGCTCTATCTGACGTGGTCGAGGCAGCAGGCGCCGCAGACCCAGGACAGCATCAGTCGCGCCGTCGAGGATGATCGCCGCCGAGATCCATGCGCTGGTCGTTCCGGTGGGCCCCGCCTGGCACGCGGCCATGGCAAGACGCATCGACTTCGCGCTCTATACCGACGATGGAAGTCATCCCACTGCGGCCGGCTCCTACCTCGCGGCGTGCGTGTTCCGGTCCGGTCTGTTCGGGAAAGCACCGCGAGGATTTTCCGTTTCCGACGCGCTGCGGCTCGATCGCGGATGTCGCCGCAACGCTGCACGCGGTGGCATCGGAGTATGCTATCCAATAGTGCGAGCAGGCATGAACGTGGAACTACGCAGCTCATGCCGATGACGAATAACAATCCCCCGGACGGGACACCTCTCTGGGCTGTAAAAACTGCGCACGGTGACACGATTGCCGTTCTGGTCAACCGTCTGCCCGGCGCGGCGGCGGGGACGAGACGGTGAGGACCTTCTATGACTGTCAAGATGGTGATGGTGGAGGATGTGCCATCGGACGCCGAGGTGGCGCTGCGCGAGCTCAAGCGCAGCGGCATGGACTTCGTCGTCCGGCGGGTCGAAACAGAAGCTGACCTGAGGCGCGAATGCGTCGAATTCGAGCCCGATATCGTCGTATCGGATTTCGCCTTGCGTCAGTTCAACGGCCTATCGGCGCTTCGGGTCGTGCGCGAGTTGCGTCCGGATCTTCCGTTCATTTTCCTGTCGGGCACCAGCGGGGAGGAGACCGCGATCGAGGGTCTGCGCAGCGGCGCCAACGATTACGTTCTGAAAACCAACCTGCCGCGACTGCCGACGGCGGTGCGCCGCGCATTGCATGACGCCGACCAGCGCATCAGGCGACTCGAGATCGAGGAGGCTCTGCGTCTGCGCGATCGAGCGGTCGAGGCAAGCGTAAACCCGGTGGTGATCGTCAACGCGATCGACCCGAACATGCCGCTGGTGTACGTTAATCGCGCCTTCGAGCAGGTCACCGGCTACAGCCGCGCCGAAGTGATCGGCGGCAACTGCCGTTTTCTGCAATGGGACGATCGCGACCAGCCGGAGCTCGACAAGGTCCGCCGCGCTATCGCCGAGCAGCGCGATGGCCACGCCGTGCTGCGCAACTACCGCAAGGACGGCAGTCTTTTCTGGAACAAGCTGTATGTCACGCCGGTCCGCGATCCGCTATCGAACCGCGTCACTCACTTCGCCGGCGTGCAATACGACATCACTGCGATCAAAGGCTATGAGGATGAGCTCGAGCATCAGGCGAATCACGACGCGCTCACCGGACTTGCCCATCGCAATCTGCTCAAAGACCGCTTGAAGCAGGCGCTTGCCCTCGCACACCGGTACAAGCGGCCGTTCAGCCTAACCTTTATCGACCTCGACAATTTCAAGCTGATCAACGACAGCCTGGGTCACGACATCGGCGACCGGCTGCTCAAGCTCGCCGCGCAGCGCCTCGCCGCCTGTGTCCAGGAAGGCGATACCGTGGCGCGCCTCGGCGGCGACGAGTTCGTGCTGCTGGTTGCCGAGCAGGAGCAGGAGGAGGACGTCTATCGGGCGATGCAGCGCGTGATGGCCGCCATGTCACAGCCGTTCGTGATCGACGAGCGCGAATTCAAGAACACCTGCTCGGCCGGCATCGCGAGCTTTCCGCGCGATGGCGAAGACGCGGACACGCTGCTGCGCAATGCCGAAACGGCGATGTATCGCGCCAAGGATCTCGGCCGCAACAAGGTCCAGCTCTATTCGTCCGACATGAATTCGGAGCTGGGTGAGCGGCTTACCCTGGAGACCGATCTGTGGAGGGCCGTCGCGCGCAACGAGCTGGTTTTACACTACCAGCCGAAAGTCGAACTCAAATCGGGACGCATCATCGGCATGGAAGCCTTGCTCCGTTGGAACCATCCGGCCAGGGGAATGATCGCGCCGGAGAAATTCATTCCGGTCGCCGAGGCAAGCAGCTTGATCGCGGGAATCGGCAGCTGGGCGATTCACGAGGCGTGTGCGAACAACCAGACCTGGCAGGACGCCGAATTGCGCGCGGTGCCGATTGCGGTGAACATTTCGGCTCGGCAGCTGCATGACATGGACCTGGTCGAGACGATAAGGACGGCGCTTCAAACTACGCGCCTGCGGCCGGAGGACCTCGAAATCGAGCTTACCGAGAGCGCGGTCATGATGCACCCGGAGGAAGCGATCAATACGATGGCGAGACTTCGGGGCATGGATGTCCGGATCGCGCTCGACGACTTCGGCACCGGCTATTCGAGCCTCAGCTATCTGAAGCGCCTGCCGGTTACCGGGCTGAAAATCGACCAATCATTTGTCCGCGATCTGGCCTTCGATCCGGACGATGCGGCGATCGTGCGCGCCATCGTCGCGGTCGCTCACGAGTTGATGCTCGAGGTGACCGCCGAAGGCGTGGAAACCGCCGAGCAGGCGGCATTCCTCAAGATCCACGGTTGCAACGAAGCGCAGGGGTATTATTTCGCCCGTCCGGTTCCCGCCAGCGAGATGCGAGCGCTTCTCGAACGCGGTACGTTGCCGGTCGTCTGAGAAGCAGGCAAGAACACGCGGCAGGGCGCAAGAACGTCACGCTGCACGTGCGCAGCCTCAGGGACGCCGGTGTCGAATTCGAGCACTATGATCTGCCCGGCGCGCGGCGCGACGGCGACATACCCGTCTTCGGGAATTTCAAAGGGGCGTGGTTCAAGGACCCCGACGGCAACATTCTCCACGTCAATAGCGCCTGACACCAGCACGGCGCGGGCGCGCGTGGATGACGGAGCCGGACGCCTAACGGCCGTGGTCTAGCGAGGCAGCGGCACCGGCCAAGCGGGGAAGCTTGCCGCCGCGCTGCCTGTCCGCGACCAGCGCGCCGATCAGCGGCAATACGTGCGATGTCTCCGATGATTTGCCAAAAAAACGATCGGCGCCGAGGCGGAAACTCAATTTCTCATACTCCGCATTCGCATGATTGGTGAGCACCGCTTTCATCGCGGTGGGCAACAGATGCCGTTCCTGTAACGCTTTAAGCACGTCGAACCCAGTACCGGCTTTCAGTCGAATGTCGAGCAGGATCAGATCCGGGTCCAGCACCGACAGATCCGTTATGGCCGTTTGCGCGTCGGCGCTGTGACCTACCAGTTCCGCGCCTGCGGCCTCGATCGTCGACGCGAGCAGCCATCGAATGATCGGCGAATCCTCGACGATATAGACCTGCAACGATTTGCGAAGGGAGTCGACGGCCGCCTCCTGGCACACGTTTCGTATGCTAGACCGCTGGCCATGACTGTCAATCGAAAAAAAGCTCGCGCGCGGTAGGGAAAAAGCGAATCGTGTAATTATTACCGATGTTAACGCAGGCATCCCGGCGTCGCTGGCGCGCCAGCGACGGCCGCAGTGCGGACAGGACTTAGCGGACAATCACGCAGTTGGCTTCGGGCCACAGCTGTTTGGCGCCCCTTTTCGAGCGTCACCCGGATTTCGGATATGCGGATGCCGTTGCGCTGCCGTTTCGGCGAATCACGGCGCGGCCCGTGAAACACCGGCCGAAGGACATTTGCGCCGCGCGCGACCACTCTCTACGACCCCTCGAACGCCGGCCGACGCTCTATCCGGTCGCCTGTTCACCACAGGCCTGGGCGAGCGCCAGCGCGTTTTACCTTCTGCAGGCGTGCCTCGGACTCTCGTTTCATCCCGAACGGGCGCGTGTCCGCTTTAACCACCCGCAACTTCCCGAATACCTGGCGCGCGTGCAGATACGCAATCTTCACCTCGGCGATGCGGTAGTCGACCTGTCGCTCGAGCGCCACCAGCGGGATGTCGGCGTCAATGTCCTGAACAAGGCGGGCGAAGTCGAAGTCTCGGCCGTCCTCTAGTTCCGTCCCGGAAAAAAGCGCGAGCCACGCGAGCGTCCGCCCCGATCCGTTCTAACGGCGGCAGGATCGCCCGCGCTCTGTTACATTCTGTCGCCATGAGCGCGCGGCCCCAACAGCGCCGTCATTCGGCACGCGATCTGGAGACGATCCTCGGCGTCACCAGCGCTCTGGCGGCTCCATTCGATCTGATGACCATGCTGGCCGAGGTCGTCAGCGCCGCCAAGCAGGTGCTCAATGCCGATCGCGGCTCGGTCTGGCTGTACGACCCCGCGGCCGACGAGCTCGTTCTTGAAGTCGCCACCGGCATCCGCCCGTCCGCGTGCCAGCGGGCGCGGGGCTGGTGGGTGCGTGCGCGCGCAATCGGCAGATCATCAACGTCCCCGATTGCTATGCCGACTCGCGGTTCGACCCGGCGTCGACAAGAGCTCCGGCTACCGGACGCGCTGCATGCTCACCCTGCCGCTGGTCGATCACAAGGATGTCCTGGTGGGGGTGATGCAGGTGCTGAACAAGGCGCGGGGGGGCGTTTTCGACGCCCACGACGAGGCGCTCGCCACGGCGCTTGCCGCGCAGTGTGCCGTCGCGCTGCAGCGAGTGCGGATGACCGAGGCGGTGATCGAAGGCGAGAAAATGCGCCAGGAGCTGGAAATGGCGCGCGTCGTCCAGATGAGCACGCTGCCCGCCAGCATGCCCGCGCTGCCCGGCTACGATGTCTACGGCACGTTCAAGCCGGCCGAGCTTACCGGCGGGGACACGTTCGACCTTGCGCTGCTCGACCAGGGTCTGCTGGCGGTGCTGGGGGATGCCACCGGTCACGGCATCGCCCCGGCGCTTTCGGTGACGCAGATGCAGGCGATGCTGCGCATGGCATTTCGCCTCGGCGCCGACCTCGAAACCGCCTTCAAGGAGGTGAACAACCAGCTCGCCGACACGCTGGCCAGCGACCGCTTCATCACGGCCTTTGTCGGCATACTGGACGCCAGCTCGCACCGCATGCGTTTCCACAGCGGCGGACAGGGGCCGATTCTTCATTTCCAGGCCGCGCTCGGCGCCTGCGCGCGCTACAAGCCGACCAGCTTTCCGCTGGGTGCCATGCGCCTGTCTACGCTTCGGCCCGCGGTGACCCTGGAGATGCAGCCGGGCGATATCCTGCTGCTGCTCTCGGACGGAATCTACGAATATCAGGACGCCGGCGGCGAACAGTTCGGGGAGGCGCGAGTCGAGGAGATCGTCCGGTCCCACCATGGCAAGTCGATGGAGGAGCTTTCGGCGATCCTGCTGGCGGCGGTTCAGGCGTTCGCCGACGGCGCCCCGCAGGACGACGACATAACCGTGGTACTGGTCAAGCGGGAGACTTCGCTCGACCGCCGTCCATCGGTCGTTCGAGCGCAGCTTCGACTCGATCGAGGAGCATCTTCGCGTTCACCTCGGAGGTATTCGCAAGCCAAGAAATCGATCCCGAGCTGCTGCCGGTCGTCGATCTAGCAGTGGAAGAGTTGTTCACGAACATGGTCAAATACAGCACCATGAGCAGCGCCGCGGTCCGCATCGATCTGGCCAAGGTCGATGATGGCGTGGAAGTGACGCTGACCGACTATGATGTCGAGCCATTCGACGTCACCCAGGCGCCGGACGTGAACATCGAGCTGCCGATCGAGCAGCGCAAGCCCGGTGGGCTGGGGCTGCATCTGATCCGGCGGCTGGTGGACAGCATCGAATACGAGTATTCAAGGGAGAACCGGCAGAGCCGGACCACGTTCCGCAAGACCCGGGCCGGGCGGCCAGCCCGGGGAAGCGGGGCGAACACAGGGGATAAGCATGCTCGCGATTGATTTCGGCCCGAATGACGTCGTCGTCATTGCGGGACGGCTGGACGCGGCCCAGTCCGCGGCCGCCCAGGCCTTTCTGGACCAAGTCCAGGGCAAGGTGACCTTGGACTGCAGCGGGCTGGAGTACATCTCCAGCGCCGGCCTGGGGGTGCTGCTGAAGACCCAGAAACGACTGCTGGCGGCGGATGGCAAGCTCCGGCTGTCCGGGGTCAACCGCCATCTGCGGGACATATTCGAGTATTCGGGCTTCGACCAGATCTTCGAGATCGAACCCGCCCGCTGATCGGTCCCCAACTTTCCCGCCCTCCGCGTGTAATTGTGGACAACGACCCAGACTTGGCGTTGGTCGAGCGCTACCGCAAGGGTGATTGCGGCGGCATTCACCGAGTTGGTGGTCCGGTACCAGCGGCCGATCTACAACGCTGCGTTCTGGATCCTGCGCAAGGCCGAGGACGCGAACGACATCACGCAGGTCGTGTTCCTCAAGGTTGCGGAGCGGCTGGACGAATATGATCCTCGGTTCAAGTTCTTCAGCTGGATCTACCGGATTGCGGTCAACGAGTCGCTCAATCTGCTGCGCCGGAACGGGCGCGAGGAAGCCCTCGATGACGAGATCGACCTTCCGGGCCTGGATACCGCAAGTCCGGAGCGGATCGTCAGCGAAGCGCAGGTTTCGCGGCGAATTCAGAGCGCATTGATGAGCATGCCGACAAACGACCGGATGGTGCTGACTTTGCGGCACTTTTCGGAATGCAGCTACCAGGAGATCGGAGAAATCCTCGGCCTTGACGAAAAGACGGTGAAGTCCCGTCTGTTCGAAGCAAGGCACCGCCTCCGCGAATTGCTGAAAGACCTGCGATAATCGACATGAATATCTCCGAACTCGACCAACTGATGCATGCGGTGCTCGACGGCGAAGCTACGCCGGCCGAGGCCAGCGAGCTCGACCGCCATGCTGGCGGCCGACCCCGCGGCCCGCGAGCGCTTCGACGACCTCAAGTGGCTGTTCGAAGGATTCCGTCGCGTGCCGAAGGCGTTTCCGCCGGAGGGACTGGTCGCCGCGGTCACGGCCGCGATGCCGCGCCGCCCGGTCGGACGGCAGCGCCTGCGCCAACTTTTGTCGCGGTCGCGTGTAATTAGGCAAGTTTCTATGGGACCCCGGGGCACGATCCCGGGGGTTCGGCAAGGGTCCACCAGGCATCCCAACCGGGGCCGCAACTAAGGGGCTACAAGATGAACGAGCAAAA
Organism: uncultured beta proteobacterium; assembly: GCA_963828595.1. GTDB lineage: Bacteria > Pseudomonadota > Gammaproteobacteria > Burkholderiales > Casimicrobiaceae > PALSA-1003. The sequence goes on from CAWHEN010000003.1 coordinate 128,472, forward strand.
AAGCGGCTTTATCGGCAAGCGTACGGTCTGGATCGGCGCCGGCATCACCGCCGTAGCCGTTGTTCTCGTCCTGCAGTATGTGGACTTCCCGCCGGGCGGCAAGGACGTCAGCGGCACGATCGTGCCGGCGCAACGTTACCGGGCGGACCAGCCGACCGCCGGCGACATCAAGCTCGGAACGCAGGCCGGCCAACCGACGACCACGATTCCGGCAGCCGGGGACGTCGCGGCGGGGAACGCAGGTAGCGCCGGTAATGCGGGTAACGCTGGTAATGCTGGGAATGCCGGTAACGCAGGCAATGCCGGTAACGCCGGTAACGCCGGTAATGCGGGTAGTGCCGGTAACGCAGGCAATGCCGGTAACGCAGGTAATGCCGGTAACGCAGGTAATGCCGGTAACGCAGGTAATGCCGGTAACGCAGGTAATGCCGGTAACGCAGGTAATGCCGGTAACCGCAGGTAACGCCGGTAATGCCGGTAACGCGGTAATGCCGGTAACGCAGGTAATGCCGGTAACGCAGGTAATGCCGGTAACGCAGGTAACGCCGGTAATGCCGGTAATGCCGGTAACGCGGTAACGCCGGTAATGCCGGTAACGCAGGTAACGCCGGTAATGCCGGTAACGCCGGTAATGCGGTAACGCCGGTAATGCCGGTAATGCTGGTAACGCGGTAATGCTGGTAATGCTGTAAGCCGGTAATGCTGGTAACGCCGGTAATGCTGGTAACGCCGGTAACGCAGGTAACGCCGGTAATTAATTCGACTACCAGTCCAAGTATGACGCAACCGCCGGCCTCGAGCCGGCGGTTTGCATTTGGACGCCGACACCTTATGCTCCCGCAGGTCGTCATGGCTTGGGGGAAGCGCATGCGTGGCCGAATTGTGTGCCTGCTCTTGGCGTTGGCACCCATGATCGCAACCGCCGACGAAAGCCCAGTCGGAATTTCGCATCTCGAAACAGACGACCTCAGCCTCTATTTCTATGATTCCCTGAGCTACCTCGCACCTCACGCAGCGCGAACGTTCACCAACTCGTTCACCTGGCAGCGCCGGATGTTCGGCTGGGTGCCGTCCGAGCCCACAACGGTCCTGCTGCAGGACTTCAGGGACTACGGCACCGCCGTCGCCTATTCCGTGGCGCGCAACACGATTGTCGTCGATGTTGCGCCGCTATCGCTCGCGTTCGAGACCTTTCCGGCGAGTGAACGGATGTACGGGCTGATGAACCACGAAATCAACCACGTGGTGCAAGGCGACATTGCGTCGGACGAGGACCGCCGCTGGCGGCGATTCTTCCAAGGCAAGGTCACGGCTCAATCGGAGAATCCAGAATCGATCCTCTACAACTACCTCACAGTCCCGCGCTTCGCCGCCCCGCGCTGGTATCTAGAGGGCGACGCGGTCTTCATGGACACCTGGATGGGCGGTGGGGTGGGCCGCGCGCAGAGCGGCTATGACGAGATGGTGTTCCGGGCGATGGTGCAGGGCGATGCCCATTTCTATGATCCCGTGGGGCTCGCGTCGAAAGGCGTTTTCGTCGACTTCCAGGCGGAAAAGAATGCGTACCTTTACGGTACGCGATTTTTCACATGGCTCGCATACACCTATTCCCCTGAGAAGGTCGTCGCGTGGATCCGACGCGACGAAGGAAGTGAGCGCTACTGGTCCGACAAGTTTCAGCAAGTGTTCGGCATGCCTGTCGAGCAGGCCTGGCAAGACTGGATCCGCTTCGAGCACGAGTTCCAGCGCCAGAACCTCGCCGAGGTGCGAAAGATCCCGATCACTCCGCACCGCAACCTGGTCGGGAGTGCGATGGGTTCAGTGTCGCGCACCGTATTTCGACGAGGCGACGGGCACCCTCTACGGCGGCTTCAGGTACCCCGGCGCCTTCGAGTATATCGGCGCGTTGAACACGCGCGACGGCAGCGTCCGCCGAAGCTGGCCGAAATCAAGCGAGCGAAGCCCTTCAAGCGTCACGTCCTTGGCGTATGACCCGGCCGGCGGAACGGCTTTTTCACGAACGACAACATGGTTTCAGTTCGTTCGGGACCTCATGGCGGTTGACGTGAAAACGGGAGAAGTGCGGACTTCTCTTCGAGAACGCGCGCGTCGGCGAGATCGCCGTCAACCCGGTCGACCAGGCGTTGATGGGCGTTCGCCACGAAAATGGCCTGGCGACGCTGGTGCGCATTCCGAAACCGTACAACCATGGTACAGGGTGTACGCGTTTCCTTATGGCGTTGTCCCGTATGACCTCGACATTTCGTCCGACGGGCGCATGCTGTCGGCCTCGGTGGCCGAAGTCAACGGTGACCAGTTCCTCCGCGTATGGGAAGTCCAGAAGATTCTGAGCGGCGACGCAAGTCCGCTTTCCGAGTTTCGCTTCGGGCAGTCGGTTCCGGAGAGTTTCGTCTTCACCCACGACGGGCGCTATCTGTACGGAAGCAGCTATTACACGGGCGTCTCGAACATCTTTCGCTATGAGGTCGCCACCGGCGCGGTCGACGCAGTCTCCAATGCGGAATCCGGTTTCTTCCGCCCGGTCCCGCTCGCCGACGGCCGGCTTGTCGTGTTGAACTACACGGCCGATGGTTTCGTTCCGGCGATCATCGAGCCCCAGTCCGATAACCGATGTCAGCGCGATCAAGTTCCTGGGTGCGGAACTGGTGGACAAGTATCCGGTGATCAAGACCTGGCAAGTCGCCCTGCGGGCACGGTCGACGACGAAAAGTTGATCGCGACACGAAGGGTCCATACATTCCGCTTCGCGCCCTCGAGCCTGGCGAACGCGATATCCGGTGCTGCAGGGCTACAAGGACTCGGTCGGGCTCGGCTATCAGGTTTAATGTGGAGGATCCACTTCAGTTCGCAAGCCTCGGCATCACTGCCGCCTACACGCCGGACAGGGACGTACCAAGCGAGCAGCGCGGCCATGTGAACATCACAGGTCGCTACCGTCTTGGCGGGCCGAACTTTTTATTGGAACAGGTCCGAACTTCTACGACTTGTTCGGCCCCACCAAAGTGAGCCGCAAGGGCTACGCCGCCAAGCTCGGCTACGGCTGGCGTTGATCTACGACGAGCCGCGCCGGCTGGACCTGCTTCTCGATTTCGGCTACTACGACAAGATCGACACGTTGCCAAATGCCCAAAACGTCCGACCAATTTCACGCCGACTCCTGATCGGGGAAATCGGGTTGCACTATAGCGACGTGCGGCAATCGATCGGGGCGGTCGACGACGAAAAAGGAATCCGTGGGATGTTGAACTCTACAGCGGCAGCCGGGTCAAGGATCACATCACACCTCAGGGTTGCGCGGAGCTCGATCTTGGTTTTCCGCTTCCCGTTGCGAATTCTTCGGTCTGGCTGCGCAGTGCCGTGGGCATGGCCAATGGAGACCGCGACAACGCCGTTGCCAACTTCTATTTCGGCGCTTCGGCAACAATTACGTGGACAACAAGCCCGTCAAGCGTTACCGCCAATACAATTCGCTTCCCGGCTTCGGGATCAACGAGATCCGTGCACAAAGTTTCGTGCGCGAAATGGGAGAATTGAACCTTCCTCCGTACGTCTTTGAATCGGTGGGCACGCCGGGCTTTTTCCTGAACTGGCTGCAGCCGTCCGTATTCGTCGCGGGCCTGTGGGCGGATCCGGGAAACTCGGCGCTGCGGAAGGACTACGCGAGCCTGGGTGCCCAAGTCGACATGCGCATCAACGTTCTCCACTGGTATGATATGACGCTGTCTGCAGGCTACGCGTTCGGGTTTCAGAGCGGCCGGCGCAGCGGACTCCGAGTGGATGCTCTCTCTTAAGATCATGTAGGCGGGGCAGCCGACATGTCGGCCAGCTTGATCGTGTCAGCGCTGGTGGCCTGCTGCCGGTGCTCTGCTTCCTCGCGAGCGCTGCTCTACCTCGACAGCTACAAGCTGGTAAAGCTGCGGACAGTCATCGCGGTCGTCGCGTGCGGTGCTGTCGTCGCGGGCGGCGGGTTCTTTCTCAACGCCTGGCTGCTCGGCGTGCTCGGCATCGAGCTCACCAGCTATATGCGCTATGTCGGGCCCTGTATCGAGGAACTGCTGAAGGGGCTGGTCATCGTCGTCTTGATCCGCTTGCATCGCATCGGATTCCTGGTCGACGCGGCGATTTTCGGCTTCGCCGTCGGCTCTGGCTTTGCGGTCATCGAGAATCTCTACTACCTGGAGCAGGTGCCGGATGCCGGCATGGGGACATGGATCGTGCGTGGCTTCGGCACCGCGATCATGCATGGCGGCGCCACCGCGATTTTCGCCGTGATGAGTCTGCGAGCTTTGGAGCGGACGCAACGCGCAGACCTGTGGTCGTTCCTGCCGGGCTTCGCGCTCGCCGTCGGACTGCATGCGGCATACAACCACCTGTTCCTGTCCCCGAAGCTGTCAACGCTCGGCATGATCGTCGTGATGCCACCGTTGTTCTACTTGGTGTTCGAGCGGAGCGCGAGGGCGGTGGGCAACTGGCTGGGGCGGGGCTTCGACGCCGATACCGAAATGCTGGACCTGATCAACTCCGGCCGCCTCTCCGATTCGCCGATAGGGCGAATACCTGCACACGCTGAAGGACAAGTTCAAAGGCGCGGTGCTCGCCGACATCCTGTGCTTTCTTCGCCTCTATACGGAGCTCGCGCTCCGCGCCAAGGGCATCCTGATGATGCGCGAAAACGGCTTCGAGGTCGGACGTCGACGACGAGACTCGAGCCAAGTTCGACGAGATGCGATATCTGGAGCGAAGCATCGGCCGCACGGGGTTGATCGCCATGCAGCCGGTGCTGCACATGAGCCACAAGGACCTGTGGCAGCTTTACATGCTCGGAAAGTGAGACCGTGGGGCGCCGTCTCGATTCGCCGGCCGACGCGTTGCGATTTACACCAGCGGGTGGTTACGAAGAAGGATGCGCCAAATGCCCGTCGCGATCAGAGAAAATCCAGTCAACAGCCCGATGAACGCAAGCGAACTCTGCGGCCAGCCGATGGCGATCAGGATCGCTACGGCGATCGATAGCAGGCCATCGAACAATATCCAGCCCCAACCGGACTGCGGTTTCAGCCGGAATGCCAGCATCGTCCGAGTGACCCCACCCGCAAACAGAAACGCGCCGACCATCAGCGCCAGCGAAGCTACTCCGGCCACCGGAACGATCAGGATCGCAATCCCGAGTACCAGCGTCAGAATGCCGGACGCGAGCTTCCAGCCGAAGCCGCCCCTGTTTCGTGTCTGAACCGCATACACGATCTCGAATGCCCCACCGAAAACCAGCAGCCACGCGAAGATCAGTGCGGTCGCGAGCGCCGCGATGCCGGGCATCGATACCGCAAGGACGCCAGACAGTATCAGCAGAACGCCCCAAACCACCTGCCAGCCGGCGCCGGACGCGCCGAGATGCGCGCCGGGTGCCGCGTCTTTTGCATTTACCATGATGACTCCTCGGTCCAGGAAGTCGGTGCCCAGCTTCGGCATCGCTGTTGCGCTCGACTTTCAATCATGCGCCAGCAAAACCGCGCGCGTCAAAAGGCTGGCGCTGACAAGTGCGTGTTCGGGCAAGAAATTCGTGCCGACGGCCTCGAGTGCGGTATCTTCTGCTTCCCGGATCGACTCCCGCGGGCTGGCCCTCAGGGCGGCCGACAGCGCACCATGGATCTAATCTACGGCTTGCCTCTGATTGCAGCGCTTGTGCTGGCGTGGCTGGCGGCCCGCCATGTCATCAACAAGGCGCGACGGCAGCGCGAGTTGCTGCGCCGGCAAAGACAGCCGTTCCCGCAGCAAGTATCACGACGCGTCGGAAACCATCAGTTCGCGATCGGACATGCGTTCGACGGACGCCCCGGTAACGATCGTCGAAAAAATCCAGCAAGCGTGCCCGCGCGCCGAGCGAGGACAGCGCCGACAAGCCGCCACCACGCCGCAAGAGCTAGCGACGCTCGTCGGCCAAGTCTGACCGTGGCCGTCACATCATCGCCGCTACAGGTGCTCGCCACGATGCCGGGCCGAGGGTCGCACGTCGGGAAGGCCAGCGCGGCGGCGTTCGAAAATCCGATGTGATCTGCAGGCAGATGGACGTACACGCGCTGCGGGGGAGTGCCAGAACGGGACGGCGCCGGCGAGGAGAGGTAGTCACGGAGAACGCCGCCCCGTCTGGGTGAGGACTGTCAAGCAATCGACGTGCCGGCCGAGATGCTCGCTGCGGGAGCCAGCCTTGGTCATGGCCTGCAGGCCAATCAAATGGGGGGTTGCAACGAGCCTGTTGACAGCGTTTCGCGACATTAATCATAATGCGAATCATTCGCATTATTATCGGCCCGATCGAGGACATCCCAAATGTTCGCCACGGCAGTCATCGTCTTCCGCGAAACTCTTGAAGCCGCGCTCATCGTCTCGATCGTGCTGGCGGCGACGCGGGGCATCGCCGGCCGCCGCCGCTGGATCGGTGGCGGCATCGTCGTCGGCATCGCCGGCGCGCTCGTCATTGCCGGCCTGGCCGAAGTCATCGCCGGCGCGCTGCAAGGGATCGGGCAGGAGCTGTTCAACGCCGCGATATTGATCGCGGCCGTCGTCATGCTGGCCTGGCACCACCTCTGGATGGCCGTGCATGGCCGTGCGCTCGCTTCGCGACTGCGGCGCTTGAGCGATTCGGTGCGCCAAGGCGGCGCGACGCTCGCGGCGCTATCGGCCGCGGTCACGCTGGCTGTGCTCCGCGAAGGCGCCGAAACGGTGCTGTTCATCCAAGGTGTCGCCACCGGCGAACCCTTGCACAACGTCATGGCGGGGCTGGCGCTCGGCGTGACTGGCGGCGCGGCGCTCGGCGCACTGCTGTATCTGGGCCTGGTGCACGTCCCGGTTCGGCATTTCTTCCGCGTCACCGGCTGGATGATCGTCGCGCTCGCCGCGGGCCTGGCCGCGCAGGCAGCGCGTTTTCTCGAACAAGCCAATCTGCTGCCGCCGCTCGTGCCCCAGTTTGGGATACGTCGCCGATTCTGTCGGATACCAGCCTGCCGGGCCAGCTGCTGCATGTTCTCGTCGGTTACACACCCACGCCTTCGGGCCTGCAGTTCGCGTGCTATGTCGCTCACCGCTGCGGCGGCTGATCATCGCCTCGCACTGGCGCAGCGCGATAAGCGAACGCCCACCGGCGCCACACGCCTCCTGATCGAACGAATCGCGTTCTATTCACAACATCGGAGTCTCCGATGCGCACCTTCGTCGCCCTATGCTGCTTCGCCATCGCCGGCGTCGCCTTTGCCGATGACCCTACCTTCGAGATCGCCATTCGCGATCACCGCTTCGTGCCCAACGAGATCACGGTTCCCGCCGGCCAGAAGGTCAAGCTGGTCGTCAGGAATGAGGATGCGACCCCCGAGGAATTCGAAAGCAAGCGACTCAATCGCGAGAAAGTGATTCCGGGCCGAAGCCAGGCGAGCATCTACATCGGTCCATTGAAGTCGGGCGAATATTCATTCGTCGGCGAGTTCAACGAGAGCACCGCGACCGGCAAGATCATCGTGAAGTAAGTCCCGTCGGCGCGATCAAATCGCGCCGCTCGGTCGTCGTCGTTTCCCGTTGCGTCGAACGCTGTCATCGCGGCGACGCACGGAAGCTGCACTTTCTTCGCCAGAAGCCATCGAGGAAATCAACATGATCCGGATTACGTGCCGCCGCGTTGGTAGTATCGGCGTTCGCCATCCTGTTCCACGGCGCGCCGGTGCGCGCCGTCGAACCGGACACCATCTATTCACCGCGCGTGGAGCAGGGCGAGTGGGAGCTCGAGTACAAAGGACGATATTTCTACGATCGCGATAGCGACGAGCATCGGCAATCGCAGAACAAGCTCGCGCTGGGTTACGGTCCGACGTCGTACTGGTGGACCGAGCTCTACGCCGAATACGAGCACTACGCCCGACAGCGGCGGCGGCTGGTCGGCATTCGAATGGGAGAACCGTTTTCAGTTCACCGAGCCGGGCCAGTACTGGGTCGATGTCGGCGCGCTGGTCGAGCTGGAGCGAACGCATCCGGGCACCGGCAAGGAAGTCGCGCGCCGGCCTCTTGCTGGAAAAGGACATCGACGAGACGACGTTGACCGTCAATTGGCTGGTCAGCCGGGCTTTCGCCGAGCGAGGAATCCTCGCGCTGGGAACAGGTGTACCGCGCGCAATGGGCGTGGCGTTACCGTCCGGAAATCCAGCCGCTGGTGCAATGGCAAAGCGACGAGCACAGCGCGTACGCGGGGCCCGGCATTTCAGGCAAGTTGAGAATTGCAGCGCAGCACGTCGGATATCACCTGACGTGGCTGCGCGGATCAGCGGCGACATCCCGAAAGACGCGATGCGCGTGCAATTGGAGTACGAGTTCTAGTGTAGGCTGGCGCTTCGGCCCGCAGGCCGCATCCGCCGGCGCCCGAGGCGTCCGTTGCGGTGGCGGCGCCGGTCGACGCCACGGTAGCAGGAACTTCGCGCCGCCACGCGATCCAATCTTATTTGCGTCGTTCGAATCGATGCCCATGACCTCGCGCAATTCGCGCTTCGCCCGCAACGCCGTCAGTCGGGCTGGCTATCGCTTGCTCGCTGAGCTGGGCCGCGCGTGGCGCGAGCCGATCTTTGGGGATATGTCGACGACAACGGTGTCGCGCATTTCGCCACTGCGCCGCTCGATTCGCGCTATCGGCTCTTTTTCAAGGGCGGCAGCACGCTGGATGCGCCCGACGCCGGGCGAGCGCGCAGAAGCGATCAGCGACGAGGCTTTCCGCCACACTGCGATTTACCAGCGCGCGGTCAATCATCCGAACCTCAAGCGCCTGCTGCCGTTGATCGAACGCAATGCCCGCTCGCAGTCGCTCGATCCGGCGCTGGTCAAGGCCGTCGTTGCCGTCGAGTCGGGATTCGATCCGGCGGCGGTGTCGCCCAAGGGCGCGTTCGGCCTGATGCAACTGCTACCCGAAACCGCGGCGCGCTACGGGGTCGTCGGCGATTCGAAGCGCAGCGCCGCGCAAAAGCTGCTGGATCCTGCGGTCAACCTGCGCGCGGGGACGCACTATCTGCACGACCTGATCGTGCAGTTCGCCGACGACGTTTCGCTCGCGCTGGCGGCATACAATGCGGGCGAGCAGGCCGTGCTGCATTACGGGTCGCGCATTCCGCCGTTCGCCGAGACGCAGGAGTTCGTCAGGCTGGTCGAACAATTCCGCCGGCTGTTCAGCCCGCCACCGCCGGCGCCGTCGCGCCTTCGACTCAAATTGCCGGGCAAGCGCGGGGCGGTCGGTCGGCGCGCAATCGGCCGCGTCGCCGGCCGCGAAGCCCGCGCTCGGCGCAGGACGAGGGCCTGCATTAGAATCGACGTTGCGGCTGCCCGTCGACGGCCGGGGAGAAGGTGAGTCATGTCGACCGTCGATACCGTGCGATGCCGCGCCTGCGTCGTATCTCTACTATCGGCACACGGCGGCGGTGCGCGTCATGCACTGGATCAACGTGATCGCGCTGACGGTGCTGCTGATGAGCGGTCTCAACATTTTCAGCGCCCATCCGGCGCTGTACTGGGGCCACTCGTCGTACTCGGGACGCCCGCCGGTGCTGGAGATCGGCGCGATGGAGGACGCCGACAACGTCACCGGCGTGACCCGCATTCTCGGCCACGATTTCGACACGACCGGCTTGCTCGGCGCTTCGCGCGATGCCAGCGGCGAGATCGTCGCGGCGACGTTCCCGTCGTGGCTTACGATCCCCGGCAACCGCTGGCTGTCGCTGGCGCGCCAATGGCACTTCCTGTTCGCCTGGATATTCCTGATCAACGGCCTCTGCTATGTTCGCCTACGCGATCTGGAGCCGGCATCTCGCGCGCGATCTCGCGCCGACCGGGGCCGACTGGCGCTCGATCGGACGCTCGATCATCGACCACCTGCGCTTCCACATCCGCACCGGCGAGGCGTCGAAGCACTACAACGTGCTGCAAAAGCTCACCTATCTGATCGTGATCTTCGTGCTGCTGCCGCTGGTGATACTGATGGGGTTCGCGATGTCACCGGGCCTGGACACGCTCATTCCAGGCTGGGTCAACGTCGTCGGCGGCCGCCAGTCCGCAAGGACGATCCATTTCGTCGTCGCGTGGCTGCTGGTCGCGTTCGTATTCATCCACGTCTTCGAGGTCGTCATCACCGGGCTGTGGAACAATCTTCGTTCGATGATCACCGGACGCTATCGCGTCGAAGGCGAGGCTGGCGATGGATCCCGTTGAAATTTCCCCGCGGCGGCGTTTTCTCCTCGGAGCGTTGTCCGGCACCGGCGCGCTGGTGCTCTCCGGCTGCGACAGGCTCGCCAATACCGCGTGGTTCCAGAAGACGCTGGGTGCGGGCGAATCGCTGACGCGGGTCGCGCAACGGCTGGTGATTCCGCGCAAGGCGATGGCGCAGGAATTTACCGAAGCGGACCTGTCGCCGCAGTTTCGCAGCAACGGCACCGCGGTGCCGCGCAACGCGCAATACCAGGCGCTGGCGATGAGCGGATTCGCGGCATATCGGCTCGAGGTCGGCGGCCTGGTGGAACGGCCGGCGAGCCTCTCGCTCGCCGATCTGCGCGCGCTGCCGAGCCGCACGCAGATCACGCGGCACGATTGCGTCGAAGGCTGGAGCGCGATCGGCAAGTGGAAGGGCGCGAAGCTCTGCCGCGCTGCTCGATGCGGTGCAGCCGAAAGCCAACGCCCGCTATGTCGTATTCCATTGCGCCGACCCGATGGAAAACGACGGCACCAGCCCGTACTACGAAAGCATCGATTTCGAGGATGCCTATCATCCGCAGACAATCCTCGCCTACGAGCTGAACGACAAGACCTTGCCGGTCCCGAACGGCGCGCCGATCAGGCTGCGCGTCGAGCGGCAGCTGGGCTACAAGCATGCCAAGTACGTCATGCGGATCGAGCTGGTCGAGAGCTTCGCCAATATCGCCGGCGGCAAGGGCGGCTACTGGGAAGATCAGGGCTACCAGTGGTACGCCGGGAATCTAGCGGCCGTTTCGCGCTGCATTTCGATATGTCTTGAACCATACCCATTTCGGATCGGTTGACGCAGCGGGGCGCTGCCCGCCACACTTCGCGCTTTGTCTGCCGGTCGCAGCCTCTCATGCCTTCTGTTCACTTCGATCGCTTTTACCGTTACGACGAGTTGACGGCGATCCTCAAGCAGTACGCCGCCGAATTTCCGCAGCTGGCAACGATCGAGTCGATCGGCAAGAGCCATGAAGGCCGTGACATCTGGGTCCTGACGGTAACCAGTCACGCCAGCGGACCCGCCGCAGATAAGCCTGCTTTCTGGGTCGAAGGCAACGTGCACGCGACCGAAGTCGCAGCGTCGGTCGCCTGCGTCTATTTCCTCAATCATCTGCTCACCCGGTACGGCCAGGATGCCGACGTGACGCGCGTGCTCGATACGCGCGCGTTCTACATGTGCCCCCGGGTCAATCCCGACGGCCCCGAATGGGTGCTCGCCGACAAGCCGAAATTCATTCGCTCCAGCACGCGACCTTATCCGTACGACGAGGAGGAGATCGAGGGCCTGACGGTCGAAGATATCGACGGCGACGGACGAATCCTGCAGATGCGCATCCGCGACAGCAACGGCTTGTGGAAGGCGCACCCGGAAGAGCCTCGGCTGATGGTGCGCCGCGATCCGACCGAAGTCGGCGGCAACTATTTCCGCATCCTTCCCGAGGGTACGCTGGAAGATTACGATGGCTTCATGTTAAAGATCAAAAAACGTAAAAGAAGGTCTTGATCTTAAATAGAAATTATCCTGCCCATTGGCGCCAGGAATACGAACAGCTCGGCGCCGGGCCTTATCCGACTTCGGAACCCGAGGTGCGCGCTCAGGTGCACTTTCTGACCTCGCATCCGAACATCTGCGGCGGCGTCAGCTATCACACCTGGAGCGGCGTCCTGCTGCGGCCGTTCGATCATTCGCCCGACGAGGACATGGTCCCCGAGGACTTGTGGGTTTACAAGAAGATCGGCGTCAAGGGAACTGAATTGACCGGCTATCCGGCGATCTCGGTCTACCACGAGTTTCGCTATTATCCGAAGCAGGTCATCGGTGGAACCTCGGATTGGCTGTTCGATCATCTGGGCGCATTTTCGTGGGTGGTCGAGATCTGGTGCCCGATGCGCGAAGCCGGCATCGAGAAGTATCTCTACATCGACTGGTTCCGCGATCACCCGATCTCCGATGACCTGGCGCTGTTCCGCTGGAACGAGCAGAAGCTCGGCGGCGTCGCGCACGTCGACTGGAAGCCATTCGACCACCCGCAGCTTGGGCCCATCGAAATCGGCGGGTGGAACCGCCTGCATGCGTTCAGCAATCCGCCGCTGGCATTCCTGGAAAAGGAGGTGGCCCGCTTTCCGTCGTGGATGATATGGCAGGCGCTGCTGTTGCCGAAGCTCGAGCTCGTCGATGCGCTGCGCCGAACGAATCGGACCGGAATCGTGGCGTGTCCGGCTGGTCGTGCAGAACACCGGCTGGCTGCCGAGCTATGTCAGCAAGCGGGCGCTGGAGCGCAAGATCGTTCGCGGGCTGATCGCCGAAATCGCATTGCCCGAAGGTGCCAAACTGCACAGCGGCAAGCGGCGACAGGAGGTCGGACAGCTCGAAGGCAAGGCATACAAGCACACCGGTGTCTCCTTCTGGCCGGACTACCATGTGACCGACGACCGTGCGAAGATCGAATGGGTGGTGCAGGGCAGGGTGGGAGACCGCATCGCGCTGACGGCGCGGCACGAGCGCGCCGGTACCGTCCGCACCAACGTCACACTCGACTGAAGGGCGATCGATGGCAAAAGTTCTCGGCCTGGGGGGACTCTTTTTCAAGTCGCCCGAACCGGAAAAGCTGCTCGCCTGGTATGCGCAATGGCTGGGCGTCGGCGACGGCAAAGCCTCGATCGAGTTCCGGTGCGCGACGATGCCGGCCAACAGTTTCACCGTCTGGAGCCCGTTTCCGGCGAACACCGACTACTTCGCGCCGTCGGGGCGTGCGTTCATGTTCAACCTGATCGTCGACGATCTCGACGGTGCGCTGGGGCAGGTGCACACCGGTGGCGGGCAAGTCATCGGCGAGATCGAGGAGCACGAGTACGGCCGCTTCGGCTGGTTCATCGATCCCGACGGCAACAAGGTCGAGCTGTGGGAGCCGCCGAAGACCGCTTGAGTCCGCGACGGTGCACTCGAGATCAACAATCGCGACCCCGAGGCATTTATGCACATGACGACGACGCGATGGGCCTGCTTCGCGGCCGCCCTGGTCGCGCTCGGCGGATGCACGCTGCCGCCGACCGGCGCCGACGAAAACAGGACTCGACCGGATCGAGCATATCGTCGTCATCTACGCCGAGAATCGCAGCTTCGACAATCTCTACGGCTTGTTTCCCGGCGCCAACGGCATCGCCAACGCCACGCCGGCGCAATACACGCAGGTAGACCGCGACGGCAAGCCGTTCGCGACGCTGCCGCCGGTGTGGAAGGGCAAGGATCCCGACCCGGCGTTTCCACGCGACCTGCCGAATCGGCCGTTCCGCATCGATGCGCCGCCGATCAACCTGCCGCTGTCGACGGCCACCCGCGATCTCGTCCACAAGTTCTATCGCAATCAGGAGCAGATCGACGGCGGCCGCAACGATCGCTTCGTCGCCGCGAGCGACGCCGGTGCGCTGATGATGGGCTACTACGATGGATCGAAGCTGCCGGTGTGGAAGCTGGGCGCAGCAATACACGCTGGCCGACAATTTCTTCATGGGGGCGTTCGGCGGCTCGTATCCTGAACCATCACTGGCTGATCTGCGCCTGCACGCCCGTCGATCGCGAGGCGCCCGCCAAGCTTCGTGCACAGGTCGACGAGCGCGGCTGGCTCAAGACGCGGCCGGGCTCGCCGTCCTCGGTGCTCGCCGGCGCCGCCCGAGTTTCTCGGCGGCGAAGTTACCGCCCGATGGCTATCGTGTCTGAAGACGACCCAGCCGCCGTACCAGCCTTCGCGTGTTGCTCCGGCGAAGGACGGCGATGCACGGCAGCCGATCCGGCAAATACACGTTGCCGCCGCAGACGCTCACCACCATCGGCGACACGTTGTCGGCGAAGGGCGTCACCTGGGCGTGGTATGCCGGCGCCTGGAACGCCGCGCTGCAGGATGGCATGCAGCCGCCGGAAGCGCCAGCGCAAGGTCATCTGCCACCCCGCCAAGGGCGCGCCGAACTTCGTTGCGCATCATCAGCCGTTCAATTATTTCGCGCGACTATGCTCCCGGGACCGCCGACGCGCGCCCAGCATCTGAAGGACTATCGGGAACTGGCCGCCGGCATCGCGCGAGGCAATCTGCCGCAGGTCGCGTTCTACAAGCCGCAGGGATCGCTGAACGAGCATCCCGGATACGCGGACGTCCTGTCGGGCGACGAGCACATTGCCGGCGTCGTGCACGAGCGATCAAGGCAAGCCCGCTGTGGTCGACCACGGCGATCATCGTCACCTACGACGAGAATGGCGGATTCTGGGATCACGTCGCGCCGCCTGCCGGCGACCGCTGGGGGCCGGGGACGCGAATTCCGGCGCTGATCATCTCGCCGTTCGCGCGGCGCGGCTATATCGATCACACGCAGTACGACACGACCTCGATCATCAAATTCATCACGCGCCGCTTCGGTCTGGAGCCGTTGCCGGGTGCGCGTGCGCAAATGGGCGACCTCACCGCGGCGTTCGATTTTTCGCAGTGATCGGCACCGATCGCGGCGAGCGCCACCGGCACTGCCCGGCCAGGTTCGTCGCCCGGCGGCGCGATGAAGAAGTCAGCACTGTCGCGAATCCCCGCGAGCGTATGGACGCTCGGACTCGTCTCGATGCTGATGGACATTTCGTCCGAGTTGATCCACAGCCTGCTGCCGCTGTTCATGGTCACTGTGCTCGGCGCGTCGACCTTCGCCGTCGGCATCATCGAAGGCATCGCCGAGGCAACGGCGATGATCACCAAGGTTTTTTCCGGATACGTCTCGGATCGCTTCCGCAAGCGCAAGCTGCTGGTGGTCCTGGGCTATGGGCTCGCCGCGGTCACCAAGCCGATGTTTCCGCTGGCGACGTCGCTCGGCTGGATCGTCACCGCGCGCTTCGTCGATCGCATCGGCAAGGGCATACGCGGCGCTCCGCGCGACGCGCTGATTGCCGATATCACGCCGAGGGAGTCGCGCGGCGCCGCGTACGGACTGCGCCAGGCGCTCGATACCGTCGGAGCCGTTGCGGGACCGCTGCTGGCAATCGGCGCGATGCTCTGGTTCGCCGACAATTTTCGCGCCGTGTTCTGGCTCGCGACGATACCCGCGTTCGCCGCAGTCGCGCTGCTGATCTTCGGCGTGCGCGAGCCCGAACAGGTGGCCCGACGGCAAGGCCGCGGGAAAACCGATAGCGCTGGCCGATGTCAGGCGACTGCCAACGCGCTATTGGTGGATCGTCGCCATCGCCGCAGTAATGACCCTGGCCCGATTCTCGGAGGCATTCCTCGTTCTCCGCGCGCAAAGCGTCGGTATGGCGGTCGCGTGGATACCTCTGGTCATCATGCTGATGAGCGTCGTCTACGCGCTGGTCTCGTATCCGGCCGGCGTACTCGCCGACCGCGGCAGGCAGGGCGCGTTGCTATCGGGAGGGCTGGGCGCACTGATCATCGCCGACTTGATCCTCGCGCATGCCGACTCGGTCGTCACCGTCCTCGCGGGCACTGCGGTTTGGGGCGTGCATATGGGCCTGACCCAAGGCGTGCTGTCCGCGCTCGTGGCTCAGGCCGCGCCGGCCGATCTGCGCGGCACCGCCTTCGGCCTGTTCAATCTGGTCAGCGGCGTTGCGCTGCTGGTGGCGAGCGCGCTGGCGGGCTGGCTCTGGGCGGTATACGGCCCGGCGCTGACCTTCTACGCCGGCGCAGCCTTCACCGGGCTCGCGTTGCTCGGTTTATGGCTGCGCCCCCGCCAGGCTGCCAATCTCCAACTGTAACCGGCGGTTAGCCGACGAAGTTCATGTCGGACGGGCGGAATTCTTCCGCGCGCGGTCGACCGATGCTATCCTCCGTCTAGAACGAACGTTCTACGACTCGGGCGTCGCGACCCTGGGGCCGTGGCGTCCGACCGCAAACTCGAGATCGCATCCTTGCCCACGCCGACCAAACCCGATATCCGATCGCCTGCCGGGGTCGATCGCTATCTGAGCGCACTGAACCCCCAGCAGCGTCTCGCCGTCGAGCACGGCGTCGGACCGGCGGGCACAAGAGGGCAGGGGCCCCTGCTGGTAATTGCCGGCGCCGGCTCGGGCAAGACCAATACGCTCGCCCATCGCGTCGCGCACCTGGTGTTCAGCGGCGCCGATCCGCAGCGCATTCTGCTGCTGACGTTTTCGCGCCGCGCGGCGGAAGAAATGGAACGCCGCGCCGGCCAGGTACTGACCCGCAGCATCGGCGGCGGCAACTCGCGTCCCCCAGCGTTGCCGTGGTCAGGGACATTTCACAGCATCGGTGCGCGCCTGCTGCGCGAATACGCGGAGCGGATAGGCCTCAATCCGTCGTTCACCATCCACGACCGCGGTGACTCGGAGGACTTGCTCGCTATCGTGCGGCACGGGCTCGGCCTGTCGGCGACCAAGAATCGCTTCCCGGGGAAGGGAACCTGCCTCGCGATCTATTCGCGAGCCGTCAACAGCGGTGCCGCGCTATCCGAGGTACTCGCCGCCAGTTTTCCCTGGTGCGCGCACTGGGAAGCGGAGCTCAACACGCTGTTCGCCGCGTACGCCGCCGAGAAGGGCGTGCAGAACGCACTGGATTACGACGACCTGTTGCTCTATTGGGCGCACATGGTCGCCGAGCCGGCGCTGGGCCGGGAGATCGGCGCTCGATTCGATCACGTGTTGGTCGACGAATATCAGGATACGAACCGCCTGCAGGCGTCCATCCTGCTGGGCATCAAGCCCGACGGCGCCGGGCTTGCCGTCGTCGGCGACGACGCGCAGTCGATCTATTCGTTTCGTGCGGCCACAGTGCGCAACATCCTGGATTTCCCGCAGGCGTTCGATCCTCCCGCGTGCATCGTCACCCTCGACCGCAACTACCGGTCGACGCAGCCGATCCTCGACGCGTCGAACGCGGTCATCGCGCTGGCCAGCGAGCGTTACAGCAAGAACCTGTGGACCGAGCGCGGGGCATCGCAGAAGCCGCAGCTAATCAGCGTTCGCGACGAAGCTGATCAGGCGCGCTGCGTCGCCGACCAGGTCCTCGAGCAACGGGAGTGCGGAATGACGCTCAAGTCGCAGGCGGTGCTATTCCGCAGCTCCAGCCACAGTGCGCAGCTCGAGCTCGAGCTGGCCCGGCGCGGGATTCCCTTCGTCAAGTTCGGCGGGCTCAAATTCCTTGACGCGGCGCACGTCAAGGATGTCCTTTCCGTGCTGCGCTGGGCGGACAATCCGCGCAGCAGGATGTCCGGGTTTCGCATCGCGCGCCTGCTGCCCGGCGTGGGTCCGGCAATCGCGGGGAGGCTGCTCGATGCGATGGAAAGCGCGCCTGATCCGGTGATTGCGATGGGCCACTTTCGCATGCCGGGGCCCGCCGCCGCCGATTTCGACGGCTTGCGCGGACCTGTTCGGCGCGCTCCGTTCAGCCAAGCCGAGCTGGCCGGCCGACATCGACGCGGCGACACGCTGGTACGAGCCGCATCTGCACCGGATCTACGACGATGCGCACGTGCGGCAGGCCGACCTGATACAGCTGAGCCAGGATCGCATCGACCTATGCCTCGCGCGAGCGTTTCCTGACCGAGGTGACGCTCGACCCGCCGGCGGCGACCAGCGACGAAGCCAGCGCTCCCGGCCTGGACGACGACTATCTGATCCTTTCGACGATCCACTCGGCCAAGGGACAGGAGTGGCGCAGCGTTCATGTCCTCAATGTCGTCGACGGCTGCATCCCGTCCGACATGAGCACCGGATCGGCCGAAGAGATCGAGGAAGAACGGCGGCTGCTGTACGTGGCGATGACCCGCGCCAGGGACGAGCTGCATCTGATGGTGCCGCAACGCTTTTACGTGCATCAGCAGACGCAGTACGGCGACCGCCACGTCTATGCGTCGCGCAGCCGTTTCATTCCGAACGGGTTGGCGCGTGTTTTTCGAATCGTGTGCGTGGCCGCGCGCCCGAGGCGGATGCGCCGGACGACTATCGCCGGTCTATCGCGGAAGCCGGTGACCGACATCGCGGCACGCGTGCTGGTGCGCTGGCAGCAGCCCGGTTGAGGCCACGGCCGCCACTCCCTTCGCAGCTACGGGCTGAACATCGTACTGCGTATAATGTATATTATGTAAAGTATCATATTCAAGCCGGCAGGATGTAATCCATCGCTCGCAATCGGTCGCAATTTCTGCCCGCGGCGGATCTGCCCTGCCGCCGTGGTGTGACGATTCGGTCAGGAATAGCTGGCTGGCCCGCGTAAGTCCTCGCGGAGCACGCTCCCCATTTCCAGTCGCGGATCTCCGGCATCGCCGCATTGCCGGGGTGGCGCTTGTGGTCGATCAGTTTGTCGCGAACGAACTAGCTGAGATATGCCGTCGCGCGCCGAGTTTGCAGGACTCGATCGATGACGTCCTCGGCCCAATGCGGAACTAAGCATGTCCCGGCGCCCGGACAGCTGTGGCTCTATGTGCACAAGACACTAGAGGTTCGTGACGCAAGGCCTTGGCGTGCCGGTCAGTCCGATGGACCGTCGGACAGCTGGCGGCCCGCCTGATACGCCCAGAGCCCCGCCGCGGCAGCGATGGCCGTCGCCGATTAGTACTTGCCGCCCCCAACGCAATATCGCGCGAGCGCTTCGAGCACCCCGTCGTCCTCGCCGGCTGGCGCAGCGACGGTGATCCTCGTCCCGGTAAAGCGCCCTTGAGCCGCTGCGATCAGGCCCGGCAGATCGCGGCGGACGTGGCCCCCTTGGCCGAGAAAGACCGGGACGACGTGGATCGCGTCGACGCCCATAGCGACGAGCTCGGCGATCGAGCCTTCGAGGTCCGGATGCATCAGCTCGAGATAGCACAGCCGGACTTCCGTTTGCGGCGCCAGCGCCCGAACGCGCTGCTGCAGCCTCTCGAACGGCTCGGCCCAGCGCGGGTCCCGGGCACCATGAGCGAAAAGCACTAGCCCTCGCTTCATCTAGATTCCCTCGTTATGCGAATCGGCTATCAACTAATCGCCACTCATTCCTTGTACGCATAACGCAGCCCTACTACGCTGGCGACTGGGACCCCTGCGACCGGCCAATGTACCGATACGACCACTACGATCAACGCCTCGTCGACGAGCGTGTTGCCCAGTTTCGCGACCAGACGCGGCGCTTTCTCGCCGGCGAGCTGACCGAGGACGAGTTCCGGCCGCTGCGCCTGCGGAACGGCCTGTACATCCAGAAATACGCGCCGATGCTGCGGATTGCGATTCCGTACGGCCTGCTGTCGTCGACCCAGCTGCGCACGCTCGCGCACATCGGCCGCAAGTATGACCGAGGCTACGGCCATTTCACCACGCGGCAGAACATCCAGTTCAACTGGCCGCGGCTCGAGGACGTGCCGGACATCCTGGCCGAGCTGGCGACGGTCGAGATGCACGCGATCCAGACCAGCGGCAACTGCGTGCGCAACATCACCACCGATCATTTCGCCGGCATCGCGGCCGACGAGATCATCGATCCGCTGCCCTACTGCGAGCTGTTCCGGCAATGGTCGACGTTTCATCCCGAGTTCGCCTATCTGCCGCGCAAATTCAAGATCGCAGTATCGGGCTCGGCGACAGATCGCGCGGCGACGCTGGTGCACGACATCGGCGTGCACGCGGTCCGCAACGAGGCGGGCAACATCGGCTTCCGCGTGCTCGTCGGCGGCGGGCCTCGGCCGCACGCCGGTGATCGGCCACGTCATCCGCGAATTTCTGCCGCGCGAGGAAATCCTCAATTACCTCGACGCGATCCTGCGCGTCTACAACCGCTTCGGCCGGCGCGACAACAAGTACAAGGCCCGCATCAAGATCCTGGTCAAGGAGATGACGCTCGAGGTATTCGCGCGCCACGTCGAGGCCGAATGGCAGCGGGTGCAAGGCGGCCCGGCGACGGTGCCGGACGAGGAAATCGAGCGCATCGCGGCGTTCTTCGCGCCGCCGCCGTACGAACGTTTGCCCGGCGACGACGCAGGTTTTCGCGCCGCGGTGGCCGACAACCGCGCGTTCGCCAACTGGGTCAAGCGCAACGTCTTTCCGCACAAGGTTTCCGGCTACGCCGCCGTCACGCTGTCGCTGAAGAAAACGGGCGTGCCGCCGGGCGACGCGACGTCGGACCAGATGGACATGGTCGCCGATCTGGCCGACGCGTACAGCTTCGGCGAGATCCGCGTGTCGCACGAGCAGAACCTGATCTTCGCGCACGTCAGGCAGGCCGCCCTGCTCGCGCTGTGGGGCGAGCTCAAGGCACTCGGACTTCGCGACGCCGAACATCGGCCTGCTCACCGACATCATCTGCTGCCCCGGCGGCGATTTCTGCTCGCTGGCCAACGCCAAGTCGATACCGATCGCCGAAGCGATCCAGCGCCGGTTCGACGATCTCGATTACCTGCACGACATCGGCGAGATCAACCTCAACATCTCGGGCTGCATGAACGCCTGCGGCCATCATCACGTCGGCAATATCGGCGTGCTGGGCGTCGACAAGAACGGCGACGAGTGGTACCAGGTCTCGATCGGCGGCGACCAGGGCGAGCATGCGTCGCTGGGCAAGGTGATCGGCCCGTCGTTTGCCGCGCGCGAGATGCCCGATGTCGTCGGCGAACCTGATCGATACCTACATCGAGCGCCGCCACGCCGACGAGCCCTTCATCGATACCGTGCGCCGCATCGGCATCGAGCCTTTCAAGGAGCGCGTCTATGCCGCTGCTCACTAAGGAACCGGGCGGTCGTCGAGGATCGCTGGACGTTGCTGCCCGAAACGGCGGCGCTCGCCGATGTCCCGATCGGCGCCCGCGATCGTTCCGCTCGCGCTTGTGGCTCGGCGCAGCACAGTGCGCTGGCGGGCGGGGCGATATCGGCGTGTGGCTCAAGCCCGCCGACGATCCGGATGCGCTCGCCGACGACGTCGCTCGTCTGCCGTTGATCGCCGTCGACTTTCCGCAGTTCGGCGACGGCCGCGGCTACTCGACCGCACGCCTGCTGCGCGAAAAATACCGCTACACCGGCGAGCTGCGCGCGATCGGCGACATCCTGCGCGACCAGCTCTATTTCCTTCTGCAATGCGGCTTCGACACGTTCGCGCTGCAGCCCGGCCGCAATGTCGCCGAAGCGCTGGCCGCCTTCGACGATTTCAGCGACAGCTACCAGGCGACGGTCGCACAGCCGGTGCCGCTGTTCCGGCGCCGCCTTCAGACCGCCCGAATTGCCAAAGAGGCAAAGCAATGAGTACTTGCAGCGGCGTCGTCTATCTGGTCGGCGCGGGTCCGGGCGCGCCGGACCTGCTGACCCTGCGCGCCGCACGGCTGCTCGAGCGCGCCGACATCGTGTTCTACGACGCGCTGGTCCATCCGGAGACGATCGCGCTCGCCGCGAACGCCCGCAAGGTCGCCGTCGGCAAACGCTGCGGCAAGCACTCGACGGCGCAGCAATTCATCAACAAGCGGCTGGTCGACGCGGCGGCCGTGCATGCGGTCGTCGTGCGGCTCAAGGGCGGCGATCCGATGCTCTTCGGCCGCGCGCAGGAGGAAATCGCGGCGCTCGAGGCGGCCGGCGTGCGCTACGAGGTGGTGCCTGGCATTACGGCGGCGCTGGCGGCGAGTGCGCAAATCGGGATTTCGCTGACCCAGCGCGGCATCGTGCGCACCGTTAGTCTGGCCACGCCGCGCGTCGGCGAGGGCGAGGCCGCGAACGAATGGGCGCGAAGCATCGCCGCCGCCGACGCGGGCGCGATCTACATGGGCGCCGGTCAGGCGGACGCCATTGCGGCGGCGTTGATCGCCGCCGGCAAGCCGGCCGCGACACCGGTGGCGGTGGTCGAGAACGCGTCGCTGCCGAATGCGCGCGTCATCTATTCGACGCATCGCGGCGTTGCCCCGGATCACCGACGCCCGTCTGACCGGGCCTGCCGTGATCCTGATCGGAGCGCAATTTCGCGCTCATCAGGCTGCGGTTCCCAACGCGCTGGCCGACATCGCCACCGAGGCGAGCGGTTCGCGCATCGCGCGGCGCGCACGGTAAGGCTGCCCGGCTTCTGGGTTGACCCTGCGCGGGGTCGCAACGCTGCGCGCTACAATGATTGCATGCCCGGATTCGGGCCCCTGCGTCCGATGCAGTTACCTCTTTTCCAGTTATCGCCTGCCGAGCAGCAGGCATGGTTGCGCGAGCGGTTCGAGCGGCCGGCACCGACGTCGGCCATCGATCTATCCGACGGATTCCGCCTGCCGGGCCGCGAAGGCGCGGCCACGCCAGCAGCCGTGCTGGTTCCGCTGGTCAATCGCCCAGACGGTCTGACGGTGCTGTTCACCGAGCGCAGCGTCGACCTTCCCGACCATCCAGGCCAGATCAGCTTTCCCGGCGGCCGCATCGAGCCGGAAGACGTCGACGCCGTCGCTGCCGCCCTGCGCGAAGCCGAGGAAGAAATTGCCCTGCCCCGCGACCGTGTGCAGCCTCTCGGGCCGCCTTTCCGACTACGAGACCGTAACCGGATATCGTGTGACGCCTGATTGTGGGATGGGTCGAGCCGCCGATCGTGCTGACACCCGATCCGGTCGAAGTCGCTTCGGTCTTCGAGGTGCCGCTCGCGTTTCTTCTCGAACCCGGCAATCAACAGCGCCATTTCCGCATGCTGGGCGAGCTGCGGCGCGATTACCACGCGATCCCGTACGGCGAACGTTATATCTGGGGCGCTACCGCGGCGATGCTGCTGATTCTCGACCGAACGCTGCGCGCGGAGTAGATCCGCATGCCCCCTCAGCAAGAACGCCATTTCGCAAGTCTCAGTCCGCATGGCTTCCATCGCGTCGTCTACAGGCAATGGGGCGATCCGGACAATCCTCGTGTCGTCGTCTGCGTCCACGGGCTGACTCGCAACGGTCGCGACTTCGATGCCCTGGCGGCGGCGATCGGCGATCGTTTCTGCGTACTTTGTCCCGACATGCCGGGTCGCGGCGACAGCGAATGGCTGGCCGATCCGAACGACTACACGTTTCCCACCTATTTGACGTCGCTGACGGCGCTGCTGGCGCACGCGTCGGTCGAGCGCTGCGCGTGGGTCGGCACCTCGATGGGCGGCCTGCTCGGCATGGTGCTGGCCGCGCAACGAAATACGCCCATCGTCAGGCTGGTCGTCAACGATGTCGGCCCGGTGATCGAGTCGCCGGCGCTGGCGCGGATCGCCTCCTACGTCGGCGCCGATCCGCAATTCGAATCGTTCGGTGCGCTCGAAGCGCACATCCGCGAGGTGTCGGCGCCGTTCGGCGCGCTGTCCGATTCGCAGTGGCAAACGCTGGCGCAGACGACGGCGCGGCAGCTCCAGGACGGCAGCTGGCGGCTCAAATACGATCCCGGCATCGCCGTCCCGTTCCGTGTCCAGGCGGCGCAAAAGGGCGACCTCTGGCCGGTATGGGACGCGATCTCGTGCCCGACGCTGGTCCTGCGTGGCGCAGAATCGGATCTGCTCGCCGCGGAGACCGCCGCGGCGATGCGCGTGCGCGGACCTAAACCCCACCTGATCGAATGGGCCGGGATCGGACACGCGCCGATGTTGCTCGACGCCGCGCAGATAGCACCAGTCGCGGACTTTCTCGACGCCATGTAGGGCCTTTGCCGCGATCCATACCGTCGCATCGTCTACAATCGAGCGGTAACCCCTTCACTGCCTACGCTCTTGAGCCTCGCCCTCAGCCTCCCGCCGATCAACGAACGCCCCGCGCATCCGCCCGAAACGCGGCCGGCGCAAGTCCAGGCGTGGCTCGACGAAACGATGAAGCGGGAATCGATCGAAGCCGCCGGCGTGATCGGCGATGCGCTGGCCGCCACCAATCGGGCCGCGATCTCGGACTCGCGCCGCCTGGAGCTTGCCGAGAAGTTCTACACGGCCGCGGTCACGCTCTGGCCGATACTCGAGCGCAATTTCGCCCGCGCCGCGCATCCGCTGACCGGCAATGCGCTCGAAGCCGCCAAGGTCGCCCTGACGCTGTCCGCCGAGCTCGCCACCGCGTACAAGCGGCTGCTCGCGCACGAGGCCGACAAGCGCATCCTGCTCGGCGGCAATCGGTTGCTGGTCGCGCTGATTCATCGCTGTCTGCAGTGCACGACCCGCGTGCTGACCAACAGCTACATGTCGTACGCGCCGGTGCCGGCGAGAACCTGGCACGATGCGCATGCGATCTACGTCCATTCCCGTTTGCGGGGCCTGCACCAGACGCCTATCTCCAGCGACAATCCCGAGGCCACGCCGGAGCGGATCTACGTGCAGGCCTTGTTGCTGGCGCTGGCCAATCCTTACGGCTTCCTGCCGACGCAGCTCACCCACGTGATCCAGTACCTGCAGGAGCATTCGCATTGGGCGAAGCTGACCGACGTGGCTCCGGTGCATCGGCTGGCAAAAGCGGTGGCGATCGTGCCGATCGGGCACGATTTTCCGCCGTTCTCGTCGAACAAGGGCGGCAACCTCGAGGGCAACAAGCTGTTCCTGCTGACCTTCGACCTTGCCTTCCAGCTGCAGGAGCAGCTGCGTACGCTGGATACCGGCGGCAAGGCGCCGGCGGGATTTCCCGCCGATACCGCGGCGGTCGCGCAATACACGACCCTGCTGCGCCGCCTGCTGCGGCAATGGGCGATACCGCCGGCGCGGCAATTCAACCGCTTGCCGTCGCGCGCCCGCGTCGTCATGTGCGCCGGCTTGAATGCGGTCTGGCAATACAGCCCCGGCGCGCATCTGGACATCTTCCATCCGCCGCCCGGCCTCCCGACGATGACCGCGTGCCAGGTCATCAATCACACGCCGGCCGGTTACGCGCTGCGTCAGATCGATTCGGTGCATGCGCCGCTGCGCGTGGGTGACTTGATCGCGCTGCGGGTCGAGGGACGAACGGCGCTGCAGGTGGCGATGGTGCGCTGGTTCCGCAACACGATGCGCGGTACCGGCCTCGAATTCGGTTGCGAGCTGCTGACCGACAGTCCGGAGGCCGCCGCAGGCCGCGGCGAAGGCGCGGACGGCTCGCCGCTGCTGCCGATGGTGCTGCTGCCGGACAGCGGTCAGGAGAAGTCGCTGCCGATGGCGCTGGTCCCGGCCGGAGTGTTCCAACTCGAGCAGGCGATATCACTGCACCGCGACAAGTCGGTCGGCACCGCAGTGCTGACCAAGCTGGTCGATCAAGGTCCGGGGTTCGAGCTATTCGAGTATGTCGCCGTCGCATGACGGCAGCGGCGGCTGGCGGCGCGCGGCCGCCGCGTCCCTTCTTGCGCTGGCACTGCTGGAATTGCTCTGGGAGCTGTGGCTCGCCCCGCTGAAGCCGGGAGGGTCGTGGCTCGCGCTGAAGGCTCTGCCGCTGCTCGGCTTGGCCCCCGGCGTGGCGCAGGGGCGCGTGCGCGCGCGGCAATGGACGCTGCTGGTGCTGCCCTGGTATGTCGCCGAGGGCGTCGTGCGTGCGTTCAGCGAAAGCGGCCGGCAGGCCTTGTGCGCCGGTGCGGCGGCGGCGCTGGCAGCCGTTGCGCTCACCGCCGGGCTCGGCTGGTTTCGTGCCCAGGGCCGCGCGCCGCGTCCTCCGGTCTGAGGAGTCAGTGCGTGCCGCGCTCGCCGTGCGTGATGAGCCCTCGCGGCAGTGGGAACATCACGGATTCGACGGCACCGTCCAGTTCGCGAACCTTGCCTGCGCCAAGCTCGCGCAGGCGTTCGATCACCTGCTGGACCAGGACTTCCGGGGCCGAGGCGCCCGCGGTGACACCGACGCGCCGTTTGCCCTCGATCCACTGGGGCTGAAGCTCTTCGGCGCGATCGATCATGTAGGCGGGAATACCGCGATGCGCGGCGACCTCGCGCAACCGGTTGGAATTCGAGCTGTTCGGACTTCCGACGACAATGACCACGTCGCATTGCGGGGCAAGAAACTTGACCGCGTCCTGGCGGTTTTGCGTCGCATAGCAGATGTCGTCCTTCCTCGGGCCGACGATCGCGGGAAAACGGCGCTTGAGCGCCGCGACGATCGTGGCCGCGTCGTCGACCGACAGCGTCGTCTGCGTCACGTAGGCGAGCTGCGAGGGGTCGCGGACAACCAGGCGATCGACATCGGCGACCGAGTCGACCAGATGGATCCCGCCGTCGGCCTGGCCCATCGTGCCCTCGACTTCAGGGTGGCCCGCGTGACCGATCATCACGATTTCGCGTCCATTGGCGTGCATCTTGGCGACTTCGACATGCACCTTCGTCACCAGCGGACAGGTCGCGTCGAATACGGTCAAGCCGCGCGCCGCGGCTTCGTCGCGCACCGCGCGCGAGACTCCATGCGCGCTGAACACGACCGTGCTTCCCTTCGGAACATCCGCAAGCTCGTCGACGAATATCGCGCCCTTCGACTTGAGATCGTCGACGACGAACTTGTTGTGCACGACTTCGTGTCGGACATAGATCGGCGCCCCGAACCGGGCGAGCGCCTGCTCGACGATCGCGATGGCCCGATCGACGCCGGCGCAAAATCCGCGCGGGTTGGCGAGGATGACTTCGTTCATCGGTTCGGCGTCATCGCGGGACGATCGGCATGATGCTGGCGGAAACTGTCCAGGATCAGCAGCGCGACGCCGACAGTGAGTGCGCTGTCGGCCACATTGAACGCGGGAAACGGGTCGAACCGCGCGGCCAGGTCCCCGCCGAACGGCAGGTAATCGTGCACCAGCAGGAAATCGACGACCTTGCCCAAAGTAAGGCGATCCCAGAGATTGCCCAGTGCCCCGCCCAGGATCAGGCTCAACGCCAGGCTGTAGATGCGGTCGCCGCCGCGCCGCAGCAGCCAGACCATCAGCGCCGACGCAGCGAGTGCCAAGGCGGTGAACAGGTAACGCTGCCATCCAGATGCATCGGCGAGGAAGCTGAACGCCGCTCCCGAATTGTACGCGAGCACGATGCTGAAGTTGCCGGTCAGCGCGCGTTGCTCGCCGACGCGCAGCGCCGATTCGACCAATGACTTGCTGAGCTGGTCGGCAGCGATCACCGCCGCGCTGACCAGCAGCCATGTCCACCAGCGCCTTGCGCCCGACCCAGCGTCATGCGCGGCGGTGTCCCTCTGGCTCATGCGAACCGGCGCGCCTCGCCGCTGCCATAGAGATTGGCCATGCATCGCCCGCACAGCGTCGGATGGGCCTTGTCGGCGCCGACTTCGGCGCGGTAATGCCAGCAGCGCTCGCACTTGGCGTGGACACTCGGCGTCACCTGGATGTCGAGCGCGTCGCCGCGGCGCACGGTGGCCGACGAGGTGATCATGACGAAGCGGAGGTCGTCGCCGATCGAGGACAGCGCCTCGTAGACCGGCGTCGGCGCAGCGATCGCGATCTCCGCCTGCAGCGACGAGCCAATCTCGCCACGCTCGCGCGACGACTCCAGCCGTTTGAGCACCAGGTCGCGGACGGCCATGATCGCCGTCCAGCGCTTGGAGAATTCGGCGCTGTCGCTGCGCACGACCCGATGCTCGGCACCCCAGGTCGCCGCGAAGATCGTCGGGTCTTCCGGGTGGACGATCCGCCACGCCTCTTCGGCGGTGAACGACAGAATGGGCGCCATCAACTTGATCAATTCGTCCCGGATAATCGTCAGAACCGTTTGCGCCGAGCGCCGTCCGATCGAATCGGTGGCCGTCGTGTAGAGGCGATCCTTCAGGATGTCGAGGTAGCGGCCGCCCAGCTCTTCCGAACAATACAGCTGCAGCGCCTGCACGACCAGGTGGAATTCGTACACCGCGTATTTCTGCCGCATTTCGTCGAAGTAACCGGCGGCGACATCGAGCGCGTAGCGGTCCAGCTCGAACAGCTCGTCCGCCGGCACTGCGTCGCGCGCCGGATCGAAGTCCGACGTATTGGCGAGCAGAAAGCGAAGCGTATTGCGGATGCGGCGATAACCCTCGACGACGCGCTTCAAGATCTCGTTGGAGATGGAAAGTTCGCCCGAATAGTCGGTCGCGCCGACCCACAGTCGCAGTATCTCGGCACCCAGCGTATCGGAAACCGTCTGCGGCGCGACCACGTTGCCTCTGGACTTCGACATTTTCTTGCCGTCGCCATCGACGGCGAAGCCGTGCGTCAGCAGCGCCTTGTACGGGGGCACGCCGTTGAGCATGCACGACGAAAGCAGCGACGAATGGAACCAGCCGCGGTGCTGGTCCGAGCCTTCCAGATAAAGGTCGGCCGGAAAACCGGTCTGATCCGGATGCGAGCCGCGATGCTTGCTGCGGCCATCGGGGCCGCCCATGACCGTCTGGTGGGTGGCTCCGGAGTCGAACCAGACGTCCAGGGTGTCGGAGAGCTTGCGATACTTTTGGGGATCGACGCCGAAATCCTCGTAGGTGGCCTTTTGCCATTCCTCGATCCCGCCGCGCTCGACCTTCGCCGCCGCGAGCTCGAGCAGCGGCAGGGTGTCGGGATGCAGCATATCGCTCTCGCGGTCGACGAAGAACGGCAGCGGCACGCCCCATTGCCGCTGCCGCGACAACGTCCAGTCGGGCCGGTTGGCGATCATTCCGTGCAGCCGCGCCTTGCCCCAGGCGGGAAAGAATTGCGTCGCCTCGATGCCGGCCAGCGCGGTTTCGCGCAGCGTCTTTTGCGGCTTCACGCCGTGCCACCCGGGGACGTCGTCCATGCCGGCGAACCATTGCGTCGTCGCGCGATAGATGATCGGCGTTTTGTGCCGCCAGCAATGCATGTAGCTGTGGGTGACTTTTTCGGCGTGCAGCAGCGCACCGACCTCGCGCAGCTTTTCGACGATCAGCGGATTGGCTTTCCAGATGTTGAGGCCGCCGAAGAACGGAAGCGTGGCCGCATATCGGCCGTCACCCTGCACCGGATTCAATATCTGGTCATCGGTGAGGCCGTAGCGCCGGCACGACTGGAAATCGTCGATGCCGTACGCCGGCGAGCTGTGCACGATGCCGGTGCCCTGCTCCAGCGTGACGAATTCGCCAAGCTGAACCGGCGATTCCCGGTCGTAGAACGGGTGGCGAAAACGGATGCCCTCGAGCGATCGGCCGGGCGACTTGTGCTCGAACCGGCCGGCCGGCTCCCTTCTTGCGATGCCGTAGCGCGCAAGGCAGGCGTCCACCAGCTCGGTCGCCAGGATGAGGCTCCCGCGATCGGTCTCGACCAGCGAATAGACGAGGTCCGGATGCACGGCCAGCGCCTGATTGGCCGGGATCGTCCAGGGCGTCGTCGTCCAGATGACCGCGCGCGCCGGACCATCGGCCAATCGCTCAAGGCCGAATGCGCGCGCCAGCACCGTCCGGTCGCGAGGATCGACCTCGAAGCCGACGTCGATCGCGATATCGGTGCGGTCCTCGTACTCCACTTCGGCTTCGGCCAGCGCCGACTGGCAGTCGAAGCACCAGTTGACCGGCTTGAGGCCGCGATAGATGTAGCCCTTGGCCAGAATCGCGCCGAGCATGCGCATTTCATCGGCTTCGTTGCGAAACGCCATCGTCGTGTACGGATGATCCCAGTCGCCCAGCACGCCCAGTCGCTGGAACTGCGCCTTTTGCCGCGCGATCTGCTCGGTCGCATACGCCCTCGCCAGCCGCTGCGTTTCCTCGACCGGAATGTTCTTGCCGTGCGTTTTCTCGATCTGCACTTCGATCGGCATGCCATGGCAATCCCAGCCCGGCACATACGGCGCGTCGAACCCGGCGAGGCTCTTGCTCTTGACGACGATGTCCTTGAGGATTTTGTTGACAGCGTGGCCGATATGGATGTCCGCGTTCGCATACGGCGGGCCGTCGTGGAGAACAAACCGCGGCCGGCCGCGGCTGGCGCTGCGGATCGCTTCGTAGACCTTCCGCTCCTGCCATTCGCGAACCCAGGCGGCTTCCCGCTTCGCCAGGTCGCCACGCATCGGAAATAGCGGTGTCGGGCAGATTGAGCGTCGACTTGTAGTCGGTCTTGGGCTTGTCGGACATCGTCGCCTTCTAGCGAGCCGTGCTCGAACCGGTCGCGAAATACTCGCGCGCCTGCGCGACATCAGCATGAATCTGTCGCGTCAGCGTGTCGAGGTCGGCGTACCGTTCCTCGTCGCGCAGCTTGCGGAGAAACTCGACGACGATGCGGCGGCCATACACCGCTTCATCGAAATCGAACACAAACACCTCCAGCAGCGGTTTCGCCCCGGCCTTGACCGTCGGCCGCACGCCGAGGCTGGCGGCCCCTGCTCTTGCAGCGCCGCCCAGACCATGCACGCGCACGGCAAAAATCCCGGTCAGCGGCGGCGGATGGCGCAACACGATGTTGGCCGTCGGAAAGCCGAGGCTGCGTCCCAGCTTGTCGCCGTGCACGACCTTGCCGCCGATCGCATACGGTCGTCCGAGCAATCGCGCCGCGTGATCGAGTTCGCCTGCGGCGAGCGCGGCGCGTATGGCGGTGCTCGACGCCCGCTCGCCGTCGACGATGACGGTGGCCATCGCCTCGACGCTGAATGTCGTCGCGGCTCGCCGCAGCAGCGCGAGATCGCCGCTTCGCCCGCGGCCGAAGCGGAAATCGTCACCGACCAGCGCCCAGCGCGTTCCAAGACGGCGCACCAGAACGTCCTCGATGAAGCGCTCCGCGGGCAGCGCAGCGAGCGCAGCGTTGAAACGCGCGACATGGACCTCGGCGATGCCGTGGGCAGCGAATTGCTCGAGCTTGCTGCGCAAGGTAGACAGGCGCGGAGGCGCGGCGCCGGGTGAGAAAAATTCGCGCGGATGCGGATCGAAGGTCAGGACGGCCGACGGCAGCGCCAGATCCTCCGCAGCCTCGGACAACCGGGCGAGCATCGCCTGGTGGCCTCGATGGACGCCGTCGAAGTTGCCGATGGTCAGCGCGATGGGACGGTGGCGGTCGGCGGAATCCGGGAGCCCACGAAATAACTGCACTTCAGTTCCCGTCCAAAGGTCGGAAGACCTTGAAAAACCTTGATTTTAGCCTGCGCGGCCGGTTCCGGTCCAGCGCTCGGATGTCCGGTTTTTGCGTCAGAGCGGTGCTTCCCATTCCCGCCAAGCTGCGAGCAACGGGAAATAAAGGCCGAGACGGATCGGATGCGCGCCCAGGCCACGCACCACTTCGGCATACCCGTCGAGTTGCGCCCGGTAGCGGGCCTGCTCGCTGTCGAGAAAAAGATCGCGCCCCGCGCCCTGGTGCTGCGACAGCTTGAAATCGACGATCCAGCGCACGCCATCGGCGTCGACGAAGCTCCGATCGAGGACGACATGGACCGGCGTGCCGTCGCGAATGCCCGTCAACGCGTATTCGCTGTGTGCATCGGTATGTCGCGGATCGAACAGCCAGCGGCCCCGCGCGTCACTCAGCGTCGACGCAACAGCGCCGAGCACCTGGTCTGCGGCGGACTCGGCTTCGTCGCCGGTAAATCCCAGACCGGCGAGCTCGCGCACGACGCGAATGCGCTGCGCGGCGATGCGTTCGGATGGCCAGCGCTCCAGCCCCTCGTCCGCGCATTGGCGCAACAGCCGATGGGCAACGATACCGATCTGGCGCGCCGTTTCGCGCACCCAGTCGAATTCGACCATCGGTTCATCGGCGGTCGCCTCGCGCGACGCGATCGGCAGCGCAGGCGGCAGCGGCGGCGGCCGCCAGTCGAGCGGCAAACGCAGCAGCGGGACGCCGCTGGACGCGCTCGGCGGTCGGGTGATGGCCGCGATAGGAGGCGGCGGAGCGAGATCGGCCTCGACCGCGGGCCAAAGCGCGAACAGCGCGGTGCCGCGCGAAGGCTTGCGCCAGCGCAGCCGCGCGTTCTCGTCCGGCTCGGTGCCCAGCACAGCGGTCAAGTGCAATCGCTTTTTCGGCCGGGTGCAACCGACGTAGAGCAGCCGGACTAGTTCCGCGGCCTCCTCAGCCGCAGCGAGCTTGTCCAGGTATTCGTATACCGGATCATTTTCGGCGATGTCGACGTGTCTTGCCCCGATCGGCGCCAGCAACAGCCCTGCTGCCCGCCGACGCCATCGCAACAGTTGCTTGGGGCCGCTACCCGATGACTTCGCCAGACCGGGCATGAGCACGACGTCGAATTCCAACCCTTTCGCGCGATGCAAAGTCATGATGCGCACTTTCGCGTCGGCGCCGGCGCCAGTCTCGATGAATGTGATGGCCAGCGCATCGAGAAAAGCGTTCCAGTCGGACACATCGGCGGCCGGGGCATGCTCGGCAAGCAGCGTGAAAAAACGCTCGGCCGCCTCGAGGTCGCTCGGCTCGCCGACGCACGCCGGTCCGCCGAGTGCCAGCCAAACCCCGCGCACGGCCGCGGACAGCGGCATGCGCCCGCGATCTGCCACAAACGGTGCGATGCAAGAGGCCAGTCGTTGCAGCCGATGCGCGCCATCTTCCGACATCTCGTCGGGTCTCGCATGCGCCGGCGAGCGGTGCGCGACGATCGCCTCGCACAAGCTGCCACCGCCCGCCGCGGCGTCGAGCGCGAAGATATCGGGTAGCGTCAGGCCGCACCATGGCGCGCGCAGCACCGCAAGCCACGCTAGCCGGTCGTTGGGCTGGATCAGCGCATGCGTCAGCGATCCGAGATCGAGAATCGTCTGACGATCTGCCATCCGATCGAGGTCCACCGCAGCGAACGCGATGCCGGCTCCTCTCAGAGCGGGAAGAATTGCGGCGAGATCGCCGCGCTTGCGCACCAGGATCGCGACCTCGGCGCCATCGCTCAGCGCTGTGCGAACATGCGAAACCACCTTCGCTGCTTCATCGGCGTCGCTGGCGCAGGCTTCGACCGTAACGGCAGGAGCAGGCGCCGCCGGCAACACCGGACTGGCGGCGCCGAACGCGATTGTGCGCTCGGCCGGGCGCGGCGATGCGTCGAGCATCTGCGCGAAGACGCGATTGACCCACGCGACGAGATCGCATTGCGAGCGGAAATTGCACTGCAGAGCCAGCGGCTCGAGCGCGACTTCGCCCAGCCGCCGTTGCCGCTGCGCGTCCAGATACAAGCCGACCTCCGCTTCTCGAAAGCCATAGACCGACTGCATGGGATCGCCGACGACAAACAGAGTCCGCCGATCACCCGGGGTCCAGCCGGCAACCAGACGCTCGATGAGCTCGTACTGCGAGAGCGACGTGTCCTGAAATTCGTCGACGAGCAGGTGTTCGATGCGCATATCCAATCGCAGCAGCAGGTCGGACGGCGCGTCAGGCTCGCCAAGGGCACGCAGCGCGATCTGGCTGGCCTCGACGAAGTCGATCGCGCGCGCCTCGGCGAAGACGAGCTGCAACCGCGCCGCGGCGCGCGGCAGCACCTCGAGCAGCGCCTCGATGAAGCCCCAGGCCGTCTCGTCGTAGCGCGGCGGCGGCAGTCGGCGGATGTCGTGCAGCGCGTCGGCCAGGCCCGGCACCGCCGCCAGGCTGCGCAGCAATGCGATCATCGTCTGCTTGTGCGAGTCTCGCCGCGCCGCTCCTTGCTCGCGCGCGCTGCCCCTGGGCGGAAAGCCCTGCGCGATGTTGATGCCGGCGTAGAAATTCCCGTTCTTCTTCAGCAGCCAGTCGGCGATCGAGCGCCAGTCATCCAGCGATTCCGCGCTCGTATCTGGCATCGCGCCGCGCTTGGCCCAGGTGGCAGAGGATGCTCTGCATCGGATTGCGCGAGGTGCCCGCAGCGTAGTGCGCGAGGTCGAGCATCTGCCGCGTTTCGGCCGCCGGCAGCAGTGCCGCGACGGCTTCGAGCCTGTGCGCGATCTCTGCGCCCAGTGCGTGCTCGAGTCGCGCGCGGAGCGCAATCGCATCGCCGACGATTACGTGGCGCAGCCATTGATCGCGCCGGCCGAGCATCTCGGCGATGAGCATGGCCAGCCGATCGCCGTCGTTATCCAGATAATCCAGCAGGCGCTGCCAGGCTTCGCTGTCTTCCTTGCCGGCATCGAGCTCCGCCCGCGCCGCCCGCATATGCAGCGCTTCTGCGCGTTCGATCAGCCTGGGCATCGCGCCCAGCTTCACCGACATCGGCGCCTGCCGCATCCATGCCGCGCACAAGGCGTCGATCGTGTGGACCTGCAGGCGCGCCGGATGCGCGATCAGTTCCCATCCGAGTGCCGCATCGCGCTCGAGCACCGCGCGGGAGAGGCGCCAGGTAAGTGCACGATGCGGCTGTTTCGGCGTACGCCGCTGGCGGCTTCGCGCAGCGCATCGATGATGCGCTCACGAATCTCGTCGGTGGCCTTGCGCGTGAACGTCATCGCGACGATCGCCTCGGGCCGCTCGATGCGCGCGAGCAGCGCGAGGAAGCGCTGGATCAGGAGTTCAGTCTTGCCCGACCCAGCCGGAGCCTGGACGATGAACGAGCGCGCGACATCGAGCGCGGCCTCGCGCGCGGCGCCGATCCGAAGAACCGTTCGATTCAGGCGTCGCCATCGTCTTCCGGCTCTTCGAAGCGAACCGAATCGATGCGGCAGAGCGCCTGCAAGCCGCAGATGCGGCATGGCGACGGCTTCGGGCGCGGCGTTACGGTCGCCACGCCGGCCGCGATCTCGCTGGCGAGCGCGCCCAGATGCGCTTCCCACCAAGACTCGAGCGCGCCCCAGTTACCAAAGGGGGTCCCGCGGCGTCGATGTTCGTTAGCGCAGGCCACGCCGCACGATCAGCGGCGAGGCCGGATGCGGCGACGCCCGCGGTGCGAAGCTCGGCGTGGACAACCGCGCGCACCGCGAGCCGAGGCTCGGCTGCGCGTTGCGCCAGCGTATAGGTGCCAAGTTGCGATGCACGCGGTCGATCGTCGAACCATTTTTGCGGCTTGGGTTGCTTGAGCACGCCGGTCTTGTAGTCGATGATCGCGATGCCGCCATCGCCGAGGGCATCGATCCGGTCGACGCGCATGCGAAGACCGATGCCGCCGAGCGCCAGGTCGCGCCGTGCCTCGACGGCGGCAACCGCGAAGGGCGGCCTGGCGCGCTCGATGTCCAGCCATGCCCGTAACAGACGGTCAGCCGGCGCGATTCGGCCGCTCGAACCGCGTCGGGCACACTGCGCCACCGCGCTTCGCGCAGACAGGCCATAGCCCTTTTCGACCGCCGCCGCGATCTCGATGTCGAGATCATCGGCTTCGATGGCCAGCAGCATCGCCCAATCGCGGATCGAGCTCCAGAATGCGGCCAGCGTCGCATGCGCGAGCTGCCCGCGTTCAAAAGGCGCCAAGCCGGACCCGGCCGTCGGCCATGCTTGCGCGCCGAGGCGATGACGCGCGACCGCTTGGAAGGGACAATCGCTTTGCGTCTGGATTGCCCGCGCACCGCCGCGGATTGCCGACCCCGGAGGCATCGGCGGCGCGCGTTCGTCGGCCAGGTTTTCCAGAGGCGCGCTCCGCGCCAACGAGGCAGACCAGGCCTCAGGCACGGGGAGCGGCGGCGATGGCGAATGGGCAAGCACCAGGGCCGAGGGCGATAGCGGTGGATCGTCGACCCCGGTCGCCGAGCTGAACACCACCTCGTCCGCGGCCCGCGCGAATCGTTCGGTAAGTACGCGGGCATATTCGAGCTCGCGCTGCGCGCTGGCACGAGGCACGCCACGCTCGCGCTGCCACGCGATCGGCAACAGGGGATTGGGACGCGGCGCCGCAGGCCACCGGTCGGCTGACAAGCCAGCCACCCAGAGTGCATCGAAGTCGAGGCCGGCGCCTTCCAACACGCCCAGAATCTGGACCGGCGCATCGCTGCCTTCAGGCTGGAACAGGGTTTCGTTCGCCATCGCATGCAGCGCCCCGATCGCCGCCCCGGCGCCAAGACGCGGCGCGACGGCACCGAGCGATGCAAACTGCGCAAGCAGCTTCTCCCACGCTTCGCGCGTCTGAAATTCCGCGCTGTCGAGTGCACGTGAACCGGGCCAGCCGGCCGCGGCAAGCCAGTCGCGCCAGAGGTCGGCCCATTCGCGCGGCGTCGTCGCGCGCGCGGTGCGCAACGCATCACGGCCGTTTGTCCACCGGGTCGCGAGCTCGGCCGCATACGGTGCGATCGCCGCGATCGCATCGGTCAGCGATAGGGTGCGCACGCCCTGCTCCAGCCAGCGACGCTCCAGCGCTGCGTGACGCTGCCACAGCGCATCGGCGTTCGGCAGATAAGGAGAGCGCAGCAGCGTGGCCGCGGCGCCCAGCGTCAATGGCCCATCGCTTAGCGTGATCAGATCGAGTGCCGCACCAACCAGCGGCACTTGCGTCAGGCGGACCCCGAGAGACAGCTCGAACGGTGCACCGTTTCGTGCATGACCGGGCAGGATCGACTCCGGGTCGAGGATGTCCTGCGCCAGCGCGAGCACGACCTCGCGGCGCTCGGCGAGACTTTCGACGACGATGCCGATGCGCGCTGCCGGACGCTCGACCGCGATGGCGCGCGCCCAGGAGAGCGCGGCGGCGATCTCTTCGCGCGGCGTGGGCGCGGTCGCACGCGCGACGTGCCCGACGCGCGCCATCAAGCTGTCGAGCTGCCGCAAGCTCGCGCCCGCGCCTTCGAGTACCGTGAACAGTCGCGTCTGCTGCGGCGTGAGCTCGACGAATCCTACGATCAGGATCGTCGGAGATGCTGCCCCGATGATTGCGGCCTGCGCCGCAATGGCATCGCTCGCCTGCGCGATGTCCAGCACGCCGAGCCGGCGCGTTCGCGCCAGATACGTATCGGCCCAGGCGGCAAACAGTGACGGGTCTTGGTCGTCGCCTTGTTGTCGCCAGCTACGCCAGCTTTCTCCGCCGGCGCCCCAGGCGTGGACAATCGACCACGCGTCGGACGCGAGTGCAGCGGCACCGCGCACGTCGGCAAGCGTCGCCCCCGAGTCTTCGATGACACGCTGCCACAGCGCGATTGCCTGCGCGGCGCTCAATAGCGTCCGCGGCTCGGCAGCGCTCTCGTGCGCGAGAATCGTTTCCCAGAGCGCCGCCAGCCACCCCGCGTACGGCAGGATTGCCGGCGTCGGCCAGGCGCGCCGTCCGCTGGACGCAAGTGCCGAGTCGAACTCGGCATGCAGCCGTCGTGCGAGACGGCGATTGGGCGTAACGGCGACCGCGCCGTCGGCGAGGGCGGACAGGAGGGCGTTCATTGCCCGCCATGGTATCCGAGCCGAAGTCGCCCGCTATCATGTCCCGCGCGTCGCGCATGGTGGCGCAACGCAAACGAATTCGTCGAGGTTGTCTAGGGTACCTGGAGAACAGGTATTCGCGCGCCAGCCGGCGCGTGAAAGGATGGACCGGCTTTCAGTCGTCGCCGGCCACCGCCGCCAAGGGCCGAAATTCCGGCGGGCTGCGCGATCCGTTGTCCGCCGCGCTCGCGGCCATCAGTTCCTGTCCGTTGATCATGCCATGTGTCCGCGGCAAAACGCTCGGCGCGGGCGCGAACCATTCACCGCACCAGTCGTCGTCACGCACGACCGGCCAAATGCCTTCGACCATATAGGTCTTGCCGCTTTGCGGAGGTTGAGGACTGAGCAGCGGCGAATGACGCCTGCACTGACCCCACATCGTCGTGCGTCCGTCGGTCGATCGCCCATCCTTGCGATCATAGAATTGGCAATTCTGGCATTTTTTCACGGTGCTGCCCTTCCGCTTGTTTGTCCGTATCCGGTCGCTGCGCCGCGAAGGGCAGCTTGATCACACACCGCGGCGATTCAATACTGTCAGTTCGGTGCCGATTCGGGTCAGTCCGATGGATCGTCCGAACGGTCGATGGTGCTACGCCCAGGCCCGGATCGCGGCCAGCAGCGGCGTCGGAACATCCTGCACACGACGCGTGCTGGGCTTGTTGGCTTGTTCGTCGAGTACCGCCTTGAGCTCAGCATCGGCTTCGGCTGCGCTGCGCTCGAGCTCTTCGTCATACACATGCCGCTGGCCGGGGTCCGACAGCAGCGCGTGCGCTTCATGAATCAATCGCACCAGCGTCTCGTCGGTGCGCGCGTCCAGCCGCTGCTTGATCGTCTGGTAAGCAGCTTCTATGCGCGCCGCGGATGCACCGGGCGGTAAATCGAGGTAATCGTAGTAGGTGTAAAGCACGACTAACTCCCTAAATAGTTTGAATTCGGCTGGGCCGGGGCCCTGATGGACATGGCTACGCAACATCCATGCCATTGGCGCCGGCTGAACAGTCATCCGACGCACAACCGCCTGATTGTTTGAGTGAAGCCGCCGCCCGCGCCGCTGACAGCCCGTGCTCGCGCGGTGTCATGCCGGTCCTGACGCAACGTCGACCGGCCTGCCGCCCTGCGGCAAGGCGAGGTGCTAAAGCACGCGCAATGAAGTCGCGCGGCGCGGTGGAGGAAACGCGCGATCGAGTTCTTCGCATGCGGCTCGATCAAGGTGCAGAGTCGCCGCCGACAAGTTGTCGTGCACATGCGCAACGTCTGCAGCCTTCGGGATCACGGCAACGTCGCGTTGCTGCAGCAGCCACGCGAGTGCGACTCGCGCCGGCGTTGCACCGATCCTCGCCGCAATCGCCTGCAGCGCCCGCTCCCGAAGCAATCGTCCCTGGTCCAGCGGCGAATACGCCATCAGCGCGATGCCCGCGCCGCGGCACAGCGGGACAAGATCCCATTCGACGCCGCGCGCGACGAGGTTATAGAGCACCTGATTGGCCGCGCACTCGTCACCGCCGCGCAGCGCCAGCAATTCCTCGATATCGCTGCTATCGAAGTTCGAAACGCCCCAGGCGCGGATGCTGCCGTCCGCCTGCAGCGCCTGGAATGCGCCGACGGTTTCCGCAAGAGGCACGTCGCCGCGCCAGTGCAGCAGGTACAGATCGAGGTGATCGGTGCCCAGGCGCTTGAGACTGCGCTTGCATGCGGCGACCGCGCCGCGACGGCTGGCGTTGTGCGGGTAGACCTTGCTGACCAGAAACATCCGCTCGCGCCGCCCTGCGATCGCTTCGGCAACAATCTTTTCGGCTTCACCTTCGCCGTACATCTCCGCCGTATCGATCAGCGTCAGCCCGAGATCGATGCCAGCCTTGAGCGCAGCAATCTCCCGCTCGCGCCGATCGCGGCGCTCGCCCATGCGCCAGGTGCCCAGGCCCAGCACGGGCATCGCCGCGCCCGAGCGCAGCGCGATCGTCGGAAGAGCTGCCGCCACGCTAGGCCTTTCGCTGGATTCGCCTGCCCGAGACGATAGCGCAACCATTGGGCGCGGGCGAGCCCGGGCCGGGCGGATTACAATACGGTCATCCCGCGGATCCGCGATGCCACTCGACCGTTCAGCCAACCAAGTGCCCGGACACACGATCGTCCGCGGCGCGTGCCCGCACGATTGCCCCGACACCTGCGCGCTGCACGTGACGGTAGCCGATGGGCGAGCGATCAAGGTCGAAGGCGATCCCGATCACCCGACGACGCGCGGCGTGCTCTGCACCAAGGTCGCCCGCTATCTGGAGCGAACCTATTCCGACAAGCGCGTGCTGCGCCCGATGTGCCGAGTCGGCGCCAAGGGCGAAGGCCGCTTCGAGCGCATCGGCTGGGACGAAGCGCTCGACACGATCGCTTCGCGCTTCAGGGAAATCGCCGAGTCGACCGATGGCCCGCAGGCGATTCTCCCCTACAGCTATGCCGGAACGATGGGATTGCTCCAATACGGCTCGATGGACCGGCGCTTTTTTCACAAGCTCGGCGCGTCTTTGCTCGACCGCACGATCTGCGCGACCGCCGGCAAGGCAGGATATGCCGCGACGATCGGCGCATCGATCGGCACCGACCTCGAGCAATTCGAAAATGCGAAGCTGATCCTGATCTGGGGCTCGAACCCGGTCGTATCGAACCTGCATTTGTGGAGTCGCGTGCAGGAGGCCAAGCGCCGCGGCGCCAAGCTGATCGCGATCGACCCATACCGCAGCCAGACCGCAGAGAAATGCCACGAGCACCTGGCGCTGATGCCGGGCACCGACGCCGCGCTCGCGCTCGGCATCATGCACGTCCTGATCGCCGAAAACCTGATCGATCGCGATTACATCGACCGCTACACGCTGGGATTCGATGCGCTGGAACAGCGCGTGCGCGACTACCCGCCGTCGCGCGTCGCTTCGCTCACCGGATTGCGCGAAGCGCAGATCGTCGCGCTGGCTCGCGACTACGGCACCATCGGGCCCGCCGTGATCCGTCTGAATTACGGCATGCAAAGGCATGCCGGCGGCGGCATGGCGATCCGCACGGTCGCATGCCTGCCTGCGCTGGTCGGCGCGTGGCGCCACGCCGCCGGCGGCGCGCTTTTATCGTCCAGCGGCACGTATCCGATCAACACGGCGGCGCTCGAGCATCCCGAGCTGAGCTGGAATAGCCCGCGCACGATCAATATGTCGACGATCGGCGATGCACTGCTCGAGGCCGACGATCCGCCGATTCGCGCGTTGTTCGTCTATAACTCGAATCCGGTGGCGGTGGCGCCGGACTCGGGCAAGGTCGTCGCCGGTTTCGCGCGCGAGGACTTGTTCTGCGTCGTGCACGACGTGTTCCTCACCGACACCGCCGACTACGCCGACATCGTTCTGCCCGCGACGACGCAACTCGAGCACCTGGACGTGCATTCGTCGTACGGCCACCTCTATGCGCTGGCCAACAATCCGGCGATCGCGCCGCTGGGCGAAGCCAAGCCGAACACCGAGATGTTCAGGCTGCTCGCTGCGCGGATGGGGTTTGATGAGCCCTGCTTCGCCGAGAGCGACGAGAGCATGGCGGCGAACGCATTCGTCGCCAGCCACCCGCGCATGACCGGCATCGACTGGACGACGCTCAAGGCACAGGGCTGGCAGCGGTTGAACGTACCGGCGCCGTATGCGCCATTCGCGGAAGGCAATTTCCCGACCCCGTCGGGCAAGTGCGAGTTCTATTCGGAATCGTTGCGCCGGCAGGGGCTCGACCCGCTGCCCACCTACACGCCGCCTCGCGAATCCGTCGCAAGCGACCCAACTCTCGCGCGTCGCTTTCCACTGGCGATGCTGTCGCCGCCGGCGCGCAATGCGCTCAACTCGAGCTTCGGCGGACTCCCCGTGTTTCTGGAGACGGAAAAAACACCCTGGCTCGATATCGATGCCGAGGATGCGGCGGCACGGGGCATCGGCGACGGAGACAAGGTACGCGTCTACAACGATCGCGGGGCGTTCGTCGTCACCGCGCGCATCACCGATCGTACGCGGCCAGGTGTCGTCGTCGCGCCGTCGATCTGGTGGCGCAAGCTTTCGCCGGACGGCGCCAATGCAAACATGGTGACGGGCCAGGCACTTACGGACATGGGGCGCGCGGCGACGTTCTACGACGTACTGGTCGAAGTCGCGCGCGTCGACGTTTGACCAGGCGGAGCGCGCCGCAGCGCGGCGCTGGTCAGTTGTATTTGCGCACCAGCCCTACCATGACGCCAAAGATCTCCAGCGTTCCTTCCGGGCGGATGACCGGATAGGCCTTGTTTTCGGGACGCAGGATGAACTGCCCGCGCTCGAGATCCAGCCGCTTCAGGGTGAACTGATTGTCGACGATGGCGATGACGATGTCGCCGCGGCGCGCCGTGCTTTGCTTTTCGACCACGACCAGGTCGCCCTCGAAAATGCCGGCGTCGGTCATCGAGTCGCCCTTGACCCGCACCAGCACCGTCTGCGACGGGCGATCGATCAGATAATCGTCGATCGTCAGCGCGTCGGCGGGCGCGTCGTCGATCGGATTCGGCAAGCCCGCGTGCACAGGCGCCTCCGCCAGCGGCCGCTCGAAAAAGCGTCGCGTCGGTGCGATCCGGCGATCCGGCGTCGATTCGATGTAGCCGCCAAGCTTGAGCCTCGCCACCAGCGCCGCGACCGAGGACTTCGAGCGCAAGCCCAACAACGATCCGATCGACGAGTACGACGGGAACGCGTGGTGCCGGGTGTAGTAGTCCTGCAGCGTTTCCAGATAGGAACGGTCGTTCGACATGATGCTAGCGTACCGAACGATCGTTCGTCAGTCAAGCCTACCCCGGCGGCCTCTTCTGGACCGTAACTTCAGGGGAGCCGCTTCAACCGCTCGGGAGTGCGGTGCGAATCCGCCCGTCGGTCCCCGATCTCTATCCCTCAGACACAAAATCGCTTCGCATCGGTTGCGCGCTACAGCTGGCGCCTTTCGGGACCCCCGTAGTTCTCGGAAATCCGCTATTCCACTCTGCCGCGGGCTTCGTAGCACGACGGGCGGAAATGTCTTTGGCATCTACAACGCCTGTCATGATCGTGAAATGCAGAATAGCCACCTTGACAACAATGCGGAGCAGAGTACAACTACGCGTCCTTAAGGACTGCGACCGGCGAGTGGCCGCTCGTAACGCTTTCGCGCTGGTCTCTGGTTTGTCAACTGTACGTCGGGGGGAATAAGCGATGAATAACTTGCGCACGTTACTGTGCTCCGTGTTGGCCGCAGCGATCGTAGCGTTCGCGTTGCCTAGCGTCGCCGGCAACGACAAGAAGCAATACAGTCTGTCGATGACTTCGTTAGCGCCGTTAACGGTGACAGCCTCTCTGAAGAGCCTCGGCAATTCAACGATCAGCTCATTCAAGCTCACGGCCGCCGGCGCGACGATCGTCGGCGTAGATCAGCCGGCAAGCGGGAAGGCGACGTTTACGAGTTCGACGGTTTCGGTTACGAAGATGGCCCCTCAGAAGGCTGGGGAAGCGCCTTTTTATCTGACCATCCACCTGGGCGACTCTGGAGACGGCATCTCATGGAGCGCGATGGTCTGGACCGGCGGGCAACTCAATGGCCAGACCTTCGACCTGGTGCCGGGCCAGTCAACTCTTGCGACACCCATTCTGTCCGCTAACGTCGGGAGTAACGGAACGTTCAACGTGCCGAACAGCAGCAACCCGTGCGTGGTTACGGGGCAGCGGGGCTTTTATGACAAGGACGGCAGCACGGGGGGCGCCCTTCCGCTTTTCGTGACCAACACGGTGTCGACGAACCACCAGGTCCATTTCAGGTGGCCGGACGGCGTGGCAGGCGATCCGAGAGCGACGTTCGAGTACAGCGTTTGCGACACCATACCAGCAGACTTGGCCTGGTTGACTGACAGCAATGGTCCGGCCTTTATCCCCGCGCTCGACTGCATCGAGCCGAATCAATTGCCAACGCCCTACGGGACCTTGTCGGTCGACCTGGGACCACCAGGCGACGAAACCCAGTACATAGCGATCGATACGACGACGCCGCCACCTGGTCCCCCGGCTGGCAGCATCCCTTTCCCGGCCGGGAGCGACCCGTTTAGCCCAAATGTTCCGGGCAGCGAGTTTGACATCGTTATCGGAACCGAGCGCATCACGGTGCAGTTTGTGTGCCTTGACATTGACAACGACCCCGCCGACCCAGGTGATTGCACTGACACCGACGGCGAAGGCGAAGCGTTGATAGTGGTCCAACGCGGGGTAGGCGGCACGTCCGTGGATAACCATTCGCACGGCGCTTTGGTCATGAGCACGCCGCTGCCGATCCTCCCGGAAGGAACTGTCGCCCCCTACGCCGCAGGTAACCAGGCGCAGATGTGCATCGCGCATCGCGATGATGAAACCAAGGTCATCGACATCGGCGACGGCTACGTAAGACTGCCGTAGCAAACGCGCGAAATGCGACAATCGAGGCGGCCCTGCGGGGCCGCTTCGCTTTTGAGGCGGTTACTGC
This sequence comes from uncultured beta proteobacterium, assembly GCA_963828595.1. Classification (GTDB taxonomy): domain Bacteria; phylum Pseudomonadota; class Gammaproteobacteria; order Burkholderiales; family Casimicrobiaceae; genus PALSA-1003. Next base: position 172,321 of record CAWHEN010000003.1, read on the forward strand.
TTCGGCGTGGGCACCGGCGGAACGGCGCGCACCTTGAGGCTCGCCAGCAGCGAACGGCTCTCGGACACCATCTCGTGCGGCGGCTCGACGCCTTCCAGGCGGTCCAGCTCGATTAGCGAAAGCATTGTCAGTGTCGCCTCGAAGAGGTCGTTTCTTTCCTTGGCCGCAGCGAGGCTCGCTTCCAGCGAATCGCGTGCGCTCCATAAATCGCCTTGCTGGAGCAGCGCGTGGCCCTGCACGCGCTCGAGCAGCGACGCTACCCGCGCCGCGCTGCTCGATGCACTTGCCTGAGCGAGGATTCCTCCGACAAGCTCGATCGCCGCATCGGGATTGCCCATGGCGACGCGGCATTCGGCAATGCGTGCCTCGACTGCCGGCAATTCCTTGTCAGCGCCGACCCGAAGAAAGCTCGCCTTGGCTTCTTCGAGTCGACTCAATGCTTCATCAAAGCGGCCCAGGCGCAGCGACACTCGTCCCAGCTGCGTAAAGCAGGCGCCGAGGAAGTAGTGATACTGCGCTGCCTTCCATAGCGGCAGCGTCTGCAGCAGCAGCGCCTCGGCTTCGCCCCACTCGCCCCGATCGGTCAGGATCTCTGCGATGTTGATCCGCGCAACTGCAGCGTCGACACTGCTGCCGATGGTCAGCGCGGTATCGCGGCTGCGCTCGTAATACGACAGCGCCTCGTCCCAGCGGCCTTCCCATTGGCAAACGACGCCGAGCGTCGACAGCACACCGACCTGGCGGGAGAGGTTGTCGGCCTGCTGATAGGCCTCGAGCGAGCGCTGCATCAGTCCCTGTGCGCCCTGCTTGCCCAGCTCGCCATAGGCCCAGCCCATCACGAAATACGCGTCGCCCAGTGCCTCGGCGTCGGAAGCGGCTTCGGCGTCGATACGCGTGCGCTCGGCCCAATCCAGCGCCTCGGTTGTGCGCCCTTCGGCCTGCAGCAACATCGCATACCACGCGCTCGACCGCGCCATTTCACGCGCCGCTTCGGTCCCCGACAGTTCACTCAGCATGTTCCGCGCTTGCTCGGTCCAGCGCCGCGCTTCGGTGTAGTTGCCTAGCTTTTCCTCGACGTGCGACAGCTTGAGCAGGAAGCCGGCATGCATCAGCCGATCGTCACCGACCTGTTCCCTGGCGGCGACATAGCCTTCGGACGCCTTGCGAAACTCGCCTGCGCGGTACCACGAGTCGCCCAGGGCCTGATTGATCACGGCAAGTTCGTGGGGGCCGACATCGGTCAGCTGGCGCCCGGCGTGCGCGGCGCGCGAATACAGCCCGGCGGCTTCAACATAGGCGTATATCCCTTCGGCGCGCCTTGCTGCCGCGGTGGCATAACGCAATGCCGGCCGATAGTCGCCTGCTTCGAAGTAATGCAACGAGAGGATGCCCGCCATATCCTCGGGGTAATCCAGTTCCTCTTCGAGGTGCGTCGCGATTGCGCCGTGCAGTTTCCTCCGCAGCCTGTACGGCAGCCCCTGGTACGCCGATTCGCGCAACAGCGTTCGACGAAATCGCAGGTACCCGTCCGGCTCCTGGTCGAACAAATCGCCGAGCCGATCCCACACCGCCGGCGCAGGCGCGGAAAATTCGTCGTCGACAAACCACGCGAGCATCCGTGGATGGAAGGTCAACCCGAATACCGAGGCATGGCGAACCACGGTGCGATCTTCAGGTGAAAGAGAGTCGATCTGCGCCATCGCCGCCGCTTCAGCGGAATCGGGCAGGTCCGCGATGCCGCCGGCGTTGACCACCTTCTGCAACAGGTCGCGCAGGAACTGGGGATTGCCACCTGAGCGCGTGGCCACGACCTCGAGTACATGCCCGGCGACCGGAGTCTGCTGGGTCGCCAGCTGCGCAAGCCGCAGCGCATCCTGCGGAGCGAGCGGCTTCAGCTCGACGCGAACCACGGTCTCGGTCTCGGGCGCCACGAACCCCTTGGAGCCCTGGCGCGCCACCGCGAAAAGCCACGGATGGGTCCCGATCTCGCCGAGCAGGTACGACAGCAGCTCGGCCGAAGCCTCGTCCATGTAGTGCGCGTTCTCGATCTCGATCAATTGCGGCTTGGGCATCATCACCGCCAGGAAGCGCGCGACCGATTCGTGCACCTTTGCGCGGCGGTTGGCCTGCGCGAGCATTTCGACCTCGGGCGTGGCCGCGACCTCCAGTCCGAAGGCGACGGCAATCAGCGGCAGCCAGGGCGCCAGATCGGGAGCGCTCTTCACGACTTCTTCGCGAAGACGCTCGGCAATGACCATCTCGGGATCTTCGCGACCGAATTTCATGTATTCGCGCAGCAGTTCGCTCCACACCGCGTAAGGCGCGGAGGCGGTATACGCCTCGCAGGTCGCGTGCTGCTTGTTGAGTCCGGCCGCCGCGTCGCGCAGCGCCTCGAGCAAGCGGGTCTTGCCGATTCCGGAATCGCCGACGACTTCGATCAGGCGGCCCGCCCCCGAGCGTGCGCTGGCGAATGCCTTGCGCATGATGCCCAACTCCGCGTTGCGACCGGTGAGTGGCAGGCGCTGCGATGACACCTGCCGCGCCTTCGAGCTTTGCGCGCGCCCCAGCGCCCACGCCTGAACCGCCTCGGCCTTGCCCTTCACCGCGAACGGCTCGAGACGCTCCGATTCGAACACGGTGTTCGAACGATCGAGCACTTCCGTCGTAGCGTAAATCTTCCCGGGATCGGCCCTGGCCATCAAGCGCGCCGCCAGGTTGACCGCATCGCCCATCACCGTATACGCGCGGCGGTAGAACGGGCCGATGTCGCCGGCGAAGACGGCGCCGCGATGAACGCCGATCCGCACCGGGATCGGCAGCTCGCTCGAGATGATCTTGCGCAGCGCGAGCAGCATGCGCTCCTCGTCGTTGCCGGTCGCTTTCGGCGCACCGCCGGTCAGTATCAGCTTGCCGCCGTCGGCATCGACGTCGGACGCGAGAAACGAAACGCCCTGCTCGTCCACGGCGGTCTCGACGATGCCCAGCAGCCGATGCAGTGCGTCGGCCGCGGCCGACGCCCCGCGTTCCTCGATCAGCGCGTCGGTGCCCTCGAAGCGGATGAACGCGATCGTGACGGGCCGATGTTCCGGAATGCCTGCGCCGCCGAGCACATGCGTGCGGATCGCCGGAGGAAGGCAATTCGCAACAATCTCCGCCGACATCTGCGGACGAGGCTTGCGCGGCATCTTGTCGCCGTAGCCGGGAGGCTCCTGCCGCAGGACTCGGCCGGGTCCCTTGGGCTCTCCGACACAATCAGGTGGAACCGATGCGGCCGTTTCCGCGCTGACCAGGACTTCGTCGGGCTCCGCGGCGTGCTGCATCCCCACCAACCGAGTCCACGCAGGTCCAACCGGAAGGAGTTCCAGATGCGCGCTGCCCACGGCGAAAAAGTGGAAGCGCCCCGAATGCACGCCTTGCGACATTCGCAACGTCGCACTGACGCCGGGAAGCTCGACTGTGCCGACTTCGCGCAACACGTCGCGCATCAGCAGCGTGGACCGGCATGCGCGCGGTGCGTGACCATCGCCTTCGAACCATAGCAGCAGCGCGTCGCCGCCGAACTTGAGCAGGCTGCCGCCGCTATCGTAGGCGACCGCGAGCATCAACTCGAAAATGTGTCCGATCAGCTCGGTGATCTGCTCGGCGCCTTCGCGGCCCTTGCGCGCCAGCGCTTCCGACAGCTTGGTGAAACCCGAAATGTCGATCAGCACCGCGCTGCCATCGCTAGCCCAGCTTTTCGCCGCCGGATCGTCGACCAGATGCTGCTGCAGCATGCGCGCGACGTACAGATTGGCGCGCGCGGCGGCCGGCTGTGAGACCGGAGCTGCGGGCTCGGGCGGCCTTTCTTCTGCCCCGGTGACTGTCGGAATCCTCATTGCAATGTTTGCTTGTGGCCGATCGTCGACGCGGCAAACCTCGGAATTTTCCCACAGCGCCCGCCGATGACGGCAATGCCGGCGCGCGCACGTTGGGTTGGACATCCGGTGTAGACTAGAGAACGATCGTTCGTCAAGCTCCTTTTCCTCTTGTTCGCCCCCTCCGTCGCTTTCGTCGATCTCGAAACCACCGGCACATCGGCCGGCGCCGACCGCGTGACCGAGGTCGGCATCGTGCGCGTCGACGACGGTGCGCGGGTCAGTGAATGGTCGAGCCTGGTCGACCCTCAGCGCAGCATTCCGAACGGCGTCCAGGCGATGACGGGGATCACCAATGCCATGGTCGCGGGTGCGCCGACGTTCGGGCAGATCGCCAACGAGATCGCCGAGCGGCTGGCCGGGTGCGTGTTCGTCGCGCACAACGCCCGCTTCGACTATGGCTTCCTGAAGCAGGAATTCGGTCGCCTCGGCAAAGCCTTTCACGCCAAGGTGATCTGCACGGTCAAGCTGTCGCGTCGCCTGTATCCCGATCGTGGTCCGCACAACCTGGACGCAGTGATCGAACGTCATCGACTGCCGGTCAGCGATCGGCACCGCGCGCTCGGGGACGCACGTGTGCTGCTCGCGTTCATCCAGACGGTGTACCGCGAGCAGACGGCCGAAGTCGTCGATGCCGCAATCGCGCGCATGCTCAAGGCGCCCAGCCTTCCGCCGCAGCTCCCGGCCGATGCGCTGGACGGAATTCCCGAGGCGCCGGGCGTTTACCTGTTCTACGGCCTGAACTCATTGCCGCTTTATATCGGCAAGAGTATCGATCTGCGCGCGCGCGTCGCTTCGCACTTCTCGTCCGACCACCGCAACGCCAACGACCTGCGGCTGTCGGCCGAGATCACGCGCATCGAGTTCGAGGAAACTGCCGGCGAGATCGGCGCGCTGCTGCGGGAGTCGCAGCTGATCAAGGCGCTGTTCCCGGTCTACAACCAGCGGCTGCGGCGGCGCAACGAAATGCTGGCGCTATGCATCACTGCCGAGCCCTCCCCGCCCGACTACCTGCGCTCCGATGCGATCGATCCGGGCGCGCTCGAAGACCTGTACGGTCCATTTTCGACACGGCAGGCGGCGCGCGCCACGCTGCGACATGTCGCCGCCGACGCACATTTGTGCTGGACCGCCCTCGGGCTCGACCGGCGCAACGGTCCCTGCTTCGCGCGGCAGCTGAAAAAGTGCGCCGGCGCATGCGTCGGCGCCGAGACCGCGCGCGAGCATCAGCAGCGGCTGCGCGAGGCGCTGGCGCCGTACGCACTGAAGCCGTGGCCGTATCGGGGCACCATCGCCGTCCGCGAAGCGAATATGGCGCGCGAGCGCACCGAGGTCCACCTGTTCCGCGATTGGTGCTGGCTCGGCACCGCGCACGACGAAGGCGAGTTCGGCGACATGCTGGAGTACCCGCGGCGAACGCTGTTCGATCTCGATGTGTACCGGTTGCTCGCCAGGCTTTTGCCGCGGTCGACAGTCCTCGAGCTCGGGTCTGGCGAGGCCGCGTACGAGGGACCGTGAGTGCTGTTTGCTGAGCAATCGGCGGGCCGTCGCTGGCGGACGGGTCCCGCTGTCACGGAATCCGGAAGCCCGTACATTTGCGCCCCCTGGTTTAACCGGGTTCGCCCTATCCAGATAGTGCGTATGACGTTGGCATTATAACAGCGTCAACTGAAACGCCGCCCGCTGCCTGTTCTAGCCCCTTACAATCGCACTTGGCAACGACGGGCGTACTCCAGCGCCGCCGCGACGTTGCGCCTGAGCGAGCCGGCTGGCGCGCGGGGACCTGCGATGGCCGAAATCAAACTGCCTTGGATTTTGCGTCTGGCGCCGCCGATGCGCCTGGCGCTCGTCGTCGTGATCGCGGTGGCGGCCGACGTGCTGACACGGGGCTGGCTGGGGACGGGCACGCGCCTGCTGCTCGGCTGGGACGTCGGCGCGGTGGTCTACCTGTTTCTCGCCTGGATGATCGTCGCGCGTTCCGACGACGAGATGACACGCGTCCGGGCGCAGCGATACGACCAGAGCGGATACGTGATCTTCCTGCTGGTCACGACCGCCGCAGCTGCGAGCTTTGTTGCGATCGGCTTTCTTGCAGGCAACCTCAGAAATCTGGAATTTTGGCCGCGAGCGGGCTATCTGACGCTCACCGTCGCGGCCCTGCTCCTGTCATGGCTGCTGATACAGACGCTGTTCGCGTTCCACTACGCGCGGCTCTATTACGCGCGTCCCGCGGACGACAAGGAACATCAGCGCGGCCTCAAATTTCCGGACGAGGGCGAGCCCGACTACCTCGACTTCGCCTACTACGCCTGCGTGATCGGCATGACGTCGCAAGTCTCGGACGTCGCAGTCATGGCGCGGCACATGCGGCGAATCACGCTGATCCACGGGATCCTGTCCTTCGTCTTCAACATCACGATCCTGGCCATGAGTATCAACATCATCGGCGGCCTGATCTGACGAAAGGGGCCGGCGCCGGTCAGCGGCTGACGTAAATCTGCGGAAACTCCTGGCGCAGGTTATTGAGCTTCGGCATGTCGTTGACGACGATGTACATGCTCTCCGGATGCTTGGCCAGATAGTCCTGGTGATAGTCCTCCGCCGGATAGAACGCATTGAGCGGCGTCAGCTGGGTCACGATCGGGCGCGCAAACGTTTTCGCCTTCGACAGCTGGTCGATATAAGCCTGCGCGATGCGCTGCTGTTCGGGATCTGCGTAAAAGATTGCGGAACGATACTGCGTCCCCACGTCCGGACCCTGGCGGTTGAGCTGCGTCGGATCGTGGGCCACCGAAAAGAACACCCGCAACAGTTGCCCGTACGAGATTTGTGACGGGTCATAGGTGACCTGCACCGATTCGGCGTGGCCGGTCAGCCCCATTCCTATGATCTCGTAATGCGCGGTCTTCGCGCTTCCACCGGCATAGCCAGACACGGCCGAAGTAACGCCCTTGACGTGCTTGAACACCGCCTCGACGCCCCAGAAGCAACCCCCGGCGAATACCGCGGTAGCGGCCTGCTTGTCGGCCGTCTTGGCCGCATCGACGGCCGGGTCGGGCAAGGTGGCGGCGACGGAACTGCTGCCACAGCCGCTGACGCAGAGTGCGGCGAGCGCTGCCGCGGCGAAGCTTTTTTGCAGGACCGAGAACATGAGAATCTCCTAGGGTATGGCTTTGCCGGGAGCGCCGCCGGGCCATCCATGCCGGATTATGCCTGCACGGGCTCGAATCGGGAGCCGGCTGCGCATCAGTCGCTTGGACCGGCGCCGCCCTTACGCGTTTGCCTGCGCCGTCGTCGAACCCGGGCCCAATGGCTGGCGGTTAAGCCGTGCTCCCCGCTTATCTTGTGGTCAGGAATCTGAAAGAATACGCCACGCAAGACCAACGACGGCTCGACCGCCGGGCAACACCATGTCGCGATGGGGAGCAACGGCATATTGTCCAATGTCCAGTACGAGTACGGCGCGCAGCCGGCCCGTCATACGGGCCGCTTTCTTTTCGTCGTCAGCCACATGCGGAGCTTTTCCAGCCTGCTCTGCCACATTCTCGGCAGCCATCCCGAAATCTCGGGCTATGGGGAAGCACACCTATCGTATTTCAGCCGCCTCGACCTGCAACGCCTTGCAAGGAAGGTCCAGGAGGCGACGGATAACCCGGTGCTCGGCCGATACGTGCTCGACAAGATCCTGCACAACCATCGCGAAATCGCTCCCGGCGTCCTCGACCGGCCGGAGATGAAAGTCCTCTTCCTGTTGCGCAATCCCGAGGACACGCTCCGCAGCATCCTGAACATGGCCCACGCGCGCGGCCACAAAGGCAAATTCAGCGACCCAGTGCGAGTCGCCGACTACTACGTTACGCGCTTGCGGCAGCTCGAAAGCTATTGCGCGCGTCTGGACGGCAACGCGCTGTTCCTGGAGTCCGAGGGGCTGCTCGGCGACACCGAACGCGTGCTGATCGAGCTTGCTCGCTGGCTCGAGCTCGGCAAACCGCTGCAGGCCGACTATCGCACGTTTCGCTTGACCGGCGCGCCGGGTCACGGCGATCCTTCGCCGACGATACGGACCGGGACCGTCGTCCGGAACGACGAAGCCAGGCACCAGCATTACGTGCAGATACCCGTTGCCGACGACCTGCTTCAGCAAAGTCTCGCCGCGTATGCATCGTGCCGCGAAGGGCTCGCGAGGCGCTGCATCGCCTGCTGACGGTCACCGCTGCCCCGCCCACTCGCGCGCTATAGTGCGCGATTCATCATTCAGTGAAGATCAATCGAATTTCGTCGAGGAGAATGCTCAATGGACCAACCCAAAGCCTATAGCGGATCCTGTTTTTGCGGCGCGGTGCAGTTGACGGTCACCGGCGAGCCTGTCGCGATGGGCTACTGCCATTGCGAATCGTGCCGGCACTGGTCGGCGGGCCCGGTGAACGCGTTCACGCTTTGGGCTCCCGACGCCGTGCGCATCACGCGCGGCGCCGACAACATCGGGACATACAATAAATCACCGCACAGCTACCGCAAGTGGTGCAAGACCTGCGGCGGCCATATTCTCACCGAGCATCCCGGAATGCACCTGACCGATGTCTACGCCGCCGTCATTCCGGACCTGCCGTTCAAGCCCGGCGTGCACGTGCATTATCAGGAAAGCGTTCTGCCGATCAAGGACGGCGTGACCAAGCTGAAAGACCTGCCCAAGGAGATGGGCGGCTCGGGAGCAAGCGTCAGCGAGTGAATGCGCCGGCCGCTCAGAGCGTCTCGGTGATCAACGCCAGGGTCCTGGCATTGCGTTGACCCTGATCTTCGTAGTTGTTGTTGAAGATCACATGCACGCTCGACGCGGCGATCGAGCCGATCTGCTTTGCGAGGCCACCGAGCTCTTCATCGGTGTAATCGTAGTTGAAGCGCTGCGCCGACGACGACAGACCCTTTTTGTTCCAGGTCGCGTGATTGCGCCCGTGAAGCCGAACGATCGCCAGCTCGGGATTGGTCACTTCCCACACCTGCGGAATCGAGTTCGTCACACCCTGCGGCTCGTCGACAACGACGTTGACCAGTCCGCGAGAGCGCTCGAAGTCGAGTGTTGCACGTTCGTGCTCGCCTTCGAACCAGGTCCGGTTGCGGAACTCGATCGATAGCCGAAAGCCATCGAGCTGGCGCTGACATTCCTCGATGTGCTGCGAGATTTTTCGGGTGAAAGGCGACCCACGGCGCGAACTGGAAATGCACGGCGCCGAGCTTGCCGTGCGTATTTGAGCGGCTCGATGCCGGTGCGGTACAAGCGCCACATTTCGGTGAGCAACTCGACCGGCATATCCTTGTAGTAGATGTTCTTCTTCCCGATCGGCCCCATCGCTTCGCGATGTTTTCGGCAGGGCCGATGGTGCGGTCTGGTGTCCGGTGAACAGCCGAAAAGCCTTGATGTTGAATGTGAAGTCGCTCAGGCGTGCGATCGGTCCATAGCTGAGCGACGCGAGGATCCGGCAGCGCGTAATAGCTGCTGTCGACTTCGACGATCGGAAACTGCGAAGCGTAGTAACGCAGGCGCTCTTCCGGCGTATTGCAGCCCGGCGGATAGAACGGCCCGACCCGATCAGGCTCTTATCGGTCCACGAAGCCGTGCCGATCAGAATCCTGGGCATGCCGCCGGCCGATCAGCTGTCGGCACTCCGGAAGAACGTGCGTGCAGAGGTGTCAACGCCATGATGTTTTCAGCCACGCCCGATTCTGAACGCGGCGCCGGTCGGCCGCCAGTACGATAGACGGTGTTTGCGGCCGCAAGGCGGAAGAAGCATTGTTTTCCGCCGGCGAGCGAGGCTGGCAGCACGCGCCCGGCCAACGTCCTACATCATTTTCGGATAACTCCTGACAACCTCGATACCCGCAGAAAGCTACCATTTACCCGTGGCGCGAGTCCCGCATCGCGATGCGGGTCATGGCACAGGAGATATTTATGCGAACCTTGAAAATGGCGCTTGCGGTCGCTGGCGTGGCATTGGCGACGCAGGCAGCGGCACAGATTACGCTTTACGATGGCGAAGGCTTCCGAGGTCCCGCGTTTACCGCAGACAGGGCGATCTATGATTTCGATCCTCTCGGATTCAACGATCGTGCTCGGTCGCTGGTTGTCAGTGGAGGCACTTGGCAAGTCTGCGAGAATTCTCAATTCCGAGGCCGTTGCGTCGTGGTGCAGCCGGGCAACTATGACTCGCTGCGTTCGATGGGCATGAGCGAGCGCATCTCATCGGTCCGACCCGTCGACAGCGTCGCGCGTTACGACCAGGCGCCTGCTCCCGGCTACGGTCCTCCCCCGGCTGTCTACGGACCTCCGCCTGCAGTGGCGGCTGCACCGGCTTATGCCCCCGCTCCCGTGGAGCGACTGTACCAAGTGCCGGTGAGCTCGGTGCATGCCGTCGTCGGGCCGCCCGAGCAGCGATGCTGGGTGGAACCCGACCAGGCCTATCAAGAACGTCGCGGGGTCAACGTTCCCGGAGCGATCGTCGGCGCGGTCATCGGCGGCGTACTCGGCCACCAGGTCGGCGGCGGGCACGGAAGAGACATAGCCACCGCGGGCGGCGCGGTTGCCGGCGCGGCGATCGGCGCCAACGTCGGACGAGGCGAGCAAACCGTTTACAGCCAGGACGTACAACGCTGCGAAAATGTGCAAGGTCAGTTGCAGCCGGATTATTGGGATGTCACTTATAACTTCCGCGGGATCGAGCATCACGTCCAATTGAGCGCGCCTCCGGGGCCGACGCTTACCGTCGACGACAACGGCGATCCGCGCGGATGACGAAGTAACAAAGCGTCACGCCACAAGCGGCCTTCGGGCCGCTTTTTTTTGCGGTCAATGTCGCGGTCCATGTCAGCGCTTGATTCCGCCCATCCTCGAGACGCAGGGCGCCGCCAGCCTGATTCCGGGTCGTGGCGGGAGTTGCAGCCAGGACCCTGTCCATGTGATTCTCGGTTATCCAGTTCGCCAACCGCCGCAAGCGCCGGATCGCATCGACTTTGGGGGGGAATTTGCGCGGTTCTCCAGGCAGGTTTGCGCTTCGCCGCGTGCTTCTCGCGATGGTCGCCGGCGCGGCGAGCGGATGGATCGGGGCTGCCGCGACGGCCGCCCCGGATATCCCCGCGATCATGCGACTCACCGTCGATAGCTGGGTCGCGCCGTCGCAAGCTGGGGACTTTCTTCCGTACGGCTTCGACTTTATGGCCGACCAGCCGATCGAACCCGATCGGATCTCGCCCGCCAATCTGATTCGCCAGGCAACTGCCGCAGCCGCATTGGCCAACTACTACGACTACACCAAAGACACCCGCGCCCGCGACCGGGTTCGACGCACGCTGCTTGCTTTCGGCAGACTTTCGCTTCCTATCGGCAAGACGCGAACGCAGCGGTTCATCGAGGGAACGCGCATCCTTTCGCTCCCGGTGGGCCGGTGGAAGCTCAAGGCCGCGCTCGACCGCTTCGGGTTGCTCTATCGACCCTCGGGAGAAGGCAAGGTTGTCAGCCCCAACGGCAACTACGCCGACGCGCTGGTCGGCACGGTCGCGCTGGCGCTGTTAACCGAGCTCACCTACGCGCACGCATCAGGTGATGCAAGCTTCGCCGGATTGCGCGCGGCCTGGCTCGACGGCTTGCTTGGTTTGCGCATTCCGGGCGGAGGGTTTCGACAGGATCCGCTGGCCATCGACGATTCCGACTACGGCAACGGCGAAGCCTGGCTCGCGCTTGCCGTTCACGGTGATATGCATCCGGACGACTTGCGGGCGATGAATGCCCTGTCGGATCTGGACGATACGCTTATACGACGTTACTCCGAAAATCCGAGCGTGATGTTTCTAGGCTGGGGCGGGATGGCCGCGGCACAACGCTACAGGACGACGCATGATCCGAAATTCCTGGCGTTCCTGCGACAACTGAGTGATGAATTTGTCGAGCGGTTCCAGAGTCGCTTGCGCGCGGAAGGCAACAATTGCGCGGCGATGGAAGGCATCGCCTCGATCGTCGCGGCCTTGCAGTACTCCGGCGAGAAGAATACGGATCGGACGCGGTTCATGCTCGATTGGCTTTCGCGCGAGGTCGCTAAGCTGGAGACACTTCAAATCAAACCGGGCCAGCAGAGGTTGCCGCTCGGCGGTTCGGCCTATCTCGAGGCGCCCCGGATGGCCGAGTACGCCGGAGGATTCCTGGCGGGAATATACGAGCCGCTGACGAGGGTAGACGCGGCCGGGCACTGCTTGTCGGCAATGGTTATTATCGAGCGCAACCAGCTGTTGTGAGCCGATCGAGCGCGTAGCAGGATCCGCGAACTACGCGCGTCTCGAACACCGCCGCTGCTTTTGGCAGCCGCAGAAATCAAACGGAAGCGGCACCGCCTGGTGAATGCGGCGCCGCTCCATCGATACGCAGTGAAATTACTTGCGCTTGGACCAGCGCGCGATCGCCCAGCCCACCGCTCCGATCGCCAGTAGCGCGAGCGTCTCGGGTTCGGGCAACTCGGTGACCGAGTCCAAAGGAGCGGCCTGCGCGACGCTTAACGCGGGCAGACCAAGCAGCAAGAGTGCCGTGACGACATGTTTGATGCGCATGCTTCCTCCCGATCGGGCAGGTTCAGTCCGCTTCGATGGTCGCGGTTTACGCCGCCTTACCGAGCGATCCCTCCTGCCCGCGGGAGGATGCCAAGCAAGAAGCAGGCAAGCGATAGTTGTTCTGTAAAATCAGGTATTTATAACACTAAGCGCCCGTAACAGGCGCGGCGCTGTAAAACGAGTCGACACGGCACTATGGATGTCGATGCCCCAAGGTGTGCTTTGAGGGGTGCGCGTGTCCCCATGCTGCGAAGATTTCAAGGAACTGCCACCATAACGGCAAGCTGGCGCGATCCAAATTCGCCGACGCCCTGACCAGCCAGAGCATGGGAGCCCTTGCCAAGGTTCACCCAGGATCGGTCGTCGGCGAGCTTTCGTTTTTCGACGGCAGACCGCGTTCGGCGAAAGTCTCGGCGGTCTCGGACACCGAACTCTATCGCCTGGACTACGCCGACTTCCTGCGGTATGCGGACGCGTATCCGCGGCGGGCGTGCGATGTCTTGATGGCGATCGGTCGCGTCGTCGCCTCGCGGCTGCGCCGCACTCAGGCGCGAGGCGCCGCTGATCTCTCGCGGTCGCTACATCTTCGCCTTTTGCGGATCGTCGGCGGGATCGATGTAGTTGATGTCGAATGGTCCGTTGCCGTTGATCTGGACGATAGTGCGGCCGTTCGCGAACGCGTAGTGATGTTCTTTCCGGCAGGGCATGGAAGCCGCCGCTCGGCAGCGTGTGGGCAGCGTGCTTATCGAGCTTGTCGCCCAGGCCGACATAGAGCATCCCTGAAATCACCGTCAACTGCTCATCCTGCGTATGCCAGTGCGGGGCAATCTTGTACCCGCGCGGGCGCCAGCAGCCGGATCACGAATGGCCCGGCCTTGCCCGGATCGCCCTGGAGCACGGCGATCTTCGCGCCTTTGGGCAACGACGGCGGCGCATCACCCCACTTGATGTCGGTTGGAGCTGATGAAGCTATGCGCGCTGCCGGTGCCCTGCGCTACGGCTGGAGCGGCGAACGCTGCGCAGGCAAGGATGCCCATTGCCAGGTGGGCCAACGCATCGCGTGCTATCGACATTCGAAGCCTCCGTGTAGCCGTGACGATTCGAGTGCTCTGCCTGTTGGCTAGCTATCCGAGCCGGGCATCGAGCCGTACTCCTGCCGGAGCGACCGCGATCATAAGCGAACGGGGCCGCGCCCACAAACACGGCAGACGATGCCGCATGAAACCTATGCGCCTAGCCGAGCGTCCATCTGCTCCAAGCGCCCGCGATTTCGTCCGCAGTGGCAGGCCGGACCAGGCGCGCGATCTCCTTGCCGTCGCGCAAGAAGACCAGCGTCGGCCAAAGCCTCACCTTGAAAGAGCGACCGAGCGGCCGGCCGCTGCCGTCGGCGATCTTGATGTGCCGCACATGCGGATGATCGGCGAACGCGGCGGCAAGCCGCGGCTGTGCCGCGCGGCAATATCCGCACCACGGCGTCCCGAATTCGATCACGCGTTGGGCCATCCAGCGCTGTCGATCGCTGCCCGCGATGGCTCGATCGACGCATAGACGTCGTTCATCGCCATCGTGCTCGACTCTCGGGTGGCGGCCGCCGGCCCGCTATCATGCCGTGCCGGGTATCAGCCGACGCGGTGCCGCGCGCGTGTTCAGGAACACCGAATACAGCGACGTCGTCCCGCAGATGAACAGGCGATTGAGCTTCGGCGCCGCCGAAGCACACGTTGGCCACGGGTTCGGGAATCAGGATCTTGCCCAGCAGCGAACCGTCGCTGGCGTTGCAGTGGACGCCGTCGCCGGCCGACAGCCACAGGTTGCCGTGCACGTCGACGCGAAAGCCGTCGTACAGCCCCACCGGGCAGGTGGCGAACACCTCGCCGCCCGAGAGCGAGCAGCCGTCGGCCGCCACCTTGAAGCGCCGCACGTGATGCGGCCCGTCCGCCCTGTGCGTGAGGCCGGTGTCGGCGATGTAGAGCAGCGATTCGTCGGGCGAGAACGCCAGGCCGTTGGGCTGCACGAAATCGGAGGCCACGATGGTGACGCGGCCGCTCGCCGGGTCGATGCGGTAGACGTTGTTGGCGCCGATCTCGCTGGGCGACGCGTCGCCTTCGTAGTCGGAGTCGATGCCGTAGCTCGGGTCGGTGAACCAGATGCTGCCGTCGCTCTTGACCACCACGTCGTTGGGCGAGTTGAAGCGCTTGCCGTCGTAGCGGTCGGCCAGCACCGTGCGCCTGCCGTCGAACTCGGTGCGCGACACGCAGCGGCTGCGGTGCTCGCACGAGACCAGCCGGCCCTGCAGGTCGACGGTGTGGCCGTTGCTGTTCATCGCCGGTTGGCGGAACACCGAGACCGAGCCGTCGGTCTCGTCCCAGCGCAGCATGCGGTCGTTCGGAATGTCGGACCAGACGAGGTAGCGGCCGGCCGCGAACCACGCCGGTCCCTCGGCCCAGCGGCAGCCGGTGTAGAGCTTCTCGACATGCACGTACGGGAGCGCGAGCTTGCGAAAGCGCGGGTCGATGACTTCGAAGCTGGACGTGAGTTCGAGGGCCATGCTGTCGTGCTCCGGTCGAATGGCAGTCGGCGCTCTAATCCGAATGCCGCCGGCCGCGGCCATAGATCAGCAGCATCGCGATGATCACGACGCCGTAGGTGACGTGGCGGCCGAATTCCTCCATCTGCATCACCGACAGGATCGACTGCAGCAGCGTGATCAGGATGACGCCGGCCACGGTGCCGAGGTAGCTGCCGCGGCCGCCGAGGATCGAGGTGCCGCCGAGCACCACCGCGGCGATCGCCGGCAGCAGGTAGGGGTCGCCCATCGCCTGCGCCGCCTTGCTGGCGTAGCCGGCGAGCAGCACGCCGCCGAACGCCGACAGGCCGCCGGAGAGTGCGAACGCCGCCATCACGACCGTGCGCGTGCGCGCACCCGAGAGGTAAGCCGCGCGCTCGCGGTTGCCGATCGCGTAGACGGTGCGGCCGAACGTCGTGCGCGTCAGCAGGAAGACGGCGGCGACGCCGACCGCCGCCCACACCAGCAGCGCATTCGGAATGCCGAACAGGCTGTGGCCGGTGGCGATGAAGCGCATCGCCGGCGACGACGAATCCTGCGGCGAGAAGCCGCCGGTGTGCACGACCATCAGCCCTTGCGCGACCGCGTTCACCGCCAGCGTGACGACCATCGACGGGATGCGCAGGAACGCCACGCCGACACCGCTGACCAGGCCCAGCGCGACGCCGCAGCCGATGCCGACCGGAATCGCCAGCGCCTCGCCGAGCGGGCCCCAGCCGGTGGCCGCCGTCGCCATCATCCCGCCGACGGCGACGACCCACGGCACCGACAGGTCGATCTGGCCGAGCAGGATGACGATCATCATGCCGGTCGCGATGACGCCGAGGAAGGACGCGACCTTCAGCTGCTGCAGCAGGTATTCCGGCGACAGGAAGCTGCTCGAATAGAGGCTGCCGACAAGCAGCACGCACGCACGATGCAGCCGAACGCCCACGCGATCGCCGGATCGATGCGCCGGCGCATGCCGCCGGCCATGTGCCGACGCGCTGCCGGAACGGCGGCGGAGCCGCGCCTCAGCCATACAGGTCGAGCCGGTTGCGGATGCGCAGCAGCCGCACCGAGCCGAGGCAGACGGCCGCGAGCAGCACCATGCCCTGGAACAGCGGCTGCCACAGCGGCTCGACGTTGAACACGAACAGCAGGTCGCCGATGGTGCGGAACATCAGCGCGCCGAAGATCGCGCCGATCGCGCTGCCCGAGCCGCCGAACAGCGACACGCCGCCCAGCACCACCGCGGCGATCGAATAGAGCGTGTACGTGCCGCCGTTGGCGGCCGACGCCTCGCCCGAGTAGGTGATGAAGGTGAGGAACAGCCCGGCCACCGACGCGAGCAGGCCCGACAGCGTGTAGGCGACGAACTTGGCGCGGCGGATCGGCACGCCCGACATGTACGCCGCGACCTCGGACGATCCGACCGCATAGGCGGCGCGGCCGATCGCCGAGCGCCGGAAGGGCAGCCACACGATCAGCAACCAGCGCCAGCAGCAGCGCCAGGCTCGCCGGCACGCCGCCGGGCAACTGGCCGGTCAGCGCATCGGCCAGCGAGGCGTTGACGTCGCCGCCGGGAACCGGCCGCAGCGCGAGCGCGACGCCGTAGTACACCGCGCCGGTGGCGATGGTCGTGACGATCGGCTGCAGCCGGCCGTAGATCACGATCGAGTCCGTTGATCGCGCCGCACAGCGCAGCCGGCGAGCAGCACGCCCAGCACGCCGAGCGCCGTCATCAGCGGCGAGCCGACGACGATGCTCGACGCCAGGCAGTTGGCGAGCACCATCACCATGCCGACCGACAGGTCGATGCCCGACGTCAGCACGACCAGCGTCTGCGCCATGGCGACGATCGCGAGCAGCACGCCCTTGTTGGCGGCGGTCGTCGCGACGTTGGCGTTGAGGCCCGCCGGATGGTTGGCGGCGTAGATCGTGAACATCGCGACGAAGGCCGCGAAGGCGAGCAGCGTGCCCTTGTGCTCGCGCAGCCAGTACGACCAGTCGCCGCTCACGTCAACGCCGCCTGCGGCGCGGCGGCGTTGCGCGGCTTCGGCGCCGATGTTCAGGGCGCTGCTGACCAGCGCGCGCTCGGTGATCTCGGCGCCGATCAGTTCGCGCCTGATCGCGCCGTCGTACATCACGAGCACGCGGTCGCAGCAGCCGACGAGCTCGTCGTAGTCGGTCGAGTAGAAGAGGATCGCCGCGCCGGCGTCGGCAAGCTCGCGCAGCAGCTGGTAGATCTCCTGCTTGGTGCCGACGTCGATGCCGCGCGTCGGATCGTTCAGCAGGAGGATGCGCGGCGCCATCATCAGCCACTTGCCGATGACGAGCTTCTGCTGGTTGCCGCCGGAAAGCGACGCCGGCCGGCAGGTCGGTGCCGTCGGTGCGCACCGCGAGCAGCCGCACGATCCGCGCCACCGCGTCGCGCTCGGCCGCCGCGTCGATCGACGCCCCAGCGCGACAAGCGACCGAGCGCGGCGAAGGAGAGGTTGTCGCGCACCGACATCGGCAGCATCAGGCCCTCGGTCTTGCGGTCCTCCGGGATCAGCGCCATGCCGATCTCCTTGCGCTTCGCGACGTGCGGACCGGCGATCGCGACGGGCCGGCCGTCGATCAGCACCTCGCCCGTCGTGCCGCGCAGCACGCCGAACAGCGCCAGCAGCAGCTCGCGCTGGCCCTGGCCGTCGAGGCCGCCGAGGCCGATCACCTCGCCGGCGTGCAGCTGCAGCGAGATGTCGTTCAGCCGGTCGGTCCAGCACAGGTGGCGCACCTCGAGCAGCGGCGGCGCATCGCTCGCGCGCGCGCGCGGCTGCGCGCCGGAAACGCGGCGTTGTACTCGCGGCCGATCATCAGCTCGACGATCTCGTTGTCGGTCTTCGTGCCCGCGGCGATAGCTCGCGACGCTGCGGCCGTTGCAGAACACCGTGCACTCGTCGGCCAGCTCGGCGATCTCGTGCATCCGGTGCGAGATGTAGACCAGCGCGAGCCCTTCCGCGCGCAGCCGCTTCAGCACGCGCATAGATCTTGGTCACGTCGGCGGCGGTCAGCGCCGAGGTGGCTTCGTCGAGGATCAGGATGCGCGGCTTGCGCGCGAGCGCCTTGGCGATCTCGACCATCTGCCGCCGCGACAGCGACAGGTCCTTGACCAGCGCCAGCGGATGGATGTTGTCGGCGCCGGCGCGCGCCAGCGCCTCCTCGGCCATGCGGCGCTGCGCCCGGCGGTCGATCAGCCCGAAGCGGCGCGGCGGGTTGCTGATCGCGATGTTGTCGGCGACCGAGAGATCGGGGATCAGCGACAGCTCCTGGAAGATGCAGGCGATGCCGGCCGCGTTGGCCGCGGCCGGCGATGCGAACGAGACCGGCTCGCCGTCGAGCAGCATGCGGCCCTCGTCGGGCGCGACGACGCCCGCCATGATCTTGATCAGCGTCGACTTGCCGGCGCCGTTCTCGCCGAGCACCGCGTGGATGCGGCCGGCCTCGATCGCCAGGTCGGCGTCCTGCAGCGCGCGCACGCCGCCGTAGCGCTTGGAGACGCCCTCGCATGACGAACAGGCTCATGGCCGACACGTCGCGGGCGACGCGGCGAGTCGCCCGCGCCCGCGCGCTACTTGTTCGCTTCGGTCTGCCCCATGATTTCCTGCGCGGTGAAGTTGATGCCGCAGGTCGGGAACGAGTTGCCGACGAAGAAGTTGTCGCTCTGCGCGGGGTAGTAGTCGGTCCCTTCCTTCATGTTCGGGTACTCGGCCGCGCCAGCGGCAGCTTCACCGACTGCGGCACGACCTTGCCTTCGAGCGCCGCGATCGCCGTCTTGATCGCCACCGCGACCTGGGCCGGCCCGGTCCCGGCCGACGCGCACTTCAGGCCCTGCGCCGCCGTACTTGCCGCAGAACTTGCGAAAGCCGTTCTCGGTCTCGCCGCCGAACGGCACGAACGGATGCTTGGCGTCGATCATCGCCTGCACGACGCCGGTGTCGCCGCCTTGCGCGGTGATCGCGTCGAACTTCTTGTGCACGGCGATCGCGTCGGCCGTGACCTTCTGCGCCGTCGGATCGTCCCACTTGCCGATCACCTCGACCGTGTCCCACTTCTTGCCCGAGGCCTTGAACACTTCCTGGATGCCTTCGTGCCGGTCGCGATCGACCGAGGTGCCGGACACGCCGCGCACCTCGAGCACCTTGCCGCCGTTCGGCACGTTCTTCACCAGCCATTCGGCCCAGTACTTGCCGAGTCCCTTCTGGTCGACGTTGACGTTGATCGCCTCCTCGGTGTCGAGGATGTTGTCGAACGCCACCAGCACGACGCCCGCATCGTTGGCGCGCTTGATCACCGGCTTGAACGCCGCCGGATTCTGCGCGTTCACCACGATCGCGTCGTAGCCCGAGTCGATGAAGTTGTTGATCGCCGCGATCTGCGCGGCGACGTCCTCGCCGGTGGAGACGACCTTGAACTCCTTGAGCTTCGCGGCCACCTCGGGCTGCGCGGCATAGGCCTTGGCCGTCTTGATCATCTGGATGCGCCAGGTGTTGGCGATGTAGCCGTTGGCGAGCGCGATGCGGTACGGGCCCTTCTTCGCCGGGTACTGGAACAGCTTGGTATTGCGCGGCCCACGGCGCGAAGCACTGCGGATCGGAGTTGGGCAGCCGTCACGACCTTCGGCGGCGCGGCGGTCGCGAGTCCGGCGGCAAGCAGGGCAATAACGCCGCGGCAATACGGGTACGGTATAGCATCAGAGCCTCCTATCTTGATCGGAAGTGAGGCTGCCGACTCAACGGCAGCAAGCGCAACTGGCGTCTCGTTCTCAACCGCAAGCCCGACGCCGGAGCCGACTCGCATGAGGATACATTCGGTCCCTGCAATCATACAAATTGTGGCTCTTCCGGGCCGGCAGAAAATTCGCCTGCCGCAATGGGACGGGGTGCCCAGCCCCGGCATCAGTCGGTCAAAAAGGCCTCGCGGCCCCACCACGTCGGCTCGATGATCTCGAAGACCCCGTAGGCACGGACGATTCGCACGACCTCGGGAGGCGCGAGATCGCTGCCGGTATACATCGCAAAGACCTTCAGCTCGTAACGCGTGCGCGCATTCATCGCAATCCGTGCATAAAACTGAGGGCGCCGCAATTCGTCTTTGGCCGGGCGCGCTTCATCCGCATCGTTGCGTCGGCAATAACGGGCGTCAAAGTCATCAAGAAAGATCAACAGGTCGCACATCAGGCGCAGCGGCGGGCCAACGACGTGGTCGTATTCCGCGATGAGCTCGCGCGCCTTGGCCCGTAGCACTACGTTGTGGTCGCGGCCAGGATAGTCCCCGCGGCGAATTGGCAGCAGCGCCCGTGCGCCGAATATTTTCATGAACTGCGCAAATGCCTTGGGGCCCCTTATTTCGTCTTCGCCGTCCACCTCCGCCTGCTGCGGGCGAACTTCGCCGGCCGTCACTTGCTCCCGCAATTCGCCGGGCCTGAACCTGATGGCGGTCTGCTCGAAGCGTGCGTCGATCGTGTCGAGCATGCGGAAGAAGACCCGCTGGAAGTTCTTCCGTCGATAGTCCCGCCGTTGGCCTCTTTGGGTTCGCCGAGCCTCCGCCACGGCGTCTCTCTGGAGATGAGCGATGTAAAGAACGCCCACCAGCACGAAAATCCCCACGATCGGAGTCAGAAGGCCTCCGATATATTGGCCAAACGCTCCCCACGTCGCTTGATTTCCGGACAAGGCGGAGCCGAAATTTTCTTCGTACAGGCGAAACAGGAAAATCCATGCAGCCAAAGTCGCGACGACCGCCATTGCAGCGAGCAATCGAAATCCGCTAGCGCTCCGCTTTGACTCGCGCATTGGTTAGATCCGCAAACACAAGGCCGATACGGTAGTGCACTTCTCCGTCGTCATCAATGGACATATTCGTCGTCGCTCGCACGGTCATGCCTTGCAGACTACAGTCGAATTGATCTTCCAAAATCGCGACCACTACAACATGTCATCCGCACACGGCCGTCACGCGTTTTTCCGGCTCTTGGTCTCGGCGCTTTTTCTTGATAATCTATGCGCCGTAATTCGACGTATCGTCGCGCCCGGTCAAGCAAAATCTGGCACTTACTAGATCAACGGGGTGGATGAGGTTTCACCCCGAATATTCCCGGCTGCGATAGTGCGCCGCGACGAAAGCGGAATGGCTACAGCTTCTCCCCATACCGACGATTCCGCTACCGAGGTCCAGGCGACCGTGGCCTACTTCTCCATGGAAGTGGGCCTCGAAGATTCGATTCCGACCTATTCCGGAGGCCTTGGCGTTCTGGCCGGCGATACCCTACGGTCCGCGGCGGACGTTTCGCTGCCACTGGTTGCGGTGTCCTTGCTGCATCGGAAGGGATATTTCCGGCAGAAGCTGGACGAGCACGGCAATCAGACCGAAGAGCAACTCGAGTGGCCGGTCTCCGAGAGGCTAGCCGAGCTTTCGCCGAGGGTCAGCGTCGAGATCGAACATCGCAGCGTCAACCTCCGTGCGTGGCGGTACGACGTGCGCGGCAGCTCGGGCCACATCGTTCCGGTTCTGCTGCTTGACGCAGACCTGCCGGCAAATGCACCGGAAGATCGCCGGCTGACCGATCATCTCTACGGCGGCGACACACGCTACCGTCTATGTCAGGAAGTAATCCTCGGCATTGGTGGTGTTCGCATGTTGCGCGCCCTCGGCTACCGTAATCTGCGACGCTTTCACATGAACGAGGGCCACGCAGCGCTGCTCACCGTAGAGCTGGCATTCGAGAAGTCGCGCGAGCGAGGCGAGGAAACGATCAGTCGGGAGGCTGTGCAGGCCATCAAGCCGCTATGTGTGTTCACGACGCATACGCCGGTGGCTGCCGGGCACGACCAGTTCCCGCTGGACATGGTCGCGAGCATCATCACCGGCTACAACCATGCGTTTGACGAGCGTGCGCGGGAGTTTTGCCTGGATGACGTGCTGAACATGACGTATCTCGCGCTCGATCACAGTGACTATGTGAACGGCGTGGCAAAAAGGCACGGCGAGGTCGCCCGGACGATGTTCGCCCAGCACGAAATCGATTCGATCACCAACGGCGTGCACGCGGCGACGTGGGCCGCACCCGCGATAAAGACGATGCTCGACCGGCACATTCCCGATTGGGAGCAGGACAACGCCAGCCTGCGTCACGTGCTTGGCATCGCCAAGTCCGAGATCTGGGATGCCCACGCGAGCGCCAAGGCCGAGCTGATTTCCTACGTGAACGAGGTCACCGGTGCAGGAATGCAACCCGGGATCTTCACTATTGGCTTCGCGCGCAGGGCGACTGTCTGGAAGCGCGCGGACCTGGTCTTCAACGATCTGGCCCGCCTCCAGGCCATTCACGCCCGCGCTGGCGCGTTCCAGCTCGTCTTCGGCGGCAAAGCGCATCCAAAAGACGATTTGGGGAAAGCGTTGATCCGCCGCATCTTCGAGATCAAGGCGGCGCTTGGGGACAAGATCAGGCTCGTCTATATCGAGGAGTACGACATGCGCGTCGCGCGCCTGCTGACCGCGGGCGCGGATCTATGGCTCAACACGCCACAGCCGCCGCTGGAAGCGTCGGGCACCAGCGGCATGAAGGCGGCGCATCAACGGCGTGCCGTCGTTGTCGATTCTCGACGGCTGGTGGGTGGAGGGGTGCATCGAGGGCGTTACCGGGTGGGCGATTGGCGCCGACGAAGGGGTGGCCGCCGACGCCGACCACAATGCCGACGCTGAGTCGCTCTATGGCAAGCTCGAGCACGTGATCCTGCCGATGTTCTATGCCGACCGCGATCGCTATATCGACATCATGCGGCATGCGATTGCGATCAACGGCTCATTCTTCAATACCGAGCGGATGCTCGACCAGTACGTCCGCAAGGCGTATTTCGAGTAGCCGGCGCAGTAAAAAGCCCGTCAATGCCAGGTGACGCGGCGTGGTAAGAACTCCGCTGCACTCCAAGCGCTATACTGACCAAATGCTGAGTGGACTATGGCCGTTTCGCGGCACGGTATCGCATTCGACAGAGGAGAAGTCGATGAACGCCACGCAATTGAATGTCGTCGGATGGTTCCGCAGCTTGTTTGTCGTCGCCGGCGTGTGTCTGCTCTTCATGCCCCAGTTTGCATACGCTCAAGGCAGCGACGACCAGTATGACATCACAGTCAAGATGGAAATGTCCGGCATGGCCATGCCTCCGATGTCGCAGCGAGTGTGCGTGAAAAAAGGTGCGGGCGACCAAGACTTCATCCCGCGACAGGAGAACTGCCGCGTCAGCGATACGGCGCGCAGCGGCTCGCGGTTGACGTTCAAGATGACCTGCGCCGGCAACAATCCGATGACCGGCACCGGCGACTTCACTTTCGTTGCCAACGGTTACAACGGGCAGATCCGCATGAAGGGGAAGATGGAAGGCCAGGACATGGCCATGACCCAGACGATAGACGCGCGCCGGGTCGGCGGCTGCACGGCGCGCTGATGACGGTTTCTCTGCCGACTCTCGCGCGAGCCAAACGCCCGCCTAGAATTGCCTCAGACTGCACAAGCGCTGACCGGCCATCGAACCCGTGTAAGACTAGGCCCTACACACCCTGCTCCGCCATCCTCCGGGACGCTGGACAGGGCCCGACTCCGGGATGACAATATTTCGGCGGCGACGCAAAGCCACGCGGTGCCCTGACGTGGCGTAGAGTACGCGTATTACGCCGCCCCATCCTTTGATGGCGTCGCTTGCACTGGAGATGACGATGAAACGTTCACTCGCTTGCGTTGTGGCTGTGCTCGCATGCCTCGCGACTATGTCCTGGGCGGCGACCCCATTCGTTCAAGTCGTCTCTCCTTCTTCGAGCCTTGCCAACACTTGTACTGGCGGCTCCGCCACATCAACTGTGATCGCCAATATCGACGTTCCGCCGGGCGCATCGTATCGATACGAAGTGGCCTTCCTTTACTTTCCCACCATGGACATGAACGACATGGACATGATGATGATGATGATGGGCGGCAGCAGTATGCCCGATCCTTACTACGCCTTGCTATACCAGTCACCTGCCATCAATGGTCCGGCAGTGAGCGCCGGTGCAAGCTTGAGCATCGGAGCGCCTGCGCAGTGGTACACGATGGTCCCCGCGGTGGCCGACCATACGACAATCATGGCGCACGTAACGACGTTCACCGGAGCCAACGCCAGCGGCGCCGTGGCTGCTTCGTCGGCGCTGACTTGGGACTGCACGACCGGGCAAGTGCTCGCGATGTCGAATGCGGGCAATGCAGACGGGGCAAACCTTTCCCCTGGGCCCGGGCTGGTTCAGGTGGTCGAATACCATAACGCGGCCACTGATCACTACTTCCTGACGTCGGTCAGCGCGGAAATCGCCGCATTGGATGCCGGGCAGATCGCCGGCTGGGTACGTACCGGAAACAGCTTCAACGCATTCGTCGACGCCGTCGCCGGCGCGAGCCCCGTCTGCCGGATTTACCTGCCTCCCGTCTACGGCGATTCGCACTTGTTCTCGGCGTCGCCAGCGGAATGCGCGTACGTGCAGGCGGCGATGCCTGCGGCCGTGCTCGAATCCGCGAATGCCTTCTATCTCGATACGCCGGATACCACTACCGGCGCCTGTCCGTCGGGCACGGTCGCCGTTTATCGGCTGTGGAACCATCGCGCCGACCTGGATCATCGTTACACGACCAGCGCGACGATCAAGGCAGCGATGATTGGGCAAGGGTACGTTGCCGAGGGCTACGGGCCGGATCAGGTCATGCTGTGCTCGCCGCAATAAGCGTCGCATCGCCCGCGGCGGCGGGCCATTGTTGCACTGATTGTTGAACTTTCGGCCCGGGATTTATTGGCGTCCCCAGCGAGATTCGAACTCGCGTTATCGCCGTGAAAGGGCGATGTCCTAGGCCTCTAGACGATGGGGACGAGGCGGATGTTGCGCAGGGCTGGTGGTGGAGCTAAGCGGGATCGAACCGCTGACCTCTTGCATGCCATGCAAGCGCTCTCCCAGCTGAGCTATAGCCCCACAGCGAACCGCGAATTATAAAGGCGGGTACCGCGTTTTGCAAACGCGCGCGCCCCGTCGTCGCTTGTCGCGTGGCGTCATCAATCGACAGCCACTGCAGTCTTTTCGGATATCATCGGCGCGCCCCGCAACGCGCCGTTTCGATGCCGCTACCTTCCCTCGATTACGCACCCCGCCGACTGCTCGACGGCCGCGTGGCGCTCGTTACCGGTGCGAGCGGCGGACTCGGGACGCGTGCTCGCTATCGCATGCGCGGCGCAGGGGGCGACCGTCGTCCTGCACGGGCGCGTCGTGCGCAAGCTGGAAGCGCTCTACGACGACATCGTCAATGCCGGATACCCCGAGCCGACGATCCTGCCGCTCGACCTCGCCACCGCGAGGGCCGAGGACTTCGCCAATGTCGCGAGCGCGCTGCAGGCGCAGCACGGGCGAGTCGATGCGATCGTGCACACCGCCGTGCAACTGGGCTCGCTCGGCCCGATCGAGCACCAGGCCTTCGACGCCTGGCTCGCGACCGTGCGCGTCGATCTGCTCGCGCCGTTCGGGCTGACTCGCGCGCTGCTGCCGCTGCTGCGCGCCGCGCCGGAGGCGAGCGTCGCTTTCACGCTGGACACGCGCGGCGAGGAGCCGAAAGCGTTCTGGGGCGCTTACGCGGTCGCCAAGGCCGGTCTGTCGCGCCTTGCTCGCGATCCTTGCCGACGAATGGGAAAACGCGCCCAATCTGCGCGTCAACGGCATCGTCCCCGGGCCGATGCGCTCGCCGCTGCGCGCACAGACGCATCCGGGCGACGACATCACGCGCCTGCCGCCGCCCGAAGTCTTCGTGCCGCTGTATCTCCATTTGCTCGCCGGTCAGCCGAAAGCCGAAAGCGGCAAGGTCATCGACGGCGCAGGCGTGGCTGCGAGGCGAGTCGGCCTAGCGGCGCCAGCGTCAGCGTCTGGGCGCTTCCAGGATCGCCGTGCCGCAGCAGCACCCGCAGGCGCCTGAATTCATCGGCCGGCATCGTGTCCGGCCAGATCGCCAGTGCGCGCGAGCGCCGCGCACCCTCGGGACGGAGCACCAGCGTCGTCACCAGCGCGCCGACATAGCTTTCCGGCTGGACGATCGCTTCGATACGCCGGCCGGATCGATCGGTGAGGATCGCGCGCCGGTCGGCTGCCAAGATCGACGGCCGCGATCAGAGCCGCGCTGCCGCTCGCCGTCGCGCGCCGGAGCGCACGGATCCCGCAGGCACCCGCGATCAGGACACACGCGCCGCGCAACCAAGGCTCTCCGGGCAACAGCGCCAGCATTGCCGCGGTCGCGATCGTCGCGAAGCGAGTAAGCGCGCGGCAATGCGCGAGGGTTGAAGCGTAACGCACAGGACCGGCGCCGATTTCACGTATCGATTGGGCGCGCTGAGCGCGCGATGCGGTCAATCGTCCGAATGGCCGATGACCGCTGCGCGATGCATTGGCGTCGGCCGACTGCCGCGACGAGCGCCGCCTTAGCGCGCTTGCTTGGCCAGCGCGAGCCAGGTCTCGACGACGGTATCCGGATTGAGCGACATGCTCTCGATCTTCTGCTCGACCAGCCACTGCGCGAGATCGGGATGGTCGGACGGCCCCTGTCCGCAGATGCCGGCGTACTTCCCCGCCTTGCGGCACGCCGCGATCGCCATCGCCAGCATCGCCTTGACCGCGTCGTCGCGCTCGTCGAAGGTCGAGCGCGATCGCGCCGCCGGCGTCGCGGTCGACCGCCAGCGTCAACTGCGTCATGTCGTTGGAGCCGATCGAAAAGCCGTCGAAGTGCTCGAGAAAACGATCGGCGAGAAGCGCGTTCGACGGAATCTCGCACATCATGATGACGCGCAGGCCGTTCTCGCCGCGCGCGAGGCCGTTCTTCGCGAGCAGCTCGATCACCTGCGCCGCTTCGCCGACCGTGCGCACGAACGGAATCATGACCTCGACGTTGGTCAGCCCCATGTCGTCGCGCACGCGCTTCATCGCGCGGCATTCGAGCTCGAAGCAATCGTAGAACTCCGGCGCGATGTAGCGCGAC
Organism: uncultured beta proteobacterium; assembly: GCA_963828595.1. GTDB lineage: Bacteria > Pseudomonadota > Gammaproteobacteria > Burkholderiales > Casimicrobiaceae > PALSA-1003. The sequence continues at coordinate 199,445 of CAWHEN010000003.1, forward strand.
GCGCCGCGGAAGCCGAGCATCGGATTTTCCTCGTGCGGCTCGTAGCGCGCGCCGCCGATGAGGTTCGAGTATTCGTTGGACTTGAAATCGGACAGGCGCACGATGACCTTCTTCGGCGCGAACGCCGCGGCGATCGTGGCGACGCCTTCGACGATCTTCGCGACGTAGAACTCGGTCGGGCTCGCGTACGCGGCGATGCGCTCTGCGATCTGCGCCTTGAGCTCCGGCGTCTGCTCGTCGAACTCGAGCAGCGCCTTCGGATGCACGCCGACGTTCTTGTTGATGATGAACTCGAGGCGCGCGAGGCCGACGCCTTCGTTCGGAAGCCGGCTGAACTCGAACGCGAGCTCCGGGATTGCCGACGTTCATCATGATCTTGGTCGGCGACGGCGGCATGCGGTCGAGCGCGACTTCGACGACGTCGATCTTCAGCAGCCCGTCGTAGACGTGGCCGGTGTCGCCTTCGGCGCAGGACACGGTGACCTGCTGGCCGTCGGAGAGCACCTGCGTCGCATCGCCGCAGCCGACGACCGCCGGAATGCCGAGCTCGCGCGCGATGATCGCCGCGTGGCAGGTGCGTCCGCCGCGGTTGGTGACGATCGCCGCGGCGCGCTTCATCACCGGCTCCCAGTCCGGGTCGGTCATGTCGGTGACCAGCACGTCGCCGGCGGCGACCTGTCCATTTCCGCCGACGACTTGACCAGCCGCACGCCGCCCTGCCCGATCTTCTGTCCGATCGCGCGTCCGCTCGCCAGCACCTTCGATTGCGACTCGAGCCGGTAACGGCGCAGATTGTCGGCGCCCGGCTGTTGCGACTTCACGGTCTCCGGGCGCGCCTGCAGGATGTAGAGCTTGCCGTCGACGCCGTCGCGGCCCCACTCGATGTCCATCGGCTCTGCCGTAGTGCTGCTCGATCGTCAGCGCGTGCCGCGCGAGCTCCTCGACTTCGGCGTCGGTGATCGAAAAGCGCTGGCGCTCGGCGGCCGGCACGTCGACGGTCGTTACCGATTCGCCGGCGCCGGCCTTGTCGGCGAAGACCATCTTGATCGCCTTTTCGCCGACGCTCTTGCGCAGGATCGCCGGCCGCCCGGCCGCGAGGTTCGGCTTGTAGACGTAGAACTCGTCGGGATTCACGGCGCCCTGCACGACGGTTTCGCCCAGGCCGTACGAGGCGGTGATGAACACCACCTTGTCGAAGCCGGACTCGGTGTCGAGCGTGAACATGACGCCGGCCGCGCCCTGGTCGCTGCGCACCATGCGCTGGACGCCGACCGACAACGCGACGTCGGTATCGGCGTAGCCTTGGTGCGCGCGATACGCAATGGCCCGATCGGTGTAGAGGGAGGCAAATACTTCTCTTATCGCATGAAGAAGATTGTCTAAGCCACTGATATTAAGAAATGTTTCCTGCTGCCCAGCGAACGAGGCATCGGGCAGGTCCTCGGCGGTGGCCGACGACCGGACAGCGACCGAAACGCCAGGGCTGTCGGCATTGAGCCGCCGGTAAGCCGCCTCGATCTCGGTCTTCAGGCCGCGGGCAGCGGTGCCGCGACGATCCAGCCCCGAATCTGGGCGCCGACGCGGGCCAGCTTCGCCACGTCGTCGACGTCGAGGTCGGCCAGCGCTTCCGCGATGCGCTCGCGCAAGCCGGTTTCCGCCAGGAACTCACGAAACGCCGAGGCGGTCGTCGCGAATCCGCCGGGAACACGCACACCCTCGGCGCCGAGCTGCGCGATCATTTCGCCGAGCGATGCGTTCTTGCCGCCAACCTGTTCGATATCGCTCATGCGCAAGCGATCGAACCAGATCACCCGTTTTTGCTCTGCCATGCCCCGCGGTCTCCGTGATCGTTCGCGCGAGCTGGTGCCGGCGCTTCACGGCTTCGATTCTAGCGTGCGGGGCCGAATCGACGAAAAAACAATGCAATGCGCGTCACCGCGCTGCCCGGAACTGCGGGCGAAAAAACTGGCTGGGAGGAGAAAGCAGCCGCGTGCCGGACGAAACAGCCGGCGGCTCTCTAGTTGGCGCCGGTGGGCTCGTCCGCGGTTTCCGGATAGCTGCGCATTACGCTGTCACCGTCGACCATTGCCGGCTCGCCTTCCGGATGCCGGTGCTTGCTGCGCACCGCGCGGCGCAGGCTGCGATAGAGATCGGCGTGCGATTCCTTCAAATAGCTGATGATCTCGAAATCCACACGCTTGACCTGCGACAAGTCGATCTGCTCGACATGGACAAGGCGAAGCAACTCGCGGACCGGTTTCGGCATGTCGCGGCCGCTTTCATAACGGGATCCGCCGCTTTGCGTTACGCCGATCTGGGTCCAGAACTGCTCTTGATTAAGGCCAAGGCGGCGCCGGATTTCCCGCGGATTCAGCACTCGGTCGAACAGTTTCACAAAGACCCCATTCACGTGGTCGCAAAGGAATCGCCCGGCGCGATACGACGGCGCCAATACCATTGGCATATTTGTAGGAATTGTTGACCAAATTGCTCGCCAATGCAAGCGCTATCGGCGGCCTCGGTCCACCGCGAGGCGGAAACGCGGTTGTCCTAGGCGATGCCCCGGGCGGCCAGGTAGTCCTCGTAGTTCCCCGGGTAATGGACGACACCCCCGGGGGCAAACTCGATGATCTGGGTGGCCAGCGAGGAGACGAACTGGCGGTCATGGCTGACGAAGATCAGCGTCCCGGTATACCGCTCGAGCCCCAGGTTAAGCGACTCGATTGATTCCATGTCCATATGGTTGGTCGGCTCATCCATCAGCAGCACGTTGGGTCGTTGCAGCATCAGCTTCCCGAACAGCATCCTGCCCCGCTCGCCGCCGGACAGCACCCGCACCGGCTTGGCGGCGTCGTCGCCAGAAAACAACAGCTTGCCGAGGACACTGCGCACCGCCTGGTCGTCGTCATCAGCGCCAGCCCATTGCTGCATCCACTCGAGTACGGTCAGATCGGAGTCGAATTCGTCGGTCTGATCCTGGGGGTAGTAGCCGAGTGCGGCCTTTTCGGCCCATTTGACCGTCCCGCCATCGGGCGCGAGCTCGCCGGTCAGAGTGCGCAGCAGCGAAGTCTTGCCGGCGCCATTGGGCCCGATGATCGCCAGGCGCTGGCCGGCTTCGAGCAGCATGCTCATGTCCTCGAACAAGGGTTTGTCGAACGCTTTGGCCACGCCATTCATCTCGACCGCCTGGCGATGCAGGCGCGCCTTGCCGTCGAGATCGAACCGGATATAGGGATTTTGCCGGCTCGACGGCTTGATGTCCTCGATCTTGATCTTTTCGATCGCCCGCGCGCGCGAGGTCGCCTGCCGCGCCTTCGACTTGTTGGCGCGAAAACGGCGGACGAATTCCTCGAGCTCGGCGATTCGGTCCTTCGCCTTGGCGTTCTGCGACAACAGTCGCTCGCGCGCCTGCGTCGAGGCGATCATGTAGTCGTCGTAGCCGCCCGGGTAGACGCGGATCGTCCCGTAGTCGAGGTCCGCCATGTGCGTGCAGACGCTGTTCAGGAAGTGCCGGTCGTGCGAAATGATCACCATCGTCGACGAGCGCGCGTTCAGCACGCCTTCCAGCCAGCGAATGGTGTTGATGTCGAGGTGGTTGGTCGGCTCGTCCAGCAGCAGGATGTCCGGATCGGCGAACAGCGCCTGCGCCAGCAGCACGCGCAGCTTGTATCCGGGGGCAACATCGGCCATCGGACCCTGGTGCAGATGTGCGGCGACCTCGACGCCGAGCAGCAATTCGCCGGCGCGCGCCTCGGCCGTGTAGCCGTCGAGCTCGGCGACCTTCGCTTCCAATTCGGCGGCGTGCAGGTAATCGGCCTCGGTCGCGTCCGGATCGTCGTAGATCGCGTCTCGCTCCCGCATCGTGTTCCACAGGAGCTCGTGTCCCATCAGCACGACGTCGAGCACGCGGAGGTCTTCGAAGCCGAACTGATCCTGGCGAAGCTTGCCCAGCCGCTCGCCGCTGTCGAGCGACGACATTGCCCGCGGTCGGCTCGAGATCGCCGCCCAGGATTTTCATGAACGTCGACTTGCCGCAACCGTTGGCGCCGATCAGGCCGTAGCGATTGCCGTCGCCGAACTTGATCGAGACGTTCTCGAACAAGGGCTTGGCGCCGAATTGCATCGTGATGTTGGACGCGGTGAGCAAGAAAATTCCGTTGGGTCGTAAGCGTGTTGCCGCGCTTTGAGTGCGGCGCGGGCAAAACCCGCTATTTTGCTAGAATATGCGTTTGCAATCAAGGCGCGCGTTGTCTTGCTGTTGCGCGCCGCGCCATTCCTTACCGATGCTCCGCTACGATCTGCACTGCCATTCGACACACTCCGACGGGCTGCTGACGCCCGCTTCAGTCGCGCAACGGGCAGCGCAGCGCGGCGTCGACGTGTGGGCGCTGACCGATCACGACGAGGTCAGCGGCCTCGCCGAGGCGCGCGCCGCGGCGGAAGGCGCAGGCATGCGCTTTGTCCCCGGAGCGGAGCTCTCGGTCAGCTGGCGCGACGTCACCCTGCACGTGGTGGCGCTGGGCATCGACCCCGAATGCGCATCGCTGCTGGCCGGACTGGCGTCGATACGCGAGGGCCGCTCGCATCGCGCCCGCCGCATCGCCGATTCGCTGGCGGCCGCCGGCATCCCGGGCGCCTACGAAGGCGCGATGAAATACGTGACCAGCGAGCGACTGATCAGCCGCACGCATTTCGCGCGTTTTCTGGTCGAGACCGGCCATGCGCGCGAGACCAAGGAAGTGCTTCAAGCGTTTTCTGGTCAGCGGGATGCCCGGCCATGTCGAGCACGAGTGGGCGACGATGACCGAGGCGATCGGCTGGGTTCACGAAGCCGGCGGCCAGGCGGTTCTCGCCCATCCGGCGCGCTACAAGGTCGATGCCCCCGCGATGCGCGAGTTGCTCGCCGAGTTCCGGGACAGCGGCGGCGATGCGATCGAAGTCGTGTCGCCGAGTCATACGCTCGAGCAAACCGCCGAATATGCGCGTCACGCGCGAACCTTCGGTCTGCTCGCTTCGAGCGGCTCCGACTATCACGGCCCCGGTGAGGGCTGGGCCGATCTCGGCGACATGCCGCCGCTGCCGGCAGGCCTCTCGCCGGTATGGAAAGACTGGTAGGGATGCCCGACCGGCGTACGGTATTTTTTGTTTCCGACCGGACCGGCATCACCGCCGAAATGCTCGGCAACAGTCTGCTGTCGCAATTCGAGGGCCTGAGCTTTCATCGGCAAACGATCCCGTTCGTCGATACGCCGGAAAAAATCGACGAGATCCTGCGCCGCATCGACCAGAACGCCGCGGCAGAAGGCCGCCGCCCGCTGGTGTTCAGCTCGATCGTCGACGATGCGATGAGCGCACAGCTCGGGCGCGCCAACGCGCTGGTGCTCGACCTGTTCCAGGTCTTTATCGCGCCGCTGGAGTCCGAGCTCGGCGTCAAGTCCTCGCATGCCGCCGGGCGCACGCACGGCATCGCCAACAGCCTCGAGTATTTCGCGCGCATGGAGGCGATCAATTTCACGCAGGCGCACGACGACGGCGCGACGACGCGCGATCTGGCCAAGGCGCAGCTGATCCTGATCGGCGTCTCGCGCTGCGGCAAGACGCCTACCGCGCTTTACCTCGCGCTGCAGTTCGGAATACTCACGGCGAATTTTCCGCTGACGCCCGACGATTTCGTCGACAAGAAGCTGCCGGCGTCGATCCTGCCGTACCGCGACAAGCTGTTCGGCCTGACGATCGATCCCGAGCGGCTGCAGCAGATCCGCGAGGCGCGCCGCCCGGCGAGCAAATACGCTTCGCTGGAAAATTGCCGCTACGAGGTCCGCCAGGCCGAAGTCCTGATGCAGCGGGAAAAGGTGGCGACGCTCGATACGACCGCCCGCTCGATCGAGGAGATCGCGACGACGATCCTCCACCGCGCCGGCCTGCAGCGCCACATTTTCTAATACCCGCAGTACCCGTAGAAGCGCCGCGCATTGCCGCCGTAGATCGCGTCGCGCTCGGCTTGCGTCGAACCGGCGAGCAGCTGCGTCGCAGGCCTCGACCCATTCGGCATAGCTCGCAGCGAGCGTGAGCACCGGCCAGTCGCTGCCCCAGATCACGCGGCTCGGTGCCGAAACAGTCGAGCACATGCGCGACGTAGCGGCGCAACGCATCGACGGTCCAGCCGCGTCCGGCTTCGGTGACCAGGCCCGGACAGCTTGCAGCAGGCGTTACGTGTGCCGCGCGATCGCCGCAAGGTCGTCGGCCCACGGCTGCCATGCATCGTGCGCGATGTCGGGCTTGGCGCAATGATCGATGACGACCGCCAGATCCGGATGACGGTCGAGCGTGGCGAGCAAGGGTTTGAGCTCGCGCGGCGTCACCAGCGCATCGAAGCGCAGGCCCAGCGCTGGCAACGCGGCGAGTGCGGGCTGCACTTCGGGCCGAGCGATCCACGATGCGATCGGGCAGGTCCTGCAGCATCGGCCGCACGCCCTTGAGCAACGGCTCGGCCGCGAGCGCGCGCGAGCGTCGGCGATCGCATCTGGTCCGCGAGGTCGGCCCAGCCGACGACGCCGCGCACCAAACCGCCGCTTGCTTCGCGCGACTTCGAGCAGGAAACGCGTTTCGCGAGCCGTCGGCGCCGCCTGCACCAGCACGGTCGCGTCGACGTTCGCACCGCGCAGCATGGGCCTCAATTCGCGAAGCATGAAATCACGATAGATCGGTAGCAGTTCCGGCGTCGGCTTCAGCCAGCCATAGTCGCCGCGCGAGAGGCGCCAGACATGATGATGCGCGTCGACCCGCATTACGATCTGCCTTGCGGCAGCGGCGCATCCGCCGCGATCAGGCCGCGATCGGCGAGCGCCTGCCAGAACGCCGGTGGCACCGCACGGGTCGGCGAGTCCAAATTCTGGTCGAATTCGGCGATCGTTCGCGCACCCGGAATGACGCTTGCGACGGCCGGATGCGCACGCGGAAACTGCAGCGCCGCTGCGCGCAGCGGCACATCGAACTCGGCACAGAGCGCCGTTCGATCGCGGCAACGCGAGCGACGCAGCTCGGGCGGCGCCGGCGCGTAGTTGAAATACGGCACGCTGCCGTCGGCCGGATGCGCGCCGGTCGCGAGAATGCCGGAGTTGTACGGACCGCCGATGACGACAGCGACACCACGCCGCTCGCAGACCGGCAACAGTTCGGAGAGCGCACTCTGGTCGAGCAGCGTATAGCGGCCGGCAAGCAACAGGACGTCCAGATCGACGCGCGAGAGCACGTCGACGCAGACCCGCCAGTCGTTGACGCCGAGCCCGAATCCGCCGATCAGGCCGCGCTCGCGCAATTCGCGTCAGCGCGGGAACCGCGCCCGTCAGCACCTCGTCGAAGCGCTGCGCGTATGCCGCGCCATGCGTATCGCGATCGATATCGTGAATGTAGACGATGTCGAGCCGCGAAACGCCAAGTCGCTGCAGGCTGTCCTCGATCGAGCGCAGCGTGCCCTGAGTGCGAATAATCCCAGCGTTGCCGGTACGGCAGCACGTCGACGTAGCCGTTCTGCTCGCGCGGCGCGGCGCGGTCCGGCACGAGGAGTCCTTCCGACCTTCGATGAGAGGACGTACTCGTCGCGTGCGATGCCGCCGAGCGCCTTGCCGATCCGCGATTTCGGAAAGGCCGTTGCCGTAATGCGGCGCGGTATCGAAATAGCCGATGCCGGCTGCGTGCGCATGGCGGACCAGCGCGATCGCATCGTCTTCGGCGACCGCGCGGAAGAGGTTGCCCAGCGGCGCGCCGCCGAAGCCGAGCGGATTGCCCTGCAACCGCGCCTTCAGCCGCTGCATCGAGCACGCTCGGCGTCCTCATTGGCTGGTGTACTGGCAATATCGTATCGTGCAGATACCGGTCGCTCGCCTTCACGCGTTAGAATTGCCTGTCAACGTCGCGAGGTATTCGCCTCCCACGAAGGCGCCTGACATGGTGCCCGCATCCGGGCCGAAGCGCAAAACACGGAAAGCACATCGGAACAATGAACCCGAACGCGCCGCTGCAAGGTCTCTGGTGCGCGACGCTGAGCCCGCTCGATGAGCGCGGCGCGCTCGACGCCGCACGGCTCGCGAACCACGCGCAGCGGCTGTTCGCGGCCGGCGTCGACGGCATCGCCCCGTTCGGCACGACCGGCGAAGGTCAGTCGTTCTCGGTCGCCGAGCGTCGGGCGGGACTCGATGCCCTGCTCGCGGCCGGTATCCCGCCGCAGCGCATGCTGGCCGCCACCGGCTGCGCCGCGCTGCCGGACGCGATCGAGCTCACGCGCCACGCGATTTCGGCCGGATGCGCCGGTGCGCTGGTGCTGCCGCCGTTCTTTTTCAAGGACGTCACCGACGAAGGGATTTACGCGGCGTACGCCGAGGCTGATCGATGGCGTCGGCGACGATCGACTGCGCCTGTACCTCTACCATATCCCGCAGGTCAGCGGCGTCGGCCTGTCGGTGGCGATGGTGTCGCGGCTCGCCGCCGCGTATCCGGCCATCGTCGCCGGAGTCAAGGACAGCTCGGGCAGCTTCGACAACTCGCGCGCGCTGGTCGCTGCCCTGCCCCAGTCTGTCGATTTTCGTCGGTCACGAGCCGCATCTGCCGGCGCTGCGCAAGTTGGGCGGCGCGGGAACGATCTGCGGCGTCGCCAATCTCTATCCGCGCCTGATGCGCCGGCTGTACGACAGCTCACTCGATCCGAGTCCAGGCGGAGGAATTGCCGCTGATCGAAAGCTTCATCGCGGCGCTGATGCGTTTTCCAATTTTCGGCGCGCTCAAGTCCCTGCAGGCGGAGCTGAGCGGCGATGCCAGCTGGCGTGCATTGCGCGCTCCGTTGCTGCCGCTGTCGACCGCCGACGCGCGCGCGCTGCAATCAGGCCGTCGCCGCGGCCGGCATCGTTGCCGGGCGCGATGGCGCCTAGGTCACGCTGAAGGAGGCCTGCAAGTGAGCACCGTCGACCCCGAACCCGACGCCATCGCCGCGCTGGCGGCATTCGATACGCCGACCATCTGCAACGCACTCGAGGTGGTGCTGCCGGCGACACGGGCGCATGGCTACACGACGCGGCCGGCGCACTGCGGGTTTCCGACGATGCGGCCGATTGTCGGATACGCCCGCACGGCCAGAATCCAGGCGAGAGCGCGCGCCGACTCTACCGGCCGAGAAACTGCTGGAGCTTCGCCACGGCTACTATCGCTACATCGATGCCGGGCCGCAAGCCGTCGCTGGTGCTGATCGAGGATCTCGACGGTCCCGACGCGGGCTACGGCGCGTTCTGGGGCGAAGTGCAGTCGGCTATTCATCATGGGCTGGGCGCACTGGGACTCGTGACCAATGGCTCGGTGCGCGACATCGATCAGTGGGCGCCGGGCTTCCAGTTTCTGGCCGGCAGCATCGGCCCGTCGCACGCCTATGCTCATGTGGTCGAGTTCGGCGGCGAAATCGAGGTGCTGGGCATGCGGGTTCGGCCGGGCGATATCGTCCATGCCGACCGGCACGGCGCGGTGGTCGTGCCCGCCGGCGGCGGTCGCCGGCCTGCCCGCGGCGGCGCGGCAAGTCGCGGAACGCGAGGCGCGTATTCTGGAGGTGGCGCGCGCGCCGGGCAGCAGCGCCGAGCGATTGATCGAAGTGTTTTCGCGGCTCGACGCCATCCACTAGACGCCATGCCGTCGGGTATGATTTGAGGCCAGAGCTCGCGGCGCGAAGGTGGTGGCGCCGCGACGCTCCGATCATGTTGTCGCCATAACGCCACCGGAGGAGTATTACGATGACCGACCGATAGCCGCGATGATCACACCGACGCCTTGCGGCGCCGCCTGTTGCAAGCCGGCGCCGGCGCCGCGGCGCTGGGCGCGGTACCCGGCGCGTCGCTGCTCGGCGCGCAGGCGCAGGGCGCGTTCGACTGGAAGCGATTCAAGGGCGAGAAGATCGAGGTGCTGCTGGTCAAGAGCCCGCGCGGCGATCTGCTCTCCAAGTACCACAAGGAATTCGAGGACATGACCGGCATCGAGGTCGGCTCTGAAATGGTTCCCGAGCAGCAGCAGCGGCAGAAGGCCGTCATCGAATTCAATTCCGGCAACCCCAGCTTCGACGTGATCGCGCTTTCGTATCACGTGCAAAAGCGCCAGTTCGCCAAGAACAACTGGCTGACCGATCTGCGACCGATGATCAACGATCGGCTCGATGGCGGATCCGAACCTCGATTTCGCCGATTTCGCCCAGGGCGGTCTCAATTACGCGGTCGAGGCGGACGGGCGCGTGATGAGCCTGCCGCTCAACCTCGATCCCTGGGTCGTCTATTACAACAAGGAACTGTTCGCCGCCAAGGGCGTCGCGTTCCCCAAGACATTCGCGCAAATGATCGACGCCGCCGCCAAGCTCAACGATCCCGGCAAGGGCGTGTCCGGGTTCGTCGGCCGCGGCCTTAAGAACGCCAACGTGCCGGTATGGACGAGCTTCCTGCTCGGCTACGGCGGCGGCTTCGTCGACAAGAGCGGCAAGCTGATGACCGACAGCGCCCGAAGCGATCGAATCGGCGAAGATGTACCAGACGCTGCTCGCCAAGTACGGCCCGCAGGGCGTCGCGGGCTACAACTGGAACGAGGCGCAGAGCCTGTTTCTCCAGGGCAAGGCTGCGATGTGGCTCGACGGCATCGGGTTCGCGCAACCGCTCGAGGATCCGACCAAGTCGCGCATCGTCGGCAAGGTCGGCTACGGCGTGATGCCGGCGGGTCCGAAGCAGCAGGTCTCGGCGCTGTTCGCCGATGGCGAGGGGATTTCGACCTTCAGCAAGAAAAAGGCGCCGTCCTGGTTCTATCTGCAATGGGCGTCGAACAAGGCCAACCAGACGCGCATGCTGCAGGCCGCCGCCGGAGCGCCGGTGCGCACATCGGCCTATGCGGCCGCGCAGGCGTCGAGCGATTTCAAGTCGCCGAAGGAGTGGGTCGAATGCATGCTGACATCGGCGAAGATCGCGCAGCCGGGCCTGCCGATCATCGCTGCGGTGACCGAGTTCCGCGACACGTTCGGCATCGCGCTGACCAACATGATCAACGGCGCCGATCCGGCAGCGGAATTGAAGCGCGCGACCGCCGAGTTCCAGCCGGTCCTCGACAAGACCGAGAAAGCCTGACCGCAACGGCCCGCGCCGTCCGGACGACAGCGCGGGCAGCCGCATCGGCTTTTTGGCGATGAACGCGGCAGCGTCGACGCTTGCCCCCCGGCCGGGCTTCCTCGCCCGGCGCCGGCGCAGCTATCTGCTGTTCGTCGCGCCGGCGCTACTGGTCGTCGGCGCCGTCATCATCTTTCCGTGGGCTTTCACCGTCTGGATGAGCGCGTTCGACTGGAAGATCGGCTCGGTCGCGCATTTCGTCGGATTCGACAACTACACCCAGCTCGCGACCAACAAGCGCTTTCTCGAGTCGATCCTCCACACGTTTTACTTCACGCTGCTGGCGGTGGTCTTCCCGCTGATCCTGGGCACGATCGCCGCACTGATCTTCCATCGCGAGTTCCCGTTGCGCGGCATGCTGCGCTCGATATTCACGATGCCGATGATGGCCACGCCGGTCGCGGTGGCGCTGGTATGGACGATGATGTTCCATCCGCAGCAGGGCGTGCTCAACTACCTGCTCAGCCTGGTCGGGCTGCCTCCGTCGCTCTGGGTTTACTCGCCGACCTGGGTGATTCCGAGCCTGGTGCTGGTCGAGATCTGGCACTGGACGCCGCTGATCATGCTGATCGTGCTCGGCGGCCTCGCCGCGCTGCCGACCGAGCCCTACGAGAGCGCCCGCCTGGACGGCGCCAGCGAATGGCAGCTGTTCCGCTACATCACCCTGCCGCTGCTCGCGCCGTTCCTGATCGTCGCCGCGGTGATCCGCACGATCGATGCGCTGAAGGCGTTCGACACGATCTACGTGATCAGCCAGGGCGGCCCCGGCACCGCATCCGAAACGATCAACCTGTACCTGTACCTGCAGGCGTTCGCGTTCTACAACGTCGGCAACGCATCGGCGGTGGTCGTCGTGTTCTTCGTCATCATCCTGGCGCTCGCGCTGCTGCTGCTGCACGTCAGGGAGAAGGCCAAGTGGACGTAGCCGCCGGACGTCCGGTGCAGGCGCCCGGCGGCAAGCCGCGCGCGCTGGCGCAGGAAGCTGCGCAAGATCGGCTTCGGCTTTTCGGTCGCTGGTCATCGTCTCGCCGGCGATCCTGGTATTCCTGTGGATGCTTTCGCTGTCGCTGAAAAACGAGATCGACAACCTCGCCTACCCGCCGGTATTCATTCCCGGCCAGCTGACGCTGCGCGAATTTCGTCCAGGTCTTTGCCGAAAACTCGATGGGGCTGTATTTCTGGAACAGCATCGTCGTGTCGGGCCTTGCGACGCTGGTCGCGCTCGCCGATCGGCGTGCCCGCCGGATACGGCATCGCGCGCACGCAGGCGCACAAGCTGACCGTGCTGATCCTGATCGCGCGCATGACGCCCGCGCTCTCCTACCTGATCCCGCTGTTCACCGTGTTTCAGCTGCTCGGCCTCAACAATACGCGCACGGCGCTGGTCATCACGCACCTGGTGATCACCGTGCCGATCATCGTCTACGTGATGGCCGGGCATTTCGAGACGCTGCCGCGGGAGCTCGAGGAAGCCGCGCTGATCGACGGCGGCAGCGTATGGACGACGTTCCGCTATGTCGCGTTGCCGCTCGCGCGTCCGGGCATCGTCGTCGCGACCATACTCGCGTTCATCTTTTCCTGGAACAACTTCGTCTTCGGCGCCGTGCTGGCCGGACGCGCGACGCGAACGCTGCCGGCCGCCGTGTACAACGTGCTGACCTTCGAGCAGCTGGCCTGGGGGCCGCTGGCCGCGGCGGCGATCGTCGTCACCCTGCCGGTGCTGCTGCTGACCATCGTGATCCAGAAGGAGATCGTCGTCGGGCTCACCCACGGCGGCATCAAGGGTTGATCGGATGCTGAAGGGTATCCATCCGCTGCTGCACGCCGATCTGCTGCACGCGCTGGCGGCGATGGGCCACGGTGACGAGCTGGTCGATCGCCGACGCGAACTTCCCGGCCGCGAGCATCGCCAGGCGCCTGATCCATGCCAGCGGTGCGTCCGCTCCTGAGGTGCTCGACGCCATTCTCACCGTGTTTCCTCTCGACACGTTCCTGCGGCCGGCCGCGTTGACGATGCAGGTTGTCGGTGACCCAGCCGACGATACCCGAGCCGGTCAAGGAGTTCGCCGAGGTTTTCGCCGGCACGGACGCGCGGCGATCGACTTCGGCAAGCCTCGAACGCGAGGCGTTCTATGGCCGCGCCCGCAACGCCTACGCGATCGTGCGGACCGGCGATTTGCGGCCGTACGGCAACATCCTGCTGGTCAAAGGCGTGGTCAACGCCTATCCGCCGGCCTGATCGGCATGGTCGTCGTCTTCGGCTCGATCAACCTCGACCTGGTCACGCGCGTACCGCGACTGCCGTCGCCCGGCGAAACCCTGATCGGCAGCGGTTTCGCAAGCTATCCGGGCGGCAAAGGCGCCAATCAGGCGCTGGCGGCGGCGCGGGCCGGCGCCGTCGTGCGGATGTACGGTGCGGTGGGGCGCGACGCGGCGGCCGCCAGCGCTCTGGCGCTGCTGCGTGCAGGAGGTGTCGATGTCGCCGGTATTCGTGCCGTCGACGCGCCGACCGGCTGCGCGACCATACTGGTCGACGACGCCGGCGAAAATGCGATCGTCGTCGTGCCCGGCGCCAATGAAAGCGTCGATGCGGACGCGGTCCCCGACGCCGTCCTGGCGCCGCGCGCGGTGTTGCTGCTGCAACACGAAGTCCCGCCATCGGCCAACGCCGCACTGGTAGCGCGCGCGGCGCGGCCCGGCACGCGCATCGTGCTCAATGCGGCGCCAGCGCGGCCGCTGAACTGCAGGCTGCTGGCGACGATAGCCACGCTGATCGTCAACGAGACCGAAGCGGCGGCGCTGGCGACCGCTGTTCGGCTGGCCGGACGGAAGCCGGGGCGTTCGCCGCCGCGGCAGCGGCGGCGATCGACGGCCTCGAAGTCGTCGTCACCCGGGGTGCGGCCGGTGCCGATCAGCGTTATCAGGCAGCGATCGAGATTCACGTCCGCCGCGCCAAATCGTCCAGGTCATCGACACGACCGGCGCCGGCGACGCGTTCGTCGGCGCGTTCGCCGCCGCCATTGACGCCGGCGACGATCGCGCGAAGGCGCTTTCGATCGCCACCGCCGCGGGTTCGCTCGCGTGCACCGTCCGTGGCGCGCAGCCTGCGCTTCCCTCACGCGAGTCGATCGATGCATTGTTACTTTCGGTTACATCACGATTCGCGCCCCGCTGCTAGACTGTTATTTTGTTCAGTGGGAGAGCGGTGTGCGACGATTTTCTGGCGGTCCTGCTCTTTGCGGCGGCTTTCCGTGCCCGCGCCTACGGACTACACCGACATCTGGTTCAATCCCTCGGAGCAATCGACGGCGGGAGGAGGCTGGGGCATCAATGTCGTGCAGAGCGATGCCTTCCTGTTCCTGACGTTCTTCATCTACGGTCCCGACAACAAGCCGACTTGGTATGTTGCCGGCTTGACCCGGGACGCCAACGGCAATTTCAACGGCCCCTTGTACGCGACCACCGGGCACTTATTTCGGCGCGCCCTGGAATCCCGCCGACGGCGCGGCAGCGCGCAGGTCGGCACCGCCTCGTTCCAGCCGACCAGCGCCTACACGGCCAACCTGAGCTATGCATTCACCGGCGGCCCGACGGTGGTCAAGGCGATCCAGCGGCAGGCGCTGACGTCGATCGCGCTCGGCGGGTCTTATAGCGGGACGCAGGCCGGCAGCTATTCGAATTGCACACAGCAGCACTTCGCCTACACCGACCGGTTCGGCCTTGGCGTCGCGCAAATGACGGGCAGCACACTGACATTCACGTTCAACTACAGCGACAGCGGCATGAGCTGCACGTTGTCGGGCACCTTCCAGCAGCGGGGCCAGCTCTACCGGATTCCGGCTGCCAGCTACACGTGCTCGGACGGATTGTCGACGACCGCGACGGTCTCCGAGATCAAGGCGACCAACTTCGGCATCGAAGGCAGCTTCAGCGCGCCGGACGTCGCAGGGGTGCCGTGAGGACGCGACCTTCTCGGCGGTTTTTCTGCCGCCGATCTAGCCGGTTGCCGCGACCGCGCGCATTGCCGGTCGAATGCACGTCACGCGCGCGCGACCGCTGCCTGACGCACTCGTACAGCGAGATCGCCGCGGCGGCCGCGGCGTTGAGCGATTCGAATCCGCCCGGCATCGGAATCGTGACGCGCAGATCGCGCGGCGGCGACGAGCTCGTCCGAGAGCCCCGCGCCTTCGTTGCCGATCGCGATCGGCCACCGGTCCGGTGAGGTCGGCATCGAACAGCGACGTTCCCTGCCGCGGCGACCATCGCGACCGACCTTGCCGCGATAGGCGCGGGCCCATCCGCCGAGATCGATCCCTTCGAATATCGCCAGGTGGAAATGCGCGCCCTGCCCCGCGCGCAGCACCTTGGGCGACCAGGCGAACGCGCAATGCGGCGACATGAACACCTGCGCGACGCCGGCCGCCGCGGCGCTGCGCAGCATCGACCCGACGTTGCCCGGGTCCTGCACGCCGTCGAGCAGCAGGCAGAAATCCGCGGCGCGCTCGACGCCCGGCACCGGCGCGGCGACGACCGCGAGCAAGCCGACCGCGGCCGGCAGCTGCGCGAGCTCCGCCCACGCCGACTCGGCGACGATCAGCGTGCGGGCCGGCGGGACGCGCGCGAGCAGCGCACGCACCGTCGGCGATTCGACGGCGGACTCGGCGACCAGCAGCGATTCGGGCGCGCCGTAGCGGCGGCAGTAGACATCGACCAGATGCTCGCCTTCGAGCACGCAGCGGCCGGATTTACGGCGCTCGCGCGACGACGCGATCAGGCGCGCCGCTTCCTTCAGGCGCGGATTGTCGGAAGAGCTGATACGCGGCATGACGGGACGCAGACAATGACAAGGAATCATCGGCGCGGCGCACGGGCGCGTGCGCGATCACCGGACGGCTTCGCGACGAACGACCGGCACTAACGCGTCGGCAGCGGCCCGGATGCCGCGGCAGGTCCCGGCGACGTCGCGGCCGGAAGCTGGAAGAAGACTTCGTCCTGGCGGATCATGCCGAGCTCGCGAGCGCGCGCGCTCCTCGATGGCCTCGGTGCCTTGCTTCAGGTCGCGCACTTCGGCATCGAGCGCCGCGTTGCGCGCCTTCAATCCGGCATTGACGTCCTTCTGCGCCTCGACCTGCGCGTTGAGCTCGCGCACGCGCAGCCAGCCTCCCTTGCCGAGCCACAGCGGATACTGGAGGGCCAGGATCAGCAGCGCGAAGACGAGTCCAAGCAGGCGCAAGCGGATGGCTTTACCTGAGCTGGTAGAACGCAGCGCGACCCGGGATAGCTGGCGACGTCGCCCAGGTCTTCCTCGATGCGCAGCAGCTGGTTGTACTTGGCGATGCGATCGGAGCGCGACAGCGATCCGGTCTTGATCTGCCCGGCGTTGGTGCCGACGGCGATGTCGGCGATGAGGCTGTCCTCGGTCTCGCCGGAGCGATGCGAGATGATCGCCGTGTAGCCGGCGCGCTTCGCCATGCTGATCGCGGCGAAGGTCTCGGTCAGCGTGCCGATCTGGTTGATCTTGACCAGGATCGAGTTGGCGATGCCCCGGGCGATGCCTTGCTTCAGGATCTTCGTGTTGGTCACGAACATGTCGTCGCCGACGATCTGCACCTTCTTGCCCAGGCGATCGGTCAAGCAGCTTCCAGCCGTCCCAGTCGTCCTCGGCCATGCCGTCCTCGATCGATGATGATCGGATACTTGTCGCACCCACGCCGCCAGATAGTCGACCATCTGCGATCGGCGTGAGCTTCGCGCCTTCCGATTCGAGCTCGTACATCGCCGTCCTTGTAGAATTCGGAGGCGGCGCAGTCGAGCGCCAGCGCGATGTCGGTGCCCGGCGTGTAGCCGGCCTTGTCGATCGCCTCGAGCAGCAGCTGCAGCGCCGCCTCGTTCGATGGCCAGGTTGGGCGCGAAGCCGCCCTCGTCGCCGACCGTCGTCGCCATGCCCTTGGCGTCGATCAGCTTCTTCAGCGCGTGGAACACCTCGGCGCCGTAGCGCAGCGCTTCGCGAAATGTCGGCGCGCCGAGCGGCACGATCATGAATTCCTGCATGTCGATGCTGTTGTTCGCGTGCGCGCCGCCGTTGATGACGTTCATCAGCGGCACCGGCAGCGCCATCTCGCCGGCGCCGCCGAGATAGCGGTACAGCGGCAGCGTCGATTCCTCGGCCGCCGCCTTGGCCACCGCGCAGGAGACGGCGAGCATCGCGTTGGCGCCGAGCCGCGCCTTGTTGTCGGTGCCGTCGAGGTCGATCATCGTGCGGTCGATGAACGCCTGCTCGGAGGCGTCGAGCCCGATGATCGCTTCGCAGATTTCGGTGTTGACGTGCTCGACCGCCTTCTGCACGCCCTTGCCGCCGTAGCGCGCGGCGTCGCCGTCGCGCAGCTCGATCGCTTCCTTCGATCCGGTCGATGCGCCGGAAGGCACCGCGGCGCGGCCGCTGATGCCCGATTCGAGCACGACGTCGGCCTCGATCGTGGGATTGCCGCGCGAATCCAGGATTTCGCGGGCGATGACATCGACGATTGCGCTCATGCTCTGTTCCCGATGTTTGTCGTTGGAGTTACGTGGGTCATTGCGCCAGCAGCGACGCTTCGGCGAAGCCGCTGCGCTTGACGGTCGCATCGAGCTCGACCAGCGTCGCCAGCAATTCGCGCATGCGGCCAGCGGCCACGCGTTCGGGCCGTCGGACAGCGCCTGCGCGGGGTCCGGATGCGTTTCCATGAATACGCCGGCGACGCCGGCGGCGACCGCGGCGCGCGCCAGCACCGGCACGAACTCGCGCTGCCCGCCGCGAGGTCGCGCCCTGCCCGCCGGGCAGCTGCACCGAATGGGTGGCGTCGAACACGACCGGGCAGCCGGTCGCCGCGCATGATCGCCAGCGCGCGCATGTCCGAGACCAGGTTGTGATAGCCGAAGCGTCGCGCCGCGCTCGCAAACCAGGATGTTGTCGCAGCCGCTGGCCTCGCGGGCCTTGGCGACGACGTTGCTGCATGTCCTCGGGGGCGAGAAACTGGCCCTTCTTGATGTTGACCGGCTTGCCCGCTGCCGCCACCGCGTGGATGAAATCGGTCTGGCGGCAGAGGAACGCCGGCGTCTGCAGCACATCGACGACCGCAGCGGCTTCGGCAATTTCGTCTTCGGCGTGCACGTCGGTCAACACCGGCACGCCGATCTGCCGCTTGACCTCGGCGAGGATGCGCAGGCCCTCGCTGCATGCCGACGCCGCGAAACGACTGCGACGAGCTGCGATTGGCCTTGTCGTACGACGATTTGAAAATGAACGGAATGCTCAAGGCCGCGCAGATTTCCTTCAGCTGTCCCGCGACGTCGATCTGCAGCTGTTCCGACTCGACGACGCACGGACCGGCAATGAGGAACAGAGGCCGGTTCAGCCCGACCTCGAATCCGCAGAGGTTCACGCGAGAGAACGCCTAGGCGACGAGCTGCGCGCGCGTGCGCGGCGTTTCGCTTTGCGCCACGCGCTGCCGTTCGAGCGCCGCCTTGACGAAGGCGATGAACAGCGGATGGCCGCGGCGCGGATTCGACGTGAATTCCGGATGGTACTGGCAGCCGAAAAACCACGGATGGTCGTCGAGCTCGATCATTTCGCACAGGTCGCCCGCGATCGGGCTCTTGGCGCGCGCGCCGACGACGAGGCCGGTCGCCTCCAGGCGCGGCAGGTAATGATTGTTGACTTCGTAGCGATGGCGGTGACGCTCGGAGACCGTCGTCGCGCCGTAGATGCGGTGCGCGAGGCTGACCGGGCACGACCTCGCAAGGCTGCGCGCCGAGGCGCATCGTTCCGCCGAGATCGGACTGCGCGCTGCGCTGCTCGATCGTGCCGTCGCGGTTCTGCCATTCGGTCACCAGCGCGACGACCGGATGCGGCGTGTCCGGGTCGAACTCGGTGCTGTTGGCGTCGGCGAGCCCCGCGCGATGGCGCGCATGCTCGATCACCGCGAGCTGCATGCCCAGGCAGATGCCGAGATAGGGAATCTTGTTCTCGCGCGCGTAGCGAATCGCGCGGATCTTGCCTTCGACGCCGCGCTTGCCGAAGCCGCCGGGCACGAGGATCGCATCCATGCCCTTCAGGCAATCGATGCCGTCGCGCTCGACGGCTTCCGAATCGACGTAGTGGATATCGACCCTGCTGCGCGCGTGGATGCCGGCATGGATCAGCGCCTCGGACAGCGACTTGTACGACTCGGTCAGGTCGACGTATTTGCCGACCATCGCGATGTTGACGCGATGCTCGGGATTCACCAGCGCGTCGACGAGCTTGGTCCACACCGACAGGTCGGCCGGCTTCGGGCTGAGGTGGAGCTTGCGGCAGACGATCTCGTCCAGGCCTTCGGCGTGCAGCGCCGCCGGAATCTTGTAGATCGAATCGGTGTCGAGCGCCGGAATCACCGCCTCGGGCGGCACGTTGGTGAACAGCGCGATCTTGCGCCGGTCGCCTTCGGGCAGCGGCCGGTCGGCACGGCAGAGGACGACGTCGGGCTGGATACCGATCTCGCGCAGCTCCTTGACCGAATGCTGCGTCGGCTTGGTCTTCATTTCGCCGGCCGTCGCGATGAACGGCACCAGCGTCAGGTGGATATAGCAGACGTTGTCGCGGCCCAGATTGATGCCGAGCTGGCGGATCGCTTCGAGGAACGGCAGCGACTCGATGTCGCCGACGGTGCCGCCGACCTCGACCACCGCGACCTCCGCGTCGCCCGCGCCGTTGGCGATCCAGCTCTGGATCTCGTCGGTGATGTGCGGGATCACCTGCACGGTGCCGCCCAGGTAATCGCCGCGGCGCTCCTTGCGGATGACGCTCTCGTAGATCTGGCCGGTCGTGAAATTGTTGCGCTTGCCCATCTTGACGTCGGTGAAGCGCTCGTAATGGCCGAGGTCCAGGTCGGTCTCGGCGCCGTCCTCGGTGACGAATACCTCGCCGTGCTGGAACGGGCTCATCGTGCCCGGATCGACGTTGATGTAGGGATCGAGCTTGAGATTGGTGACGCGGATGCCGCGGGAGGTGAGAATCGCGGCCAGCGACGCGGCGGCGATGCCCTTCCCCAGAGAGGAAACGACGCCGCCGGTCACGAAAACGAACTTGGTCATGGGCGACAAGTTCAGGAAATTCCCATTTTACCCGAACCGGTCGTCGCGCACAAACAATGCGCGCCTACCCGACAAGACCGCGGCGCAAGCGGTCGATCGTGCGGTCGCGGCCGAGCAGCGCGAGCACCGCGTCGATCGGCGGCGTTTGCGGCTCGCCGGTGACGAGAGCCCGCACCGCCATCATCAGCTGCGAGGTCTTCAGGCCGCTCTTCGCCGCGACCGACTTGATTGCGCCACCGATCGCCTCGCGACTCCACTCGACGGTCTCGAACGCGGCCAGCAGTTCAGGCAGCGCCGCTCTGACGGCATCGGTCATCAGCTCGGCGAATTTGGTCGGGGCATCGATCGCGTGCGTCGGTGGCGCGTAGAAGTAGTGGGCGGCGTCGGCCATTTCCGCGAGCGTCGCCGTGCGGTCGCGAAGCAGCGCGGCGACGCTTGCCGGCGCCGGGCCGGCCGCGACGTCGAGCCCGGCGCGTTCGAGAAACGGGCCGCAGCCGCTCGCCGAGCTCGTCTTGCCGGCAGCCGCTTGATGTGCTCGTGGTTCAGCCACCGGAGCTTGTCGGGATCGAAGCGCCCCGGCGCCGACGAAAGATGCGCGAGGTCGAACCAGGCGACGAACTCCTCGCGCGAGAAGATCTCGGCGTCGCCGTGCGCCCAGCCCAGCCGCGCCAGGTAGTTGACCACCGCCTCGGGCAGATAGCCGTCGTCGCGGTACTGCAGCACCCCGCGCGCGCCGTGCCGCTTCGACAGCTTGTCGCCCTCCGGCGTCAGCACCGTCGGCAGGTGCGCGTACACCGGCTCCGTGCCGCCAAGCGCGCGGATCATGTTGATCTGGCGCGGCGTGTTGTTGACGTGGTCGTCGCCGCGGATCACGTGCGTGATGCGCATGTCCAGATCGTCGACGACGACGCAGAAATTGTAGGTCGGCGCGCCGTCGGAGCGCGCGATGATCAGATCGTCGAGCTCGTCGTTGGCGATTTCGATCCGGCCCTTGACCGCGTCCTGCCACGCGACGACGCCGCTCGAGCGGATTGCGGAAGCGCACCACCGGCGGGATGCCGGCCGGAGGCGCGGGCAGCGTCTTGCCGGGCTCCGGGCGCCAGCGCCGGTCGTAGCGCGGCTTTTCACCGCGGGCGAGCTGCGCCGCGCGCAAGCGCATCGAGCTCTTCCGCCGTCGCGTAGCAGTGATAGGCGGTGCCGGCGAGCGAGCATCGCGGCGACCACTGCCGCGATAGCGATCCATCCGCTGCGATCTGGTAGATCGGGCCTTCGTCGTAATCGAGGCCGAGCCAGGCCATGCTGTCGAGAATCGCCTGCACCGCTTCCTGCGTCGAGCGCTCGGCGTCGGTGTCCTCGATGCGCAGGATGAATGCGCCTGCCGTGCTTGCGCGCGTAAGCCCACGGGTACAGCGCCGAGCGGATGTTGCCCAGATGCAGGTATCCGGTCGGGCTCGGTGCAAAGCGGGTGCGGACTGGATGCATGTCGGGCGTCTCTAAACGGTATGCGGCTGCCAGCGCAGATCGAGCGTCGTCGGCGTAGCCGGGTTCGGCGTCTCCGGCGCGATGTCAAGCGGCCCGGCGTGTGGCCGTGCGCCCAGAAACGCGCGACGCGGCGCGCTTCCGCCTCGTTGGCATTGACCGGAAAGGTGTCGTAGTTGCGCCCGCCCGGATGGGTGACATGATAGGTGCAGCCGCCGATCGCGCGTGCCGGACCAGGTATCGACCAGATCGAAGATCAGCGGCGCCTGCACGCCGATCGTCGGATGCAGCGCCGACGGCGGGCTCCACGCCTTGAAGCGCACGCCGGCGACGAATTCCCGCGGGATGCCGGTCGCGGTCAGCGGCAGCACGCGGCCGTTGCAGGTCAGCGCATGCCGCCCCGCGGTCATGCCGCTCGCCTTGACCTGCAGGCGCTCGACCGACGAATCGACATAGCGCGCCGTGCCGGTGCCGCTGATCTCTTCGCCGAGCACGTGCCAGGGCTCGATCGCCTGGCGCAATTCGATCGACACGCCGTCGTAGTCGACCACGCCGAAACGGGGAAAGCGAAACTCGACGAACGGCGCCAGCCACGACTCGGCGAACCCGTAGCCGGAGGCGTTCAGCTCGCCGACGACGTCGCGCATGTCGGCCGTCACGTAGTGCGGCAGCAGCCAGCGATCGTGCAGCGCGGTGCCCCAGCGTATCAGCCTGCCGCGATACGGCTCCTGCCAGAACCGCGCGACCAGCGCGCGCAGCAACAGCATCTGCACGGCGCTCATCCGCGCGTGCGGCGGCATCTCGAAGGCGCGGAATTCGAGCAGTCCCAGGCGTCCGGTCGGCGTGTCGGGCGAATACAGCTTGTCGATAGAGAACTCGGCGCGGTGCGTGTTCCCGGTCAGGTCGGTCAGCAGATGGCGCAGCGACCGGTCGATCAGCCAGGGCAGCGATTCGTCCTTCTTGAACTCGTGCTTGCGCGCGAGCTGCTGAAACGCGATTTCCAGCTCGTAGAGACGGTCGTCGCGCGCTTCGTCGACGCGCGGCGCCTGGCTGGTCGGCCCGACGAACATGCCCGAGAAAAGATACGAGAGCGCCGGATGGTTCTGCCAGTAGGTGAGCAGGCTTTGCAGCAGGTCCGGGCGTCGCAGCAGCGGGCTGTCGGCCGGCGTCGCGCCGCCTAGCGTGATGTGATTGCCGCCGCCGGTGCCCGTGTGGCGCCCGTCGAGCATGAATTTTTCGGTCGCCAGGCGCGACTGCCGCGCCTCCTCGTAGAGCGTTTCGGTCGTCGCGATCAATTCCTGCCACGACGACGCCGGATGGACGTTGACTTCGATCACGCCGGGGTCGGGCGTGACGCCGAGCATGCGCAGCCGCGGATCGCGCGGCGGCGCATAACCTTCAATGGCGACCGGCACGCGAATCGCGCGCGCAGTGCTCTCGACGACGCTCAGCAACTCGATATAGTCTTCGACGCGCTTCAGCGGCGGCATGAAGACGTACAAGTGGCCGTCACGTATCTGGATCGTCAGCGCGGTCTTGACCACTTCGCGCGGCTCGCTGCCGCGCGCTCGTCCCCGGACGACTCGCGCGACGATCGCGCCGGCAGCACCGCGCGAGGCGAGAACGGGTCGATCGCGTGCTCGGTTTCCTCTTCCGCGGGCAGCACCTTCGGCAACGACGACAGGGGCAGCCGCAGGCCCAGCGGGGAATCGCCGGCAACCGCGTACAGGCGCTCGCGACGCAGCGGCCATGGGCTCGTCTCCCAGACTGGGCTTTCGTCCTCGCCCTTGCCCGGCGGCGCAGCTTTGAGCGGAAGGACGAATCCGGCGGGGCGATCGAGACCGGACAGCAGCAGCCTTGCGAGGCGCGAGCGCTCGGCCGGGTCCGAGAGATCCGACTGGAGAGGGTCGGCGTTGATCGGCAGCGCCGCCTCCTCACCGAGCAGCCGCGACACATCCTCGTAGGCGGTCAATACCATTTCCGGCGGCAGGCCTAGCGCGACCGCGATCGCCCCGGTGAAATCACGCGCCACCGACAGGTCCGCACGGCCCGGCCGGCGCGTGTCGGCGAGCAGCGACTCGTCACCCCAGAGCGGAGTCCCGTCGCTGCGCCAGTAAATGGCCAACGCCCAGCGCGGCAGCGGCTCGCCCGGATACCATTTCCCAGACCGGTATGCACAAATCCACCGCGGGCGAAGCGCGCCATCAGCCGGCGCAGCAGAATTTCGGCGAGCTCGCGTTTTTTGGCGCCGAGCGCCGCAATCGTCCACTCCTTGCCTTCCATGTCATCGATCGAGACGAACGTCGGCTCGCCGCCTTGCGTCAGGCGCACATCGTGCGCGGCGAGATCGCGATCGACCTGTTCGCCCAGCGCAGCTATCGTCGCCCATTGCGCGTCGCTGTAGGGCATCGTGACGCGCGGATCCTCGTGCGTGCGCGTCACTGTCATCGCGACGTGAAGCTCGCTGCGGCACGGGTCGGTATAGCCGACTACTGGCGCTGCGCTGCCCGGATCTGCGGTGGATGCGAGCGGAATGTGCCCTTCGCCGGCCAAAAGTCCCGAGGTCGGATCGAGCCCGATCCAGCCGGCGCCCGGCAGATAGACCTCGGCCCACGCGTGCAGGTCGGTGAAATCGCGCTCGGGGCCGGCCGGGCCGTCGAGCGCCTTGACGTCGGCGACGAGCTGGATCAGGTAGCCGGAGGTGAAGCGCGCAGCGAGCCCCAGCCGCCGCAGGATCTGCACCAGCAGCCATCCGCTATCGCGGCACGAACCGCTCGCCTGCGCCAGCGTCTGGTCGGGCGTCTGCACACCCGGCTCCATTCGCACCAGGTAGCGAATCTCGTTCTTGAGCTGCTGATTGAGTCGGACCAGCATCGGCACCGTCGCCTCGTCGGGCCCGATGCTAGCTCGAAACGCCGCCAGCCACGCCTGCAGCAACGGTTCGGGCGGATCGGCCTCCAGGAACGGAATGAGCTCCTTGGCGAGTGTTCCCGCGTACGCAAACGGATAGTGCTCGGCATAGGGCTCGACGAAGAAGTCGAATGGGTTGATCACCGTCATGTCGGCGATCAGGTCGACGACGATCTCCAGCCGGTTCGCGCGCTCGGGAAAGACCAGCCGCGCCACCCAGTTGCCGTACGGGTCCTGCTGCCAGTTGAGAAAATGCCGCGCCGGGTCGACCTGCAGCGAGTAGCCGACGATCGGGGTGCGACAATGCGGCGCCGGCCGCAGCCGCACCTCGTGCGGCGACAAATTCACAAAGCGGTCGAACGCGTAGGTCGTGCGGTGTTGCAGCGCTACGCGGATCGCCATCCGGGTACGCCTCTCATGACCATTCCGGGTTCGGCAGCTCGGCGAAAACGCGGCGGAGCCCCTCGCCCCACTGCGTATGTATCATCTGGAAATAGGGATCGGATTCCTCGATCCGCTTTTGCAGCTTGAGACGCAGGCTGTCGGTCTCGTACACGGCGAGATCGATCGGCAGCCCGACCGAGATATTCGAGCGCATCGTCGAGTCGAACGACACGATCGTGCACTTGGTCGCTTCCTGCAGCGAAGTCCCGCGCGTGATGACTCGATCGATCACCGGCTTGCCGTATTTGCTTTCGCCGATCTGGAAATAGCAGGTATCGGCGGTCGCCTCGATGAAATTGCCCTCGCTGTAGACCTCGAACAGCCGCGGAGGCTCGCCTCGCACCTGGCCGCCGACGATGAAGGTCGCGTGCGAATCGATGTTGTTCTGCAGCAGGTACGGGCCGTCGCGCATCTTGACTTCCCGCAGGGCGTCGCCGACCAGCCGGGCGACGTCGAACATCGACGGCGCATTCCACAGCTGCAGCTGACTGTCGCCGGAGCGGGTCCGTTGCTCCAGTATGTTCAGCGCACTCTGCGTCATCGACAGATTGCCCGAGGACAGCGTGACGACGACACGGTCGCCTTCCCGGGCGAAGACGCGCAGCTTGGAAAAGCGCCCGATCTGGTCGACGCCGGCATTCGTGCGCGAGTCCGCCGCGAAGATCATTCCGGCTTCCAGCGACATGGCAACACAATAGGTCATGAAGGTATGGCGCGATCGAGATTGGCGATTCTACCGGAAGCCGCGTTAAAACGTCGGGACCAGGAACTGACTGCTGATTTCGTCGCCCAGATCCGAGATTCGGTCCAGGAATTCCATCAGGTATTCGTGCAGGCCGAACCGGATGATGTCATCGGTGCGGGCAAAGCGCAGCTTGGCGTGCAGCTCGCCGCTGGCTCGCCTGATTTCGGTCGTGCTGTCGTCGCAGAGCACCGCCAGCGTCTCGTTGATGAAATTCATGCACGAATGCAGCGAGCGCGGCATGTCCTGCCGCAGTATCAGCAGTTCGGCCACGCGGCGCGGCGTGATGACGTCGCTGTAGATCTTGCGATAGGACTCGAAGCCTGACACCGAGCGCAGCAGCGCGCCCCATTGGTAGTAGTCGACGGCGCCGCCGACCTCCGCCGCCGACGGCAGCAGCGTGTGGTACTTGACGTCCAGTATGCGGGCGGTATTGTCGCCGCGCTCGATGTGGGTGCCGAGCCGGATGAAGTGATAGCCTTCGTCGCGCAGCATCGTCCCGAAGGTCACGCCGCGGAAAAGATGCGAGCGCATCTTGACCCAGCCGAGGAACTCGGACACGCCGCTGAGCTGGATGTTGTCGTAGTTCTGGCCGCGCATCTCCAGCCATGCTGAATTCAGATCCTCGTACATCTCCGAGGTGATCGCGCCGCGGACCGCCCGCGCCGATTCACGCGCCGCGCGCAGGCAGCAGAAGATCGACGAGGAATTGCGCGCGTCCAGGATCATGTAGCGCAGCACGCTCTCGGCCGAAAGCTGCGGAAAGCGCTCGTAGAATGCGGTGGCGAGTCCCGAAGTGATCAGCGGCACCGCCCACGGCTCGGCCCAGGCGAGCCCTGGCTCGACGGCGTCGTACGGCAGCAGCGACATGCGGTAGGTGACGTCGAGCAGGCGCGCGGTGTTCTCGGCGCGCTCGATGTGACGGGCCATCCAGTAAAGCTCGTTGGCGGTACGGCAGAGCATCGCTTTCGTTTCTGGTCCCGGTTGTTTGCTCGAAGCCTGCGCCGTCGCGAGGTCCTAGGCCGCCATCACCCAGGTGTCCTTGGTACCGCCGCCCTGCGAGGAATTGACGACCAGCGAGCCCTCGCGCAAAGCGACCCGCGTCAGGCCGCCGGGCACCAGGTTGACCGCGCGTCCCGACAGCACGTACGGCCGCAGGTCGATGTGCCGAGGCGCCAGCCCCGACTCGGTGAACGTCGGGCAGGTCGACAGCGACAACGTCGGCTGGGCGATGTATTTGGCGGGGTTCGCGACGATACGGGCGCGAAACGCGTCGCGTTCGGCGGCGCTCGCGGCCGGCCCGACCAGCATGCCGTATCCGCCGGCGCCGTGCACTTCCTTGACCACCAGGTCGGCCAGATGATCGAGGCAGTAGCGAAGATCATCGTCGCGGTGGAGCTGCCAGGTCGGAACGTTGTTCAGTATCGGTTCCTCGGTCAGGTAAAAGCGAATCATGTCAGGCACATACGGGTAGATTGACTTGTCGTCGGCAACGCCGGTTCCGATGGCGTTGGCTAGCGTCACTTTGCCGGCCCGGTAAGCCGCGAAAAGTCCGGGCACACCGAGCGTCGAATCGGCGCGAAACGCACGCGGGTCGAGGTAGTCGTCGTCGACGCGCCGGTAGAGCACATGCACACGCTGCGCCCCCCGCGTCGTGCGCATGTACACCGCGTCGTTCTGCACGAACAGGTCCTGGCCTTCGACCAGCTCCACGCCCATCTGCTGTGCCAGAAACGCGTGTTCGAAATAAGCCGAGTTGTAGGCGCCCGGCGTCAGCACCGCGACCTCGGGATGGTCCTCGCTGGCGGGAGCCACCGCGTGCAGCGTCTCGAGCAGCAGATCCGGATAGTGCTCTACCGGCTTGATCGCCTGCGTGGCAAACAGTTCCGGAAAAAGACGCATCATCATCTTGCGGTTCTCGAGCATGTACGACACGCCTGAGGGCACGCGCAGATTGTCTTCGAGTACGTAATAATCGCCTTCGCCCGCCCGCACGACGTCGACGCCGGCAACGTGCGCGTAGATCCCGCCCGGCACTTCCATCCCTTGCATTTCGCGCCGGTATTGCGCATTGGACAGCACGCGCTCGGCCGGAATCACGCCGGCCTTGAGGATGCTCTGACCGTGGTAGATGTCGTGCAGAAAGAGGTTGAGCGCCTTGACGCGTTGCTTCAGCCCTTGTTCGAGTGTCAGCCATTCGCCGGCAGGAATGATGCGCGGCACGATGTCGAACGGGATCAGGCGCTCGGTTCCCGAATCCTCGCCATAGACCGCAAACGTGATGCCCAGCCGATGGAAAGCGCCCTCCGCTTCCTTGCGCTTGCGCGCGATCTTGTCGGCGGGCGTGCTGTCCAGCCAATCTGAAAAAGCCCGGTACTGGGAGCGGATTGCCCCGCCCGTCGCGTGCATTTCGTCATAACAGAGACGGGACACAACGGGCTTATCGGCGGATATCGACTGTTTCTGCAAGACTTGAGCCAGCGGTAATTTTGCTTTTACGCCTATAAGCTTACCTAAATTCGACTCGGGACAGGCGGCGCCCGCCCGCGTCCGGACAAGAAATTCACCTCAAACGGGCCTAGTTTTTGTCCATGACACGGTTGGACAAAACGGATTGCCCGTTTGACCCTGGATCGGCCCGCGTGCTTAAATACTCGCTCCTGTCTGGGTTCGCGCGGGCGGTTAGCTCAGCGGTAGAGCATTGCCTTCACACGGCAGGGGTCACTGGTTCGATCCCAGTATCGCCCACCATGGAACCAAGGGGTTGCACGCAAGTGTAACCCCTATTTTTTTGGCCTGCTTTTTGGTGACACGCGCGATCGCGGCAATTTTTGCATAGCATGTCGCGAAATCCGGACGCGGGGTGCGACGATGATTGAAAATTCCGGCCGCCCGCATGCGGTCGATGCGCTGGTTTTCGACGCCTACGGCACGCTGTTCGACGTGCAGTCGGTCGCGTCGACCGCCGAGGCGCTTTTCCCCGGCCGCGGCGCAGCGCTTGCACAACTTTGGCGCAGCAAGCAACTCGAGTACAGCTGGCTGCAAAGCCTCATGCAAAGCCCCAGGCAGCCCCGCGAGGACTTTGCCGCAGTCACCGCGCATGCGCTGAGTTATGCAGCGGAAGCGCTGGCGCTTGCCGCTGCCCGCGCACGCCAGGCATCGCATGCTCGACGCCTATCTCGACCTGTCGCCGTTCTCCGACGCAGAGCCGACGCTGGCGGCGCTGGCGCCGCGCCGGCGACTGATCCTGTCCAACGGTACGCATGCAATGCTCGAGCCGCTCGCTGCGGCGACGGGCCTCGCGCGTCATCTCGACGCCATACTGTCGGTCGACGATGCCGGCGTCTACAAGCCGAGCCCGCGTGTCTATCAGCTTGCCGTCGACGCACTCGAATTGTCCGCCGATCCGCATCGGCTTCGTGTCGTCGAACTCCTGGGACGCGATCGGCGCCAAGGCATTTGGATTCACGGTGTTCTGGATCAACCGCTCGGGCGCCCCGCTCGATCGCCACGGGCCGGCGCCGGATTGCATGATCCGCACCCTGGCCGATTTGCCTGCGCTGCTCACCGCTGCGTAGCGTCGTCCGGACGCGGCCGCATGCGTTCGCGGCGTTCCGACGGCTAGGCGCCGGCACTACGGCATGTACTGGCCGCCGTTGACCTCGATAACCTGGCCGGTGACGTAGCCGCTCATCGCGTCGGATGCAAGATAGATGAACGTCCCGGCGGTTTCTTCGGCCGTGCCCAGCCGATTCATCGGGATCGTCGCCTGCATCGCCTTCAGCTGCTCGGCGGTCGAGTAGCGCTCATGGAAAGGCGTGGTGATGACGCCCGGCGACACCGCGTTGACGCGGATCTTGTCGCCGACGAGCTCCTTTGCCCAGCCCTTGGTCGCCGTCGAGATGAAGCCCTTCGCGCCGGCATAGACGATCGCGCCGCCGCCGCCGCCATGGCGGGCGGCGATCGAGCTGACATTGATGACGTTGCCGCCACCCTGCTTGCGCATCGCGGGGACGACCTCGTGCATGAACATCGCCACCTGGATGACGTTGAGGTCGAGCACCTGGTGCAGGAAGTCTTCGCTGTAGTCTTCGATCTTGGTGCGCTGGATCAGGCCGCCGGCGTTATTGACCAGGACGTCGATGCGGCCGAAGCCGGCCAGCGTCTCGGCGACGATGCGCTTGACGTTGGCGCTTTTGGTGACGTCACCGCCGACCAGCAGCGCTTCGCCGCCTGCGGCCTTGACCTCGCGCGCGACTTTTTCCGCGGCTTCCTTGCTGGCGTTGTAGTGAACCACTACCTTGCTGCCTTGCTCCGCGAACGCGCGAGCGGCGGCCGCGCCGATGCCGGTGGAGGCGCCGGTGATCAAGACGACCTTGTTCTTCAGATCTGTGGCCATCATTGCTCCGTCGTTGGTCGAGCGCAGCAAATTGTACTACGCGCGCGCGGGCCGTCGCGGGCTCGCGCCGCCGCTCGCGCCGCGGCAGGCCGCGACCGCTTCGCGTATCGCTGCGATCGCCGCGGGACGGGGAAAGCTCTTGCGATGCGCGAGCGCAACGCGCCGCGAAGGGACCGGTCGCGAGAACGGCACCGGCACGACCAGCCGGCTATGGTATTTCGGGATCAATGCGTCGCGCGGCAGCACCGACACGCCGAGCCCCGAGGCGACCATGTTACGGATCGTCTCGAGCGAATTGGTGCGCGTGACCGGTGCACCGGAGCGATTGAGCTCCGGGCAGGAATCGAGCACCTGGTCGCGAAAGCAATGGCCGACATTGAGCAGGATCGCATGCTCGCCGGCAAGCTCGGACGGGTCGATCGACTTCCGTCTGGCCCACGCGTGCTTTTCCGGCACGACGACCTGGAACGGTTCCTCGTACAGGAAGTCGGTGGCGATGCCCGGTGGGTTGAACGGCAATGCGATGATCGCGGCGTCGATGCGGCCGGCCCGCAGCGACGTCTCCAGGTTTTCGGTGAGATTTTCCTCGATCTCCAGCGGCATCGCCGGCGCGCGCTCGTTCAGCGCCGGAATAAGGTCCGGCAGCAGGTAAGGCGCGACGGTGTAGATCACCCCGAGCCGGAACAGCCCGACCAGCTGGTTGCGTCCCGCCTGCGCGATGTCGCGGATGCTGGCCGCTTCCTCCAGGACCTTCTGCGCCTGCTCGACGATGCGCTCGCCGACCGGCGTTACCGTCACCTCGCTCTTGCCGCGCTCGAAAATCTGCGTGCCCAGCTCCTCTTCGAGCTTCTGGATCGCGACCGACAGCGCCGGTTGGCTGATAAAGCAATGTTGCGCCGCCCGGCCGAAATTGCGTTCCTGCGCAACGGCGACGATGTAGCGCAGCTCGTTGAACGTCATCGCATGCGCTTGAGGAACTCGGCGAAGGCGGGGCCGATTTCGGGGTGCTTCAGCGCGAGCTCGACCGTCGCCTCGAGGTAGCCGAGCTTGTTGCCGCAGTCGTAGCGGCGGCCTTCGAATTCGTGCGCCAGCACCTTCTCGTCCTCGAGCAGCCGCGCGATGCCGTCGGTAAACTGGATCTCGCCCCCGGCGCCGGGCGGCATCGTACGCAAATGGTGGAAG
This sequence comes from uncultured beta proteobacterium, assembly GCA_963828595.1. Lineage (GTDB taxonomy): Bacteria > Pseudomonadota > Gammaproteobacteria > Burkholderiales > Casimicrobiaceae > PALSA-1003. The sequence goes on from CAWHEN010000003.1 coordinate 230,886, forward strand.
ATGCGCGGCGTCAGCACATAGCGGCCGACGACGCCAAGCGTCGACTTGGTCGTGCCTGCTGCCGGCTTTTCGACGATGCGCGAAATCCGGCCGATACGGCTGCTCATGCCCTCGGTTTCGACGATGCCGTAGCTGCTGACGTCGGCCGCCGGTACCGGCATGACGCCGATCACCGAGTACTGCTCGCGCTCGGCGATCTCGGCCATCTGCCGCATTACCGGGACCGCAGAGTCGATCAGATCGTCGGCCAGCAGGACGGCGAACGGCTGGTCGCCGATCACCGGCTCGGCGCAGAGCACCGCGTGCCCCAGTCCCAGCGCCTCGGTCTGGCGGATGTAGATGCAGTTGATACCGCTGGGCGTGGCCGATTGAACGGTTTCCAGCAGCGCCGTCTTATGTCGCAGCGTCAATTCGGTTTCGAGCTCGTAGGCTTTGTCGAAATGATCTTCGATCGCGCGCTTGTTGCGTCCGGTGATGAAGATCATGTCGGTAATTCCCGCCGCCGCCGCCTCCTCGACCGCATACTGGATCAGCGGCTTGTCGACGACCGGCAGCATCTCCTTCGGGCTTGCCTTGGTCACCGGCAGGAAGCGGGTGCCGAGTCCGGCTACTGGAAACACGGCCTTGGTTATTTTTCCGAACGCCATTTATCGCTTTCCTTCGGTGAGTGCCTTGAATTGCCGCTCGTCGAGCACCGGTACGTCGAGCTCGACTGCGCGATCGAGCTTGCTGCCCGGGTCGGTGCCCGCGACGACATAACTGGTCTTTTTCGATACGCTGCCGGCGACCTTGCCGCCCTGCGCTTCGATCAGCTCCTTGGCTTCGTCGCGCGACAAGGTCGGCAGCGTTCCGGTAAGGACGAATACCAGACCGGCGAACTTGCCTGCCGGTGCGCGCTGCGGCGCACTTTCCGGCCAATGTACCCCGGCGGCGCGCAACTGGGCAATGACTTCGCGGTTGTGCGCTTCGGCGAAGAACTGGCGAATGCTCTGCGCCAGCACCGGCCCGACATCATGCACTTCGAGCAGCGCCGCTTCGTCGGCGTTTTCCAGTGCGTCGAGATTGCCGAAATGCCGCGCCAGGTCCTTGGCGGTCGTTTCGCCGACGTGGCGGATGCCCAGCGCATAAATGAAGCGGGCCAGCGTCGTGCGGCGGCTCTTGTCGATCGCCGCGATGACGTTGGCCGCGGATTTTTCCGCCATGCGCTCGAGCTCGGCCAGCGCCGCGATGCCCAGCTTGTAGATATCCGCAGGCGTGCGAACGATGGCGGCGTCGACCAGCTGATCGACCAGCTTGTCGCCGAGGCCCTCGATATCCATCGCGCGCCGGCCGGCAAAATGCAGCAGCGCTTGCTTGCGCTGCGCCGGACATACGAGGCCGCCCGAGCAGCGCGCGATGGCCTCGTCGGGCAGGCGCACGACCGCCGAGCCGCATTCGGGGCACCGCTTGGGCATGACGAATTGCCGCGTCCGGGCCGGACGCTGCTCGGTCAGCACGCGCACGATTTCCGGAATGACGTCGCCGGCGCGGCGCACGATGACCGTGTCGCCGATGCGTACGTCCTTGCGCCGGATCTCGTCCTCGTTATGCAGCGTGGCGTTGGTCACCGTGACGCCGCCGACGAAAACGGGCTTCAGCCGCGCGACCGGAGTCAATGCTCCGGTGCGTCCGACCTGGACGCCGATGTCGAGAACTTCGGTCGGCGCTTCCTCGGCGGGAAACTTGTGCGCGATGGCGAAGCGCGGCGCGCGCGAGACGAATCCGAGCCGGACCTGCTGCTGGAAATCGTTGACCTTGTAGACGACGCCGTCGATCTCGAACGGCATCTCGCCGCGCCGCTCGCCGATGCGCCGGTAGTAGTCGAGCATGCCGTCGAGACCCTGCACGACCGCGCGTTCCCGCGCGACGGGAAAGCGAAGCTCGGACAGCCACTTCAGCAGCGCATCGTGCGTTCGCGGCGGCGCGATTCCGCCCCATTCGACCGCGCCGACGCCGTAGGCGAAAAATGCCAGCGGCCGCTGGGCGGTGATCCGCGAATCGAGCTGGCGCAGGCTGCCGGCCGCGGCGTTGCGCGGATTGACGAAGACCTTCTCGCCGGCGGCGGTCTGCGCGGCATTCATCGCGGCGAAGTCGCGCCGCAGCATCAGCACTTCGCCGCGAACTTCGAGATAGGGCGGGAAAGGCGCCGGCCAGCCGCAAGCGGCAGCGCGCGCACCGTCCGCAGGTTGGCGGTGACGTTTTCGCCGCTGTACCCGTCGCCGCGCGTGGCGCCGACGGTGAATACGCCATTTTCGTAGGACAAGGCTGATGGCAAGGCCGTCGAACTTGGGCTCGGCGGCATATTCGATCCGATCGACTCCCAGCGCCTCGCGCGCGCGCCGGTCGAACGCCTCGACTTCGCTGTCGCTGAAGGCGTTGTTCAGCGACAGCATCGGCAGGCGGTGCGTGACCGGCTCGAATTCGCCGGCCGGCTCGGCGCCGACCCGCTGCGTAGGCGAATCGGGCGTGGCGAGCGCCGGATACTCGCTCTCGAGCGCCTGCAGCTCGCGAAACAGCCGGTCGTACTCGGCATCGCTCACGGTCGGCGCATCGAGCACGTAATAGGCGTGGTTGTGCGCGTCGATCGCCGCGCGCAGCGCCGCCGCGCGCGCGGCGATCTTCGAGGGGACGGCGGCGCGCGCCGGCACGGCGAAGCGCTAGCCGAACAGCCGCAGCGCGCGCGGGCCGCCGGGTTCGATATTGGCTTCGCGCAGCGCCACGGCGGTGGCGTGCACTTCGGCGCGAATCGATGCCAGCGACGCGTCGTTCAGCGGCCGGCGATTGTCGTCGACCAGCACGCCCTCGAGCGTGTGCGCCATGCGCTTCGCCGCAAGCCGCATCTGATCGAAAACCCGTACCGGATCGGCGACGCGCGGCACGTCGAGCAGCAGCACGATGCCCGGCGTCGACAACTGCCGCAGGCTTTCGACCGTCAAGGGCTCCTGGCGATAGTTCTGCAGGCTGTACAAGGTCGCGCCGTTGTCGTCCTGCAGGAAATCGAAGCTGCCGCTGCTGTTCAGTCTGAAAGCCCGCCGCCTCGGCGACGCCGCGCAGGCGCGTTCCGGCGATCTGGCCGTGTTCGCTCTTGAGTATCGTCAAGCCGACCTGGACGTCGAGGTCGGCGCAGAAGCGATCGAGTTCCTCGCCGCGCCCGGCTTCCGCCGCCGGATCCGGCAACGCGAACGCGGCCGGCAGCGATGCTCCCGTGCGCGCTACTTCGTGCAGAAATCGCTCGACGTCCTGACGCGAGACCGCGCCCGCACGATTGGCGAGCAGCAAGCATGCGGCAAGCTCCTCCCAAGGTCCGCCTCGCGCGCCTTCGATCGGCTGCCAGGGCAGATCGCGGCCGCGCCGGCCGAGCCAGCGGCTGGGCTTGGCGAATCCGGCGGCAAGCGCATCGGCCAGCGCATCGCCGCGCACCGGCCGCTGCGGCTCGAGATGCACGACGCACTCGATGTCCGCGTCGGGCGCCGTGCCGGGGCGCTCGGCGCGCGTCGCGGGCAGGACGTCGGGCAGCGGCTCGCCGAGCGGCTCGGAGGGCATCGGCGGCAGATCGTCGGGTTCCTCGCCGTCTCGATCGCCGCGCTCGACGCCGCCGTCTGGCCGGTGCGCAACTGCGGCTCGACGCGCTCGCGCTCCAGCAGCACATCCGCCGGTTGACGAAACGCCGACTCGATTCGGCGGCGCGCCCGCCGCTCCTGCATCCAGTTGTAGAAAATGACGATGGCGACCAGCGCGACGCCGGCGGCGAGGAGGCCGAGGAACAGCGGATTCATGTCCACGCCGCTCGTGCCTACTGCGCCACCGTCTCCGCCAGCTCGAGCGCTTCGGCGATGTCGACCGCAACCACGCGCGAAACGCCCGGATCGGCCATCGTGATTCCGATCAGCTGATTCGCCATTTCCATCGTGATCTTGTTGTGGCTGATGAAAACGAATTGCGTGACGTCGGCCATCGTCCGCACCAGCGCGCAAAAGCGGTCGGTGTTCGGATCGTCGAGCGGCGCATCGACCTCGTCGAGCAGGCAGAAAGGGGCCGGATTGAGCTGGAACAGCGCGAACACCAGGGCGATCGCCGTCAGCGACTTTTCGCCTCCCGACAGCAGGTGAATCGACGTGTTGCGCTTGCCCGGCGGCTGCGCGACGACCTGCACGCCGGAATCGAGGATTTCCTCGCCGGTCAGCAACAGCCTCGCCTGGCCGCCGCCGAAGAGCGTCGGAAACAGCTTGCCGAAGTTGACGTTGACGGTGTCGAAGGTCTGCTGCAGCAACGCGCGCGACTCGCGATCGATCTGCCGGATCGCGCTTTCCAGGGTCGTCATCGCCTCGGTCAGGTCCTGCGCCTGCGCATCGAGATAGCTCTTGCGCTCGCTCGCCTGGGCGAGCTCGTCGAGCGCGGCGAGATTGACCGCACCCAGCCCGGCGATCGCCTGCGTCAGTCGCTCGATCTCGGCCGGCAGGGTGCTGGCGCGGCCCCAGGCCTTGAGCCGCTCGGGCAAATCCGCGAGCTCGGCGTGCGCTTCGGCGAGCTGCTCGGCGTATTGCTGTCCGGACAGCACGGCCGCCTGCTCCTTGAGCCGCACCTCCTCGATCCGGCTTCGCGCCGGTTCGAGCTTCTGATCGGCGGCAAGCCGCAGCTCGTCGGCCGTGCGCAGCTCGGCGGCGATCGCCTCGAGCCGATCGCGCGCCGCGGCCAGCGCCTGCTCGGCGCCGCCGCGCGCGACCAGCTGCGCCTGAAGCGATTGCTCGACCGGCGTCCAGTCGATCTGCTCGGCGTTCGGTCGCCAGTTGCGCCAGCAGCGCTTCCTGCTGCGCGACCTGCGCGGCGATCGCCTCGCGTCGCCGGGTCAGTTCGGCGATGCGCTCGCGGCACGAGCGCTCGGCGAATCCGGCTTCCTGCGCCGCCCGCTCCGCCGCGCGCGCGCGCTCGCGTCCTTGTGCCAGGGCGACCTCGGCCTCGTTGCGTGCATGCCGCGCGCGCTCGCGCGCCGCCGTCTGCTCGCCGAGCGCGCGTGCGGTGCACGGCGACTTCGGCATCGATCGCCGCGATCGCATCGTGCTCGGCGCGTTCCTCGACGGCGAGCGCAGCGAGCTCGTCGGCGATTTGCGCCCGCCTGCGCTCTGCCGCTTCCGCCGCCTGCTTCAACTGCAACAGCTCCAGCTCCAGATCGTGGCAGCGGCGCTGCTGCGACGACAGCGCCATGCTTTCGCCGTGATATTCCTGCTGCCGTGCCTTGAGCTCGTTTTCCGCGGTCTCGCGCGCGCTTGCCGCAGCGGCGGTCGCGGCTCGCGCCGCGCGCGATCGCATGGGCGAGCTCGGCGAGTTCGCGCTGGCGCGCCAGCACGCCGTGCAGGTCGCTGTCCGGCGCAAAAAAACCGATCGACTGCGCGCGTCACCACGTGACCCGCCGGCGTGACGAAGGCCTCGCCGACAGCAGAGCGACCCCCGATCGCGCAGCGCGGCGGCGAGGTCGTCGCGGCAGCGCATGCCGGCCAGCCAGTCGCCGAGCACACGGTCGAGCGCCGGCGCCGGCTGCCTTGACCTTGCGCGAGCAGCGCATCGCTCGTGCGGGTTCCGCCGTGCCGCGCAGGCCCCCGGCGCATACGCCGCGATGCGCCCCGGCAGCGCAACATCGCCGCCTGTCCATCCGGCGGCGGCATCCAGCGCGGGCAGCTCGAGCGCATTGAGCCGCTCGCGCAGGACGCCCTCGAGCGCGTCCTCCCAGCCGGGCTCGATATCGATCTGCTGCCACAGCCGGCGGGCATGATCGAGCCCGTGCGCGCGCAGCCACGCGGAAGCATCCTTGCCACTGCCGATCTTCGCCTGCAGCGCCGCAAGCGCCTGTGCGCGCGCTTCGCGCTCGGCGAGGCCGCTGCTCGTAACCTGCCATTCGTCGCCGGCCGCGCGATGGCGCTCCTGCAGCGCCTGCACGACTTCGTTCAGTGCCGCGAGGCTCTCCTCGCGGCCGGCCAGGTCGGCGCTTTCCTGCTCGAGTTGGTCGGCGACGAGCGCGATCTGGTCGTTGACCGGTGCGGCGAGCTCGCGCGTCTCGGCATCGAGCCGCTCGCGACGCTGCGCGAGCGCACCCAGAAGTTTCGCGGCACTCTCGCGCCGCGTGGCGGCCACCTGGATCGACTGCTCGATCTCGATTTCGTGCCGCTGGATCTCGGCCAGCGCGCGCGACGCCTCGGCGACGGCGGTCTCGAGCGCCGGCAGCGCCGCCGCGGCGGCGCGTTCCTCTTCTCCCGCGGCCTCGCGCCGCGCCAGCGCGGCTTCGACCTCGCGCTCGCCCGCGCGGGCGTCGGATGCGATCGCGGCGAGCTGTGCGGTGAAGGCGGCGATCTGCTCGGTGATCTGCGCGACCTGCTGCGAGAGACGGCCTTCGCTTTCGCGCGCGAACTGCAACTGCTGCTCGAGCCGGGTGACCTCGGCATTCGCGGCGTAGAAGGCTCCCTGCCGCTCGTGCAGTGCGTCGCCGGCCTTGAAGTGCTCGGCGCGCAGCGTCTCAAGCCGGTTTTCGGCGGCGCGCAAATCGGCCTGGAGCGCTTCGAAGCCCGCGGTCAGATTGGCGATCTCGGTCGAATGCCTCTCGCGCAAGCGCACCGCGTCCTGCTGCTTGGCGTACCAGAGCATGTGCTGCGATTGCCTGAGGCTCGTTTCGAGGTCGCGGTATTCGGTCGCGACCTTCGCCTGCGCGTCGAGCCTCGCGATTTGCGCGCCGAGCTCGCCGCGGATGTCCTCGACACGCGACAGGTTCTCGCGGGTGTCGGCCAGCCGGCCTTCGGTTTCCTTGCGCCGCTCCTTGTACTTCGATACGCCGGCGGCTTCCTCCAGGAAAATGCGGAGCTCTTCGGGCTTGGCCTCGATCACGCGCGAGATCATCCCCTGCTCGATGATCGCGTACGCGCGCGGACCGAGGCCGGTGCCGAGGAACAGGTCGTGTATGTCGCGGCGGCGGACCGGGATGTTATTGATGTAGTAGGTCGAGTCGCCTTCGCGCGTCAGGACGCGCTTGATCGACAGCTCGCTGTATTGGCCCCACTGGCCGCCGATTCGCCCCTGGCTGTTGTCGAAGAACAACTCGACCGATGCGCGGCCGACCGGCTTGCGCTCGCCCGCGCCGTTGAATATCACGTCCTGCATCGATTCGCCGCGCAAGGCGGAAGCCTTGGACTCGCCGAGCACCCAGCGCACCGCATCGATCACGTTGGACTTGCCGCAGCCGTTCGGTCCGACGATGCCGACGAGCTGGCCGGGTGTCGCGATAGCGGTTGGATCGACGAAAGACTTGAAGCCGGCGAGCTTGATTTGTGTGAGGCGCAATTCGAGTTCTTCTGGACTTGCGCGGCGCGGCCTGGTCAAGGGGCGCCGCCGGGTTGAGCGAAACACGGGTCAGCTTCTCCGGCACCGGCGTCCGGCGGCTGCTCGCCCGATGCCGCGAACAAGGGCGGATTATAGCCGATTCGACGCCGGGACCTCGCGTTGCCGCAGTCCACTTATGCAGCGTCGAGGATCGGCGTAAGACGGCCTTCTTCGACCGCGTGACAGGCCGCCATGGCGGTGGCGCCCGGCGTGGGCGCGCGCTTCAATACCGGCGTTTCGACGCGACAGCGCTCGTTCGCATAGGGGCAGCGCGGATGGAACGCGCAGCCGGGCGGCGGCTCCAGCGGGTTGGGTACTTCGCCTGCGACCGCCGTGCGCGGCTTGCCGGTCAGTGAAAGGTCCGGCACGGCCGCGAGCAGCATGCGCGTATACGGATGCTGCGGCGAGGCGAACAGTTCGCGGGTCGGCGCCAACTCGACGATACGGCCCAGATACATGACGCCGACCCGATCGGCGACGTGATGCACGACCGCGAGGTTATGCGAAATGAAAAGATACGTGAGCCCGAGCTCGCGCTGCAGCCTCCGCATCAGGTTCAGCACCTGCGCCTGGACCGAAACATCCAGCGCGGAAGTCGGCTCGTCGCAGACGAGAAAGGCCGGGTTGGTCGCCAGCGCGCGGGCGATCGAGACGCGCTGCCGTTGTCCGCCCGAGAACTGGTGCGGATACTTGCCGCCATCCGCACCGGCGAGGCCGACTTGCTCGAGCAGCGCGGTCACCCGTGCCTCGATCTCGCGCGGCGTTTGCGCAATACCGTGCGCGCGGATCGGCTCGGCGACGATGTCGGCCACGCGCCAGCGCGGATTGAGACTGGCGTACGGATCCTGGAAGATCATCTGCATCGTTCGCCGCAGCGCGAGCTCGGCATCGACGAAATCGATGCGCCGGCCGGCGAACCGGATTTCGCCCCGCGTCGGCCGATACAAGCCGACAATCAGCCGCGCAATCGTCGACTTGCCGCAGCCCGATTCGCCGACCAGCCCCAGCGTTTCGCCCTTGGCGATCGTCAGGCTGACCCCGTCGACCGCCTTGAGGATCTGCCGCGGCTTGCCTTCGATCAGCCGGTTGAGCCACGGCGGTGAAACGTCGAAATAACGCGCGACGTCGATCAGCTCCAGCAGCGGCGTGCTCATGCGACGCTCGCCGCGGTCGCATGCAGCCAGCATGCCGCCAGGCTGGTCCCGGCGCTCATCAGCTCGGGCCGCTCGACGCGGCAGCGATCGAAGGCGTACGCGCAGCGCGGGTGGAACGGGCAGCCGGACGGTATCGCCGTCAGCCGCGGCATCGCGCCGTCGATCTGGGCCAGTTGGTCGCGCTCGTCGACGATCGAGGGGATCGACCCCATCAGCCCTCGCGTGTACGGATGTTGCGGCTGATGGATGACGTCGCCGACCGGCCCGACCTCGACGATGCGGCCGGCGTACATCACCGCCACCCGATCGGCGGTTTCCGCGATCACCCCCATGTCGTGGGTAATCAGCATCACCGCCGTGCCGTGGTCACGGCACAGCCTTTTCAGCAGAGCGATGATCTGCGCCTGGATCGACACATCGAGCGCCGTCGTCGGCTCGTCGGCGATGATGAGCTTGGGTTTCGCGGCAAGCGCCAGCGCAATCACGACGCGCTGGCGCATGCCGCCGGAGAACTGGTGCGGATAATGGTCGATGCGCCGCTTCGGCGCGGAGATGCCGACCTCGGCAAGGAGGTCCAGCGCGCGCTGCCTGGCCTGTCGCCGGCGACATGTCGAGGTGCGTGGTGATCGTCTCGACGATTTGCCTTCCGATCGTATACAGCGGGTTGAGCGAAGTCAGCGGATCCTGGAAGACCGCGCCGATCTCGCGGCCGCGAACGCGACGCATCGCCTCGGCAGGCAGATTGTCGATGCGCCGGCCATCGAGCAGAACCTGTCCGGCGCCGATCCGGCCGGGAGGATCGATCAGCCCGATGATCGCCGCGCCGGTCAGCGATTTGCCCGCGCCGGATTCGCCGACGACGCCGAGGACTTCGCCCGGCGCGAGTGAAAAGGAAACGTCATCGACCGCGACCAGCAAACCGCGGCGCGTCGGAAATTCGACGCGAAGGCGCTCGACCGAGAGCAGCGCCATCTACTGCAGTCTCGGATTGAGCGCGTCGCGCAGCCAGTCGCCCAGCAGGTTGATCGCGAGCACCATGATCACCAGCGCCGCTCCCGGAAAGATGGTGATCCACCATTCGCCCGAGAACAGGAAATCGTTGCCGATGCGTATCAGCGTGCCCAGCGACGGCTGCGTGGGCGGCACGCCTACGCCGAGGAACGACAGCGTCGCTTCGGTAATGATCGCCGTCGCGATGTTGATCGTGGCGAGCACGAGCACCGGTCCCAGCACATTCGGCAGCAGATGATGCCGCATGATGCCGAGCGGCCGTATGCCGATGACGCGGGCGGCCTGAACGTATTCCTTGTTCTTCTCGACCAGCGTCGATCCGCGCACCGTGCGCGCATATTGCACCCAGTTCGAAATGCCGATGGCGAAAATCAGCACGAACAGCGCGATCGGTCCGCCTGCGCCTCGCGCGGCAGGACCGCCCGCGCGACGCCGTCGATCAGGAGCGCAATCAGGATCGCCGGAAACGAAAGCTGGACGTCGGCAATGCGCATGATGAAGGCATCGACTTTGCCGCCGACATAGCCTGCGATCAGGCCCAGACTGACGCCGAGCACCATCGCAAAGATCACCGAGGCGAGACCGACCAGCAGCGAAATGCGCGCGCCGAACATGATCGCCGACAGGACGTCGCGTCCCTGGTCGTCGGTGCCGAGCAGATAGCCGGGTCGGGCGCCCTCCATGCCTTGCGGCGGCGACAGCGCATCGAGCAGGTTGAGCGTCGCCAGGTCGAACGGGTTGTGCGGCGCTACCCAGGGCGCGAACAACGCGCCGCCAAGGCATACCGCCAGCACCGCCGCCGAAACGATCGCGACCGGCGAATGGCGGAAACTGTACGCCAGGTCGCTGTCGCGCCAGCGAGCAAGCCGCGATGCGCGAACGGCGGTGGTCGTGCTCATTGCGGTCCGCCGCTCTCGCGCTGGCGTCGCCCCGGCGCAGGCCGGGGCCCAAGCAGCGATGTTCGGCGCGCAAGAAATCGTAGCTTGGATCCCGGCCTTCGCCGGGATGACGCCAACGTCACTTGACGACGGTCCACTTGAGCTGGTTGATGTTGTCGGCCAGCTGCACCAGCTCGATGTTCTTCTTGACTCCCCAGGCGAGCGCCTGCTGGTGCAGCGGCAAGGTGCCGAATTCTTCGCCGTGGATCTTGAACAATTCGGCAATCATCGCATTGCGCTTGGTCTGGTCGAGCTCGCTCGCGATGGCCTTGCCCAGCTCGTCGACGCGCTTGTTGCTGTAGCTGCCGAGATTGAACAGTCCCTGCCCATTCGGGGCCGGCGTCATCAGCAGCGCGAAGATCGCGTTTTGCGCATCGTACGAATCGGGCGTCCAGCCGAGCATATAGAACGAGGTATTGCGCGACAGTATCTTCGGAAAGTACGTGACCTTGGTCTCGGCCATCAGGTTCACCTTGACGCCGATCTGCGCCAGCATCGCCGAAATCGCCTGGCAGATCGACGCGTCGTTGACATAGCGGTCGTTCGGGCAATTCATGCCGACCTCGAAGCCGTCCGGATACCCGGCGTCGACCAGGAGCTTCTTGGCCGCGGCCGTGTCGTGCGGCAGACGCTTGTTCAGCGCCGGATCGAATCCGCGGATTCCCGGCGCGATCATCAGGTTGGTCGGCGTCGCCGCGCCGCGCATGATGCGGGTCTTGATTGCCTCGATATCGATCGCCTGATAGAACGCCTGGCGCACGCGCTTGTCCTTGAACGGGTTCTTGCCCTTGACGTTCGAGAACAGCAGCTCGTCGCGCGCCTGGTCCATGCCGAGAAAAATCGTGCGCAGCTCGGGGCCCTGCAGCACGTTCAGCGCCGGCGCGGCCTTGAGCTTCTCGATGTCCTGCAAAGGCACCGGCTCCATCATGTCGATGTCGCCCGAGATCAGCGCGGCGACCCGGGTCGCGTCGTTCTTGATCGGCGTGAATATCGCCTCGGTGACGTTGCTCTCGACCTTTTCCCAGTAAGCCGGATTGTTGACGAATACCGTGCGGACGCCGGGCTCGCGCGACTTCAGCATGAACGGCCCGGTGCCGTTGGCGCGCAAGGTCGCCGCGTTTTCCTTGCCCTTGCGCACGTCGACCGGGGTGGTGGCATTGTTCTTCTCGCACCACGCCTTGCTCATGATGTACCAGGTGTTGAGCGTGTCGGGCAGGATCGGGAACGGATCGTTGGTGACGAAGTCGACCGTGTAATCGTCGATCTTGCGCATCTCCTTGACCGTGGCGATCTTGGTCTTCATGTCGGAGCCGTCGGCCTTCGAGCGCTCGTAGGAGAAGATGACGTCGTCGGCGGTGAACGGCGTGCCGTCGTGGAATTTGACGTTGTGGCGCAGGTTGAATCGCCATACGGTCGGCTCGGTCTGCTTCCACGAAGTCGCCAGCAGCGGAATGAGCTCGAGCTTCTTGCCGCGCCCGACCAGCGGCTCGTAGATATTGCCGAGCAGCGAGAGTTGCAGCGACTCATTGAGCGAATGCGGATCCATCGAGGTCGCATCGCCCTGATCGGCGAATTTGTACGTCGCTGCATGCGTTGCGGCGAGCCCTCCAGCAAGGAACAGCGCGAGCAAGGTTTTCAGCGTGCGGCGGGCGGTCGGACTCATCGTCATTTCCTCCAAGAGCATGAGTTTTGCATCAGATGCCGGCCGATACGCGGGCGAGCCGACCGATCGCAATGCGGCATGCGTCGACCGCCTGCGCGCATGCACCATGGCCTTCCAGTCGTCGGCATCGATATAGAAAACGTCGCGGATCGCGCGCTTGATTTCGTTGCGCTGCGTCGCCGGGGCATCCGGATGATTGTGCAGCCAGTGCTCGGCGCGAAGCGCCTGCAGCGCCTGCTCGATCGGATAGGTGCCATATTCGAGCGCGATGCCGGCGAAATCGGCGTCCGGGCATTCGTCATACGCCGCGTAGCCATTGACGCCGGTGAGCGACGCCGACGTCGACGTGCCGTCGAAATACGAGGTCACTTCGCCACCCCACCAGGCCTTGGTGCGGGCGATGTCGGTGGCGACGTTGCCGCCGGCGTAGATCTTCTCGCCGTGTCCGCGCGGCCCCAGCCCGGTGTGAAAATCGATCCAGCCCAATGAGCTGCGGCTCGCCGCATGCTCGCGCAGCACGCCGCGCAGCACGCGGTTGCTCCACGCGGGACCGGCGCCGCCGTAGAACATGCCATCGGCGAAACGGTACTGGCCGCCGCTGACGGCCGCCTGGTAAGCGGCCGGCCCGTGCGCGGCAACCCAGGCGCCCAGCCGCCGCTCGCTTTCGACCGGCGGCGGCCAGGATGCTGGCAGCAACAGCGAATGGATTTCCTCGTACGCCGCATTGACCGGCAGCGGCGCGCCGAAGTCGATGAAATTGCGGTTGAGGTCCGCGTTGTCCTCGTTGACCCGGCGCAGATGCGAAAAGCCATACGGATTGAGCGCATGCAACATCAGCACGCAAACGCCGGTGCGGTCGATATCGGCGCGGAATTCGTCGTCGTCGAGCAGCGCGACCTGGCAGCCCGAGCCGCAAAATCCTTCGGCACCATGCGTACCCGAGATCAGCAGCAGCAGGCCTGGCGCATCGGCTTCGCCGAGCATCGCCAAATCGATCGACAATTCCTCGCCTTCGGCGCCGCGCTCGGTCGGATGCACGTGTCGGGAAACGGCCGCGCCGGCAGACTCGGCGGCAGAAAGGAACTTGGCGCGTGCTTCGCCGTAGTTTGCGGCGAAATAGCCGGCTGGATTCATCGCGTCGGGGCCGTCGCGTTCAGCGGCAGCGCCGCCTCGGCCAGCGCCGCGAGATAGCCGGCGCCGATCGGTATCACCTCATCGTTGAAGTCGTAGCGCGTGTTGTGCAGGAAGCAGCCGCCTTCGGCGCCGCCCTGCCCCAGCCGCGCGTACGCTCCGGGACGGCGTTGCAGCATGAAGGAAAAGTCCTCCGAGCCCATCGACGGCTCGAGATCGCGCACGACGTTCTCGGGGCCGACCAGCGCGTCGGCCACCCGTGCGGCGAACTCCGCTTCACGCGTGCTGTTGACGGTCGCCGGATAGACGCGATCGTATTTGAGCGTCGCGGTCGCGCCAAACGCGGCAGCGATCGAATGCACGAGCTCGGCAAGCCTGCGCTCGATGTGGTCCTGCGTCCTGGCGTTGAACGTGCGCACGGTTCCGACCAGACGCGCGTCGCGCGGCACGACGCTCATCGCGGCGAGATTGCCGGCATGCATCGCGCACAGGCTGACGACGGCGGTATCGATCGGGCTCACGTTGCGCGCGACGATCGACTGCGCGGCGGTGATGATATGGCCGGCGACGAGGACCGGATCGACGGTCAGATGCGGATGCGCGCCGTGGCCGCCGCGACCCTCGATATGGATCTCGATGCGATCGGCCGCGGCCATCATCGGTCCCGGACGCACGGCGATCTGTCCGGGCGGAAGCGCCGGCCAGTTGTGCAGCGCGTAGATCTCGTCGGCGGGAAAGCGCTCGAACAAGCCGTCGTCGATCATCGCCTTGCCGCCGGCAAAGCCTTCTTCGCCGGGCTGGAAGATCAGGTAGACGGTGCCGTCGAAGTTGCGCACGCGCGACAGATAGGCGCCGCGCCGAGCAGCATCGTCGTGTGCCCGTCGTGTCCGCAGCCGTGCATCCGCCCCTTGAAGCGAGAGACGTGCGCGAACTCGTTCTCCTCGTGCATCGGCAGCGCATCCATGTCGGCGCGCAGTCCGATCGCGCGGCCGCTGTCGGCCTTGGCGCCGGGGATCACCGCGACGATGCCGGTCTTGCCTATGCCGCCGTGATGCTCGACGCCGAGCGCGTCGAGCTCGCGCGCGACGACCTCGGCGGTGCGATGCTCCTCGAAGCCGAGCTCAGGATGCGCGTGCAGGTCGCGCCGCAGCGCGGTCAGCGCGGCGTGCTCGTTGCGGACGAACTCGACGGGATTCATGCGCTTGCTCCGGCGGCCGGCTCTGCAGACTTGTGGCGACTCATTGCGCCGCCGCGAGGCGTTCGATGCGCAATCTCGGATCGACCGCATAGTACAGCAGATCGACGACCAGATTGATCAGCACGAACACCAGTGCGATAAAGCACAGGTACGCCGCCATCACCGGGACATCGGCGAAGCTGACCGCCTGGATGAACAGCAAGCCCATGCCCGGCCACTGGAATACCGTTTCGGTGATGATCGCGAAGGCAATGATCGCGCCGAGCTGCAGGCCGGTGATCGTAATGACCGGAACCAGCGTGTTCTTCAGCGCGTGGCCGAAATGCACGGTGCGGTCGGTGAGGCCGCGCGCCCGCGCGAACTTGATGTAGTCGGTGCGCAGCACCTCGAGCATCTCGGCCCGCACCAGCCGCATGATCAGGGTCATCTGGAACAGCGACAGCGTGATCGCCGGCAGGATCAGCGCCTTGAGCCCGCTTTTGGTCAGGAAGCCGGTCGTCCACCAGCCCAGCGCCACGGTGTCGCCGCGACCGAACGAAGGCAGCCAGCCGAGGATCACCGCGAAGACGAGGATCAGCAGGATGCCGATCAGGAACGTCGGCAGCGACACGCCGATCAGCGAGACCGCCAGCAGCAGTTGCGAGAGCCACGAGTCGCGCCGGAGCGCCGTGTAGACGCCGGCCGGGACGCCGAGGACCAGCGCCAGCAGGGCCGCGACGAAGGCGAGCTCCAGCGTCGCCGGCAGGCGCTCCTTGAGCAAGGTCGACACCTTGCGTCCCTGGCGCAGCGACAGGCCGAAGTCTCCCTGAGCCGCGCGGCCGACGAAGCGGCTGAACTGCACGTAGAACGGCTGGTCGAGGCCGAGATCGGAGCGCAGCCTGGCGCGCTCTTCCTGCGTCGCGTCCTGCCCGACCATGAACGTCACCGGGTCGCCGGTGAAGTTGAACAGGCCGAACGCGATGAACGCCACCACCGCCATGACGGCGACCGATTGGAGGATGCGGCGGATGATGAAGGCAAGCACGGAAAAGCGGCTGCGCTCGCGCCCGGAGTGGTGAAAGACCGCGTCGCGACGCCCGCCGATGATGCCTAAAGCCCTGGGCAGCGTCAATCCGGCGCGCCGCCGCGAGCTCGGCCATGGACAACGGCGGTGGACAGAGTCCTGGCTAGCGAGCGATCTCGGCGGCGCGATGGCAGGCGACCAGCACCTCGCCCAGCGGCTCGAGCGGCGGAATCTCGACCCGGCAGCGCTCGATCGCGTACGGGCAGCGCTTGTGGAACGCGCAGCCCGGCAGTTGCGACAGCGGCGACGGCGGCTCGCCTCGAATCGCTGCGCGCTCGCGCCGCGTGTCGACTGCCGCCCCCGTCACCGCGCTCCCCGTCCGCGACACGTCGCGGCGCAAGCGCGGCGTGCTCGCCAGCAGCGAGCGCGTGTACGGGTGCGCCGGCCGCGCGAACACATCGGCTTTCGACCCGTATTCGACGATCTTGCCCAGATACATCACCGCGATCGCATCGGCGATGTGGCGCACGACCTGCAGATTGTGCGAAATGAAGAGATAGGCGATGCCCATCTCCTGCTGCAGATCCATCATCAGGTTGAGCACCTGGGCCTGGATCGAGACGTCGAGCGCCGAGACCGGCTCGTCGGCGACGACCAGCTTCGGATGGAGCATCAGCGCGCGCGCTACCGCGATCCGCTGCCGCTGCCCGCCGGAAAACATGTGCGGATAGCGCCGGTAATGCTCGGGCCGCAATCCGACCTTCGCCATCATCGCCCGCGCCGCCTCTCGACGCGCAGCCTTGTCGATGCCGGCGTTGATCGCCAGCGGCTCCTCGAGCAGGGTTCCGACTTTCTTGCGCGGATTGAGCGAGGCGTACGGGTTCTGGAACACCATCTGCACAGTCGGGCGCAAGCGCTTCAACGTCGCGTTGTCGGCATCCACGACGTCGATGCCGTCGAGCATCAATGCGCCCGATGTCGGGCGCTCGATCATCGTGACCTGGCGCGCCAGCGTCGATTTGCCGCAGCCCGACTCGCCGACGACGGCAAGCGTCTCCCCCGCGCGCACGGTGAACGAGACGCCGTCGAGCGCGCGCACGACCGCCTTGGCGCGAAACGGGCCGCGCGACACCGCGTAGTGGCGAGTCAGCCGATCGACCTCGAGCAGCGGCGCGCCGGCGCTCATTGGGTGTCGGCCGCGGCGCGCGTTGCCGCCGCCTCTTCGGCCCAGCCGTGCGTCGGCCGTCCGGCAGCGTCGAGCGCGAAATGACAGCGGACCCTGCGTCCCGATGGGCCGGCCAGCGGCGGCCGATCGACCCGGCAGCGCGCCAGCGCAAAATCGCAGCGCGGCGACAACAGGCATCCGGCCGGCCGGTCGTACTGGCCGGGCACGACGCCGGGGATCGCCTTCAGCCGCGCGCGATCGAGGTTGTGCTCGGGCAGAGCGTCGAGCAGCGCCTGGGTGTACGGATGCTGCGGCGCATCGAAGATCTCCGGCACCGGCCCGGTCTCCACCTGCTCGCCGGCGTACATGACGACGACGCGCTGCGCGGTCTCGGCGACGACCGCGAGATCGTGGGTGATCAGCAGCAGCGCCATGCCGCGCTCGCTGCTGCAGGCGCAGCAAGCAGGTCGAGCACCTGCGCCTGGACGGTCACGTCGAGCGCGGTCGTCGGCTCGTCGGCGATCAGCAGCCGCGGATTGCAGGCGATCGCCATCGCGATCATCACCCGCTGCGCCATGCCGCCGGAGAGCTGGTGCGGAAACGCGCTCGAGCCGCGCCGCGGGATCCGGGATCTCCACCTGCTGCAGCAGTTCCAGCGCCCGCGCGCGGCGCAGCCTGGCACTCGCCGCGCTCTTCGGCGGTGCCGTGCATGCGCAGGGTTTCGGTCAGCTGGAAGGCGACGGTGAAGCAGGGATTGAGGCTCGCCAGCGGATCCTGGAAGATCATCGCGATGTCCTTGCCGGTCAGCGCCCTGCGCTCGGCCGCCGACAGCGACAGCAGCTCGCGTCCGGCGAACGTCATGCGGCGCGCCGGCACGCGCCCCGGAAAGTCGACCAGGCCCATCAGCGCCAGCGCGGTCACGCTCTTGCCCGAGCCCGATTCGCCGACGCAGCCGACGATCTCGCCGGCGTCGATGGTCAGATCGACGTCATCGACCGCCGTCAACGGTGCGGCAACGCTGCCGAATTCGACGGTCAGACCTTCGATCTCGAGCAAAGCCATGCGTTATCGCTTGAGCTTCGGGTCGAGCGCATCGCGCAGGCCGTCGCCCATCAGGTTGAACGCCAGCACCGTGACCAGGATGGCGAGGCCGGGAAAGGTGACGACCCACGATGCCCGCTGGATGAACTCCAGAGCGTCGGCCAGCATCGAGCCCCACTCCGGCGTCGGCGGCTGCGCGCCCAGGCCGAGGAAGCCGAGCGCGGCGGCGTCGAGGATCGCGTTGGAAAAGCCGAGCGTCGCCTGCACGATCAGCGGCGCCGCGCAATTGGGCAGGATCGTGTTGAACATCAGCCGCAACGGGCCGGCGCCGGCGATACGCGACGACGCGACGTACTCCCTGGCCGGCTTCGGCGATCACCGCGGCGCGCGTCAGCCGCACGTAATGCGGCAGCAGCACGATCGCGATCGCATACATCGCGTTGATGAGCCCGGGCCCGAGGATCGCCACGACCGCGATCGCCAGCAGCAGGCTCGGCAGCGACAGCATCACGTCCATCAGCCGCATGATCGTCGTCTCGACCAGCCCGCGAAAATAGCCGGCGACCAGCCCGAGGACGACGCCCAGCGACAGCGAGATCGCGACCGAGATCACGCCGATCAGCAGCGACAGCCGCGTGCCGTGGATCAGCCGCGAAAGGATGTCGCGTCCGACCGGATCGGTGCCGAGCAGAAAGCGCGAGCTGCCGCCGTCGTGCCACACCGGCGGCGCCAGCGTGAACTCGCGGAACTGCTCGTTCGGCGGATGCGGCGCGATGACGTTGGCGCCGATCGCCAGCACGACCAGCACGACGATCAGCGCGAGACCGATGATCGCGCCGCGGCTCTGCGCGTACGCCTGCCAGAATTCCCGCAAGGTCCCGGGAACGGCCGGCGGCACGTCGGCGGCGATGGCGGCGACTTCGCTCATGGCGTGCCGTATGCGCGGATTGATCACGCCGTAGAGCAGGTCGACGATCAGGTTGACGCTGATCACGATCGTCGCGATCAGCAGGATGCCGCCCTGCACGACCGGATAGTCGCGCGACTGCACGCCGTGGACCAGCCAGTTGCCCACGCCCGGCCAGGAGAAGATCGTCTCGGTGAGGATCGCGCCCGACAGCAGCAGGCCGACCTGCAGGCCGATGACCGTGATCACCGGGATCAGCGCGTTGCGCAGCGCGTGCACCAGCACGACCCGCCAGTAGGGCAGGCCCTTGGCGCGCGCCGTGCGCACGTAGTCCTCGCGCAGGACTTCGAGCATCGACGAGCGCGTCATCCGCGCGATCACCGCCAGCGGGATCGTGCCGAGCGCGATCGTCGGCAGCAGCAGGTGCGAGACCGCCGAGCGAAAGGCGCCCGCGTCGCCCGCGCGCAGCGTGTCGATCAGCATGAATCCGGTCGACGCCGGCACGTCGAACTCGACGGCGATGCGCCCCGATACCGGCGTCCAGCCCAGCTGCACCGAAAAGAACAGGATCAGCAGCAGCGCCCACCAGAAGATCGGCATCGAATAGCCGGTCAGCGAAACGCCCATCACCGCGTAGTCGGCGACGGTGTTGCGCTTCAGCGCCGCGATGATTCCGGCCGGCAGGCCGACGACGACGGCGAACAGCATCGCGAAGAACGCGAGCTCGACCGTCGCCGGAAACAAGCGTCAGGAACTCGCGCAGCACGCGGCTCGTGCGTGGTCAGCGAGGTGCCGAGATCGCCGCGCAGCACCTGGCCGATGTAGTCGGCGTATTGCACCGGCAGCGGACGGTCGAGGCCGAACTCGTGCAGCAGGCGCACGCGCCGCGCCGGGTCCATGCCGCGCTCGCCGGACAGATTCTCGACCGGATCGCCGGGAATCAGGTGGATCAGCGCGAACGCGAGCAGCGTCACGCCGATGAACGTCGGAACGATCAGCGCGGCGCGGCGAAGGATGAAGGTGAACATCGGCAGCGGTCGTTACGCGCCCGGCGTCGCGCGACGCGCCCCCACGCAGTCATTCCCGCGAAGGCGGGAATCCAGCGTCTTTAGGGAAAGTCGCTGGGTCCCCGCTTACGCGGGGACGACGGGCTAGGAAGTGCGACGGCCCAGCGTCACTGCGCGTTGTCGCGGACGATGTCGGCGTTGGTGAAATAGTGGTGCGCCGTCGCGTCCATCTTGTAGCCCTTGACCTCCTTGCGCATCGGGTCGAAACGCACCGAATGCGCGAGCGTGATCCACGGCGCCTCTTCCTTGAAGATCACCTGCGCCTGCTCGTAGAGCTTGGCGCGGTCGGCCTTGTTCGGCGTCTGCGCCGCCTTGATCACCAGGTCCTCGAACGGCTTGTTGCACCAGCGCGCGACGTTGCCGCCGCCCTTGACCGCCTCGCAGCCGAGCAGCGGCACGAAGAAGTTGTCCGGATCGCCGTTGTCGCCGGACCAGCCGAACATCATCACCGCCTGCTCGCCGGTCTTGCTGCGCTTGCGGTACTCGGCCCATTCGTAGGTGACGAGCTTCGCCTTGACGCCGATCTTCTCCCAGTCGGCCTGGATCATCTCCGCCATGCGCTTGCCGTCGGGGTTGTACGGCCGCGTCACCGGCAGATACCAGAGATCGACCTCGAAGCCGTTCGGGTAACCGGCCTGCGCCAGCAGCTGCTTCGCCTTCGCCGGATCGTACGGGTAGTCCTGCACGGCGTCGTTGTAGCTCCACAGGATCGGCGGAATCGGGTTCTTGGCGACCTGGCCCTGGCCCTGGTAGACCGCCTTCAGGATCGCTTCCTTGTTGGTCGCCATGTTCAGCGCCTGCCGCACCAGCTTGTTGTCGAACGGCTTCTTCTCGACGTTGAACGCGATGTAGCCGATGTTGAGGCCCTCCTTCTGCAGCACGTTGAGCTGCGGGTCCTTCTGCATCTCGGCCAGGTCGGCCGGCTTCGGGAACGCCATCACCTGGCATTCGCCGGTCTTGAGCTTCGCGTAGCGCGCGGTGGCGTCGCGCGTGATCGAGAAGATCAGGTTGTCGATCTTCGGCCGCCCCTTCCAGTACTGGTCGAACGCCTTGTAGCGGATCGTCGCGTCCTTCTGGTAGGAGACGAACTCGAACGGGCCGGTGCCGATCGGATAGATGTCGGCGGCGTTCGGCGTTCCCTTTTTCATCATCGTCTCGAAGTACTCCGTCGACAGTGATCGAGGCGAAATCCATCGCCATGTCGGCGAGGAACGGCGCCTCGGGACGCTTCGAGCGTGAAGCGCACCGTGTACTTGTCGAGCTTCTCGACCTTGTCGACGATGTTCTTCATGCCCATGTCGTCGAAGTACGCGTAGGTCTGCCCGGCGGTCATCTTGTGGAACGGATGGTTGTCGTCGGCCATGCGGCTCCACGAGAAAAGCACGTCGTCGGCGTTGAAATCGCGCGTCGGCTTGAAATTGGCGTTGCTGTGGAACTTGACGCCTTGCGCAGCTTGAACGTGACGACCTTGCCGTCCGGCGAGACGGTCCACGACTCGGCCAGCGCCGGAATGATGTTGGTCGTGCCGGTCTCGAACTCGACCAGGCGGTTGAACATCGGCACCGACACGGCATCGAACGTCGTCCCGGTGGTGAAGAACTGCGGCTGGAAGCCCTCGGGGCTGCCTTCGGAGCAATAGACGAGCGTGCCTGTTCGCCGCGCGCGGCCGGGCAGGTGGCGGCCAGGGCCGCGATCAGCGCGGCATAAAGCAGATGACGGCGAGTCTGACGGGAAGTTCGCGCATGATGTCCTCGGTCGGCTATTCAGGGATTCGCCCGGCGTGCAGGCGAACAGCCTGACAATGCTAGCCGCCTGCCAAGGGCATGGCAACCGCGATCAGCGTCGCTCGCTGGGCGCCCCGCGGCAGCGCGCTGGCGGCGCGTTCGAACAGGCAGATGCCCGGTCGCGACCGAGACGTTGAGCGCGGCCACCGTCCCGAGCAGCGGAATGCCGACGATGCGGTCGCAAAGCTCGCGCGTCAGCCGGCGCAGGCCCGCTCCTTCGGCGCCCAGCACCCAGGCGAGCGGACCCGACAAGTCGGCGTCGAACAGGCTTTCGCGCCGCCCGCCTCGGCGCCGAGCCAGCCACACGCCGCGATCCTTGAGCTCGCGCAGCGTCCGCGCAAGATTCGTGACAGTGATGACCGGCACCGTGTCCGCCGCGCCGGAGGCGGCCTTGGCGACGGTCGCGTTGACGCCGACGGCGCGGTCCTTGGGCACGATCACGGCGTGCGCGCCGAACGCATCGGCGCTGCGCAGGCAGGCGCCGAGATTGTGCGGATCGGTGACGCCGTCGAGCACCAGCAGTAATGGCGGCTCGTCTAGACCATCGAGCACGTCATCGAGCGTGCGGTACGGCAGCGCCGCGTCGACTTCGGCGACGACGCCCTGGTGCCGGTCGCTGCCGGCGATCGCATCGAGCCGCTTGTCGTCGACCGGATGCACGGCCACGCCGGCCTCCTCCGCACGTTCGATCAGCTCACGCGCACGCCGGTCGTGCCGCGCAGCGACGACGTAGATCGCGCGCACGCTGTCCGGATGCTGGCGCAATCGCGCGGTGACGGCGTGGAAGCCGGTGAGATAACGGGTGTCGGACATCGCGGCGGGAGTTTGCGGCCAAGAGTGACCGGTTGCGACCGTGGCGACGAGCCGCAAGCTTCGGTATAATCAACAGTTTACCGCACGACCCGGCGCTGTCCGAACGATAGGATTCCGCCGGCGATCATTCCGGGCTGTTGTAGCTCAGTTGGTAGAGCAACTGATTCGTAATCAGTAGGTCGGTGGTTCGACTCCACTCAACAGCACCATTACATGCAGTTTGCGATGATAGTGCCAACTAACCATCGCTTAATTTTGCTACCTCTTTGCTACCTTTTGGACGCGGGAAGTACGCAGGAACTAGCCCGCTGGTTGCTCGCACCGTCGCCTGACGTGCCCGCATATCAGCCGCGGCGATTGCGTGGCGTGGGCAGGCGTTCTGCGTCGCGTCTAAGCAGTGCGTCGTTGACTCAGATCAACGACGCGCGTTAGCGCGCGATCCAAAATCCCGTTGGTGGCAATGCAAGCATCTTTGTCATATCGAAGTGAAGGGACCAGGCATTGAAAACAGCTATGACGTTAGCGGTGACAATCCTCAGTTTCGTATTCGCCACCGAAGCATTGGCGCAGCGAGGAATGATGTGGAAAGGCGGTGGTGGCTGGGGACAAGGAACACCTTACGGCAAGATGTACAACCCTCAAGCCGTTGAAACGATCACGGGCGAGGTGGTTTCGGTCGATAAGATCACGCCGATGAAGGGTATGTCTTACGGCGCCCATATCGTGGTGAAAACAGATAAGGAATCGATCTCGGTCCATCTTGGTCCCGGCTGGTACATCGAAAATCAAGACGTGAAAATTGCCCCGAAGGACAAGATCGAAGTGAAAGGCTCACGAGTCACATTCGAGGGCAAACCCGCACTTATCGCTGCGGAAGTGAAGAAAGGGGATGAGGTGTTGACGCTTCGCGACGCGAATGGCTTCCCCGTTTGGAGCGGATGGAGACGCAGGTAACATTTCTATTACGCAGGTTGGCTATCCAGCGGGGATAGCTTTGGGTCCGGCAACTGGACGAACGGACGACGAGTAGCGCCGGGACTGCGTTTGATCCTCTATAAACCCGTCGCTTTAGGTTCCCCATTTCTAGTTAGGCCTCCTCGTAAGCAGGGGCCAAGAAACCCCTGGTCGGTGTGGCTGTGAGTTTGTGAAGGGCAACGAAATTGAGAGCTCGCCCGCGCTACGGACCCGTCACGCAGACCTTCCATTGGGCCACGGCGATTCTCGTCGTACTCGCGTACATGTACGGTCCGGGAGGATCCGAACAGCGCGTGTACTCGACCGCTGGAAATTTCGACCGGCAGCTCCATGAGACGCTGGGAGTGTGCGTGTTCACGCTCGCCGTGATGCGTGTGATGTGGCGATTGGTCGAGAAGCGACCGGACCCTCCGGACGTCCCGCGATGGATGGACATCGCTGCGAAGGTCGCTCAGTGGGCGCTCTATGTGCTGCTCTTTGCGCTCCCGGCTACCGCTATCGCTGGCGCGTGGCTCGAGGGCCACCCCGTGACGCTCCTCGCGAGCATTGAGGTTCCTCCTCTGGTCGCAATTTCGCACAATGCAGGCGCGAGGATCGCAACGATCCACACGTGGCTTGGTGACGCGATCCTCTGGCTCGCGGGATTCCACGCACTCGCCGCCCTTTATCACCATGTTGTCCTAAAGGACGGCGTGCTCGCGTCGATGCTTCCGCGCTGGTTTCCCTTGCGAGAGACCAGATGAGGGCTTGCTTCGTTGGAGGCCTAACCCATCGCTCAACACGGACGCCCGCCGGCGGGCTTGCGCCCCCGCGCCGGTCGCCGGTTAGCTTGTTTCGTTAGGGCCTACTATCCCACGCACGATGAGCGAGACCGACCCGCGTGTCTTCTTTGCCGCAGAGCGCACGCTCCTCGCTTGGCTGCGCACTGGGCTTACCGTAATGGGCCTTGGCTTCGTCGTGGCTCGCTTTGGGCTGTTCTTGCGCCTGCTGTCACAGCAGGCGCAACCCACGGTTGGTCACAGCGAATCTGGAGCTTCGGCAGCGCTCGGTGTGCTTTTCGTCCTTGTCGGTGCCGTTGCCATCCTAGTCGCTACCGCGCAGCACAGGCGTTACGTTGCAACGCTTCCGCAAGCCGACCTGCCAGCTTCCTATAGTCGGGCGTTCGCGGTTGTGCTCTCGGGCGCGGTCGGGTTCCTTGGTTTGCTCCTCGCCGCCTATCTTGTTGTCCCGAGCATATGATATGAAGAGGCCAGCGCAGCGATTGCGTGGCGTGCGCGGCGTTCTAGCGCGTCGCCATGACAGTTATGTCAACCACAAGATCGGGGTGATTTCATGTATTACATAGTTGAAACCAACAAGCCATTCAACCAAGTGTCGACAGATCTCGCATCAGCAGTCATGCGTCACGGCTTCGGGGTGCTACATGTCCACGACTTGGGGACCACACTTCGCAGCAAAGGCATTGCATTTGATGAAGAATGCAAGGTTTTTGAAGTGTGCAATCCGGGGCAAGCTGCGAAAGTTTTATCCACAGATATGCGCCTAAACATGGCGTTACCGTGTCGCATCTCAGTCTTTACGGAGAAAGGCAAAACGAAGATTGGACTTATTAAGCCAGTACAGATGCTTTCGGCGCTATCTCAGGATGCAGCGTTAGTTCAAGTTGCCAAAGAGGTTGAGGAAAAGACCATCCAGATGGTTGACGAGGCTAAATGAATACTGGCCGCCTTGCATTGGGATGCGAGCTAAACGTCCGCTTTCGGCTCAGTCGAATGTTTGCTTTGGGTCGATTGCGGCGCTGCCGGGGAGTGCCACGGCGCCAGACCCTCGAACTATGGGTTACGCCGCCCGCGGATGCTGCTACTGGCAGCGCGAGCCGGGCGCCGATGATGAATAGAGCGGACGTTGACCGCCTTATATCCCGTCGTTTAGGTTCCCTATTTCTGGTTAGCCGACACTTGTTTGCAAAGGGAGAATTTGACAATGAAAGCTCGGTTCACATTTTGTGTGCTCGCGTTCCTGTTTATCGCGGCAGCGGCTTGGGCTGCGTCAAATCTCAATTTGTCTAAGAGCAATATCTACCGCCTGACATATTCCAGTGATCTCGCAACTCCGGCTCAAGTGAAGGCGATTCTGGCGGATCTGGACAGAATGGGTCCACTCGACGAGGCGAAGCTGAAACAGTGGCTCCCAGCCAACTTCAAACGCTTTGGCATCGCCGGCGACCGGATCAAAAAGCTGATCGTGCTGCCTCGCGATAAGGGGATGAAGGAGATCGCGATCATCCTTTTGACAAAGCCTGAGGATGAGGCGGCGGCGATCGCGGCCACTGTCAAGTCCAGCAAGTCCAACAGTTCCGACTGAGTCGAGCATGTGGCAACCACCGGCTGGTGCCCAAGTGGCGGCTAACTTCGCGGTCAACACGGACGCCCACCGGCGGGCGCTGCGCGCCTTGGTGGTCGCTGGTTACCTTGATTCGTTAGGCCCCACGGAGATCGTATGAGTCACTTTCCGCCACTAGTTCGCGGGCTCCCGCGATTCACCGGTCCCTTCGACGCATTTAAATTGCAAGCGAACGATTGCGATGTTCTCTTCGCGTCATACCCAGCCGGAACATCGATCGAGGCGCACCATCACGAAACGGATAACGTCGGTGTCATCACTGAAGGCGAACTTATCCTAACGCTTGATGGAAAAGAGCTTCGTTACGGGCCGGGAGACTGGTATCACGTACCGGCACGTGCGAAACATGCGGCGCGCTTTGAGCAAGCCACTTCGGAGATTGAGTTCTGGTTTTATCCGTCTAGCAAACACCATGCGGCCTAGCCACGCGGTCGACCGGGCCGCCCGCCGGCGGCGCTTCGCTAGCTTAAGCGGCAACACTTAAGCTAACGTCTGGTATCGGCCAATCGCAGCCGGCCGAGCATTCCAAATTATCGCTTCTCAACCCACATTCTAGGTGACAATAGAACGATGGTAACTTTGATCTCTTGAGTTGGATTACCAATGATTCGGGCGACCTTCGGACTGCGAGTTGCGACCTACCTTCTTTACCTCGCCGTCGTCGCCGCTGCCACGGCGGCGCCGCTCGAGCTCGACCCGAATCCCGGCGCACTGGTCCAGGCGATGCAAGGCCACCGCATCGTGCTGCTTGGCGAGGTGCACGACAATGCCATACAGCACGCGATGCGTGCCGCGGCCTTGCGACAATGGGTCGAGCAAGGGGCTCGTCCGGCCCTCGCATTCGAACAGTTCGATCGGGAACACCAGCCTGACATCGAACGCTCCAGGCACGAGCGTCCAGAGGACGCTGATTATCTTATCGCCCAAGCCAAGGGGAGCGGCAACTGGCGTTGGGAATCCTACCGCCCTTTCGTAGCTCTCGCGCTCGAATATAATCTACCGATCGTCGCCGCGAACCTATCGCGCGGCGAGGCGATGCAAGTAGCAACCAATGATTGGCCGGCGGTATTCGATCCGGCGACACGTAGCGCGCTCCGGCTCGATGCACTACCTACTGAGTTCCGAAGCAAGCACGAGAACGCAATCGCCATTGGCCATTGCCATCTGCTCCCGGCGGACGAACTGGCGCCCTTGGCACGTGCTCAGATGGCGCGCGACATTGTCATGGCCCGGTCGATCCGTCCCTATGTCGACCGAGGCGTCGTGCTCTTGGCCGGCAATGGTCATGTGCGCCTTGGCTTAGTGGGGTGCTTGCTGTCCCGCCGTATATCGCTCCTCCAGCCGGTGCTCGACGAGTTTCTCGATGTCAGCGGCGGTCACGCCAAACGGGGCGAGCGACTTCGCCACTCGGGCAATAAGCACGGCGAGCTTCTTCTCTGCAGCCTTTACTTCCGAGCTTCGACCTGCGACGAAGATGCGCCCGCGCGGCAGGGCGTACTTGAGGCCGATCGCCTCAACCCACTCGGGCTGAAGCGGCCGCGCGAGTACGACACTGCTGATCGGCTGCCACTTACAAGCAACCTTGAGCGGCCCAAATCCGAGATGTTCACCGTCGCAGCTGACCATGATCGGATCGCCCGCAGGTGGAGCGGCAGCCAGCGCCTGGAACAGCGTGTCACTGACGACTGCATTTCCCGGCCAAGTGCCCGTAGCTCGCGCGAGGAACATGGTCCCGGCTACTTCTACGGTGAGGAAGCTCCCGTCGAATCCCACGACAGCCGGATCGTGCTTACGGCGCATCGTCTTGGGTTTCCTGAGAAGCTTCAGCCCCTGCAGAATATGTCTACGATCGACGCTTAAGTGATAAGCCATCTGTCTTCCTTCAGCGGCATTATCCCATTTAGCCAGGCATCCAGAACCGCAAGCGGTAGGCTATGACAATAGCGACCGAATGGACCATCCCTGTCGATGGTAACGCCGAACAACATTGACGCGGCCTATCGGGCGCTTCACGGAACCAACTGACGTCGCAATGCGTTGCTCACCAGCTGCTGCAGCATCGTGGGTGAAGCTCAGTGAAGCTCGATAAATCTCCGGATTGGATATGGCGCACGGATTCGTAGCCGCGCGAACCGTCCCAGCGCGAGCAATGCCATTGCACCCGCGAGAAGCAGAGCCGCTATTCGGGGCTCGGACGCTGGTGTCGGTGCCGACGAGGCATTCACCGTGAAGTCCGACTGATCGACGGTAAAGACCGTCAGCCCTTCAGGGCCCTGACCGAGATTGAACAGAAAAAGCGCATCGGCGTGCGTCGGATCGTCGGTGGTGATCAGCGGCAAGGTAGCCGTGGAATCGAGCAGGAACACCGAAAACGCGTCTGGCAGCGAGCCGGGCGCCGGAGGGTGGTCGGTCGTCGTGAACGAAAACGAGAGCGACGTTCCCATCGGGTTGAACGTCACGAGCAGTTCGTTGAGGAACGATCCGCCGGCGTCGGAGAAAGTCCACGGACCGCCGCCGGTGACATTGCCGGCGGTCGAGGTCGAGAACTGAGTTCCATCGGACGTGAGCGCGCTCAGCGTCACGCTGTTGTCCGGCGGGCCGCCGTCGATGAAGTCGAAGGCGAGGACGGCAGGGACGCCGTTCAGCGCAGAGGTATCCATGGTGACGTCGATGGTCGTTGCACGTGCGAGGGCGCCCGAGACGACCACAAAACCGACGGTCGCCGCCGTGACGATTCTTCTTATACTCATACGTGTCATGAGGCTCTCCTCGCAACAACGACACTATTGGGCGTCGACCTAGATTCGCGACCCCGCGCCGCCAAAACCTGTCTCGTTTTCGATACACGATCCGCTCGGCTTGGACGGTGCGCCTTGCCGGTTAAGTTCATTCCTGATCTCGTTCCTCGCCTTCCTCGAAGGACAGTGTTTCAGTTCGCACTGGAGACACTTGATGCCCGCCGTGTGCGCTCTGTCCTCTGTAGGACCGGACTCAGTTTTTTCATCGGCCCCGAGATATTTGCCTTCCGCCCCTGATTCCTGGCAAATATTCAGATTTGCGTGCCCCGCTCCAGCGGCATTGTAGAAATCGTCGATGTGGCTCTGCTCGTGCTTTCTGATGCACTTCTGAAACTGCGGACTGGTGGCGCGGCCTGCCTTCGTGACTTCGACTACCAGTTGGCCGCCCTTGCACTGCACGCCTCCGTAAGCGTTTTCAAGGCTGTCGACGAGCCCCCACCGTCCAGAAGGGTCGACTTGATTGACCGGATCGTTCCGAACATAGCCGTACAGGTTTGTATCGTCTCCCGCGAACAGGACCGGGTCCTTTGACGTCCATCGTCCGGTGCCAGGGTCGTAGTCGCGTACCCCGAACCTGACCAGTTGCGTATCGCGATCCAGCAGACCGCCGGCATATCCGAAGGGTTGGAAACCGGGGTTGGTGTCGTTCAACACCTTGCCGAAATCGTCGTAGTCCATCTGCTGGACGATCTGACCTGTCGCTACATTCACCACCAGCCGCGGACTTCCCAGGTGATCCAGGATCAGCCGGTAGGTCACGCCGCCTCGGATCATGTAATCGGGAACGTTGTCGCGGGTCGCATAGATGAAACGCGACACGATGTTGTTGTTGCCATCGACTTCCACGATGGGTTTGCGATCATCCAGGTAGACAAAGCCCTGGGCGAGCGCGCCGTTGACGTACCTGCCCACGCGCCGATCCTTGCCATCGATCAGGTACGAAAGGCTCGTCCCGTTCGGCAACGTGACAGCCGTGAGGGCGCCGCTGCTGTCGTAGTGGTACGTCGTCGTCTGACCGCCGACCGCTCTGCTGTGAAGATCTCCGTTCAGACCGTAGGTGTACGCCGCCGAGCCGTATTGGATCAAACGATCCTGGGCATCGTAGGTCGCGGCGATGGTCCCGCCCGCCCCGCTCACGATGATCCGATTGCCGTTGTCATCGTACGTATACGACGTCGCCGCGCCGTTCTTGGTCGCGCTGCTGAGGCGTCCCGCCGAGTCATAGGAGTATGCGTAGACGTTTGTCGACCCACCTATGGTCTCGGTGACGCCGACGATGCGCTCGAGCTTGTCACGCGTGTACTGCTGAACAAAAAGCGTAGTGTTGAGGTATGCCGCACGGTACTGGGTCGGACGGGCGAAGCCATCATAGGTCCACGCGTCCGTCGTATTGCCGAGGGTGCCTCCGATCAGCAGGCCGTTTTGCGCGTTGTGATTCAGCGTCAAGCTTCCGGCACCAATTAGAGCGTTGTCCGCGTCATAGGTAATCGTCGTTGTCGCGCCGCCGATCGTGATCGACGTCAGCCGGAAGTCGTTGTCGTACGTCCGCGCGATGGTTTGAGACACTGGGCCAACCAGCGAACTGCTAGTGAGCAATCCACCGTCGTACGCGTAGGACAGCGCGACGCCTCCCGGCGAGTTGACGCTCGCTATCTGACCGGTGGCAGCGTCATAGGCGTACGAGACGGTTCCCCTGGGTGTCGTTCGACTGACAGCGCGTCCCGCGGAATCGTACTGGAACGTCGTTGTACTGGCATCGGGATGACGGATCAGAGTGAGCTGATGATCGGCGTCGTACAGCGTATTGCGTTTGACTCGGTTGTCCGCCCACCGTGGGCGCGGTATAGGTGGATGTGAGATTGATCGGCCCGAAACCAAGACTGTGAGCCGACCGACCAGGGGGAACGAGGCCGGTGAGGTTACCGTTGGCATCGTAAGCGTACTGGGCTGCACGGCCATCGGCGAAAATCTTCGTCGTTACGCGTCCCGCGGCGTCGTAGGCGTACCTCTCGACCTGTAGCAACGGGTTGGTTACGTTGGCGATATAACCATCTGCAGTCCGAGCAATCGTCGAGGTACGGATATCGACACCGCTGCCTTCGATCGAGGACTGAAGAAGGCCATGGCTGTCATAGCTGCGCACGATCGGATGCAAGGTCGGCGCCGAATATTGCGTCGGTCTCCCGAGGTTGTTGATAATCACGCTTTGCTGCCTGCCAAGAGGCGAGGTATCGGTCGCCGTGCGAGTCGCGGCAGTGAACGCCGAAGTATGTATGCGACCATTGATCGTGAACGTGTCGGTTTTCGCACTCAAAGTCAGCGGGTTTTGCGGATCCGTGAGCGTCGTGGTGACGACCTCGCTCGCTTTAAGCTGTCGGCCACCGGGCGTCGATACGGTCGCGGCACTCGTGGTCGGCGCCAGCATCCCCCAGCGGGGATCCGCCCCATGCGTCACATTGCTGACTGTCCCGGTTGCGTCGGTTATCTGTTCGCTGCCATCGGCAAGCGTGACATCGATCGTCTTCGTTCCGTCGGCCTCGACCAAGGTGCGGCGAAGCGCACCCGTACTGAGCTGCTCGACCTGGAAGCTCCGCGTTCGCCCCAGAGCCGAGGTCGCGGTTACCGTAAACCCGTTGGCTTGCTCTGTACGGACAAGCGACGTGCTGCCACCGGCCGGGTCCTCGTCCTTGATCAGCCTGCCGACGGCGTCGTAGGTGAACCGAGAGGCGTTGCCGCGCGGATCGACAAGACGCTGCAGCAAGCCCGATGCGCTGTACTGCATCGATTGCACCTGCCCCGCGGGGTCCGTCACGGAGGACAGCCATCCGTCCGAAGTCGTATTGAGCACCGTGCGTTGCCCGAAGGGCGCCACGACCGCGGTCGGAACGGCACCATTGCGCTCGATTCTCGTGACGTTGCCGTCGCCGTCGGTGATGGTGATCGGATAGCCGGCGGCATCGTAGCCGAAGGTCAGCAAAGTGGCTCCGGTCAGCGTATGCACGGTTCGCAGATGCCGCCCCTCGCCACTGAAAACGTAGGCCTCGTGGCCTTCATCCGAGGGCACGAGGATGTCCGAAGCGGAAAGACCAGGCAGCGCGGATGCGATGCGCCGGATCCGATGATGGCCGGCATCCGCAACATAGATCGCTTGATCCGGACCGGCGCGAGACCATTCGCCGTCGCGATGGCCGTCTGCGGTCCAGGGCCGCCGTCCACAAAAGGCGCAGCCGCACCATTGCCTGCAAAGGTGTTGATGATTCCATTCGTGCCGACCCGGCGCACGCGGTTCGTGGCCGCGATGTAGATGCTTCCGTCACGTCCCGAGGGTGAGATCCCTCGGTCCGTCGAGGCCGGCGCTGAGCGCGGGACCGCCGTCGCCGTTGAACGCGCCATTGCCGGTCCGGCAACGGTGGAGATGATTCCTTGTGGTGTGACTTTGCGAACGCGAGTGTTGTCGACAAAGAACAGCGTGCCATCGGAGGAAAATGCCATGCCGCTGGGGTTCACGCCCGCCTGGAGCGCCGGTCCGCCGTCGCCCGCTGAAACCTCCGCCAGCGCCGGCGTACGCATTGATCACGCCATTCTGATCGACGACCCATACGTGCCCAGCGTCGGAAATGAACACCCGGCCGTCAGGGCCAACCGCCACATTGCGCGGAAAAATCGGTGTCGCGTTGGCCAGGCTGCCTTCGTCCGGCGCGCCCATGACCCCGATGCCTGCGAACGTCGAGATGATGCCGTTCGGCGCGACGCGGCGGACGCGGAAATTGGATCGATCCGCGATGTATACGCTGCCGTCCAGGCCCAACGCGACCGACGTCGGGTTCGCCAGCTGTGCGCTGGTTCGCCGGGCCGCCGTCGCCGCTGAATCCGCGAACGCCCGTCCCGGCAACCGTGGTCTGGATTCCGTTCGCGTCGACGCGATGACGCGATGGCGGCGTTGTCGACGAAGTACACGCTGCCGTCCGGACCGACGGCAATGCCCTGAGGTGTCGATATGCCCGACTTGATCGCCGCAACGCCGTCTCCTCCGAAGGTCGCCGGTGCCGTCGCCTGCGATCGTGTTGACAACGTTCGCGGTGAGCTGATCGACTTCGCGCCGCGTGCCATCGCCAAGATTGAGCACATGTCCGCTCGGATCGTACGAGTGCAAGTACGTCGAGACTCCAGCCGCCGAATCCGAGACCGCGCTGGTCCTGGCGCGTGATCTGCGTCGTGGTCTCCTGATACAGCGTGATCTGCGTGCGCCATCCGTTGACGCTTAGCGGGATGCCGGAGAAGCGCGCCCACGAGCTCGGTACCGTGATCCCCGCGCTAGCGACGATGTCGTAGGTGTAGCCGATCCGCGTCGTGACCGAGAACGAGCCGTTCAGCGGGCGTGCCGTACGCATCGTTGCCGTCCCACGCGAAAGTAGTCGAGCCGGTGCTCGTCGGTACTGTTTGAGTGAGCTTCTGTCCCGCGACGAGGATTTCGACCTGGATGGCTTTCACGCCATTGGGAACGCCTTTGCTCGCGAGCGAAAGCAGCAGTCCCTGCTCAGCGGTCCGCCCGGCGTTCGGTCGCTTTCGTAATGCAGCGTGAATGGCGTGCCGACGAGCGCGATATCCTCGCCCAAGCGTTTGGCGCTCGCAGCCGATGATGGATCCCGTTGCTTCCGCCTGACAACACGGTGGCGGCGGGCGGCGGCGTCTCCGCCGGCGGACCGCAGTCCGTCGGAATGCAGACGAAGCTCCAGTTCTGATCGTTGGTCGAGAAGTGATCCATCGGCGTGCGCCACAGCGACGTGCCCGGCGCATAGAGCGCGGCGAGTTGCTGTCGCTCGGCATTCGTGATGCCGAGCGCCGCAAGCGCAGCCGCGCCGTCCGCGACGCCGTCGCCATCGAGGTCGACATTGGCGATGCCGTTGCTGACGCTCAAGACCTTGATCACCCGGCCATTGGGCGCGCCGATCCACGTGCTCTGCGCCGGATCGTAGAAACCGACCGGCACGATCTGGCCGACGGGCACATGCATGAAGTTCTCGACATAGAACACGACCGGCTGGTTGAAAACGACGTCGCGCCCGTTCACCTTCGCCACGGATTCGTCGGCCCCGAGCTCGACGGCGTACGTGTACGTGCTGGTTGGCGGCAGATCGCCGGGCATCGCCTTGGGTCCGTTCGTACCCACGGTGTACTCGGTGAAGCGGACATTCAGCGTATTCGCGGGCAACGTCGACCCGTCCGGCTGCACCAGCGCTGCCGTCGTTCCGGCCGGAAACAGAACCGTCGCCTGACGCGAGCCGTCGGCATCCATTTTGACGTTCCCGCGCGCGACCTGCATCGATGCGAGGCCCGACGCCGAAATTGATCGTGGTGACGCGCGAATCGCGCGGCAGGAGCACGACGTCAGGCACGATCGTGAATTCCTGCCAGCTCGTCTGGACCTGGCGCTGCGCGGGAAGGAATCCGGTCTTCGCATAGCGCACGGTGAGCCGGCCGCCTCCGTTGGCTGCCATGTCGAACATGCCGTCGAGGCGGCTGAGCGTCTGTCCAAATTCGGGATGCCCGACGATGCTGATCGTGACGCCGGTCAGCGCGGCCCCCGTGCCGTCGGCGACCTTGCCGCGCAAGGACCGACACGCGCTTCAAGTCGATCGTCCCTGGCACAACCCCGGTCTGGATGGGATTCGCACCGGCATAGAGGAACGCTGTCGACGCGAACAAGCTGTTGGCGCCGGTTGGGTCGAGCGGCGGCGCCACAGTCGACGGATCCGGCGGCAGGCCGTTGCCCGACACGAGGATATTGAACGACTGTGTCGTGCTGCCGCCGTGACCGTCGGTTACGCGAACGGTCACTGCGAACGTACCGGTCGAGCTCGGTGTCCAGCTGACGAGCCCGCTCGCGCTGACGCTCATGCCCGCGGGCGAGACCGAGAGCGCATAGGTCAACGCGTCGCCATCCGGGTCGGTCGCGACGACCTGGTATTGATAAGCCGTGGCCACCTGCCCCGCCGTCAACGCGGAAGACGTGATCTGCGGATCATGGTTCGGCGGCGCGACCGAAACCGTGACGGTGGTCGTAGCCGGTGACGCTGTCGAGCTCGTCATCACTGACGATGAGCTGCGCGACGAACGTGCCGGGCACGTCGCACGTCAGCGTAGCCTTGGCTTGGTCGCGACGTTGCCGAGCGCCGCCGCGCTGTTCAAGGGCTTGAAGAGCAATGCCCATTCGTAGCTCAGCGTGTCTCCGTTGGCGTCGTGCGAAGCCGTACCGTCGAGCACGACCGCCTGGCCGACTTGCGCGATCTGGTTCGAGCCCGCGTCGGCCACCGGGCGAACGTTGCCCGTGGAGATCACCACCACGCGCGGTGCGCTGTCGCTCGATCCATCATTGACGATGAGCTGCACCGCGTACACGCCGGCCTTGTCGACCGTGAAGGTCGGATTGACCGTCGTCGGCGCGGCCAGCGTCGCGCCGCTGCCCGCCGGGCTCGGTGATGAGCGCCCAGCGATAGCTCAACGGACCGCCGTTGGCCGCAGCCGACTTGCTGCCGTCGAGCTGGACATGCGCAGAGACCGATACCGCCTGGTCCGGACCGGCGTCGGCGATCGGCCGGACGCTCTGCGTGCTGAAGGTGGCGACGGACGGCAGCACTGTCGGCGTGGCCATCGTTGACCACGAGCTGCGCTTGATAGGTACCGGGCTTGTCCGCCGTGAAGCTGGGAGTCACGGACGACGGCGTCATCGACCGACCGCCTGGCTCCCTGCGGGAATCGACACCAAAGTCCAGTGATACGTCAGAGGATCGCCGTCGACGTCGGTCGAATGCGTCCCGTCCAGATGGACAGGGGCACCCGAGGCGACGAGCTGGTCATGCCCCGCATTGGCGACGGGCCGCGAATTCGTGGTGCTTATGACGACCGTCGCCGGAGCGCTATCGCTTCGGCCGTCGTTGACGACGAGCTGCACGGCGTACGCGCCGGCAGCATCGACGACGAAACTCGGGTTGACCGATGTGGAGTTCGTGAGAATCGCCCGACTGCCGTTCGGAATTCCCGTCAAGCTCCAGCGATAGGTCAGCGCATTGCCGTCGATGTCGGTCGATCGGGTGCCGTCGAGCGCCACCGTCGTGCCAGTCGCCACAGTCTGATCGGGGCCGGCGTTGGCCACGGGGGCGTGATTGATCGATGCCGGAACGCCGTAGATGCTCTGAGTGAAGGTGAACGTCGTCCGTTGCGGATTGCTGAACTTCAGAACTACCGAGGTCAGCGTGGCGCCGGGGCTCAAGCTGCCCGCGGCCAGCGGGAGGTCGAGATAGGGCAGACCGCTGGCTGTCGTGCCGGCGGCGTTGGCGAGGTGGACGCTCGCAGAGCTGATGCCGGTAACCACCAATGACATGGGTGCGAACACCGGAGTCGTTCCGATGTTGGTGAGCTTCGCCACCGTGTCGAAGGTGTTCGTCGCACGGTTGAGGACGAAACCGCTGTAGCTGACTCGGATCTGGCTATCGACCGGTATGGCCGGGGATATAGGCTGCGCGACAGTGTGCGGTGCACACAGCAGGATCGGAACCAGAACGAGACAGAGCAGCGCGAGCCGCCGCCCAAGGTTTCTGACCGAGACCTGCGTCCGACGCATCACGGCGATCCTCCCTGCATGCGCGTGGTTCTGCGCGATCGCCAAACCTGGGTTTACTTCTTTGTTTCGTCGACTACCACCGAGAACGCGCTCTATTGCAGACAGCGGGACACCTCCAGTGTCGAGTCCGACAGCCCGGCGTGTTGCCTGGCCTGCTACGCGGTCCTGTGACCCATTTCTTCGGTTGACCGGGCCTCGGGTCTTGTGAGCTCCATGGTCCTGTTGCCCAGATTTTTGTAGGCGGTTTGTGAGCAAAGACCGCACCCGACTTTCGCTCGCCTTTAATATCAGGCCTTTAGGCCGTTGGTATGAATTTGTAGGGTTCAGTCTGTAAAGTACCTCGACACTAAAAGTTGGCCCGCGCGTGAGGCCCGGCTGCAGCGTCTTGCGTCCCTAAGAGCTCAGCGCGCCCAAGACGCGCTTCGCCACGGTGGGGTCGTCCAGATAGCCTGCAATCCCATGGCGATTGTCGGTGTGATTCCGGACGGCACCGTTGTTCTCGACGTCCGGTCGAACCGGAAAGTTCGTGGCATCGAGTGGATAGAGGGCTACAACGTCTCGGGCGTCGAAAGCGTTGTACCAGGCGTCGACGGGTGACGGGAACCGAAGAGGCCGCAGTTGATCGCGTATGGCACGAACGCCAAGCGGCGATCCGACTGTTACAAAAACCGGAATGCGGAGTCGTCGCAGATCGGAGCGCAAGATGCTATATGCCACGACCGTACCCAGCGAATGAGCAACAACCACAGTAGGTTCTTCGGTCAACTGAGTCGCTACGACGCGGTTGATGTCGTCTCGCACACCCGCCCGGGTCGTGTACAGATAGACGTCGCGCGTGAAGAGTTCGAGCGTCTGCTGCTTCATGCCGCCGCCGTGCTTGTCGATCGCTCGCAAGATCGCCTGAACCCATTCCCAGTTCAGTGGACTTCGTTGTCGCGGGTTTGCGCCGTATTCCGCATCGACCTGGTCATCAGTGACACCGGCGCGTTGCCTCAGGTCTTCCGCGACTTGTGCCTGGAAGACGAGGAAATCGTTGTCGACGGCGCCGCCCCTCGTTTGTATGTCGGACGTCAACGGAATGTCGAACCGGCTGGTGTAACTGTCGAGCAGGTCGCCGTAGAACGGGAACGCTACATCGATATCGGCCGGGAATGCCACGCCGGCTGACCGTGCCCCGAGCTTCAGGGTATCGAGCCATTGAGATTTCAGCACGGCCGGGTCCTGCCCCTGTTGGCCCCGTCCGTGGACGAACAGCAGTTTCTTCGCTCCTGTCGCGGCAAAGATTGGTGGAATCATGGCGGCGAGAGCACCCATCGATCCGAGCGTCAACCACTGGCGGCGACTGATCATGCTTCCTCCTCATTGACGATGGCGCGGCTCAGTCCGATGGTGATCACCGCAACTTGCCATCGCGTATTGCTGCGATCAGCATTCCAATACCGTCTGAGTCGAAAGTCGTCCAGAGCGCCGGACGCAGATGATCCTGCGCACGGTCGACCTCGGGAAACACGCGCACGTTCCGAACGCGAAGGAATCCCCATCCCTGAGACAACATAGGACAAAACGGAACCGTGCCGTCACCGCCGTCGGGACGGTGGCCAGCAAGTTCACCCGCTAGCATGGCAACGTCGAAAAGGTCGGCGCCCAGGTCACCGCGCAGGTACTGACGCACCGACCGAACCTGGCTTTCCAGATCGGCATCCGCATAAGCGTAGGCGGCATAGAGTCCCAGCGTCGGATCGATTCCTTTCAAAACGCGAATGGTGTCTGCCAGCCGGCCCGCCTGA
The DNA here is from genome assembly GCA_963828595.1 of uncultured beta proteobacterium. Classification (GTDB taxonomy): domain Bacteria; phylum Pseudomonadota; class Gammaproteobacteria; order Burkholderiales; family Casimicrobiaceae; genus PALSA-1003. The sequence goes on from CAWHEN010000003.1 coordinate 268,746, forward strand.
GAGGCGTCGACCCGGAAGACGCCGTAGCGGGCGGATGTAGCGACCGTGGCGTGCAGCCTGTCTATGCGCTCTCTTTGCCGGTTGTATTCCTGCCACAGTCCCATCTCCTTGTGAGACGGTATGTAACTCACGTTGGCGACGCCGGCGCGATCGACCGTTATGTTTCCGATGTATCCCTTCAGCGCAGCGATCACAGTGCCCGATCCATCGGCGAAGCGAATAGCGACACTTGCGGCCCTGGCGGAGCCCATGTCCAATTTCAAAAGCGCCGCCTCGTTTTGTTTGTCGCCCTGCGGCAGGGCTTCGATTCGTATTCGGGGATTCGACACGGCCGCGTCGACGCGCGCACCTGTTATTGCAAATCCTGCATCGAAATCGAGCTGCCGCGGCTCCGACGCGCGCAGGATCGCATCGCGCGCCTTCAAAAAACCCGTGTCCTTATCGAGCTGACTCACCGCGTCCGAACGCAAGCCGGCGCTACCGGCGAGGCCACGAACGCCGACACGCGAAAGCTCCGCGGTCGCGAGATCGCGAACTGTCGGCGTATTGAGTATGGCGGTGGCAGCGCCCTCTCTTGGCACGATGGCAGCCGCGACCGGAGCAGGTGTTTCGATCGCCGAGACCGGGCTGATATAGGTATTGTCACCGGAGACGACCAGAGAGTCGGGAACCTGCCTCGACTGGAGCGAGAGTCTTTCCGCTCTCTTGACGACCTCTCGTTCGAGATACGGTTCCAGGCGATTGTTCGGCACGACACGGAGGCCGTCGATAGAACGTACCATCTCATCGTCGGGACGCTTAAACGCCGACAGAAACGCGGCGGTATAGATGCCCTCGAATCTGCTGACGCTGTCGGCGACCGAAACTTCCAGTGACGAATCACCAATCAGTGTTGCAAGAAAAACATCGACGTTGGTGCGCGCACCACCCCTGGGGCGATTAGGAAAGATCAGTGACCCTCGCACGTACTGGGTCTGAAGACTGTCCGGCCTTGAGCGGCACGCATCGGATATGAAGACAACATTGGGAATCGCCGAATTCCGGGCAAGTTCTACGCTCTCGCGCAGGCTTATTGCTTCATTGGGATTTTCGGGAGCTCCCGAAAGCATCCAAAACTCCGCGTAGTTGCCAATGAACCCGTGCCCGGCAAAATAGACGACCAACTGATCGAGGGTTCCGCGATTCACTAGATCGGCAATGGCCGTGTAGATCGAATTCGCCGTAACAGGAGCCCCGTCATCCACGAAGGCACGAATCTCAAACCCTTCGCCGCCAAGCCATTCGGCGACCGATCTTGCGCCGGCCGCGGCTCCTCTAAGAACAGGAAGGTTCCCGGGTTTGTCCACTCCAATCACGACGGCCGCACTCGCTTTCGACGGTGCGCCCCGCCCAATGCCGGTGCGCGCCGCGATGGTCATCGCGATCCCCATCGCCAGAAAGTCGCGTCTTCTCATCGAAGTCTCCTCGCGTCATCTTCTCCACACCACGACTACGGATGCCTGCGACGGCTCAGGCCATAGACCGAGGCGATACAGAGACATGTAGGACGGCCCGATATCGCGGACCTGTAGTGCACTTGTTACGGGAAGTCTGAGACTCGGTAAGCGGCCGCGCAAGCCGAATAATCACGCGGCATTTGGGGCAGCCATGGCAGCTTTCGCCGCATTCCGGTCCTTCAACCGGCACTTTTTTCGATACTCGCAGAGGTCATCGGGCGATCACGCGATCTCTCGCCCGCAGCCACGGAATGCCGCGCAGGCACGATGGTTGCTTTGACCCCCCTTAGGACCCGTCGAAGTCGCCGTAATGCGCGGCGACCGGTGCGGCGCTGCCTCGCGGCGCGCGCCTCGACGTGCCTGTGCAAACGTTGAGGGAGTTGTCCGGCCATGACGGAACGACCGCAATCGCCAGGAGAGGAGATCGCCAACAGCTTGAGCCACGGGCTCGGGTTCGTGGCTGCATTGGCTTCGGCGCCGATCCTCGTGCTGACCACGGCGCAAACCGGTCGGACGCTGAACGTCATCGGCGCGGCAATCTTTGCCGTAACGATGGTGCTGCTCTACTGCGCGTCCACGATCTACCACGCGGTTCCGCACCCGCGCGCCAAGGCGCTGCTGAAGAAGCTCGACCACGGAGCGATCTTCCTGCTGATCGCCGGCACCTACACGCCGTTCACCCTGGGCGCGCTGAGCGGTCCGTGGGGTTGGACGCTGCTCAGCGTGGTCTGGAGTCTCGCCGTCGTCGGCGTCACGCTCAAGGCGTTCGATCGCATCGAGCATCCGTTCGCCTCGCTCGGTCTCTATCTGCTGATGGGATGGCTCTGCCTGGTCGCGCTCGGGCCAATACTCGAGCGGGTTCCGCAGCAGGGCCTTCTACTGCTCGGTGCAGGAGGCTTTGCCTACATGGCGGGCGTCGGGTTCTTCGCCACCGACTCGCGGCTGCGCTACGGGCACTTCATCTGGCATCTGTTCGTGCTGGCCGGCACCGGCTGCCACTTCTTCGCGGTGCTGGGATACGCCGTCTGAGTCAGACACTCGATCTGGTGCCGACTGACGCGCTGCCGACGATGGCCGCCATTTCCGCGTTGTGCCGTCAGCCTTCACGTTAAACTGCGCGTCGCCGGGAAGAACCTGCGTTAGGTAGCACGTGGGCGGAAGCTCGCGACTAATCAGTCGTGGGGTCCATCGCGCGGGCTAGAAAAAGGTAAGACGATGACGTCAGATGAAGAACCAAAAGCACCGGCCGTCGACAATGCGCACCGAGAGACGGCCGTGCAGGCGATGGCTCACATGACGATTGCCAAAACGCACCTGCGGGAATTGATCAAGGCCCGCGTGCACACACGCGCCGCGTCACGAGCGTTCAAGCACCTAGACCGGGCGATGGAGATCCTGACAGAGGCGATCCGGGGCGACGCCTCGAAGGAGCCATAACCGAATCCTGAGTCTTCCGAACGCGGGCATTCTGCCGTCGCCGCCCGCGTCGTGTCAGGGTCGGCTTCGCATGCCGGCGAAGTAGCCGACAGTTTGGCAGCCCTCCACAGCGCTGCTTTGCGAAAACGTTCCCGCAATCGCATTTGTCTGGACGTTCAAGGCCGAGATGCTGGCCGTGCCTGAATCACCACCGGTATCGGTGTACGTCCCGAGAACGGTGCCGAACTGGCCGGCTTGGCTGAGCATCCCGGAAATCGTCATGCCGCCTAGGCTCAGAAACGAAATCGCGACGCTGATCGACTGGCCGTTTTGAGTTATGGTGATTGTTAAAAGAGGGACCTCCCCGGATGCGTTGTTACTCGTGTCGGTGCAGCCGGTCGTCGTAAAGTGAAACGCGCCCAAGTACGTACCACTGTAGTCATCGAAGGCGAGAGTTTGACGAACAACGTTCTTGGTCACCGCGACTCCGTCGGCAACATAGCTGAGCGTGCCTGCCCCGAGCGTCTGCGGCACCCACGTCATCGTTCCGGCTTTTCTCGCGAAAACGTTGGCGGGATTGAACGGAACCGTTCCGAAATAGGGCCCGGTACCCGTATAGAGGTCTCCGGTCCAGGTGGAACCCGAGACGAAATTCATCGTCGCCACATACCAGGTCGTAGCGCCCCCAGCGCCAAATACAAACAACGTGGCAAAAATGACCGAGCCACGCTGGACCAGCTGAACTCCCCATCCCGATTCGGCCGGTATGTAGTAGAGATCGCTCTGGTCGGTGCTAAAAGATGTGGAATACGCGGGTGATGCAAGGAAGGATATGGCGGCGAGCAGGACGCAGGCCGCGCCACGAAGTGTTGTCATGGTTTCCCCTCTCGGTTTGCAGGCGACCGCTCTCCGGGGCCGTCGTCCGGCTAGAAGCATTCCGAAAATAGGCTACGCCGCCCGCGAAAGTACGTCTATCCTTCCGGCGTTACAGGGCGGAAACTGTCAGCACGACGTCAGGCTAGCTTCGATCCGACCCTGCGACCTCCGATCGAAGCACATCAAACGCAGCGCCTAGCTCGTCGACATCGAGCACTGCTTCATCGGAGATTAATCCGATCAACCGCGGATGATCGCGCCCACCAGTCAGCCGCTGCCAGCCGTGCGCGGCGCGCAACGCAAGCTTGGAGTCCGTGGTAAAGCTGCCGAGGCTATACGCGTAGTAGACGTGGCGCAGCTGCTGGCTTTTGTCCCGCAACCACGTGGAGTGCAAAAATCTGACGCAGCGCGAAACGGCACAAGCCGACTCGTGCTGAACCTGCTTTTGCCGCCAGGCAGCCCCGTCGTGGGGCGTTAGTCTCGACTCTGGCAATTTGCTGTTCGGCGACAAGGGCTCGACGATCACAACCTCGATGTCTCGACCGTTGCGGCGGTAGGTCAGGCTGATCGATTCGGTTCTGGTCGCCGGGTCGACGGTCCACGTCTCCGCCGGCTTGACGAGATCCCATCCGGAAATATTCCGCGCCAGCGCTATCGCGTGCGCTCCACGCGCCGGCCGCAGATCGTTCGCGGGCAGCGCGGCTGCACTACCCCCAATCAACAACATCGACAAGCCGGCCAATACCGGGCCGAACCGTCTTATCGGACGATCCTGTTCCGCCGCATCCACGGTCGGCGTCTCCGGCTCGGCATCGCCTTTGAGCCGGCTCAGAACATAAAACAACAGACCCAGCGTCGCGAACAATGCGATCCATTGAATCGTGCCATGCGCGGTGAGCTCCATTTGAGATCCGCGTATCCAGTCGATGAGCACGATCCCGTTGACGCGGACGACGTTGGAGACGATACCGAGCAGGGCTCCGAACGCGGCCAGCGCTGCAATTCTGGAGAATGAGCGATACAGCAAGCAGCCGAAACAGTAGCCGAGAAAAGCGCCCAGCGTCACGAAGGCGAGGCCGGAACACTCATCGACCACGATGTACCGATTCGTCCCGATGTAGATCACGAAGCCTTCCACCGAGTGCGGCAAGTGCGCCACAAGGGCGAACAACTCTATCGCCTTGACGGTGAGCACCCTGAGTGGCGTCTCGAGCACATCGCCTGACGGAACCATCAGGAACAACAATCCGAAGGTGGGAAAGAGCTTCCAATACGACCGCCAGCCCAAGGTCGACATCGCCACGCCCTGCAGCGCCAGCACGAAAGCGAAGTGCCGGCCGACATCGATGTTCATCAAGGACGCCGCGCCCCAGCAAGCGGCGGCAACGATCACCACCCAGATCCCGGTCAGGTCGGGTTGCAGCCGGATCGGTATGCCTGTCGATCGGTGGTGCCAGCCCAGCAGGTAGACGACCATCGGCAGCACGAGCCACGCGTACTGATACGCCTCGTGCGTTCGCCACACGGTCGTCATCTGGAGCAAGGTCGGCCACATCGCGACGCAAACCAGGATGCTGCCGGCGATTCCGCCCAACAGTGCTTCCTTGGAGCGCGCAGACATCACGACGCGCGGTTCAGCCGCCTTCGCCGGCGGAGTCGCTTCGATCTCGGCGCTGTCGACGATGCCTTTTCGGAAACGAAATGGCTGCTGCAGCACGCGCAACAACCGGGCATCGCTAGGCCGCCGAAAATAATCGAGTCCAAAACGCGGGATTCTCGCGTCCTGGGGATCGACGTAAGTGCCGAACAAGCGATCCCAGATTGTCAGTACCGATCCGTAATTACTGTCGGTCTCCGGTTGCAGGTCCGAATGGTGGACGGCATGCTGCGATGGCGTGACGACGAGGCGGCGGAGCAGCCGGTCGAGCGAAGGCTCGAGCCGCAGATTGGCGTGCGAATACAGCGCGACCACGGTTGCCGCCAGCAGGTAGACCCCTACCGCGGTGGCCGGCAGGCCCAATGCGGCGATCAGGGCCATCATGACGACGGTTCCGACGATGAATTCCAGCGGATGGTGCCGTTCGGAGGTCGTGACGTCGATTTGCGTATCGCTGTGATGAACCAGGTGTATGCGCCACAGCCACGGGATGCGATGAAAGAGCCGATGTTCCCAATAGCGCCACAGGTCCAGGACCAGAAACGACAGAAGCAGCTCGACAGCGAATGGAAGCCCCATTCGCGACACGAACCCCGGCGCCTGATGTAGCGCAAAAGCGTAAATCCCGATCGGCAATACCAGCGTGTCGACCACCGTGCCGATGATGAACAGGCTGATATTGCTGGTCCAGCGCCTCGCGATCTGGACCGGCTGGCGTTGCAGCGCGCGGACGCGTTCGAGCAGGGCGAGCGCAACCGCCGTCCCGAGAAATACGAGCTGGTAAAGAATCTCGAATTCTTGGGTCATCGGTCGCGGATTCTGGTGCGCCGGCCTGGGCGCGCAAAACGGCCGGCTAGCGCGAGATCAACGAGGGATTGCATACTGCGACCGACCTGCCGCGCGCCGCAAACGACGGGGCCGCTCCCGGGGGTCAGCCGTATCGGGCGCCGGTCCGGCGCCCCATCCTGGCGAAAAGTCGGATTACCCGTGCTTTTTGTGCTTGACGATATAGATACCGATCGCCAGGCTCAGCGCAGAGACGCCCAGCAGGGCGACGCTTGCAATCGGAAGCGAGCCGAGCGGCGAACCCAGCAAGAAGCCCAGCGTCGTACCCAACGAGTCGCCCAGCGCATCGCCCAGCGTCAGGCCCAGACCCTGGCCGAGCCCAGTTCCCAGCGGGACGGTGGGTCCCGCTAGCGCGACATTGGCCGCCGAAGCTGCGAGGGCGGCGACGATCAGTTTTCCTGCCTTCACGGTTTCCTCTCCCCAATGACTCGACCCGCTGATGGGCTCAGCGACGATTACCGATGCTTCTTGCGTTTGACGATATAGATACCGAACGCTAGGCTCGCCGCGGAGATGCCCAGCAGTCCGATGCTCGCAAATGGCAACACCGAACCAAGCTGCGAGCCCAGCAAGTCGCCCAGCGCGGCGCCCAGGGCAGTCCCGCCCAGAACCCGGCCCAGAGGCTCGCCCAAAGGAGCTCCCAAAGCCACGATCGCCGCGAAAGCCACATTTGCCGCCGAAGCTGCCAAAGCGGCGACCATCCATTTTGCTGCGTTCAAGTTTCCCCCTCCACCCGTGACGACGCGCGCGATGAACCAATCGGCTGTTGGCCTTGAGGCGCTGCCCAGCCCCCGTACCTTCGCGCGACAGGGCGAGCGCATATTCTGTGCCTGGAATGTTTTTACCTTATGAATCAATGGGCAGATTCAGGCACCGCCTGTGATGTTCGCGCGGACGTAAAGAATTCCGACGCCGGCACTCAGTAGCGGGCTTGCGGAGATCGCCGAACGCAAGCCCTGCAGCATCGTGGCCTTGCACCGCGCAAAGGCCTCGACGATGGCCGCCATTCCGGTCCTCCCGACCCCGGCAGACGTCACAATGACCCGGCCGCTAAGGCAAGCTGCGTAATGCCCGACCCTGCATCTCGATCGCCGCGGCGACAGCGGCGGAATGCCCGGACAAGCGGATTGCCGTGATCCTGGACGACTGATCGGCCGTCTCTGCCTGCCGCTTCAGCGCGCGCTGTGACGGGTCGGCCGGCGTTGCCGCTGCCATCGCTGCGTTGGAAAATCCCGATCGGCTTATCGACATGTAGCCTTTCATCGGATAAGTGTTCTCCGTCGTCGGCGAGATCCATAGGCCGCTATAAGTCTGGTCCAGGCCGAATTCGTACGCGTATATATCGAGCGCGACCGTGTACGTCGAGTCGGTCCAATGGCCGCAAACCACAAGCCCCGCAATGTCGCCGATGACCTGCAGTTCACACGACGCAAACTTGTCGAAGTCGATGACTATGCCATTGCCTTCCGCGGTCGCACCAATGATATTCGTGAAGTAGTACCGATCGGCAAAATCGACGTCCCCGACCGTCTTGACGTAAATCCATTGGCCCAACAGTCCTTGCGGCGGGGTTCCGAAGCCGAAGTTGAATGGCCGGATTGTCGTCATCCTGCCGCCAGGCAGGAGCACGGTGGCGCTCGTCTCGGAGGTGAAAGTAATGACAATGGAGCCGCTGTTGATCGTCGACGACGGCGCCGTATAAGCGCATGAAATGCACTGCCCTCCCCGCACGGCGAGCAATGACCCGGTGTACGTCGACTGACTGGCCGACATCGGCCCCGACGATATGTACCACTCGGAGTCACCGTTCGGCTTGTAGCTGAAGATCGTGACGACCAGCACGCCATCCTGAATATCGATGTTGTAGCCGGTGCCGCTTTCGGCGGGGTTGTTCCAGTGTCCGGTGCGCGCGGTAAAAGCGCTTGCCGATGCCGAAAACGCAAGCAGTGTGAGAACCGCAAGGATCCGAGAAACCATCTGCCCTCCCCTCTTTTTCTTGCTGCCTGCCGGCCAGCGGCATCGGCCGGTGAGCTCGATTCGCCCAAACCGATGACGCAGAAAGCGGTCAATGACAGCATACCCTTGCCGCCAACGCCAGCATCAGCAGCATGAAACGGCGAGGGAAAGGTACTAGCGCAGGGAGGGCATGCGCCCGTTGTGCAGCGACGGCGGACTGTTACGCCTATCTTGGCGGGCTTCTGTACTTCACGACGCCTTGGGTGACAACAGGCGCGGGACCTGACGGAGGAGGGTCCGGTGCTGTTTTTCGATGAACTGGTAGCACTCGCACGATTGCTCCTCCAAACCCTTCCTGTCCAGAACCACGATGTGTCCGCGTCGATAGCGCATAAGTCCGAGGCCTTGGAGATGCGATGCCGCAATCGAGATTCCGGAGCGGCGCGCTCCAAGCATCGCCGCGATCGAGGTGTGCGACATCACGAGTTCATGCGGCTGCGCGTATTCGTCCATCGTCAATATCCAGCGCGCCAGCCGCTGCTCGACCCGATGGTGTTGCGAGCACGCGACCGACTGGCTGATCACGGCCAAAGCCACTTGCGTGTACTGCAGCAGCACACGCTGCAGCGGGCTGCCGAAACGGACCGCCTCTCGAAGGTCGCGCGAACTCATGCGCAGCGCGGCACCCGGAAGCTGCACGACGGCTTTGTCGGGCGTGGCTATCGTGCCGAGAAATACGTTGATGCCCACCATCCCTTCATGGCCGACGAGGCCCACCTCGACAGTGCGGCCGTCTTCGAGCGTGTCGACCATCGCGACGACCGCGTCCTCGGGAAAATAGACATGGCCGATCTTCTGATTCGCGCGATAGACGACGGCGCCGCGCTTCAAATCGACGCGCTCCATCTTGGAGGCCAGGCGGCGGTATTCGGTCTTGAGAAGCGCGTCGAGAATACCGTTGCTGACCTCGATTTCCGGGCCAGACGGCCAGTTCTTCTGAATCATGCGCAGCGGCTGCGCGAGCTTTAAGGATGATGGCCCAATGCGCGGCCAGATGACCTCGTTCATCTGACTCTAAGACATCTGCCGTTGTCTGACAAATCCCGGGAGGGGGCTGTCGGGCGCGACCGGCAACAGCCGGCCAGCCCGGCATCCGTCGCCCCGGACCGGCGGAGACTGCAGTAACGTTCTAGCGCTGCGCCGACTGGCTGCCGCGCGACTCGGCGTTCGCGCGCTGGGCGCGGATCAGGCGTTGCGCTTCGAGGCACCAGTGCTTCTTGATGCTGTGCCAGACGTCGGCGGCCCAGAGGATATGGTCGTCGTCACCGCCGGGTATCGTCGCCGCATCGGTATGCTTGGCGCCTCCATAGGCGTTGATCCAGTCGCGCTTGCGCGGCTCTTCGATCAGGTAGTCGGTATTGGGCACGAACACATGGTTGTAGCCGAGCGGAAGATCGACGTTGCGCACCTGCGCGTTCCCGGTTTGCCGGTAGATGTCATACGAACTGGCGCCCGTGAGGCGGCGTCAGCGCGATCGGATCGCCTGCAATCGAATAACCGGTGAATTCCTCGACGCTGTCGGGAATCGAGCGCAGCCGTCCGGCGAGGTCCCATCCGGTCGGCGCCCAGAACTCGAGCCCGCCGGCGCCGACCACCGACGCGTACGAAAGCTTGACGCCGACGACCGGCCGTTGGGCATGCGTCAGCGGGTCGCGATGACGTACCGTTCTTTCGGCCGTGTCGCTCAGTGGATTCCACACGGGGATGTCGATCGCCGAAATCTCCGGCAAGCTCGTGCAGCACCTTGACCGTCTGCATGCCGCCCTGGCTGTGGCCGATCATCATCGGGCGAACGCCGTCGCGCTCGTAATACCAGGCTAACTCGCCGGCCAGCCGTTCGCTACTGCCGTACGGATTCTGCGACCACTCGCCGTTGTGCGGATCGCGGATCCACGCTTCTGGATAGCCCATGCCGACCAAGAATTTCCCGAACGATTCCATCATCAGGTAGACGCCGACGACGCCGCCATGGACGAGAAGGATGCGGGGTGTGGGTCCGGCCGCGAGGTCGTTACGCACGTCCTCGTCGCTGATCCGGTCGGGATCGAGCGCCAGGATGCGGTCTTCGATGGCGCGCCGCGACTCCGCGGTGATCTGCTCGCCGTTGGTCGCGGCCAGATGGGCTGCGAGAAGTTCGCTCCGTCCGCCGCCGGCGCCCGGGGCGTACGATGCCGTTGCGCAGCCCGCCAGAGCCAGCACGACGAGGGGCAGCGTGAGCGCGCCCAGACAACGTCTTGGCGGTGTTATATTGTCGATCGGTCGTCGCGGTCTCCCTTCTTTTGGGAAGTCTCGCGCAAGGGCGCCGCAATCGCCTATCGGCCGAATGCTTTTTTGCTTGTCCGATTAAGAAGCGCGACGTGCAGGACGGGCGCCTACACGGAAGAGCGGGTCGCGCCTAGCCTGCGGGACGACAGCGCAGCAGGTTCATCGCCTTCATGCTCGAGACGATTTCACCGCGCTGATTCAGGACTTCGATCAGCGTACGCACCATGCCGCGATCGGGCTTCGAACGCGAGCGCTGGGAGTCGGTGATCGTTACCCGGATGCGCAACGTGTCGCCGGGACGAACCGGCTTGACCCAGCGCAGTTCGTCGATGCCGGGAGAGGCGAGGCTCGCAACACTCGACAGATAGTTCTCGACGTACAGGCGCATCATCAGCGCCGCCGTATGCCAGCCACTCGCAATCAGGCCGCCGAATGGCCCCTGTGCCGCAGCCACCGGATCGGTGTGAATCGGCTGCGGGTCGAACGCGCGCGCGAATGTGATCGCTTCGCGCCTCGTCGACGGTGACGGTGCCGAACTCGTACGTCGAGCCGACCGTATAGTCTTCGAAATAGCGCTGGTCGATCGGTACGGCGAAGTCCCGCGCGCTCATCGCCGGCGCGGCGCGACCAGGCCGGATCGTTGCGTCAATCGAGCTTGCCGACGCGGCGGACGACGGCGCCGAGCTTCTTGGCATCGGCGTCCCAGAAGCGCTGCAGCTCCGGCGCGTCGAGATACTGGACTGGCGTTTCGACGGTCGCCAACGCCGCGACGAAGCGCGGGTCGGAGGCGGCGATCCGTGCCGCGTCGCGAAGCTTCGCGAGCACCGGCGCCGGCGTGCCGGCCGGCGCGAAGAGCCCGACCATTGGAAGAACACGGCGTTGAAACCGGACTCCGACAACGTCGGTACGTCGGGCAGACGATGCGAGCCGATGGTCGCCCCACGAGGCGAGTACGCGCACCTTGCCCGCCTTGACGTGCTGGATGACCGTCGACGGGCCCGAGGCGACGGCATCGATGTTGCCGCGCGAGCAGGCCCACGACCGCTGGGCCGGCGCCGGTATACGGCACGTGCAGCAGCTTGATGCCCGCGTCGCCTGGCGAACATTTCCATCGGCACATGCATCGTTCCGTAGTTGCCCGACGAGCCGTAGCTGATGGCGCCGGGCCGTTTCTGGGCGTCGGCTACGAATTCCTGCAGCGTCTTCCACGGGCTGTCCGCGCGCACTGCGAGCACCGTCGGATCCGCGGTGAGCCGCGCGATCGGCACCAGCTGATCGAGCTGGTACATCGGCGCGCGGCCGATGATCTTGTCGGCCTCGGGCAGGATCGAGATCGACGACAGCGCGAGGAGCAGCGTATAGCCGTCGGGTTTGGCCTTGGCCACGTAGGCCATGCCGATGCCGCCGCCCGCGCCGGCCTTGTTCTCGATAACGACCGGCGTACCAAGCACGCGTCCCATCGCATCCGCGGCGGGCCGCGCGACGATGTCGGCGACGCCTCCCGGAGGAAACGGGACGACAAGCGTAATCGGTTTGGACGGATAGACGTCCTGCGCGCTCGCCTCCGCTCCGAGCAACGCGCACATGCAGAACGACGCGCCGTGAACAGCGCGCGAGCGAACATTAGGCGAGTATCCAGACCAGTATGCCGCCGAGCAGCAGCCATTTGACCGTGTAGTAGGCGAACTTGCTCTTGCGCTTCAGCGCCTTGCCGGGCAGGCGCAGGTAGTACGCGAAGCCGAATATCTTGTTCAGCACGCCGACCTGGTCGCCCGCGACGTTCTCGGTCTGGCTGGCGCGTATGACCGTCGCCTCGTACCAGTGGTTGATCTTGGCCATGATGCGGCTGGTCAGCGGCCGCTCGATGTCGCAGAACAGGATCACGCGCAGCGTATCGGTCTTGTTCTCCGCCCAGTGGATGAAGGTCTCGTCGAAAATCACCGCCTCGCCGTCGCGCCAGTGATACGGCTCGCCGTCGACGAAAATGCGGCAGTTGTCCGAGTTGGGCGTCGACAGGCCCAGGTGATAGCGCAGCGATCCGGCAAACGGATCGCGGTGCTTGCCCAGGTCGCCGCCGGGCGGCAGCAACGCGAACATCGCCGCGTTGACCGATGGGATCGACTGCACCAGCGCGACCGTCTTCGGGCACAGCGCCTTCGCCGAATCCAGCGGCTCGTCGTACCATTTGACGTAGAACCGCTTCCAGCCGCGCCGGAAAAACGAATTGAAGCCCAGGTCGTTGTATTTCGCCGCGGCGCGGATATGGCCTTCGTCGAACAGCTGCAAGGCTTCCTCGCGCAGCATTTCCCAGTTGTCGGACAGCGGCTTGAGCTCCGGGAAGAGCTTGACGTCGACATATGGCCGGTTCGGCACCGCCGAGAACATGTACATCAGCACGTTGTACGGCGCCATGAACGTCGAATGATCGGTCAGCTGGCGGTAGAACCGATGCCGGACCGGCCGCGATAGTGGACGTACACCCCGAAGCGATAAACGCGTAGAGGATGAAAAACTTCGGCGCCAGCAGATTGGGCAGATGCTCGATCATCGTCGGTCTTCGTTGGCGGCCGCCATTATAGCGCCTGGGCGGCCCGGGTCCCTCCCGCGCGCCGTTGCCGGCGCCGCCGCTCCGAGCTTCCAGCGCCGGTGCACCCAGAACCACTGCTCCGGATGGCGAAGCACCAGGATCTCGAGCATCGCGTTGTACGCGCGGGTATTGCGCCGGATTTCCTCGTTGACGTTGTCGCATTCGACCAGCGGCAGCGCTTCCTCGAAGCGCAGCACGTGCGAGCCGTCGGGCTCGCGCCAGCTCGACGCCGGAACGACCGGCGCGCCGGTCGCCAGCGCCATGATCGCCAGGCTCTTGAAGGTCCCGGCGGGTGGCCAAAAAAATCGACCGCGATGCCGTCGGGCGGCGCGGCGTGCTGATCGAACGGGAACACGACCAGGTCGCCGGCTTCGAGGCGCTCGAGGATCGCGTCGAGCGACCCGCGCTTGCCCATCACGCCGAAGCCTCCCTGCCGGAACCGCCGCGTTTACCAGTGCATCGAGCCAGCGCGGCCGGATCGCGCGGCGGACGAAATGAAAGCGCCGCGCATGTGCGGAAAATGGCGCAGACCCTGCGATCGTCGCCACCTCGAAGTTGCCGAAATGCCCGGTAAGGATCAGCGCGCCCTTGCCGCGCTCGAGGGCACGCGCCAGCGCTTCGACGTTATCGACGCGGATCAGCGCCGACTTGCGCTCCGCCGACAGCCAGCGAAAGCGGACGAACTCGCCGGCGAGCCGCCAGAGGTGTGCGTAATGCGCCTGCGCCAGCCGGACGATTTCGGCTTCCGGAACCGCCGGCGCCGAACACGCGGCGGAGGTTGTCCAGGATGACACGGCGGCGCAGCGGCAACAGGCGGTAGAGCAGCCGGCCCGGCCAACGGCGCGTCGGTCTGCGCCGGAAGCGCCAACGCGACCGCGGATGCGCTCGATCCGATCGTGCGTCAGCGATACTGCGATCGACGCGCAGGCGCTGCCGGCCGAGCACGAGCTCCGCCCTGGCGCTGCAGACTACCTGAGGCGCACCGTAGGCGTCGCGCGTCGAGCGAAAAATCGGCGGGCTCGATCTCGGCCAGTGCGAGCTCGCGCGGAAAGAGCTTGGCGCAGGCTTCCTTGGCGGCAAAGCGCGCCGCCAGGCTGGCTGCGCGGCCCGGCCCGTCACCGCGCGTCGGCGAGCTCCTGCGGCGAGAAATAAGCGCGGCAGATCTTCCGCCGGCGTCTCGCGCAACAGGCGCTCGATGCGCGCGATTTCGACGCTGTCGATGCCGCAGCGCGTCGGCTGCCGCGCGTTCCGCGCCAGAACGGGTCGGCGGAGCCCGCCATCCGTGGTCACTGCAGCGCGCGGACGATCAGCGCGGCATTGGTCCCGGCGAAGCCGCGGCACAGAATCAGCGCCGTGTCGCCCGCGGAAGGTCCTGCGGCGCGGAGGACACGCGCAGCCCGTCGCAATTCAGGGTCGAGCGAGGCCAGCGTGGCGATGCCCGGGACGATGCGCTCGCGCAGCGCGGCCAGCGCGATCGACCGTCTCCATGATGCCGGCCGCAGCGATCAGATGACCGGTCGCCCACTTGAATGCCGTGACCGGCGGAGCCGCGTGCTCCGGTGCCGAACACGCCGCGCAGCGCCGCTGCCTCGGACGCGTCGGACAGCGGCGTGCCGTTGCCGTGAGCGACGATCATCCCGATGTCCGCCGGCGCGAGCCCGGCTTCGGCCAGCGCCTGCGTGATCGCGCGGCAAAGACCATCGCCGTCCTCGCGGATCGCGAGCAGGCCCTGGCCTTCGGCCGCATAGCCGCCGCCGAGCACCTCACCCAGCGCGATGGCGTTGCGCTTTTGCGGCGGCGTCCTCGGTCTCGAGCGCGAGCGCGCCCGCGCCCTCGCCGAATACGCTGCCGCTGCGCCGCACGTCGAACGGGCGGATGGTGTCGGGCGCGAGCAGGCCGCACTGGTGGTAGTAAAGAACCATCTGCGGCTCGATCGGCGCATCGTGTCCGATCGCGACCGCGCGGTCGGCTTCGCCCTGGCG
Source organism: uncultured beta proteobacterium (assembly GCA_963828595.1). Taxonomy (GTDB): domain Bacteria; phylum Pseudomonadota; class Gammaproteobacteria; order Burkholderiales; family Casimicrobiaceae; genus PALSA-1003. The sequence goes on from CAWHEN010000003.1 coordinate 283,887, forward strand.
CAGCGCTTCGGCCGCCTCGATCACCGCCAGCGTTCCGCCGGCGCTGTGATTGGTGATGCAGGCGTTGGTGCCCTTGAGCCCGTACTTGATGCCGACATGGCAAAGCACGTTGTTCGGCAGCGTGCGCAGCAGCCACATCGGATTGACCTCGTTGCCGAGGTCGCGGCCGAACGCCGGCAGCTCGCCGCCCGCCTCGCTCATCAGCGGAAAATATTCGTACTGCGACATGTACGCGCCGCCGCCCGACCCGACGTAGAGTCCGCTGCGATCGTTGAATGCCGCGTGGCTGCGCCATCCGCGCCGTTGCGCGCCGACATGAATCGCGGAGGCATCGATCGCCTGACTTGCCGCGTAGAGGCCGAACATGTCGCTGCGCCGGATCAGCTTGTGCAGCTTGCGGTCCTCGACCAGCGCGCGCGGATTGAAGTCGGGCATCTCGGCGGCGATACGCACCGGCCAGCCGGTCGTGTCCCATTGCGTGATCGGCGCCGATCGCCGAACGTCCGTCGAGCACCGCCGCAAGGACTCGCGCCAGGGTGCATGCCCGACGCGCAGACCGCGCCGGTGCCGGTGATGAGGATCTCGTGGACGCGGCACGACTATCCGGCGCCGGCCACTTCGTCGGGATGGCGCAGCGCGACGCAGCTGTTCGAGCCGCCGAATCCGAACGAATTGGACAAGGTCATCCGCACGCGCCGTTTCGTCGGCGCGACGACGAGATTGAGATCGCAGTCGGGGTCGCGCTCGCGCAGGTTCGCATTGACGGCAGCTCGCCGTTTCGGATCGCCAGCGCGCAAACCACGACCTCGACCGCGCCCGCCGCCGCGATCAGGTGGCCCATCGAGCTCTTGGTCGAGCTGACCGCGACCTCGGCGGTCCTGTCCCCGAACACCGTGTGGATCGCGGCGCTCTCGCTCTTGTCGTTCATGTAGGTCGACGTGCCGTGCGCGTTGATGTAGTCGACGTCCTCCGGCGTGGCGCCGGCGTCGGCGAGCGCTGCGCGCATCGACTGGATCGGGCCGTCGCCGTCCGGCGGCGAATCGGTGATTCGGTACGACGACAGCGAATTGCCGTCTCCGGCAAGCTCGGCGTAGATGTGCGCGCCGCGCCGGCGCGCCGCTTCCCATTCCTCGAGAACGACAAAGCCGGCGCCCTTCGCCGAGCACGAAGCCGTTGCGCGTCGCGTCGAACGGGCGGCTCGCGCGCTGCGGCGTATCGTTGTCGGTCGATACCGCCGACAGTAGGCAGAACCCGGCCAGCCCGACCGGGCTGATCATCGAATCGAAGCCGCCGGCAAGGGCGTAATCGACGCTGCCGCGCCGTATCAGCTTGAGCGCGGTGCCGATCGCCTGGCCGCCCGATGCGCAGGCGGTATGCACCGAGGTCGCGTAACCGTGGATGCCGAAGCGGCGGGTCAGCAACGCCAGTCCCGCCGTCGCCTGGCTGCGACAGAAAACGATCGGGTCGGTCGCCGTGGGATCGTCACCAGCTGGTCGGCATGCAGCTCGCCGTCGGCCGCCGAATGCCGCTGCACGGCGGATAGATCCTCGTACGCGACGCCCATCATGCCGGTGCCCACCGAGCAGCCCCAGCGCGTCGCGGTTGCGGCGGTCGGCGCGATGCCCGCGTCGCGCATCGCCTGCTCGGCGGCGCCGAGCGCGAAGCGATGCGAGCGATTGGCGAACTTGAGCAGCTTGCGGTCGGCGCTGAGCGCAGCGTCGCGTCGAAATCCTTGACCTCGGCGGCGATGCGCGTCGAAAAGCCGCTGGCATCGAAAATGCTGATCGGCGCGACGCCGCTGCGGCCTTCGAGGAGCGCCGCCCACGTCGTCGACACGTCGTTGCCCACCGGCGTGACCAGCCCGATCCCGGTGATCGCGACCCTGCGCCGCCGCTTCATGCGAGCACCCTGGCGACCAGCTCGACTCGCGCCGTCGCGACGGCGCGATCGCCGACGTGGGCGCTCAGCGCGATCCTTGCCGGTCCGCCTTCATCGGCTGCCGGCAGCATCTCGACGTTGATACCGACTTGCTGTCCAGGCGCGATGAACGTGCGCATCTTGACGTTGGTCATGCGCGACGGCGTCATCGCCGCTGCGCCTCGCGATCGTCGAGTCGCATTCGCGAGCTCGATGGCAAGCCGCATCTGCGCGTCGAGCAGCAAGCGTCGCCGGAAACACCGGGCGGCGCGGGAAAATGATCGCCGAAGAACGCCGCATGCTCGGGCACCGTCAGCGTCGCGTCGCAGCGACTTGTCCGGGCACGCGCGCGTCGACGGTGACCGGCACCGGCGCGACCCCGCGAAAGACGCCCGGCGGTCGCGCCGCGGCCGCGCAGCAGCGCGAAGCGCTCGCGCAATGCCTCCGGCGAATCGAACTCCTCGACCGGCAGCATCGGCCCCAGGCAGTGCCTGAGCTCGATGACCCGCCTGCCGTTGACCTTCGCCCAGCCGCCGTAGGCGATGACTTCATCGTCGCAATCGTCGATGTCGACGTCAAGCTCCAGCAGATCGCCCGGGCGCGACGCTCGCCCTCGAACAAGGTTTCGGTCGCTAGCGCCGCAACCGGCCGTCCGCGGTAGGCGAGCTTGTCCATCGCAACCCACGCCGCGAGCTGTCCGACCGCTTCGGCGACCAGGCACGACGGAAATTCAGCGATCTCGCGCGGGACCGCGTACCACCCGCGTGCATGCGCGCCGGGCGCGAATTCGGTGATCCGGTCGACGAAGGAGAATGCGGCGAAATGATCGCTCATGCGGGCAGAGTTCGGCGCCGTCGTCAGGTCGGCGGCCTGGGCTTCGCGCTGCGCGCTGATCACCAGCTTGCAGAACGTCTCCGGCGTGAACAGGCGCGGAATATCGGCGACCTTCATCGGCGTCTTGAATCGCTCGGCGGGGATTTCGGACAGGTACGACTTGAGCTGCGCCAGGCCCTTTTCGGTGACGATGCCTTTCTGCTCGAACTCCGCTTCGGGCAGGTCGCCGCGCGCGTTCTCGACGATCTTGCCGCGCGGAATCTTGATCTTGAACGCGCGCTCGAGCCGGAACACCATGTCGAGAAAATCGATCGATTCGGCGTCGAGCCCCTCGATCAGCGACACGTCGAGCTTGACCTCTTCGACGTCGCAGCCGAGCGCATCGGCCATCGTCTCGGCGACCTTCGGGTATACCGCCAGGATCTCTTCCTTGCTTATCTCATTTTGCGCCATGCTGTTCACTCCATTTTGAAGCCGCCGTCGACGGCGACGACCTGTCCGGTCATGTAGTCCGCGTAGCGTGAGGCGAGAAACCAGACCGCGTACGCGACTTCCTCGGGCTTGCCGTAACGCTTGAGCAGGATGCGCGATTTCACCTGGTCGCCGGCGAGTTCGCGCACGTCCTGCGACATTTCGGTTTCGATCACGCCGGGCGCGACGGCGTTGACCGTAATCTTCCGCGGCGCGAGCTCGACCGCCAGCGACCGGGTGAAGGCGTTGATCGCGCCCTTGCTCGCCGCGTAGTTGGTCTGGCCGCGCCCGCCCTTCTCGGCGCTGACCGAGGACAGGTTGATGATCTTGCCGGCAGCGCTGCACGATCATGTGCGGAATCACCGCCCGGGTGGTGTTGAACACGCCTCCGACGTTGGTCTCGAGGACGACGCGGATGTCGTCGTCGTCGAGCGCCGCGAGCTGGTTGTCGCGGATGACCCCGGCGTTGTTGACCAGGATGTCGATGCGCTCGGTGCGCGCGGCAACCCGCTCGACGGCGTCCGTGCAGGCCTTGGCGTCGCAGACGTCGACCTGCTCGGCGCTGATCGTACGCCCGGCTGCGCCGCCGGCGGCGACGACTTCGGCCGCGGCGTCGCGCGTTGTCGCGATAGAAGAACGTGACGTCGGCGCCTTCGTCGGCGAGAAGCTCGACGATCGCGCGGCCGATGCCGCGGCTGCCGCCGGTGACGATCGCGACCTTGCCGGCCAGCCCGGAATCGACTTTCATCGCCGGCTCATCCCGAGATGCAGAATCCGCCGTCGACGACCAGCGTATGACCGGTGATCATCGCCGCCTCGGGCAGACACAGCAGGTAGACGGCGCCGGCGACGTCTTCCGGCGTCAGCACCGGCCCCGCCGGCGTCCGATGCGCGAAATTGGCCAGCAGCTCCTCGCGATTCGGAAAGTGGCGCAACGCGTCGGTATCGACGACGCCGGCGCTGACGGCGTTGACCCGGATGTTCTTCGGCCCGAGCTCCTGCGCCAGCGTGCGCACCAGCGACTCCAGCGCGGCCTTCGACGCGCCGATGAAACCATAGTCGGGCATCGCGCGCGAGGCGCCCAGGCTCGACATCGCGATGATGCGCCCGCCTTCGCGCATCTGCGGCACCGCGCGCTGCGCGAGCAGCGCCAGCGCGAAAGCATTGGTCTCCAGGCACCAGCGCCAGTGCTTGAGCGACATCGCCATCGCCGGCTTCAGCACGCCGCTGGCCGCGTTGCTGACGACGATGTCGATGCGGTCGAAATGGGTGGCGATGGCGGCGAACATTTCCTCGACGCTTTCGGGCACGCCGACGCTGCCCTGGAACGCGTGCGCCCGGCGGCCCGCTGCCGCGCAGCGCCTGCGCAGAGCGCCTCGGCTTCGTCGTGGCTGTTGTAGTAGTTGGCCGCGATGTCGCAGCCGCCCGCGGCGAGCTTGGTCGCGATCGCGCGGCCGATACCGCGCGAGGCGCCCGTCACGAGCGCAACCTTTCCGGCAAGGGGGCCTGACATCGGGCGGCAGTCGGTCGTCGTGGATTCCGGGAGAGGCGGCCGGGTGCAGGCGGTGCGGGCACGCGGTCCCCGCGCCTGCCCCGGGATAATCGATAATTATCGCCTGCTTCGCTCTGCGGAGCAACCTCGCGCCCCGGAAAAACCGGCCGCGGCCCGCGCAACATCGGCGCGATCGTCTCGCTGTCCGCGGCGGCGGGCGCCGGGTGCGCGCGCCTATCGCCCCAACGCAGCGCGCCGCGCCCGCAGCAGGCGCTGCGCCTCGAGGCACCAGTGCTTCTTGATGCTGTGCCAGACGTCGGCGGCCCACATCACGTTGCTCGTGTTCTCTTCCGGCAGCGGCGCCAGGGCGGCCGTGTTGTCGGGATCGAACGCATTGATCCACGCCCGCATCGGCGCCGACAAGGCGAGCTGCGCGGTGTCGGGGACGAAGACGTGCGAATACTGGGCGGGCAACGTGACGTTACGGACGTTTGCCTTGCCTGCGGCGTGAAAGGTTTTCACGTTTTCGAATCCCGGCGCATCCCAGGCGAAGAAATCCAGGCCGATCCGATATCCGGTAAAGTCGTCGACGGTATCGGGAATCGATCGGATGATCGGAAACACCTTCCAGTGCACCGGAAGGACCAGTGCCCAGCCCCCTGTTCCGACGACCGATGCATCGGCGACCGACACGCCGACGACCGGCCGTTCGCGGCCGGTCAGCGGGTCGACGATGGTCGTGCGATCTTCATATTGTCTGGTCATCGGATTGAACACGCGCCGCTCTGCGCCGAAGGTCCCGGCAAGCTCGTGCAGGATTTTGACGACCTGGATGCCGCCCTGGCTGTGCCCGATCAGGATCGGCCGCACGCCTTCGTGCTCGTAGTACCAGGCGATTTCGCCGGCCTGTTGCGCACTGTCTTCGTAGGGGCTGCTGCGAGTAGGCTCCGTCCCCGGATCGCGGATCTTTTGCTCCGGATAACCCATGCCGGTCAGGAATTGACCGAACGATTCCATCAGCAGGTAGACCGGATAGACGCCGCCGTGCACTTCGAAAATGCGCGGCGTCGGGCCCTTGGCGAGCGCATTGCGCACGTCATCGTCGCTGATGTGCTCCGGATCGAGCGCAAGGATGCGCTCCTCGACGGCGGGGTCTATCGTTCAACGAGCGCAGCACGCTGCCCGCCGTGAGCGGCGCGAAGGTCGTCGGCCGGAGGCTCGAGCGGCGTCGTGGCGCAACCGGACAGGATCGCCGCCAGGGCGACTGAGATCAAAGACCCGACGGCTCGGCACGGCGTTGATCACGGCGCAAGGCTCCTGATGCAATGGATGATATCGGTGAGCAAACCTTCGGCGCGATGGCGATCGATAGCCGCCCTTCTGAATGATAAAGCCACCTCGACGACATCGCCCAGCGTCGTCAGCGCAACAACGATCGGCGAAAGTGGGCCGGTCGATACCGCGCGCACGTAGCCGAGCCGAAACGGATAGGTTTTCGCTTCCGGCCACAGGGCGTTCAACTGCAGCAGGTGTGATCCCCGCCCATACCGCGTAGTTTTTCGCATGAAAGCGTTGCCGCTCCTGGCTCGAAAGAAAGCGCCATTGCAGGCCGGACAAGCCGATCGCCAGCAGCGTCTGCAGATAAAGCTTGCGCCGCTTGATGCGCGCTGGTTTCGCCGCACACGAAACGGGCCAGCTCGCGCAGCGGCGATGTCCTGCGGGCACCGGATGAGCGACGCGAAACGATCCGAGCAACGGCACGAAGCCGTCGGCTGCCCTGGCGCCGAAATCGTGCCGCACGTTGACGATCGACCCGACGGCGAGATCGTGGCGCCGCTTGGCCTGACGGCGCTCGGGCGCCTGCGGCGACAGGGTCTTGAGCATGATCGCTAGGAAGATATCGTTCTGGGTGGTGCCCCATGAACGCGCGGTGCCCGCGAGGATCGCCGATTCCGCGGGCTCGAGGCGGGCGAAGACGACGCCGTTGTACCCGTCACCATCCTTGGGATACGGCGGCCGGACCGAGCGGCGGCAACTCCAGATCAGGCGGCGCCAGCTTGTCAGCCCCCGCGCCAGCGGAAACGCCTGGCGAGCGAACAGGCGACGATATCCGGGAGGGTACAGATCGGAGCGCGGCAGTGCCGCGCCGGCTGGCGAATGATGCCGCAATAGTCCTCGACCAGGCGTTGCAGCAACCTCGCGATCGAGTCGCCACCGGCGATAAAGTGATCGTAGGCCAAGCCGAGATGGAACGCCGGCGCGGCCTCGACCGCGAAAAACCGGAACGGCTCGATGCGGCCGCCTGCGGGAAAGGCGAGGTTCAACTGCCGTTCCATTTCGGCTTGCACGCACGCCTGCGGATCGCGCCGCCGGCGAGCACCACCAACGGCGCTCGCGCAGCGCCTCCGGTCCATTCGTAGCGAAGGCGGCGCCTATCGAGCATAAGCCCCGTGAGGCCGAGGCCTTCGAGCTGGCGCCGAATGCTCGCTTCGAGCCGCGACAGGTCGAGCGGTTGCGACAGCGTGACCACGTGCACGGCATTATACGGGTGCATCTCGCGCCAGCGCACCATCGCAGCCTGGAACAGGTTGAGCCTGCCTTTCACCCGGCGCCTCCTGACCTGGCTGCGTCGCGGCGTGCCCTGATCAGGCGCTGCGCTTCGATGCACCAGTGCATCTTGACGCTGTACCAGATGTCCGCCGCATGCACTATGTTGGCGCTGTCGACGTCCGGCCCTTCGGGCAGCGGCGCCGTGCGCCACCGCCGGATCGTAATCGTCGATCCAGGCACGCGTCGCCGCATTGCGGGTCAGATAGCGCGTGCGCGGCATGCGGATATGGCTGGTCGTGGCGGAGAGCTCGACGTTGCGCACTTGCGCGCTCCCGTCGGCGTGATATTCCTCGCTGCCGGGCGGCGTGCCGGCGATCATGTCCCACTCGATCGAGAAGCCAGTGAAATCCTCGACCGTGTCGGGGATCGCGCGAAGCTTCCCCATCATTGCTCCACTGGCCGAGCAGAAAACGCGGGAGCTTGCCGGTGGCGAGCGCGGCGGCGTAGGGAACCTTGAGCCCACCACCGGGCGCTCCGAGCCGTCAGCGGATCGACGATGCTCGTGCGTTGCTCCGGCTCGCCAGTCAGCGGATTCCACACCGGAATCGCCGCGATGAAACGACCCGTTGAGCTCGTAGAGCACCTTGATCGCCAGCATGCCGCCTTGGCTGTGGCCGATCAGCAACGGCATCATGCCGTCGGATTCGTAGTACCAGGCAAGTTCGCCGGCGAGCTGCTCGCTATCGCCGAAGCTGTTGCGCGACATGCTGCCGTCGCGCGGGTCGCGCAGCCGGTCTTCCGGATATCCCATCGCGATAAGGTACTCGGCGAACGGCTCCATCGTGATCAGCGGAAAGCTTCCCTGAATGCCGATGATGCGCGGTGCCGGCGCGCGCTTGAGGACATCGCGAACTTCGCCGCGGCAATGATGTGCATCGGATCCAGCGCCAGGATGCGGTCCTCGATGCCGCGATCGATGCGACGGAGGCGCGCGCATGGCCTCGCGTCGGGGCGCGGCGGCCGCTGCCGACAGGACCGGCATCTGCGCCGCCGGAAGCAGGGCAACCAGCGCGGCCAGCGCCATGCCGGCACGCAGGCCATGCCCTGCCCCGCGCCGGCGCGCCCTGCGGTTCCCGCCGTCGTGCCGGCACACCATTCGGATCGTATCGATCGAATCGGCGCTTACCGGCGCTAGCCGTCCGGCCGCCGAGCCGCGGAAAAAAGCGGCCGGTGCGCTTGAGGTAGGCCTCGTAGCTGGCGCCATGCACCTTCAGCAGATGCCGCTCCTCGTTGCGCGCCTTGAGGTACATCAGGCCGAAATGCACGATCGCGACGACGAGCATCGGCGCTGTCGTCACGATCATCGCCGAGCACAGCATCAGCAGCATCTGCAGGGCGTAGATCGGGTGCCGGACGCGGGCGAACAGCCGTCGGTGATCAGCGCGCTCTTTTGCGTCTCGCTCACCGCCATCCGCCAGTCGCTGCCCATGCGCCCCAGCATTTCGCCGTCAATGCAAGGCACATTACCGCGCACAACCGCCGCCACCCAGCGCAGCGCCGCGATACGCGGGAACGTCGCAACGCGTAATTCCGGCGGAGCGCAGCAGGGCGCTCTGCGTTCGCGTCAGCGCCAGCCAGGGCAGAACAATCCAGAGAACGATCAGCGGGCACCAGCACCAGCCACATCCTTCGCTCCAGCGCCTGCTCGGGAACAAGGCCGGCGAGCTGCCGGGTCTTCCGTCGCGCGCGAACGACCATGGCGCCGACAGCGAACCAGTAGACCCAGATGGTCGCGGTCAGGACGAGTGCGGGAATGTCGATGCTGCCGGGTTGCAAACGTTTCGCCTTGCTGTGCGTCGATCGAGCCGGCGAGCCGGTCGACCGCGGAGTTTACTGCATCGGCGCCATAGCCATCGGCCTCGATCGCCGCCGGGCGGAGTCGCGCATGATCGTTCGCCTCGCAGCGCCGTTCATTGGATAATGGCCGCGGCCAGCATGATGACCAGCGAGCACGATGACGCGATGCCCGAAATGCCGCGCACGATAGCCGTCGTCGGCGCCGGTCTGATGGGACGCGGCATCGCACAAATCGCTGCGCAGGCGGGATTCGACGTCGCGATTTTCGACGTCAAGCCCGATGCTGCGGCGGAAGCGCGGCGCGCGATCGCCGCGACGCTTGGCGATGCTCGCCGCAAAGCGCAAGCTGACCGAGGACGACGCCGCGCGCGCCGATCGCGCGCATCGCGGTCGTCGCGCGACCTCGCCGAGATTTCGCGCGTCGATCTGGTGATCGAAGCGATCGTCGAGCGCCTGGATGCCAAGCAGGCGTTGTTTGCTGCGCTCGAGGCCATCGTCAGCAAGCGATGCATCCTCGCGACCAACACCTCGTCCTTGTCGGTCACTGCCATCGCCGCCGCATGCGCGAATCCGGAAAGCGTCGCCGGCCTGCATTTTTTCAGCCCGGTACCGCTGATGAAGCTGGTCGAGGTCATCGGCGGACTGTTGACGGACACCGCAGGTCGTCGAGCGACTGCTGGCTTTCGGCGCGGCGCTCGGTCACACGGCGGTGCGCGCCCGCGACACACCCGGATTCATCGTCAATCACGCCGGTCGCGGCTATGGCACCGAAGCGCTGCGCATTCTCGGCGAGGGTATCGCCGACGTGGCCACGATCGACCGCGTACTGACCGAGGGCGCCGGATTTCGCATGGGACCCTTCGCCCTGTTCGACTTGACCGGCCTCGACGTGTCGCAGCCGGTGATGGAATCGATCTATCACCAGTACTACGAGGAACCGCGATTCCGGCCTTCGCCGCTCGGCGCGCAGCGCCTGGCCGCCGGCGTGCTCGGACGCAAGACCGGCCGCGGGTTTTACGACTATGGCAGCGGCGCTGCGCCGGTTGCTCCGCCGTCTGTGCCCGCTGCCGCGCCGGCTCGCCGCGTCTGGGTTAGCGCGCGCGACAGTGTCGCACGCCAGCGCGTCGCCTCGCTGGTCGCGCGCCTGGGTGCCGAGGTAGATTCGGCACGCAATCCGGGGCCCGATGTCGTCTGCCTGGTCCTGCCCTGCGGATGCGATGCGACCAGCGCCGCGCTGGACGAAGGCCTCGACCCCACGCGCACCGTCGCGCTCGACGTCCTGCCGGACCTGGCGAAGCACCGCACGCTGATGACGACACCGATCACCCGGTCCGAGGTGCGCGATGCCGTCCATGCGCTGTTCGGCTGCGACGGCGCGCAGCGTCGCGATCATCCACGACAGCCCCGGTTTCATCGTGCAGCGCGTTCTTCGCACATCGTCAACATCGCCTGCGATATCGCGCAGCAACGAATCGCGGCGCCCGCCGACATCGATCTCGCCGTCAAGGTCGGGCTTGGCTATCCGATGGGACCGCTGACGTGGGGCGATGCCCTTGGTCCGGCTCGCGTGCTCGCCATCCTGAACGAGCTCGCGCGCGCCTACGGCGATCCTCGCTATCGGCCGAGCCCGTGGCTGTCGCGCCGCGCCCGGCTCGGGGTGTCGCTGCTGACACCCGAGGGGTAAGCGCACGGGCGCTGCAACGGTCGAGGCTTGCAGCCGCCGATGCGCGAGTAGCATGATGATCGGGTCCTCACACCACAGCGAGATCGACCGATGAGCAAAGGCAAGGGCAGTGGCAGTTTTCGCGGCCGCGACGCGAAGACCGGGCAGCCGATCCAGATTCCCCAGATCAAGCGCCCGCAGGCGCCGTCGGTGCCGCGCGTCATGCCCCGCACCAAGGCTAGCTCGAAAGGACGCTAGAGGCGGCCATGACATCGAAACAGCGCCGGGAGATCCTGCTTCGTGCCAGCGCGCTTGCCGCCGGCGGCGCCGGCTACGCGATGTCGGGCAGTGCGGCGGGCAAGGCGCGTACGCCGTTCAATGTCGCGCCGACGTTCATTCCGATCGCCGGCAGCAGTGAGCTTTTTCCGGTACGCCGCATTTATTGCATCGGTCGCAATTACGCGGCGCACGCTCGTGAGATGGGCTCCGATCCGACACGTGAGCCGCCGTTCTTTTTTCAGAAGCCCACCGATGCGGTGCAGAACGTGCCGCCGGGAGCGACCGTCGATCACCCCTACCCTCCGCTGACCAAGAATTATCACTACGAGATCGAGCTGGTCGCCGCGCTCAAAAGCGGCGGCCGCAACATCGCGATCGACCAGGCGCTCGGCCACGTTTTCGGCTATACGGTCGGCCTGGACATGACGCGGCGCGATCTGCAGCGCGCGGCGGGCGAAGAAAAGAAGCCGTGGGAAATCGGCAAGAGCTTCGATCATTCCGCGCCGCTCGGCCCGCTGCAGCCTGTTGCGGTCGTCGGACACTTCACCAAGGGGGCGATCTGGCTCAAGGTCAACGGGCAGATCAAGCAGAATGCCGATCTGTCGCAAATGATCTGGTCGGTCGCCGAGCAGATCAGCAAGCTCTCCGAAGCTTTCGAGCTTGCTGCCGGCGACATCATCTATTCAGGAACCCCCGAGAACGTCGGTCCGGTCGTCAAGGGCGACGTGATGGAGGCCCACATCGACGGCCTGTCGAGCATCAATGTGAAGGTCGTCTAGTGCGCGTTCAGTACCTGCGTCATCGCAGGTGCATGCCGCCGTACCCGAACAGCCCGATCACGCCGATGACGATCAGGTAGATCGCGACGATGTAATTCAGTAGCCGCGGAATCAGCAGGATCAGGATGCCTGCGATCAGCGAGATCAGCGGCCCGAGTGTCAGCGTAACGTTCATTGCGGTCTCCTTGTGGTTGTGCCGGTCGTTCGCTAGCGCTGCGGCGCCCCGCGGCCCGAAGCCGGCGAATCGACAAGTTTGGGTGACTGCAGCGGGTCGAAATCCACCCATTTGCCCATTCGCCAGGTGCCGTCGGCGCGCTCGACGTCCTTCGCTCCCATCGATTCCAGCACGTTGGCGGCGACGACTCTTCGCGCATATTCGGTCGCCCGCGCCGCAACGATGAATCCCGCCGGACGTTCCATCGGCACGCCATCAGCCGGAGTCTCCGGAGGCGGCTCGCCTGCTCCTTGGCCGCCGAATCGCCTTCGCCCATGTCGTTCAGCGCGCCCGCCAGCGACCCGACATAGGCGCCTGCACCGGCACCCGCCATGACGGCGGCCGGTCCCACTATCGGCGTGGCCGCCACGCCGACGCCGAGTCCGACGACGCCGCCAATCGCCGCGCCTTTGAGCGCGCCGTTGTGCGCAGCGTCGCGCCGTGCGACTTGTCACGGTCGCCGCCAACCGGAAACGTCGCGTGCTGTCCGGGAGGGTTCAGATAAAAGACGGTGACATCTTCGGCAGCGAAACCTTGTTGTCGAAGCGCGTCGGCCGCACGGTCGGCCTGCGCTTCCTGCTCGAATCTCCCGGCGATGATCGGTGTCATGTGATCTCCTGAAGTCGAGTGACGGCGAAAAGCCGCCGCCAGATCGCCGGCGGATGATTCGCACGGCGCGCCAAAGCCGCTAAGCACGGCGCAACTATTTACAACTGCTTGTAAATATTGCTGCGATTGCTTGCGGATGCGCGCACGCTGCCGGCCATGACGCCATTACAGCATTAACCGTGCCGTCGGTGGGATCGGCTTGGGATGGTCAATGGGCGGCCGTTCGCGGTCGCCCTGGAGCGCGATACCGAACGGCGCGCCAACGCCAAAAACAAAGCGGCCGCACCATACGGGGCGGCCGCAAGCGTTCGCTGGACGGGATTATTCCTTCTGATCCTTGTCCTTTTCTTTGCCCTTATCCTTGCCTTCGTCACTCTTGCCAGCAGCCTTTGACGCTTCGCGTTGCTGGCGCTGCTGCTCGGCTTGCTGGCGCTGCTGCTCCTGCTGCTGCCGCTGTTTCTCGGCCTGCTGGCTTTGCTGCTGCTGGCGCTGCTGCTCGGCCTGCTGGCGCTGCTGCTCCTGCTGCTGACGCTGTTTCTCGGCCTGCTGGCTCTGCTGCTGCTGGCGCTGCTGCTCGGCCTGCTGGCGCTGTTTCTCGGCCTGCTGGCTTTGCTGCTGCTGGCGCTGCTGCTCGGCCTGCTGGCGCTGCTGCTCCTGCTGCTGCCGCTGTTTCTCGGCCTGCTGGCTCTGCTGCTGCTGGCGCTGCTGCTCGGCCTGCTGGCGCTGTTTCTCGGCCTGCTGGCTTTGCTGCTGCTGGCGCTGCTGCTCGGCCTGCTGGCGCTGCTGCTCCTGCTGCTGCCGCTGTTTCTCGGCCTGCTGGCTCTGCTGCTGCGGCGCTGCTGCTCGGCCTGCTGGCGCTGTTTCTCGGCCTGCTGGCTTTGCTGCTGCTGGCGCTGCTGCTCCTGCTGCTGACGGCGCTGTTCGGCGTTCGGCGGCCGTGGTACCGCCGGCGTTTCCGCACCCTTTTGCGCGGCGCTTCGGTGGTCGCACCCTTGCTCGCTTCGGCGGGCGCTGCCCACCCTCGCGTGCCCGGCGCGCGGCGTCGCTGCCTTGCGGCGGCTCGCTTGCCGGCGCGACGCCCTTCTGCGCCTGGCCCGGCGCGGGGCCGGTCGGCTGACCCGCCGGTGCCGCTTGCGGTCCGGCGGGGGCTGCTGGCGCCGCAGCAGGCACGCCTTGCGGGGCTCCCGGAGCGCCTGCCCGGCGCCGAGCTGGCCGCGCGCGCGGCGCCTTTCTTCCTTCGGCGCGGGCGCAGCCGCCTGGGTCGGGGCGACGACCTTCACATTCCTTGCCGGCGCGGTGCTCGCGGGCGCAGGCTGCGCTGCGCGCTGCGGCGGGCTCGGCCGGCCTGCCGGGATTGGCCGCGAGCGCGGCCTGCCGGGCCGCAAAGGCGGGCGGGGGCGCCGGCGGCTTGGTTCGGGCGACGACTTCGCGCTGCAGAGTGCGGGCCGGCGGCTGCGCGGCGCCGCAGCGCCCGAGGTGCCGGGCAGCCGCGGAGACGATGCTGGCGCGGGTCGGTGCGACTCGCGCAACGGCGCTGACCGGTTGCTGCGCCATCACCTCGCGCGAGACTTGCACAGCGGCCCGCGCCACCGGCTGCGACTGCACAAATGCCGTCGTCGGCACGGCAGTCACCGCGCCGGGGGCTTCCGGTTGCGATAGGTGACGTTGGTCACCGTCGTATTGGTCGTGTAGTTGTTGTAGACGTTGATGATGTTGACGTTGGTGACTCGCGTGTTGCTGACGTTCACATTGGTGAAATAGTCGCGGCTGACGCGATACGCGGGCTGGTAGACCTCGCCGGGCCCCAGCGGAAACCATGCGACGCCGGACGCGGCGCCACCGACGCTCAGCGACAAGCGAAAATCACCGCCGCCGATGAAGGCGACCAGCGCCGGCGCGTAGATCGGCCGCACGTTGACCGGGCCCGGTATCCATCCCCAGCGGCCGCTCACGTACGCCCAGCGGCCATAGTGATACGGTGCGAAGCCCCACGGTGCGTCGTCGATCCAGGTCCATCCCCACGGGATCGATCCACGCCCATTGTCCTGTGCGATACGGTGCCCAGCCACTCGGTATCGAGCGCGGATACCAGACGTTGCCGTAGTCCGCGACCACGCTCCACGTTCCGTATTGATCCAGATCCTGATAGCCGATCACGTCGCGCGATACATAGCGCGCGGAAAGCGAGGTGTCGTAGCGGCGATCGCGGTCCGCCGCCCAGCGATCGAATTCGTCCGGCGCGTCCGATGTCGCTGTATTCATAGTCGCGCAAACCCGTTCCGCTGAAGCTGTAGCGTTCGCCAGCGCCGATACGGTAAGCCGCGCCTTCGCCGTACGCCTCGCCTTGGCCGGCCAGCACGGCCAGCGGTCGTGACGTTGCCTTCGGGATCGACGTCGATGCGATAGCGGCCCGGCACTGGTGATCGTGAAGGCCAGATTCGGCGTATCGATCTCGACCGCCTCGTCGCGGTCGAGACGCCACACGCGCACGTAGAGCGAGCCTTGTGCGAGTTCCATCTGCGTCGTGCGATCGTCGAGATTCAGCACGTTGACACTGGTCGACGCCCCCAGACGAAGGGCGACGCTTCCGGCCTGCAGTTCGGCGCGGCCTCCCGCGTCGGCCCAGAGGCGGTCGCCGGTGATCAGCGGCCGGTTCGGTGTGGCCAGCACCCACTCGTCTTCGCCGGCCGGCGAGAAACTCACCGGGCCGCTGAAGAAGCTGAGCGCGCGCCACGCGTCAGGGGGATCGGCCATGCTCGCGCCGGAGAGCAGCAGCATCGCCGCGCCTACAAAGACGGCCGTCAGAAGCCGCAGCCTGGATTGAATGTCATTCATGCTTTTTTTCCTCGCTTATCGAATGGGTAGCGAGTGCCGACATGCGCAAAAATTACCGCGTCAGATTGCATCTATTACGCATGGCGGCGGTGCCGGTGCGCGAGTGGCAGAAGCTCGAGCAGAGAGCGTGCCGGTTCCAATGCATTCCGCAGCCGCACAAATGCGCTCAACGGCTCTGGGCTCGGGTCGATGCCCGATGTGCCGACAACGCGTGGCCCATTGCGCCGTCATTCCATAACGCGCGATGCTGACGTTTCGCCGACAGACGTGTAACCAAAGGTAACCGGGAATCAGTGCAGCCGTCGCCGATCGGCAACAGTGGAATGCGCGCGGCTTGGCGGTGCGTCGACGCGTCAGCGCGCTTGGATCATGCGTCGGCCGCGGCAGCGTGCAGGCAATGCTCGACCCATTGCGCGGTGAGCTTTTCCTGCACGGCGTTCTGCGACAGAGCGCGCATCAAGGCCCGGCAAAGTCGACGCTGTCGAGCGATTGATCCTGATTGAAGCAGGAAAAAACGTAGCTCAGCTTGCCTGTGGCCGGATCGTGCTGCGGCTGCAGGCATTGCGCGCAGATTTCCTTCATCATGCATTGCATCGGCGAGTTGATCGACGCGATGCCGCGATGCGAGGGTTTTAGATACGGCTTCAGTACCGTGTGCCGCGCCGCGCCGACGGCCGCCATCATCTTGTCCGAACCGATCGCGATGATGCGGTCCGCCGCACCGGCTGCGATCGCCGACTCGCCGAGCTCGCCTTTGGCGTAGGCAAGCATCCCCTGCACGATGTTGCCGACGAAGCTCCTGTCCTGCGGCCGGCGCGGAACGAAGCCCGGTGCCTCGTCGCAGCACCAGACGACGACGTCGGCGGCCGCCTCGATATCGGCGATCTTGTAGCGGTCGATCATGTGCCGGTAGCCGGCAAAGTAAAGGACCTTCGACCCGGCGTTGCGAAATGCCTGACCGATCGAGAAAAGCACTGCATTGCCCAATCCGCCGCCGGCGAGTATCACCGTCTCGCCCGGCTCGATTTCGGTCGGCGAGCCGGTCGGGCCCATCAGCACGATCGGCTCGCCGCGCTCGAGTTGCGCGCACAGATCCGACGAGCCGCCCATTTCGAGGACGATAGTCGATACCAGGCCGCGCTCGCGATCGACCCAGGCCCCGGTCAGCGCCAGACCTTCCATCGCCAGCCTCGTGCCGGCGCTGCGCTGCGCCAGCGATTCGAAATTCTGCAGCCGGTAGAACTGTCCCGGCGCGAACTTCCGCGCTGCCGCCGGGCGCGCGAACGACGACTTCGATGATCGTCGGCGTCAGCCGTACGACACGCTCGACGCTGGCCCGCAAGCTCGCCGTTGATCAGCGCGAGGAATCTCGCGTCGTCGAGCGAGGAGGCGCGGCGCGACGCGCGAGAGCATCCGGCTGACGATCGGGTAACCCTGCTTGGCGCTGCCCATCGCCTTGACGACGTTGCCGAAATAGGAAGGGTGCAGGTCGCCGAAATAGCTGATCGCGCGCCCATCCGGCTCGATCGCGGTCAACACATGCGGGACCGCGGGCTTGGCCAGGCCCGGCGCCGGCTTGACGACATGGCCCGACTCGTCGACCGCGCGGAAATATTTGCCGTCGAGGTGGAAATGCGCCGCGTCCTCGCGCGCCAGCACGGTATTGGGCTGCGTGCCGGCCGCGATCAGGACCGTGCGGGCCGGCAGCGACGCCCGGCCGGCTTCGTGCCAGACGCCGTCGCCGTCGTTGTGCTGGATCGACACCTGCAGCGCGCTGGCGCGGCCGCGCGCGTCGACCTCGATCGCCAGCGGCGTCAGGCCTTCGGCGAAACGGATGCCTTCTTCCAGCGCCTTCTCGACCTCTTCGTGATTGAGCGTGTACGACGGACTGTCGATCAGCCGGCGCCGGTAGGCGATCGTCACGCCGCCCCACGATGCAGCAATTCCAGCACGCGCGCGACCGGCCCTCGCGGCGGCCGCGGCGCGCTCGGCGCGAATCGCCCGCCCATGCGCCAGGTATTCCAGCGCGACATCGCGCTCGTCGTCGGTCCATTCCGCCTCGACACGCTCGCGTCCGCGTTCGGCGACCAGCGCGTCGTAACGCGCGAGGAATTTCTCCACCTGGACCGGGTAGTACGCCAGCGATTCGGTCGCGGTATCGATCGCCGTCAATCCGCCGCCGACGACGACCACCGGCAAGACGGATCTCCATATTGGCGACCGAGTCCTTGCGCGCGGCGCCGGTGAGCTGCAGCGCCATCAGGAAATCCGACGCCGTGCGCACGCCTTTGGTCAGCGCGTTCGGCAGATCGAGCACCGTCGGCCGACCGGCGCCCGCGGCGAGCGCGATGTGGTCGAAGCCCAGCGCAAAGGCGTCTTCGGCGTCGAGCGTGCCGCCGAAGCGCACGCCGCCGCACAGCGCAAAGCGCTCGCGGCGCTCGATCAACAGGCGAAGCAGCTTGAGGAAATTCTTGTCCCAGCGCACGGTGATGCCGTACTCGGCGACGCCGCCAAATCCTGCCATCACGCGCTGGTCCAGCGGCTCGCGCAGCGCGTCGATGTCGCGTATCGGCTCGAACGGCACGCGCGCGCCCGGTTGCGGTCACGCCCGAAAGCGACGGCGGCAGCGGCTCGATCTTGAGGCCGTCGATGCCGACGACCGTGTGTCCGTCGTTCAGCAGGTGATGCGCCAGCGTGAACCCGGCCGGGCCCATGCCGACCACGAGCACGCGCTTGCCGCTGGGCGCGCGCGGCAGCAGGCCGACGCAAGTCGAGCGGATTCCACCGCGTCAGCAGGCTGTAGATCTCGAAGCCCCAGGGCAGCGCCAGCACGTCCTTCAGCACGCGCGTCTCGGATTGCGGGATGTCGACCGGTTCCTGCTTCTGGTAGATGCACGATTTCATGCAGTCGTTGCAGATGCGATGACCGGTACCGGCGACCATCGGATTGTCGATGCAGATCATCGCCAGCGCGCCCAGCGCCCAGCCCTCCGCGCGGAGCTTGTGGAATTCGGAAATCCGCTCCTCGAGCGGACAGCCGGCCAGCGGCACGCCGAACGGCGAGCGACTTGAACGGCGGCTGGTTGCCGTCCGCGGTCTTCTTTTCTCGCAGGCCCGACGAACACGAATCCTTTTGCTGCTCGTGGCACCAGATGCAGTAGTTCGCCTGGTCGAGCCCGCCGGCGAGGTCGGTACCCGGCATCGGTCAGCGCGAATCCGTCGCGTCGCCGCAGATGGTCGTCGGGCAGACGAAAGTCGATCGACGCCGTCGCGCCGCTCGTGCTCGACGGGAATCAGGCGAAGGTAGTCGAGCTTGCGCGGCGCCTTGAACAGCACGCCCGAGCGGTGCCGTGCCTTGCCCGCCGGCGTGTGCGCCGCCCACGCGGCATAGCGAAGCGCCAAGTCGATGTCGAGCGCGTGCGCGGCTTCGTCCGCGCCCCATGCGCCGACCGCGCGCGCGAATGCCAGCTCGCCGGGCAAGCCTTCCAGCGGTGCTCCGAGGCGCGGACTCCAGCTCGGCGCGCAGCGCGTCGCCGTCGAAGCCGGCCGCCTCGTCGGCCTTGTACTTGTTCATCGCCTTGCGCTGCACAACCTGGCGTTTGCATGCGTACAGCGGCGCAAGCTCGTGCTGCGCCTGCTGCAAGGCAGCGACTTCCGCTTCGATGCCGAACAGCAGCGCGACAAAATCCTCCAGATGCGGCGCGATGGCGATCAGCAGCGCCGACTCCTCGCCGCGGTCGAGCGCGGCCGCGCTCGCGCGGGCGGCGACGAGCCGCTGCGCCAGTCCGGCATCCGCCGCGCGCAGGAACGCGAGGAACGCCGCGTCGACGCGAGCAAGGCCCTCGGTCGCGTACAAGTCCGGAAAAGTCAGTCCAAAAGCGAGCTTCAGCATCAAGGCGCCTTCGCAGCTGCGCCGGCGGCGAAGAGCGATGCCGGCCGCCGGCAGGATCGGGCAAATCCGATATTTTACCTGCGCGACGATGCCGCGACCGGCCCTTCGCGCA
This sequence comes from uncultured beta proteobacterium, assembly GCA_963828595.1. Lineage (GTDB taxonomy): Bacteria > Pseudomonadota > Gammaproteobacteria > Burkholderiales > Casimicrobiaceae > PALSA-1003. The sequence continues at coordinate 303,391 of CAWHEN010000003.1, forward strand.
TATCCATAGAACTGCGACGTCGCTGCGGCGACGAGGAAGCCTGAGCTTCCCCTGCCCGGCTTGCGACCGCTATCATGCATACTTCAAGGCTCGACTCGGCGCGGCGAAGTGTCGGCCGCCGCGCCGAATGGCGGAGTTCGAATGAAGAGCATGGCATCGCTGATCCGATATGTCGTGGCGGCCGCGGCGTTTTTCGCGCTGTCGGCGGGCGCGCAACCGATCAAGCTGGGCGAGCTCAACAGCTACAAGACCTTTCCGGCCTTTCTCGAAGCCTACAAGCGCGGCATGGAGCTCGCGGTCGAGCAGATCAACCAGGGCGGCGGCGTGCTCGGTCGGCCGGTCGAATTGATCGTGCGCGACGACACCGGCAACCCGGGCGACGCGGTGCGCGTCGCCGAGGAGCTGGTTTCGCGCGAAAAAGTCGACGTCCTGATGGGGACGTTCTCCTCGGCCGTCGGCCTGGCGATCGCCGATTTCGCCAAGCAGCGCCAACGGTTGTTCCTCGCCTCGGAGCCGCTGACCGACAAGATCGTCTGGGACAACGGCAACAAGTACACGTTCCGCCTGCGTCCGTCGACCTACATGCAGACGGCGATGCTGGTCCCCGAGGCGGCCAAGCTCGGCAAGCGGCGCTGGGCGATCGTCTTTCCCGACTACGAGTACGGCAAGTCGGCGACCGAGGCATTCAAGAAGCAGATGATCGCGCGGCAGGGTTCGGGCATCGAATTCGTCGAATTCGCCGTGCCGCTGGGCAAGATCGACGCGGGGCCGGTCGTGCAGGCGATGATAGATGCCAAGCCGGATGCCATATTTTCTTCGCTGTTCGCCGGCGACCTCGCCAAGTTCGTGCGCGAGGGCGAGCTGCGCGGACTGTTCAAGGACCGGCCGGTGTTCAATCTGCTCGGCGGCGAGCCCGAATACCTCGACCCGCTGAAAGACGAGGCCCCGGCAGGCTGGTATGTCACCGGTTATCCGTGGTATGCGATCGACACGCCTGCCCACCGGCGCTTTCTCGACGCATACCGCGCGAAATACAACGACTATCCGCGCCAGGGTTCGGTCGTCGGATACAGCGTGGTCATGAGCGCGGCTGCGGCGATCCGCAAGGCGAAGTCGACCGACAACGCCAAGCTGATCGCCGCGATGGCGGGCCTCATCGTCGAAACGCCATTCGGGACGATCCGCTACCGCGCAATCGATCATCAGTCGACGATGGGCGCCTATGTCGGAAGACTCGCGGTCAAGGACGGCAAGGGCGTGATGGTCGATGCGAAATACGCCGACGGCGCCGACTATCTGCCGTCGGACGACTGGGTGCGCGCACACCGCCCGGCCAATTGACGCCGCACGTCGTTCCTGACCCTCTCCGCGCTCCTCGTTCAACTGTTCAACGGCCTGGCCGGCGCGTCGTCGCTGTTCCTGGTCGCCGCCGGACTGTCGCTGATCTTCGGCGTCACGCGCGTCGTCAATTTCGCGCACGGCTCGTTGATGATGCTGGGTGCGTACATCGCCTACAGCCTGATCGGGCGCTTCGGTTCCGGGCCGCTCGGCTACTGGGGCGGGGTGCTGCTCGCGGCGCTGGCGGTCGGCGCGCTGGGCGTGCTGATCGAGCGGATTGCTGTTGCGGCGCCTCTACGGCGCTCCAGAGCTGCTGCAGCTGATCGCGACCTTCGGCGTCGTGCTGCTGGTCAAGGATGCGGCGCTGGCCATCTGGGGCGCGGAGGATCTGCTGGGGCCGCGTGCGCCGGGACTTGCCGGCGCGATCACGATCTTCGGCCAGCCAGTGCCTCAATACGATCTGTTGCTGATCGTGCTCGCGCCGCTCGTGCTGGCCGCGTTGTCTCTCGCGCTGGCACGCACGCGCTGGGGTCTGCTGGTGCGCGCGGCGACCGAGGATCGCGACATGACCGCCGCGCTAGGCGTCAATCCGTCGTGGCTTTTTTCAGGCGTGTTCTTCGTCGGCGCGCTGCTTGCCGGACTCGCCGGCGCGCTGCAGCTGCCGCGCGAGCCGGCGAATCTGAACATGGACCTGACGATCATCGCCGATGTCTTCGTCGTGACCGTCGTCGGCGGCCTCGGCAGCATCCGCGGCGCTTTCGTCGCCGCGCTGATCATCGGCATAGTCAGGGCGCTCTGCATCGGCATCGGCGATGTCGCGCTGTTCGGCTCGGTCGTGTCGTTCGCGAAATTGACGCTGGTCGCGGAATTCGTCGTGATGGCGATCGTGTTGATCGCTCGGCCGTGGGGATTGTATGGCCGGCCGTCAGCCCCCTCCCCGATCGCCGAGCAGCGCGATCTGCAGTTGCCGCCGGGACGACGCTTCGCGCTCGCCGCGGCGTTTTTGTTCGCAGCGCTCGCCGCCGCGCCGCTCGTTGCCGACGAATACGCGCTGGTGCTGGGCGGCGAAATGCTGATCTTCGCGCTGTTCGCCGTCAGCCTGCATTTCATCATGGGGCCCGGCGGCATGGCCTCGTTCGGCCACGCCGCGTACTTCGGCCTCGGCGCGTATGCCGCGGCGCTCGTGGCACGGGTGGTGCCGATGGAGGTCGCGCTGATTGCGGCGCCGCTCGCGGCGGGCATCGGAGCGCTGGTCTTCGGCTGGTTCTGCGTGCGCCTCTCGGGCGTCTACCTTGCGATGCTGACGCTCGCGTTCGCCCAGATCACCTGGGCGACGATCTACCAGTGGGACGCGCTGACCGGCGGCAGTAACGGTCTGGTCGGCGTCTGGCCTGCCCCATGGTTGTCGTCGCGCACCGCCTACTACTGGCTGACGCTGGCGATCGCCGGTGGCGCGATCGCCTTGTTGTGGTGGATCGTATTCGCGCCGTTCGGTTACGCGTTGCGCGCGGCGCGCGACTCGCCGCGGCGCGCCGCCGCGATCGGCATCGACGTGCGCACCGTGCGCTGGGCGGGATTCGTGCTCGCGGGTCTCGCCGCCGGGCTGGCCGGATCGCTGTACGCGTTTTCCAAGGGCAGCATTTCACCCGATTCCTTGTCGATACCACGCTCGGTCGATGGACTGGTGATGGTGCTGCTCGGCGGGTTGCAAACCTTGTTGGGACCGGTCGCCGGCGCGTCCTTGCTGACCTGGCTGCAGGACACGCTGGCGCGGCACACCGAGTACTGGCGCGCGATGCTCGGCGCGGCGATTCTGGCCCTGGTGCTGCTCTTTCCGCAAGGCATCGTCGGCGCATTGGCCGGCGCCGCACGCGCTCTGCGGCGACGCGCGGCCGCAGCGGCGCCAGCCGCAAGCGTGGGGGGTCCATGACCGCGCCGCTGCTTTCGGTGCACGACATCGCCAAGGCCTTTGGCGGCGTGCAGGCGCTTGCCGGCGTGAGCTTCGAGGTAGCCGCCGGCGAACGCGTCGCCGTCATCGGTCCCAACGGCGCCGGCAAGACGACTTTGTTCAACGTTCTCGACGGCCAGCTCGCGCCCGATCGGGGCAGCGCGACCTTGGCGGGACGGGCATTGATCGGGCTCCCGCCGCAGACGATCGCACGTCTCGGCGTCGGCCGCACGTTCCAGGTGACGGCGACGTTCGCCTCGATGACCGTACGCGAAAACGTCCAACTCGCGCTGCTGGCGCAGCGCGGCGGAACCTATGCGCTTCTGTCGCGTCTTGGCGCGCGCGGCGCGACCGAAGCGCAACGGCTGCTCGAGCAGGTCGGCATCGGCGCCGCTGGGTGAGCGCGCCGCCGCGATACTCGCCTACGGCGATCTGAAGCGCCTCGAACTCGCGATCGCACTGGCCGATGCACCGCGGCTACTGCTGATGGACGAGCCGACCGCGGGCCTCGCGCCGCCCGAGCGAGCGCGCCTGATGCGTCAAGTGTCCGAACTTGCGCGCACAGCCGGCGCCGCACTGCTTTTCACCGAGCACGATATGGACGTCGTGTTCGCGCACGCCGATCGCATCGTCGTGCTCAACCGCGGCCGCGTGATCGCCGCGGGCCCGCCATCGGAAGTGCGCGCCGATCGCGAGGTGCGCGCCGTTTACCTGGGCAGCGCCGCAGGTCCGGAGCGCGGCGATGCTTGAAGTGCGCGGCCTGGAGGCTGGCTACGGCAGGGCGACGGTATTGTTCGACGTTTCATTGGACGTTGCCGATGGCGAAGCGGTTGCGCTGCTGGGACGCAACGGCGCGGGCAAATCTACGGCCTTAAAGGCGATCGCCGGATGGCTGACGCCGAGCCGCGGCGATATCCGTTTGGATGGTCGACGCATCGACGGCGTGCCGTCGTACCGGATTGCGCGCGCAGGCCTGGGTTATCGTACCCGAGGGCCGGCGCATCTTCACCGGATTGACCGTCGAGCAAAACCTCGAGGTCGGACGCCGCGACCCGCGCGCCGCAGCGCCGTGGACGCCGCAGCGCGTAGCTGCGGCTGTTTCCCGCGCCTCGCCGAGCTGCAGAGATCGCCGCGGCGGCGATATATCCGGCGGCGAGCAGCAAATGCTGGCGATCGCGCGCACTCTGATGGGCAATCCCACGCTACTTCTGCTCGACGAGCCGGGCGAAGGCCTTGCGCCGCTGATCGTCGAACGCAACTTGCCGTGGCGTTGCGCGAACTGAAACGCAGCTGGCGTGTCGATACTGTTGGCCGAGCAGAGCCTCGCGCTCGCCGGCACGATCGCCGACCGGGCCGTCGTGCTGGAGAGCGGCCAGGTCCGTTATGAAGGGCCGTATCGAGAATTCGACGACGACGTGAAAGCGCGCTCCGAATTGCTGGGTCTCGACTAAAACGCGGCAGACCGGCGGTCAGTGCAGCTCGTAGCTTTGCAGCTCCAAGTGTTCGCGCGCAACGTACGCCGCATATCCGGTAGCTAGCCACTCCTCCGGGCTCGTCCGTCCTCAGCGCCGGTCCAGCCGGTAAATGCGCGACTCGCCATAACCCTTGGCAAGCGCCATCCGTCCGATGTATTCGAGCGAGAATTCATCGCGTCTCGTCGCAGCCAGCGTGGCGGCAAATGCCTCGCTTGCGTACACCATGCCCGGAGGCGTCACCGGCTCGATGCGCGCGGCCTTGGTGACACTCGAGCCGAAATAGTTATCGCGGCCGATGATCGGATCGAAGCCGCAGAATACCGGCCCCGCATGCAACGCGATCCGGATCGGGCTGGGCTCCGACAAGCCGAGGGACGCCCAGTCGACCTCGAGCATGTTCTCGAGAAAGGATAGCGCGAACGCGGCGCCGTCGCGCGGCGCGTCGAACACGACGTACAGCGCATCACCCCAGGTGCTCGCCAGAAGCGGCTTGGCCGGCGACGCCGCGATCTGCCCGGCCGCAATCTTCCAGAAGCTTTCCTGGAAGAACGGTGCCACCGCGTCGTGCACACGGCTGAAGCCGGCGAAGTCGGCGAACAGCAAGGTCTTGAGCGAGCGCTGCGGTCGCTTGGCCGCGATCGGGACTGGAATATCCGGCAGGTGGTTGCGGCGGGTCAGGGCGTCGCTTCGTCGTGGTGCCGCGCGCGGCCATGACAGCTGGTCCGGCGAGCGCGGCGTTGGACCGCATCTTGGCCAGGTCCAACACCTGCGGCGGCCCGACGTGGCCCGCCCACCGGTCGAACGAGGCCTGCGTGCCACCGACCCGCCCGGCGCCGCGGCGTCGATGACGCAAACCAACGAGGGAGTCGTTTGCAGCTGCGCGCCGCGCAGTATCGAAAGTCCCTCGAGCAACAGCGCGGCATGCTCGAACAGGACGTCGTCTCCCAGATAGCGCTCATCGGTCGCCATGATCACGCGCGTCGCCCGGGCTAGCGCGGCATCGAAGCGATCGACCCAGCCTTCACCGCCGACGGCCACGCTGGTCTGCACGAAGTCGTCGCGGTCGAACGGCAGCACGACATTGACTTCGGCGCCGGCCTCGAGCGCAGCCTCGATGAAAATCAGATCAGCGCCGCACGCCGCCGACGTGTAGACGATCGGCGTATTCAGCCGCGCGAATGGTCGCGGACCGCCGCCCGGACGGCGGGGACCAGCGCCGCCGGGAACCGCGGCACCGTCCGGTCGGGCGCGTCGATCATGTGGCCGGCGAATGCGACGACGTCGGGCGCGGGCAGCTGCCGAAGCGCATCGGCCGCCTGCGGAACCGCGCGCTCAAGCAGCTGCAGCTGCCGCCGCATCGTGGCCACGCTCCCCGCATCGCCCGGGCTCTGCGCGTAGGCCGACGCATAGCTTTGTGCGGCCTGGTCGAATTGGCCGAGGACGAGCTGCGCCTCGCCGAGCGTCGCATCTTCCCAGAACTGTGCCGAGTTGCCTGCCCCGCCAGCCGCTCGACAATCTGTTGCGCCAGCGTCAACGCCGCCGGACGGTCCCCTAGCAGCAACGACAGCGTCGCCGCGTTGATGCCTGGATAGGCGTCATGTTTCAGCGCATAGGCGGCTAGATACTCCTGCCGCGCTCGCTCGGCCATCTTCCTTGCGTCGGCCTTGTCGGGCGCCTGCTGATACGCGTCTTTCCACAAGCCGTCCGCGCAGACTCAGGATGTCGGCGAGACGATGCGCGCGCATCGCCGGCCGCCTCCGCCCGGTCGAGCAAGGCATGCGCCCGCTTCGAAGCGCCTGACCGCGCGTGCGCCAGCGCGCCCCAGTAGAGCAGCATCGCGTCGCCCGGGTGCTTCGCTATCTCTTCGCGGAAAAGATCGCACGCGTCCCAAGGAGCTCCCTGCTCGAGGTGCTTGCGGATGCGGGCGCACGCTTGAGCGGCCGCATCGCCGGACCGCGTCGAGCCTGGGTCGGGAGCCGGGTTCTCCATGCAGGGCTTCGCACGCGGCGCAACAACCGCTAGTGCCGCACCTTCTGCTCCTCCGCGATCTGGCCGCGCAGGTACGCGACGCTGATCTGGCGACGCATCTGCGGCGGCAGGCTGTCGATTAGCGTTGCGGCCTGGGTCAGTTGCGCCGTCTTTTGTCCCGGGGCCGCGACCGCAGAGACGTACAACGCGCGGGCGAATTCGACCCGCTGACTGAGATCGTCGTTGTCTTTGCGCGCGTAAAGCCCCCGGTGCATCTTCAGCGCCGGCTCGATGATCTGCTGCGCTTCGGCATACCTCTGCAGTCTCGCGGCAATCATCGCGGCCAGCATCAGCTGGATCATCTGCGTCGCGCTCCTCCGCGACGGGTGCGCGTCGGGATCGGCGCGGCGGATCGCCAGCGCTTTCTTGATCTCCGCGTCCGCTGCTGCATAGTCGTCCATCCGATACGAAGCTTCGGCCGCAGTTCGATAGGCGACCTCCAGCGAACGGTTCTTGCCGCAGATCCTGCTCGGGGGTTGGCAATCTTGATCTGCTCGAGCCGCCGCGCCGACGCGCGGGCCTCTTTGCGCAGCGTGTCGTAGTCGCGCGCCGCGAAAGGCAGCCCATAGGCGCCGTAGCCCAAGCCGGTCGTCGGATAACCGTAGTAGCCCAGGAATTCCGGCAGATAGGCTCGACCGAACGAATCCGGCGGAAGGCCGCGGATAGCCAATTCGATGAACCGGCGATTGGCCGCGAGCGTGGCTTCCGCCGCCTGCGCGTCGCCCGAATCGGCTTCGATCATCGTGAGGTAGCCCGCCGCAAGGGCCAGCATGGTGCCGATCATGGCGGATTCCTTTACCTGTCGCTCTGTCGGCCAGTCCCGCACGCCATTGCTCCTGCGCTCCGTCGAACATCTCCCGAGTTCGAGCGACCAGAATCCGGCCCCCAGCCGGGCACTGACCAGGTTGTTCCAGCCGATCTGGTTGCTCGGATCGAGCGCGACGATCGCCTGCCAGTCGCGCACTTCCTGCTCACTCAATGCCAGGGCCTTGCGAAGGTGCAGATCGAATCCTTCGGTGGCGGACAGGCTTTCGGCCATCAAAGCCCGGGCGCGGAGCGCCGACATATTTCCGGGACGCTTTTCCAGCACCTGTCCCGTCACCTTCAAGGCGTCGGCGTCCGACTGTTCCTGACCTGGTCGAAACGACCCAGTGTCTGCAGCGCACTCATTTGCCAGGCGGAGGCTTCCGCGTACGCGACCGCGGCGGGCAGGTCGTCTAGCTTGAGGTTATCGATGCTGCGGTAGGTTTTGCGTGCTTCCTCCAGCGTCACAACCGCCGACTCTTCCTCGTCGGTGTTGCCCTGGGAGAAGCCGAGAAAGGTCAGCGCGAGGCCATAGGCGCGGCGCAACGGAATCGATGGGTTCGGCGCCGCCATCAGCGGTTTCAGGACATCGATGGCTTGTATCGCAAAAACGCGCTCCTCAGGGCGTCTGTTCTGACTGGCCGCAACCCGCGCCTGCGACATCAAACCCACGCCGAGCCCGACGGCTGTCGCCTCCGACTGATCGCCTTCCTTGCGCAGCTTGCTCAAGACGCCAACGGCCTCTGATAGCGCCTTGCTGCTTTCATCGAGCTTCGACTGATTGCGCAGCGCGGCCCCATAGCGCACCAGCGCGAGCGCGCGGTTGCGGTCGGTCTCGGGAGTGCGCAGCTCCTGCGGGAGCGCCGCGTAGTAGTCGATCGCGCGCTTGGACAGTGCGGCGACGATGTCCAGCCGGCCAACAGGCTCGAGCTCGAGATAGAAATCGTCGAGCAGATAGACGATCAGCTTTTCCGCCTCGCCGCGTGCGGTCTCCGCCATTTGACGCGTCTGCTGCGCCTTGAGCTCCGCGTCCTGCGCGCGCTTCATGCTCAGGTAGCCGAACAGTGCGCTGCCCAAGGCGCCGACGGCGAGTATTCCGCAGATCACGGCGACCTGCCTAGCCCGCACCAGCGCCTTGCGCGTGGCGAGCTCGCGCGCGCGTTGCGCGGCGAGCTGGCGCTCCGCTTCGTCACGCGCCTCGCGCTCGTAGCGCAGATCGCGGCTTGCCTTGCACGACGCTGCACAGGACGTCATGGGTCAGCTCGACACGGCGCAGGTCGAGGCGCTCCTCGATGCGCAGCAGCCGACGGTCGACCAGCTTCGCCAGCGTATCGGGAGGCGCACCGACCGCGGCGAACGCCTTGCGCACGCGCTCTTCGGCCAGGCTCTCGCGAAAGCCCGACTCGGTCAGCATCTCGTCCTCGATGAATTGCCTTACGCCGGGCGGCTGGTCGGCCAGCGCGCGCTCGTAGAATTCGCTCAGGATTGTGTCGCGAGAGCCTGCCAGCAGATCGGCGGAGATCTCGCTACGCCCTTGCGCGATGCGGGCGTTGTTGAGCTCGCGGCAGATCAGGCTCAACAGCGACGGCTCGACCTCGGCGTTGGGCAGCTCGGAGCCGCCGGCGATGAAACGCACGATCGATTCGGCCACTTCCTCCGAAACCAGCCTGCCGCCGGGCTTCAGCACCGCGGTTAGCGCCTGCGCGCCGGTCATGCGGGCGAGCCGCATCCGGTTCTGCGTGATCGAGGGCATGATGCCCTTCACACCTTCCAGATGGGCGAGATAGTCCTCGCGCAGCGCGATCAGGATCCGATAGTCGCCGCGGGTGAAATCGAACCGCTCGGCGGCGGCTTCATCCTGCTCGATTCTGGCCTCGAGCGCTTTCGGTGCGCGGTTCTCGACCAGATCGGCGAGATCTTCGAGAAATTGCGCGGCGCGCTTGCGGCCGAAGTCGTCGCTTTGCGCAAGCGTGAATATTTCCTCGAACTGGTCGAATATCAGCAGCGGGATCAGCGTCCTGCCCGAAGAGTCGCGCAGGACGTCATCGCGGTGGTGGAGGAATTCCCATAGCGATTCGCCGCTGACGGCCACCCCCGTTTGCGTCCACTGTCCGAGCGACTGCGTCGCGCGGAAAATGGCTTCCTTGATCTGCTCCGACGGCTCGGGGGCATCGCGCGAATAGTCGATCCGGACATAGACCGGGCAATAACCCTCGGGACGAAGCCGCGGTACGATCCCCGCGCGGAGGATCGAGGTCTTGCCGAGGCCGGATTGACCGAAAAGAATCGTCAGCAACTTGCGCTGCACGCGCCGCGAAAGCTCGGCGATCTCCTCCTCGCGGCCATAGAAATAGGCGCGCGTCTCCTCGGTGAACGAGGCCAAGCCGAGCCATGGATGCTCGTGGTCGATCGCCACCTGCGAGCGCGCGTTGTCCGTCGTCGGCGACGCGTCGTTACTCATCGAGCAAGGGTGGTTCGGGTCAATCGCATGGCGATCAATACCTGATTCGGGCGCGAGCTGTGCACGCGACCGTTCAGTGCCGGGTGGAAAGCAGATCCTGCAGGCGGCGGGCGAACTCGGGCGTAATTTCGCCGCCGGGCAGCCGCGTGAAATGGACGGCCTTGAATTTCTCCGGCACATGGGCATCGCCGCCGTTCGGTATCGTCGATCGTCACCGGCAGGATGAACAGCGCGCCTTCGGCGATATTGCGCGCTCGATCGATCGCGTAGCTCCATTCGCGGCGGAAGTAGCCTTCCAGACGCCGCTGCGTGGTTGCCGAGACGACCGGAATGAAATACGAGCAACGCCCAATATTGCGCTGGATCTTGCGGTCGTAGTCGTCGCCGCCCTCGAGGCGCTCCAGGTCGAACCAGGTCTTGATCCCCGCGGCATCGAGCCCCGCCTTGAGCTTCTGTACCGCCGCGAGGTCCTCGCGCGCATAGCTCACGAAGACCGCGTTGTCGGGCATTTCGCGCTCCGGTGGCAGGAAGCGTTGCGGCGAAGCGCCGAACGCCAGCACGTCGGCCGGCCTGTGACGCGTCGTCCAGCGGCGGTGCAGCTCATCGACGAACTTCTCCGCCCCGCTGTAGATCCGCGTCCGCACACTGACCTGCTGCAGAAAAGCCATCAGCCGGCCGTCGCTGCCTGAATGGTTGTCGGCGAGCACTTCGCCGACGTCGCGCGGATCGGACAGCCGGTGCCGCTTGGCCATGCGAAGGAACAGTCGCGCCGAGCCAGTTGGTGAAATTGCTGCCGATGAACAGCAGATGGTTGTGCTCGAGCTCGTGAAAGAGCTTCTCCGGCGTAAGGTGCTCGCTTTGCAGCGCGCAGATGAATTCCAGCATGTCCTCGTCGGAGATGACGTAGGTCGGAGAGGCCGACAGGCGCCCGAGCAGGTGATAGATGACCGGGCGCTGCAGCTTCTCGCGCTCGGAGGGAAGGTCGGTCACGCGGTTGGGCGAGTAGGCGATGACCTCGGTCGACTGCGCGCCCTGGAATCGCTCGGCTGTTGATCGCCTGCTCGAGCAGCGGATCGAACGTCGTGGTGACGAAGAGATCGAAATCGGTGATTTGCGCTAGCTGACGCAGCGCCAGCGGCGGCGTGAAGTTCGCGTCGCGGAGGATGCTGCGCACGCGCGTATAGGCCTCCTCGCGCCGCCCATGGGACGACAGGAACCAGCAGACGACGTCGTTGAGCGTGTAGGGTTGCGGCAGTTGGGTCGATATCGACGTTCAGCTTGCCGGCGAGCTTTTCCGCGATCCAGTCGTAGAGCAGCCGCGGTCCGGTTTCGGTCTCGACTTTCAACAGCTCGGGCCCGATGATCGGGATGACGCGCCGCTCCTCGATGAAGTTGAGCAGATCGTCCCACGCATCGTCATCAAGCGTGGCCAGAGGCGGGTGCAGCGGCAGCAGCTTGCTCATCCGGGAGCGAGGGCCAAGGAAGCCGGGCGGGCAAAGTGTCCACGATTCCGAAACCAGGGTCAAACGATCGTCGCGGGCCGGCGAAGCGACCCGGCAGCCGGGTCGGCCGCAGCACACGTCGGACCGTCAGGCGCGCAGCCGCGCCAGGCCGTCGGCCAGATCGTCGATCAGATCGTCGGGATCCTCGAGGCCGACATGCAGCTCGGATGTACGGACCTTCGGGCGCCCAGCGCGTCGCGCTGCGCACGGCGTCGTTGATCGGCAGGATCAGGCTCTCGAAGCCGCCCCAGCTGACGCCCAGCTTGAACCAGGACAGCCCGTCCAGCATCGCATCGACCCGCGCCTTCGGCACGGGCTGCAGAATCACGCCGAACAGCCCGCAGGCGCCGGTGAAATCGCGCTTCCACAGCTCGTGTCCTCGCGCGCCCGGCAGGGCCGGATAGACGACCTCGGCGACCTCCTGCCGGTCGCGCAGCCAGTCGCGCGATGCGCAGCGCGCTGGCCTGGTGGCGGTCAAGCCGCACCGCCAGCGTCCGCAGTCCGCGCAGCGCCAGAAAACAATCGTCGCTGCTCGCCGTGACGCCGGTGTCGGTCCACAGCCGATGCAGCCGCGGAAAGCTCGCCTCGTTGCCGACGATCAGGCCGATCAGCACATCGGAATGGCCGCCCAGATACTTGGTGCCCGCGTGCAGCGAAACGTCGACGCCGTGGTCGAAGGCGCGAAAATTGCAGCGGCGTCGCCCAGGTATTGTCCATCAGCACCAGCGCGCCGTGCGCATGCGCCGCCGCGGCGATCGCCGGAACGTCCTGCACCTCGAAGCTCAGCGAACCCGGCGACTCGACGAACACCACGCGCGTATTCGGCCGCATCTCGCGCGCGATGCCGCTTCCGATCAGTGGATCGTAGTAACTGACCTCGACGCCGAAACGCGCAGAGTTGGTTGTCGCAGAAGCGCCGTGTCGGGCCGTAGATCGAGTCGGTGACCAGCACGTGATCGCCGGCGCTGGTCAGCGCGAGCAGAGGTAAGGTCGTCGCGGCGAGACCCGAAGGCACTGCCAGCGCGCCATAGCCGCCTTCGAGCGTCGCGACGGCCGACTGCAGGTCGGTGACGGTCGGCAGTCCCGCGCAGCCCATAGACCAGGCCCTTCGACTCGCCGCGCTGCGACGCTTCGTAGTCGGCCACCGAATCGAACAGGATCGTCGACGCGCGGTAGACCGGCGTATTGATCGCGCCCAGATGCCGCGCCGGGTCGCGCCCGAGATGCGCGACTTCGGTCGCGGGTCCGGGCTTGCGTCTGGGTTGGGGTCGATCGCTCACGCGGCGGAATCGGAAGTCGATTTCAGCGCGGCGGCGATTTGCCTCGCCTGTTCGTCGGCCGTTTGCCGGATGTCGATGACGATCGCGTCCTCTGGCTCCTCAAGCGCAGCGAACTGGCTCGCCAGCAGCGACGCCGGCATGTAGTGGCCGCTCCGCGAGGCGAGCCGGGGAGCGATCGTCGCGGCGTCGCCCTTCAGATAGACGATCCGGACCTCACCCGTGGGCCCACTGCCTCGACGCAATCTCTGGCGGTACGCTTCCTTGAGCGCGGAGCAGGCGATCACCGCGCCGGCTCCCGCGTGCCGCACGTTCGTGCATCGCCGCGACCAGCCGGTCGAGCCACGGCCAGCGATCGTCGTCGGTCAGTGCGACGCCGTTGGCCATCTTGGCGACGTTCGCTTCCGGATGAAAATCGTCGGCATCGAGAAATTCGTAGTCGAGCTCACGCGCCAGCGCGCGACCCACAGTCGTCTTCCCGCAGCCGCAAACGCCCATCGACTATCACCATCATCGCGCGTATCGGCCGTCATCAGTCGTTGGACGTGATCTTGTGGCCGCCGAAACCCTTGCGCATCATCGCCAGCAGCTTGTCGCCATAATCGCTCTTGCCCTGGCTCGTCAACCGCATCATCAGCGCAAGCGACAGCACCGGCGCGGGCACGCCCTGCTCGATCGCCTCCTGTACGGTCCAGCGCCCCTCGCCCGAATCGGCGACGACCGGCGCCACCGCTTCGAGCTCGGCATCGTCCTGCAGGAATTCGGCCGTCAGGTCGAGCAGCCACGAGCGCACGACGCTGCCATGCCGCCACATTTCCGCGATCGCCGCGACGTCGAGCGCGAATTCCGGTTTGCCCTTCAGCAGCGAGAAGCCCTCGGCCATCGACTGCATCATGCCGTACTCGATGCCGTTGTGGATCATTTTGACGAAGTGCCCGGATCCACTCGGACCGCAATGCAGCCAGCCGCGATCGGGCGCCGGCGCGAGGATCTTCACCAACGGCTCGATTTCGCGCGCTGCCGCCGGCGAGCCTCCGAACATCAGCGCGTATCCGTTCTCGAGCCCCCACACGCCGCCGGAAACGCCGCAGTCGATGAACCGGATGCCGTAGCTCGCGAGCTCGACGGCGCGCCGCACCGAGTCCTTGTAGAATGCATTGCCGCCATCGACGATGATGTCTTCCGAATGAAGCCGCGGCGCGAGCTCGGCGATCACCGCCTCGGTGCCCTTGCCGGCTGGCACCATCAGCCAGACCACGCGCGGCGGTGGCAGCGCGTGCACCAGCGCCTCGAGACTGTCGGCGGCATTGCACGATTCGATCGCCGCGAAGGCAGCGCGCGCGTCCGACGCGGGGTCGAAGCCGGTCACGGCGACGCCACCCGCGGCAAGTCGGCGCCCCATGTTGGCGCCCATGCGCCCCAGTCCGACCATCCCGATATGCAAAGACATGTCGCGGTTCCTTTGCGCCCAAGGCGCCCTACTCGCACGATACCGAAGCGCGTCGACGCGCGCTATGGTCGCGACACCCGGGCGGCTCTCGCGCTCGCCGCCAGGACGGCGCCGACGATAAGGAGCGCGCCGAGCAGCGTGCGGGCATCCGGCACCTCGTCGAGCAGGACGGCTGCCAGGGCGATGCCGTAAACGGGCTCCAGTGCCGCGACCACGCTTGCCGTGTGCGCGCTCAGCATGCGCATGCTGCGGATGAACAAGCGTGTGCGCAAGTGCGGTGCAGACGATGCCCAGCACGAGCAACAGCGCGAGTTCGCGCGCGTCGGGCAGTGCCGGGGCCATCGCGACCACCGGCGCCAGACACGCCGCAGCGCAGATATTTTGCCAGAACGCAATCGCAGCGGGCGCTCGCCGCGCCGCCAGCGCGCGGTTCCCCACCGCGAGCAGGGCGAACGAAAACCCCGAAAGCACGCCCCACGCCAGACCCTGCACGATGCGATTGCCGAGCCGGGGCTCCGGCACCAGTATCAGCAAGCCGGCGACGACCATGCCGGCGATCGCCCAGTCGGCGCCGCGCGCACGCGCGCGCAGCAGCGCGAGTTCGAGCAGCAGGACGAACAGCGGAAAGGTCGCGTATCCCAGCAGGCCGGTGGCGACATCGGCAATTTGTATCGCCTTGAAAAACGCAAACCAGTGCAGGGCCAGCACCGCTCCATTGACTGCCCAATCTCCAGTCGAAGCCGCGGCGCCCGCCAGGCGAGCCCAAGCACCACTCCGAGCGCGGCAGCGGCGACACCGGTTCGGCCGAAGACGATCGTCGTCGCGGGCAGATCGATCCATTTGCCAAAGAGGCCGGCGAGCCCGAACAGCAGTACGGCGACGTGCAGCGACGCCAGCGCGGGCACGCGCCCGGCACCGGCATCGACTCTGGCGCGCTCGTCGGTCATCGCAGCGATCGATCGGCTGACGGCCGCCACTGTAGCAGTCGCCGCGCCCGACGCACCGATCGCGTCATTGCCTCGCATAGGCGGCCCGAGTCGCGGCAGGTTACAATCGATTCCGCTCTCGCGCGCCGTGCATGAGCGACCGCAAGCGACAAGCGCGACAATGGCAAGCGATAGGCGCCATACCCGAGGAATACGATGCCGCAGAACATCGCTCCGAACCAGGTCCTGGACGCCGTGCGCGCAAGCCCCGGCAACCGCGTCAAGGTCGCAGTGTCCGACATCGACGGCGTGCTGCGCGGAAAATATCTGCACAAGGACAAGTTCTTTTCTGCGGCCGAAGGCGGCTTCGGGTTCTGCGACGTCGTCTTCGGCTGGGACATGGCCGACCAGTGCTACGACAACACGACGCTGACCGGCTGGCATAAGGGATTTCCCGACGCGCTGGCCCGGATCGATCTGGGCACGCTTCGTCACGTACCCTGGGACGACGACGTGCCGTTCTTCCTCGGCGACTTCGTCGCGCAGAAAAACGGCAAGGAGGTGCCGCATCCGATCTGTCCGCGGCAACTGCTGAAGCGGGTGCTCAAGCGCGCCGAGAAGCTCGGCGTGGTTCCGATGTGCGGCATGGAATTCGAATGGTTCAACTTCGCCGAGACGCCCCAGTCGTGGGCCGACAAGGGCTATGTACGGCCGCAGACGATCACGCCGGGGATGTTCGGCTATTCGCTGCTGCGCGCCAACCAGAACCGCGATTTCTTCAAGGCGCTGATGGTCGAGATGGGCGCCTTCGACATCCCGATCGAGGGCCTGCACACCGAGACCGGTCCCGGGGTCTACGAGGTGGCGATTCTGTTCTCCGAGGCGCTCGAAGCCGCGGACCGCGCCGTACTGTTCAAGACGGGCGCCAAGGAGATCGGCGCGCGCTTCGGCATCATGCCGAGCTTCATGGCCAAGTGGAATGCCCAGTATCCGGGGTGTTCCGGGCACATCCATCAGAGCCTGTCGGACGGCCGGAAGAATCTGTTCTACGACGTCAAGGGCCGCAACAGCATGAGCAAGCTGTTCGAAAGCTATCTCGCCGGCCAGGTGTCCGGGCTGATGGAATTCGCGCCGATGTACTGGCCGACGATCAACAGTTACAAGCGGCTGGTCGACGGGTTCTGGGCGCCGGTCAAGCCGACCTGGGGCGTCGACAACCGCACGGCGAGCTTTCGCGTGATCGCCGGCTCGCCGAAGTCGACACGGCTGGAAACGCGCTGCCCCGGCGCCGACATGAACCCCTATCTCGCCGCCGCGGCGGTGCTCGCCGCCGGATTGTCCGGCATCGAAAGGAAGCTGAAGCTGACGGCGAAACCGATCCACGGCACCAACGAAGGCGCGGAGAACATTCCGCGCGCGCCGCGCACGCTGATCGAGACGACGCGCGTGTTTCGCAATTCCGAACTGGCTCGCGACTGGTTCGGCGACGATTTCGTCGAGCATTTCGCGGCGACCCGCGAATGGGAATGGCGGCAATGGCTCGACGCGGTCACCGACTGGGAAATGAAGCGCTATTTCGAGATCATATGATCCACGCTTCGCCTTCGCCGGCCGCACCCTCGAGGCGGTATCGCCGCACGCCCGTCGATTGCGGCTCGGCATCGCGCTTCTTGCGGGATGCCTGGCCGCTTTTCCGCTGGCGGCGAAAACACTGCGCTTCGCCAGCGCGTTCGATCCGCAATCGCTCGATCCGCACGCGCTGGCCCTGCTCTACCAGACCCGGGTCGTAAGCCAGATCTACGAGTCGCTGGTGTCGCGCGACCGCAACTTCGCGATAGAGCCGGCGCTCGCGGTGTCGTGGCAGCAGGTCGAACCCAAGCGCTGGCGGTTCAAGCTTCGCCCCAACGTGAAGTTCCACGACGGGACGCCGTTTACCGCGGACGACGTCGTGTTCTCGATCGAGCGCGCGCTGGCCAAGAATTCGCAGCGCGCGTTCCAGCTGCGGGGCGTCCTGGGAGCGCGCAAGGTCGACGACCTGACGGTCGACTTCGTGCTCGAGGCCCCCGATGCGGTGCTGCCGGAAAAATTGATCTACGTCGGCATGATGAGCAAGGCGTGGTCAGCCGCGCACGACGTCGTCGGAGCCGCAGAACTACAACGCCAAGCAGGAAACCTACGCGGTTCGCAACGCCAACGGCACCGGCCCTATATCACTCAAGGCTACGAGTCCGACGTCCGTTGCGTGCTGGTCGCCAATCCGCACTGGTGGGGCCGGCGCGGCAACGTCGACGAGGCGATCTATGTCGTCATCCAGTCCGACGCGACGCGGCTTGGCCGCGCTCGTTTCCGGGCAGGTCGATTTCGTCATCGATCCGCCGTTCCAGGACGTTCCCCGCCTGCAAAAGGAAGGCCGCTTCAAGCTCGCCCAGATCACCGACATCGGCACGCAATATCTCGGCTTCGACCAGAGCCGCGACGAGCTGCAGTTCGGCGACGTGAAGGGGCGCAACCCGTTCAAGGACGTGCAAGGTGCGGCGCGCGGTCTACGCCGCGATCGACATCGACGCCATCGTCGCCAAGGTATTGCGCGGACAGGCGACGGCGACCGGCTCGTATGTCTCGCGGCTGCTCGACGGTTACGTGCCGGACCTCGAAAGCCGGCCGAAGTACGATCCTGCCGCGGCGCGGGCGCTTGCTGAAGGAAGCCGGGTACCCGGACGGATTCCAGGTGACGCTCGATTGCGTCAACGTGGCCTACCGCGCGGCCGTATGCCAGGCGATCGCAGGGATGCTCGCGCAAGTCGGCATCCGGACGACGTTCCAGCTCTGGCCGACGGCGACGTTCTTCCCCAAGCTGACGCAGGCGACGACCAGCTTTTTCGAATTCGGCTGGTCGCCGCAGACCGACCCCTGGCCGATGCTGAATGCGATCGTGCACAGCTACGGCGTCGACGGCCCCGGCACGTTCAACGGCGGGAGGTATTCGAATCCCCGTCTCGATCAACTGATCGATTCGATCCGCGTCGAGCCCGATATCGCGCGCCGGCGCCAGCTCGTCGGTGACGCGCTGCGGCTGATGCGTGCCGACCTGCCGCTGCTCCCGCTTTATCGCCGCACGCTGACCTGGGTGATGCGGCCCGAGGTCAGCGTCGCGCAATGGCCAAGCGACATCCTCGAGCTTCGCTTCGTGCAGATCGGCGACGCACAGCAAGTGGGATCGACCGCGCGATGAGCTATCGAGCGATTTGCCTTCCCGACGGCTATTTACTTCGGCGCGGGGGCGCGCAAGCTCGTCGCCGAGCACCTTGACCGCGCAGGGTCTGGAGCGTCCGCTGATCGTCACCGACCGCGGCATCGCGCCGTTGCCTCTGCTTTCGAAGTTCATCGCCGACCTGCATCGGCTCGACGTCGCCGTGTATTCCGACATCTGGGGCAATCCGGTCAAGAGCCAGGTCGACAACGGCGTCGCCGCGTTCCGCAAGCATCGCGCCGATTCGATCATCGGACTGGGCGGAGGCGCTGCGCTCGACGTCGCCAAGGCGATCGCGCTGATGGCGGTCCACGAGGGCGACGTGCTCCAATACGCATGGGATCATCCGCAAGTCCGGCCGATCGAGCACGAGCTGCCCTATTTCGTCGCGCTGCCGACGACCGCGGGCACCGGGTCCGAAGTCGGCCGATCGAGCGTCATATCCGACGATGCGACGCACATCAAGAAGATCATCTTTTCGCCGCGGCTGCTCGCCAAGGCGGTATTCGCCGATCCCGAACTGACGCTCGATCTGCCGCCGGCGATCACCGCGGCGACCGGCATGGACGCGCTGACCCACAACGTCGAGTCGTACCTGTCTCCGGCCTATCATCCGTTGTGCGACGGCATCGCGCTCGAAGGGGCTCGCATCGCGGCCCGCTCGCTGCGTACCGCGGTGCGCGAGCCGCATAACCTGCAGGCGCGCTCCGACATGCTGATGAGCTCGATGATGGGTGCGATCGCGTTCCAGAAGGACCTGGGCGCCGTCCACTCCTGCGCGCATGCGCTGTCGACGGTCGCCGATCTGCACCATGGGCTCGCCAACGGCATCATGATCGACCACGTGATGCGCTTCAATCTCCAAGAGCGCGACGGCGAAAATGGCCGAGCTCGCCCACGTCGTCGGCGCCGGCGTCGACCGGCGCCTTCCGGAAGCGAATGCCGAAGCCTTCATCGACTGGCTGGCGACACTCAAGCGCGACCTCGGGATTCCGGCGACGCTGTCCGGGCACGCGGCCAAGCGGCCGGTGACCAAAGCCGACATCCCGGCACTGGTCGACGTCGCGATCAACGATATCTGCCACCAGACCAATCCCCGCAAGTGCACGCGCGCGGACTTCGAGCGGATCTTCGCCGAGGCGATGTGAGCGTCCGGCTCGCGACGATGCGCGTCTGCTCGGCGCGCGCCACGTCATGCTGAAAATCGGCATTTCCGCCTGTTTTTTCCACGCCGACCCGAAGCGGGCGCTGTTCAAGGGCATGACGCTGCAGTACATCGAGCAGAACATGGCGCATTGGGTGATGCAGCGCGACGCACTGGCATTGATGATTCCATCGCCGGACGGCACGACGCGGCGCTCCGGCAGCGCCGTGACGATCGACGACTACGCGCGCGAGCTCGACGCCCTGCTGCTGATGGGAGGGTCCGACGTCTGCCCCGAATCGTACGGCGAGGCCGCGCTGCGTCCCGAATGGAACGGCGACCGCGTGCGCGACGAATACGAGATCGCGCTGCTGAAGGCGTTCGTCGCGCAAGCGCAAGCCTGTGCTCGGCGTCTGCCGCGGCGCGCAGATCATCAACGTCGCGCAAGGCGGTACGCTGTACCAGGACATCGCGACTCAGCGGCCCGGCGCACTCGAGCATCGCAACTGGGACGTCTACGCCGCCAATTTCCATCGGACCGCGATCGTGCCGGGTACCGGACTCGCGGCACTGTATCCGGGCCACGTCGATCGACGAAGACCAATTCGGTCCACCATCAGGCAGCCAAGGATCTCGGGCGGGACCTCGTCGTCGAAGCCTGGTCCGAGCCCGACCGACTCGTCGAGGCGCTGCGCTGGTCGGGACCTTCGTACGTGTTCGGCGTGCAATGGCATCCGGAGTTCCACGATCCGGGCGACGCGACCCTGCTCGACGACACGCCGATCCTCGATGATTTCCTCGCCCGCGCCAGGCATTGATCGAAAGCACCGGATGAAAATCATCAATCCTGCAACCGGCGAGCTGATCGCGGAAATAGAGGAAGACCGCAGCGCCGCGGTGCGCACGAAATACGAGCGCGCACGCGCCGCGCAGGGCGACTGGGCGGCACTGCCACTTGAAAAAGCGGCTCGACGCCGATCCGCGCCTTCCGCGAGCGGGTCGTCGCGATGCAGGAAACGCTGGCACGCACGCTGACGCTCGAGGTCGGCAAGCCGATCCGCCAATCGAGAAACGAGCTCAACGGCCTGTTGCCGCGGCTCGACTTCTTCCTGCCGAGGCGGCACGCGTGCTGCGCGAGGAAAAAGTCTTCGCCGACGTCAAGCAGAACCTCGAGGAACGCATCTCGCACGAGCCGCTCGGCGTCGTCGCCAACATCTCGGCATGGAATTATCCCTATTTCGTCGGCGCCAATGTGTTCGTGCCGGCGCTGCTTGCCGGCAACGCGGTGCTCTACAAGCCCTCGGAATTCGCCACGCTGACGGGCAGGCATATCGCCGATCTGATGCACGAATCCGGCGTACCGGAGGATGTCTTCATTCCCGTATTCGGTGGCGGCGCGACCGGCGCGGCGCTGCTGCGGCAGCCGGTCGACGGCGTCTTTTTCACCGGCTCGTACGCGACCGGCACCAAGATCGGCGCGGCGGCCGGCCGCCGGATGATCAAGGTGCAGCTCGAGCTCGGCGGCAAGGATCCCGTCTATGTCTGCGACGACGTCGACGCGAAGAGCGCCGCCGCCGGCATCGCCGACGGCGCTTTCTACAACACCGGGCAGTCGTGCTGCTCGGTCGAACGCATCTACGTGCACGAAAGCATCCACGACGCTTTCGTCGAAGCCTTCGTCGCCGAGGTCAAGAGCTACCGGATCGGCGATCCGCTCGACGACAAGACCTACATCGGGCCGATCACGCGGCGGGCGCAACTCGATGTGCTGCAGAAAGCAGGTGACCGACGCCAAACGGCGCGGCGCGAGCTTGCTGACCGGCGGCAAGGTCATCAAGCGCAACGGTAACTGGTTCGAGCCGACGGTCCTGACCGAGGTCGACCACCGGATGAGCGTGATGCGGGACGAGAGCTTCGGTCCGGTCATCGGCATCCAGAAGGTCAAGGACGACTCCGAGGCGGTGTTGATGATGAACGACAGCGAATACGGTCTCACCGCGGCCGTCTACACGCCTGACGAAAAGCGGGCGCGCCGGATCCTGTCGAAAGTAAGGTCGGGCTCGGTGTACTGGAATTGCTGCGACCGCGTGAGTCCCCGGCTGCCCTGGTCGGGTGTCGGTCATTCGGGCATCGGGTTGACATTGTCGACCTACGGCATCCAGACCTTTACCCGGCCCAAGGCCTGGCACCTGCGCGGCGCCTGACGGCTGCGGCGGAACCCGACCTCGGCGCCTACGATAAGATTACGCGCACGTCCCAGCGACTTCCGGAGGAAAGTGCAATGATCCATCTTACTCGCCCAACCGTCGCGTTCGCTGTGTTATCCGCGTTGATATGCGGGGCGCAGGCGGCAGACCGTCCGAACGTCGCAGCCAGCCGCCAGCAAGGACCTCGATCACGGCCGATACGTCGGTGCGGATCGGCGGTTGCAACGATTGCCACACGCCTGGGTACGCCGCGAGCGGCGGCAAGGTGCCGGAAAAGGACTGGCTGGTCGGCGATCAGCTGGGCTGGCGCGGCCCCTGGGGCACCACCTACCCGATCAACCTGCGGCTGTACATGCAACGGCTGAGCGAGGCGCAGTGGGTAAAGACTGCGAAATCGATCGAAACGCGGCCGCCGATGCCGTGGTTCGCGCTCCACGCCATGACCGATGCCGACCTGCGCGCAATCTATCGCTACATCCGCCATCTGGGCCCTGCCGGGAGCGAGGCCCCGGCGTACGTCCCGCCCGACAAGGAGCCCAAGCCGCCGTACGTGCAGTTCCCCGGGCCGCCGCCGAAGTGACGGCGAACGCCGTCGTCGCGAAGCTCAGTCGGAGGTCCTGAAGCTCGGCGGCCTTCAGCGTGTTCGCCAGCAGCATCGCGATGGTCATCGGCCCGACGCCGCCGGGCACCGGCGTGATCCACGCCGCGCGCTCGGCGGCCGCGACGTCGACGTCACCGCAGAGCCGGCCTTCCGCATTCCGGTTCATGCCGACATCGATGACGATCGCGCCCGGCTTGATCCAGTCGGCGGCGACGAAATAGGCTTTGCCGACGGCGGCGACCAGCACGTCGGCCTGGCGAACGATGTCCGGCAGATCGCGCGTCGCCGAATGGCAGACAGTCACCGTGCAACGAGCCATCAAGAGCTCCAGCGCCATCGGCCGGCCGACGATGTTCGACTGCCCGATGATCACCGCGTGTTTTCCGACCAGGTCTTCGCCGGTCTCGGCAAGCAGCCGCATGCAGCCGTACGGCGTGCACGGACGCAACACCGGGCGCTTCAGCACCAACCTGCCGATGTTGTAAGGATGAAAGCCGTCGACGTCCTTGGAGGGGTCGATGCGCTCGGTCACTAGCTCCGGATCGATCTGCTTCGGCAGCGGCAACTGGACCAGGATGCCATGCACAGTCGGGTCCGCATTCAGCTTGTCGATAAGCGCCAGCAGCTCGGCTTGCGACGTGTCAGCCGGCAGGTCGTGCGAAAAGGACAGCATGTTCGCGGCTTCGGTGAATTTCCGCTTGTTGCGAACGTAGATCTGCGAGGCCGCGTTTTCACCGACCAGCACGACAGCGAGCCCGGGGCGCGGCAAGGCCGACGCAACGCGCGCTGCGACGCGCTCGCTTAAGGCTGGCGTTCAGCCGCGCCGCCAGCGTCTTGCCATCGAGGATGCGTGCGCTCATCGCAGTGTCGGGCTTAGGTGCAAGGCCGCGAATCTTACCGGATTTCGATCATCGGCCACGCCCTGGCGCGGGCCAGCGCCGCCAGTGTCGGGTCCGGATTGACCGCGACCGGATGGGTGATTCGCTCGAGCAGCGGAACGTCGTTGCGCGAGTCGCTGTAAAACCAGCTTTCGCGAAAATCGTCCAGCCGCTGCCGGCGCTGCGCCAGCCATGCCTCGAGGCGCACGACCTTGCCCTCGCGCATGTTCGGCGTCCCCGACACCTTGCCGGTGTAGCGGCCGGCGATCATTTCGGGCTCGGTCGCGATCAGGTGCTCGAAGCCCAGCTCGTCGGCGATCGGCGCGGTCAGGAAGCGGCTGGTCGCCGTCGTCGAGCACCAGCAGGTCGCCGGCGCGGCGATGCCGCTCGACCAGCGCACGCGCCGCCGCCGGAATCGCGGGCCGTATCGAACGGGACAGATAGTCGGCGCGCCAGGCGTTGAGCTGCGGCGGATCGCGACCGTTGAGCGTCGCCAGGTAGAACTCGGTGAACTCCAGCACCCCGACCTCGCCGCGCCGGTAGCGATCGACGATCGCGCGGTTGGCCTCCTCGAACACCGTGCGGTCCAGCGCGCCCTCGCCGATAAGGAACTCCACCCAGGCTTCGTCGCTGTCGACCGCGAGTAGCGTGTGATCGAGATCGAACAGGGCGAGTACGTCGGAAGGCACGAGCGAGGACGAGGGATACAATTGCCGAATGAGGGCCGACGGCATTGTACCCGCGATCCGCGCGCGGCTCGTGCGGGCGCTCACCGCGCCGCAAGGCGAGTATGCCGCGTTCCGCATCGACAGACACACCGTCGGTTGGATCGACCCTGCGCGCGCCGAGCGCCTGTCCGCCTTTGCTTCGGTATTTGCCAGTGCTGAAGATGAGATCCGGCTTGTCGCGACGCTCGCCGACCGCAGCGCGCGAACCGCTGCCGTCGAAGCGGTCACGCGCGCGCTTGCCGGCGATGGTCTGCTCTCGGCCTGGCGCGACGAGCGATATGCGGTCGCCGTCGAGTTCGGCGCCGCGCCGCTGGTCGACATCGAGCGCGCTGCGGCGCGCTATTTAGGCATTCGCACCTACGCCGTGCACGTCAACGGGTTGGTGCGCAACGGCGGCGAGCTGGCGATGTGGCTTGCGCGGCGCAGTCCGACCAAGGCGATCGATCCCGGCCTTCTGGACAATCTGGTCGGCGGCGGCATCGCCACCGGCTACGGCGTGCTCGACACGCTGCGCAAGGAGGCATGGGAGGAGGCCGGCATCCAGTCCACCGTCGCCGCGCGGGCGCGCCCGGAGGGCAGCATCGATATCTGCCGGGCGCAGCCGCAGGGCCTGCAGCGCGAAACCGTATTTGTCTACGACCTCGAGCTCGATGCCGATTTCAGGCCGGCGAATCAGGATGGCGAGGCGGTCGAGCACCGGCGGCTGACGATGTCCGACGCGGCGAAACTGATCGCCGCCGACGGGGGCGATGACGCAGTCACGGCGGACGCCAGCCTGGTCATCCTCGACTGCCTGCTTCGCCACCGCGCGCTGGGACCGGATTGCCCCGACATTCTCGCGCTGTCGGCATTCCGGTACGCGATGCTCGAGCCGGCGCGTCAGAAAAACGGGCGCGGTGCCTGGCCGGGCGGCGCGCAGTCCCGGCTTACGCAGCCTTGACGGCGGCCGGGGCGATCTGGCGGATGCCCAGATCCGTCAGGGCGTCGCGTACGGCGTTGACCGCGTGCCGCATCTCGTCGGGCCCGATCGCGCCGATGCACCCGACCCGGAACGTCTCGAGCTGCGTCAGCTTGCCCGGATAGAGAATGAAGCCCTTGTCGCGCACCTTGTCGTAGAACGCCTTGAACGCATAGCGTGGATCCGCCGGCGCATGGAAGGTCACGATAATCGGCGCCTGGATGGGAGAATCGAGAAACGGCCGGAAGCCCATTTCCTTCATCCCTGCGATCAGCGTCTCGCAGTTGGCCGTATATCGCGCGAGCCGCGCCGGCTGCCCTCCTGCGGCTAGATATTGCTCGAGCGCGGCATCGAGAGCGACGACGACATGCGTCGGCGGCGTATACCGCCACTGTGTCGTCTTTTCCATGTATGCCCATTGGTCGTACAGATCGAGCGACAGCGAAGACGAGTTGCCGGCGCATTGCTCGAGCGCGCTTTTCCGGGCGAAGACGAAGCCCATCCCCGGCGGACCTTCGATGCACTTGCCCGATGCGGCGATCAACGCGTCGAACGGCACCGCGCCGGCGTCGATCGGAATCGCGCCGAACGAGCTCATCGCGTCGACGATCAGGCGCCGGCCGCGCTGCGCAACCGCTTCGGCGATCTCCGGCAGCGGGTTGAGAATTCCGGTCGAGGTCTCGCAGTGGATCAGGCCGACATGGGTGATCGACGGATCGGCGTCGAGCTTCCTGGCGACGTCGGCGGCGGTCGTCGGGACATCCTCGGCGGTTTCGAACACCGATAGCCTGCGTCCCATCATCTCGGTCAGTCTGGCGAGCCGCTTGCCGTAGGCGCCGTTGATCAGGACCAGCAGGTGGCCGCCGCTGCGCGGCACCAGCGTGTTGACCGCCGCTTCGACCGAGAACGTGCCGCTGCCCTGCATAGGCACGCAGACATGCGTGCCTTCGCCGTTGACGACCGCAGTCAGCCGTGCGCGCACTCTTGCGGTCACTGCGTTGAAGCTGGCGTCCCATGAGCCCCAGTCGCGCAGCATTGCCGTCTTGGTGGCGAGCGAGGTGGTCAACGGCCCCGGCGTCAGGAGAATGGGGTCACGCCCGCTGTAGGTCATGGAAAGCTCCTCTCTAGGATTTCGCATCACGTCGCGACCGGCGTCCGCCAGGCCTGCGTGCGGGTCACCAGGAAACGCGTCAGCAGCGCATAGACGAGACATATCACGATCGAGGTCGCGACGATGAGCGTCGCCATCGCGGCGGCAGGTCCGATCTCGCCGGCTTCGTCGAGATTCACGATCGCCACCGAAGCGAGCTTGGTGTCGGGCGAATAGAGAAAGATCACGGCCGACAAAGTGACCATCGCATTGATGAAAAGGTAGCGCGCGATGTCGAGGATCGCGGGCAGGCAGACCGGCACGGTGACGCGGAAGAATGTCTTGTAGAACGGCACCTTCAGCGAGGCCGAGACTGCCTCGAATTCGTTGTCCAGCGCCTTCAACGCCGTCACCGCGGTCAGGTGACTCGACGTGTAGTAGTGGATGACCGTCGACAACACCAGGATCGTCATCGTCCCGTAAAGGATATTAAGCGGGTTGGATGGTGCGTTGAAGAAAAAGATGTAGCCCAAGCCCAGCACCATGCCCGGAACCGCCATCGGAATCGAGGCTAGAAAGCGCATCGCCGTGCGAACTGGCGCCAGCCCGCGAGTCTTCTCCAGCAGGTAGGCGCCACCGAAGACAAGCATGGTGCCGGCGAGCGCAGTCAGCAGCGCCATGCGCAGGCTGTTGAAATACGAGTCTGATCACCCCGCCATCGATCAGGCCGAACCCGTAGTGCCGCAGGCTGAATGATTTGTCGTACGGCCACAGCTTGATGAACGACGTGTAGATCGCCATGCCGAGCACGGCGAGCATGAAGACGCACACAATCGCGCAAAAAGCGAGCATCGCGAGGTCGAAGCCCCGCGAAGGTCTTGGCACATAGGCCACCGCGCGCGACGAGAATTGCGATTGCTGGCGGCTTTGCATCCACCAGTCGATGGCAAAGGCGATCACCACGGGCAGCAACAGTATCAATCCGACGATGGCGCCACGATTGAAGTTCTGCTGCCCGATAACCTGCTGATAGATGTCGATGGCGAGCACGTGGTAATTGCCGCCGATGACCTTCGGGATGCCGAAATCGCTGACCGTGTACGAAAAGACCACCATCGCGGCGCTCACCAGGCCGTAGCGCGCCGAAGGCAACGTGATGGTGAAGAACTGTCGTCGTCTCGTCGTACCCAGCGATTCTGCCGCTTCATAGAGGCGACGATCGGTCAGCAGCAGCGAAGTCAGGACGATCATCAACGCATGCGGAAAGATCGCGTAGATCGAGCTGATCACGATCCCGATCGGTCCGTAGACCGAGTGGCCGAACAGCAAACCCTTGAGCGCGCCCTGGTTGCCGAACCACTGGATGAACGAAATCGCCGCGAGCAGCGATGGCGCCAGAATCGGCGTCAGCGCGATCAGGCGAAACACGCCCTTGGCCGGCATGCAGCTCCTGGTGAGGCCGTACGCAAACGTGAAGGCCAGCGGAATGGTGACGACCGTTACGACGATCGCGACGAAAAGCGTATTGGTCAGCGATTCCACCAGCCCCGGCGATTGCACGTAATCGAGGATTTGACCGAATCCCACGAACGTGCCGTCCTTGTCCTGGACGCTCTTGACCAGGATCGCGCCGAGCGGGGCGAGCAGGAACAGGACCAGCGCTGCGCAGGCGAGCAGCAGCAGCGCCTGTGCCCCGCGCTGGGGCCAGTCGATGCTGCCCGTTGGCGCCGACGGCTCAGAGACCGGGGTTGCGAGGGTCGCCACAGTCGTCAAGCGAGCAAGCGCATGCACTCCGGCGGGAACTCCACCGACACCGCCGCTCCCTCGCCCAGCGCCATGCGATCCAGACTCTGCCGCGACAGGGTCACCAGTAACGGCTGATCCTGCTGGTCACCGACCCGGACGGTCACGAGGCAGAAAGCGCCGAGAAACTCGATCTTCTGCACCCGCGCATTGGCGCGGCTCGCTTCCGCGCCGACCGCGCCGTTCACCTGCACGTCTTCCGGCCGCAGGTAGAGCTTCACACGGGTTCCGGGCGCAACGTCGGGCGCACCCGGCACAGCGCCGATGCTCATGCCGCAAACGCGAAAGCGGCCGGCGTCTTCGGCCACCGCGCTCAGCACGTTCACCTTGCCGACAAAGTCGGCGACGAACGCCGAGGCCGGTTCGCGGTAGATCTGTCGCGGCGTACCGACCTGCTCGATGCGGCCCTGGTTCATCACTACGACGGTGTCGGCCATCGACAGCGCTTCCTCCTGATCGTGCGTAACCATGATAGTCGTCACGCCAAGGCGCTGCTGCAAAGCGCGAATCTCGCCTCGCAGCCGTACCCGCTCCAGCGCATCGAGTGCCGATAGCGGCTCGTCGAGCAGAAGCAGCCCGGGCGACGTCGCCAGCGCACGAGCGAGCGCGATCCGCTGTTGCTGCCCACCCGATAGCTGGCCCGGATACTTGGTGCCTGCGTCGGGCAACCCGACAAGCGCCAACAGCTCCGCGACACGCGTGCGAATCCGCGCACGCCCTGCGCGCCGGTTAACCAGCCCGTAGCCGACGTTGTCGCTGATCGTAAGATTGGGAAACAGCGCATACGATTGGAACACGATGCCATAGTCGCGCTTGACCGCCGGCAGCCGCGAAATGTCGCGACCGTTCTGCACGATCCGGCCGCGATCCTGCGTCTCCAGGCCCGCGATTATGCGCAACAGCGTGGTCTTGCCGCAGCCGGAAGGCCCTAGGAACGTGACGAGATCGCCGCGCGCGACGTCGAGCGACACGCCGGACAGGGCCGTGAAACGGCCGAATTGCTTGGCGATGTCCGCCAGCGACAGGAATGCGTCCTGGCGCGGGGCTTGAGCTTGCATCTCAGGCACTAGAGATACGGCGCGCGGGACGAGGGGCGCGTCGCGCCCCTCTCCACGCTCCCCGGGCCCCGGTTGATGACGCTATTTCGGCAACGACTTGCTGTTGTAGCGCTTGGTCCATTCGGCCAGGATCCGGTCGCGATTCTTGGCCGACCATTCGAAATCGTTCTTGATCAGGTGCTTTTCGTAATCCACCGGGATGAATTCGAGCTGCTTGCTCATGCCCGGCATGGCGACGACGGCGAAGTTGTCGGCGAATAGCTTCATCGCGTCCGGCGTCGCAAGCCAGTCCATCAGCTTTTGCGCCGTCGCCATCTTCTTGGTTGTCTTCATGATACCGCTGGCCTCGAGGTCCCAGCCCAGCCCCTCGGAAGGAAACACGATGTCGACCGGCGCACCGGACTTCTTCGTGGCCATCGCACGGTATTCGAACGAGATGCCGATCGGAAATTCGCCCGCTCCCGCCTGCTTGCACGGCTGCGATCCGGAGTGCGTGTAGACACCGACGTTCTCGTGCAGTGCATCCATGAACTTCCAGGCATCCTGCTCGCCCCACATCTGCAGCCAGCCCGAGACGTCGAGGAATCCGGTGCCCGACGACGCCGGATTGGGCATCACGATCTTGCCTTTGTAGACGGGCTTGGTGAGATCCTTCCACGACGCGGGCTTCGGCAGATTCTGCTTCTGCGCCTCGACCGTGTTGAAGCAGATCGCGGCGCCGTAGACATCCATGCCGACCCAGCGCGGCGGGTTCTGCGAATCGCGATACTTCGTGGGAATCTTGTCGAGTCCCTTGGGAGCGTACGGCTGCAGCATCCCTTCGTTGGCGAACACCGCCATGCTCGACGCGGAGGTGCCGATGACAAGATCGGCCTGCGGATTCGCCTTTTCCGCGAGAACCTTCGCGGTGATTACGCCGGTGGAATCGCGCACCCACTTGAGCGCGATGTCCGGATAAGCCTTGTTGAACGCTGTCTCGTAGGCCTTGATCTGGTCGGTCTCGAGCGCCGTGTAGACCAGCAACTCGGTCTTTTGCGCCAGTGCCGCGCCCGACCAGCCAATCGCGCCGGCCAGCACGAACAGCGCCACGCGATGCCACCTGGACTTGCATGCCGCGACTTGCATTGCTCTCTCCCCAAGAATTGAGACGACGACCCCGAAAATCCTACGCGCCCCGCGCGCGGCGCGCAAACGACGATTGTCGCATGCTGCGCCCGCCGCCTGCACAGCAACGCGCCGGTTCAGCCATACTATGCGACCATTGCAGATTGTTGACAATCTACAGTAACAGGCATGTAATGCAAGCGTGCTGAAATTGCTCAAACCCAACGGCGCGCGCGCCGCGGGCGCCTCGAAGTCTCGTGGGCGGTCCGGGACCGACGGGCGTGCGAGCCACGGCGGGCTTCCGCCTGGCACCGGTGTCGGTGCGTCGATCATCCTGCTGCAATCGAACTCGTTGCCGGGACTGGTACAGCGGGAGCTCGAGCGGATGATTCTGGCCGGAGACCTGGTACCGGGCTCCAAGCTCAACGAAGCGTTGCTCGCCAAGGCGTTGGGCGTCTCGCGCGGACCGGTGCGCGAGGCGTTTCGCGCTTTGGAGGAATCGGGCCTGGTCCGGCTGGAAAAGAATCGCGGCGTCTACGTGCGCCAGATCCCGCTCGAGGAAGCGGACGACATCTACGAGCTTCGTGCCGTGCTCGACGACTTCGTCGGCCGCAGGGTCGCCGCGACGGCGAGTCCGGAAGCCGTCCGTGCGCTCCGCGGCGATATCGCGCGGATGGAAAAGGCGACGGCGCGCAACGACGTCGATGATTACCTCGCGGCGAACCTCGACTTCCACGAGCGGCTGGTCACGCTGGCCGGCAATGCTAAGTTATTGCTCATCTATCGTCGGCTGGCCAATGAGCTCAGACTTTTCCGCCGGGCGACGCTCGCGCAGGGCGACACGCTGGCGGTGTCGACGCGCGAGCATCGCGAAATCGTCGATCAGATCGCGGCTGGCAAAGTGGCCGCCGCCGGGCGTGCCTTGTATGACCATGTGATGGCAAGCCGCGAGCGCATGCATCGCCTCTACGCCGCAGGCGACAAGCCGCCGGCGCCCGCGCGCGACGCGACCGACGATCGACAAATGAGCGCCGATACCGCCGCACTTGAACTGAACTCGAATTCGCCGTGCCGCGCGAACCGACCAGAACGCCATTGATCAGCGGCAGACCCATAAGGAGGAAGCAAATGCAGTCATTCGATCATTCCCCAGCCGCCCAGGCGCGCCCTGCGCGCCGCATGCTGGCGGTCGCCGCGTTCGCCACCTTCGCCTTCGCCGTCGGCGTCGCAAGCGCCGGCTGCTCGCGCAGGCGTGCGAGGACCCGAAGGTGCTCAAGTTTTCGATCATCCCGACGCAGGAATCGGTGCGCGAGCTCACGCTGTACAAGCCGGTGATGGACCTGCTGTCCAAGAACACCGGCAAGAAAATCGAGTTCTACATGCCGACCTCGTACTCGTCGGTCGTCGAGGCGCTGATAGGCAAGTGGGTCGACGTCGCCATGCTGGGTCCGGAGTCGTACGTCATCGCCCACAACAAGGACGCGACGATCGAGGTGTTCGCCACCTATTACAAGAACAAGGTAGGCGTCCAGGAGGCGGGCCCGGGCTACAAGTCGCTGCTGATCACCAAGAAAGGATCGAAGTTCACGACCGATCGATTCGTTGAAGGGGTCGGTGATGCTGCTGGTCGATCCGGCGAGCACGTCGGGCGCGCTGATCCCCGAGGCGGTGTTCGCCAAGAAGGTCATCAACGCGCCGCTGAACCAGTATTTCGGCAAAGTCGCGTTTTCCGGCGGCCACGACCTGTCGACGCTCGCCGTCGCCGACGGCAGCGCCGACGCCGCCTTTGTCGCCAGCCACCGCTTCATGAACACCATCGCGACCGGCAAGGTCAAGCTGGACGACTTCAATATCCTCTGGTCGTCGCCGCTGATCCCGCAGGATCCATTCGTCTACCGCGGCACGCTGTGCGCCCCGCTGAAGGAGCAGATCGCCAAGACCTTCCTTACGCTGGAAACGACGCCTGAAGGCAAGAAGTACCTGGAAAACGTCGAGTCGGAGAAATTCGTCAAAATGACCGACGCCGACTACAACATCATCCGCGACGCCGGCATCAAGTAGCGCCGCGAGCCGGCAGAGCAGCCCGGGCGTCGCGCGCGCCCGGGTCTCGGTCCGGCATTGCTCATGCACATTCGCCAACGTAATCTGCTATGACCGTCGCGCTCGAAGTCAGGAACCTGCGCGCAGGCTACGCCGGCCGCGAAATCCTCAAGGGTGTCAGCTTCCAGGTCGACGCCGACGATTTTTTCGCGATCATCGGTCCCAGCGGCGCCGGCAAATCGACGCTGATCCGTTGCGTCAACCGACTGGTCGAACCGACCGGCGGCCAGGTGCTGTTCCATGGCGTCGACCTGCTCAAGCTCGACCAGGCGCGGCTGCGCGAGGCTCGCCGCAACATCGGGATGATCTTCCAGGAATTCAACCTGATCGAACGTCTGTCGGTCATGGACAACGTACTTACCGGCCGACTCGGCTATACCGGGACACTGCGAAGCCTGATGCGCATGTTCACGGCCGAGGACATCCGGCAGGCGCTGGCGCTACTCGATCGCGTCGGCCTGGGCGAATACGTCGACAAGCGCGCGGATCGCCTCTCCGGCGGCCAGCGTCAGCGCGTCGGCATCGCCAGGGCGCTGATCCAGAATCCGCGCCTGCTGCTGGTCGACGAGCCGACGTCGAGTCTGGATCCGAAGATCTCGCGCGAAGTCATGGGTCTCATCCGCGAGATCGCGCGGGAATTCCATATCCCGGTCCTGTGCAATATCCACGATGTGGAGCTCGCGACCGAATTCTGCACGCACGTGATCGGCCTGCAGGATGGCGTCAAGAAATTCGAGGGCCCGCCGGGCGAATTGAATGCGCAGGCGCTGCACGAGATCTACGCGATGGAGGTCCTGTGAACGGGCCGGCGGTCGATGTGCGTGCCGCCGCGATCGCCGCAGGTCGACGGCGCGGCCGGGCGCTGCGATCGCTGACCTACCTCGCGATATTCGGCGCGGTGCTGTGGAGCATCCAGGTCATCATGATCGCGGACACCGACTGGGCGCGGCTCGCTGCGAGCTCCGCCGGTAAGACGCTCGCGAGTTTCCTGGAGTTCGATTACCGATTGCTGCCCGAGCTCGTCGACCCGACGATCGACACGGCGTTGATGGCCACGCTCGCGACCTTGGCCGGGCTGTTGCTCGCGATTCCCGTCGCCTGGCTCGGCGCGGCCAACATCAGTCCGCTCGGACGCGCTTCGTATGTCGTCGGCCGGTTTCTGATGACGGTGTCGCGCTCGGTGCATGAAATCGTGTGGGGGCTGATTTTCGTTTCCGCGGTCGGCCTGGGAGCGCTGGCCGGCATCCTCGCGATGGGCGTGCGGTCGGTCGGCTTCATCTCCAAGATCATCGCCGAGGCGATCGAGGACGTTCAACCCGGGCCGATCGAGGCGATTCGCGCTGTCGGCGGTACCCGGTTCCAGGTGCTGTGGTACGGCATCCTGCCGCAGATCGTGCCGGTAGTGCTGGGCACGATGATCTTCGAGTGGGACATCAATATCCGCCGCTCGACGATCATGGGGCTTGTAGGCGCCGGCGGTCTCGGGCTCGTGCTCTTTCGCCAGATGGCGATGCTCAACTACGGTGGCGTCGCAACCGTGATCCTTGCCGTGCTGTGTTTGATCATTATCGGCGAAATCGTCTCCTACTATGCCCGCAAAGCCGTCATTTGATCCCGCGCTGATCGCGCGAGGCCCCGCGGGCGAGCCGGGGGCGTTCGCGCGCGGACCGGCGGTAGCACGCGACGCTGCGGCCGGCATTCCCTCAGGCTGGCAGCGCTTTCGCTTTCCGCAAAGTCTTTATCGCTATGTCGCACTGCTGGCCACACTCGCGTTCATCGCCTATGCCGTCGACCGCCTGAACATCGATCTGGAGCGGCTGCCCGGCATCCTCGGGCGCATCGCCACTACGCTCGGGCAGCGCTATTTCCCGCCCAACATCGAACACATCACGCGCGCCGATTACCTGCATTCGGTGCTCGAGACGATGCAGATATCGTATCTGGCGACGGTGCTCGGCATCGTGCTGGCGATACCGCTCGCCTGGCTCGCGTCGTTTAATCAGACGCCGAGCCGGCGCATCGGGTATGGACTGGCGCGGCTGATCATCATGGGCTGCCGTTCGGTGCACGAGATGATCTGGACGATCCTGTTCGTCGCCGTGCTCGGGTTCGGCATGCTCCCCGGCACGCTGGCACTGACGCTTTTCTGCATCGGCTTCGCCGGCAAGCTTTTCACCGAGGCCATCGAAGCGATCCGGCCTGGGCCGGTCGAAGCGATACGCGCGACCGGCGCCAACCGATTGCAGGTCTTCATCTTCGCGGTGCTGCCGCAGGTGCGCGTCGCCTGGACCGGCATTTCGATCTACACTTGGGACGTCGTCTTCCGGGCGGCCACCGTCGTCGGTTTTTTCGGGGCCGGCGGCATGGGATGGTATCTGCGCGAGAGCGTGCAGCGGATCGCTTCGCACGACGTCGCCGCCATCCTGCTTTCGATCATCATCGTCGTCGTTGCCGCGGAGCTTTTCTCGGCGTGGCTGCGCCGGCGCGTTGCCGCCGCCATCGCCTGACCGGCCCACTTCAACGAAGCTGCGAAAATGCACAACAACAAAGGAACCATCGATGGCTGATGCCGGCTTGTCCTCGATTGCCGTGAACGGGCGCAGCTATCGCCCTCCGCAGCAGCCGCTGGTCGTCCTGTGCATCGACGGCTGCGAGCCCGACTACATCACGCAGGCGATCGAAGCCGGGTCGGCGCCGTTTTTGCGCCGCATGTGCGAGCGCGGAACATCGCTGCTCGGCGACTGCGTCGTGCCGAGCTTCACCAACCCGAACAATCTTTCGATCGTCACCGGCGCGCCGCCCTCGGTGCACGGAATCTGCGGCAATTTCTTCTTCGACCGCGACACCGGCCAGGAAGTGATGATGAACGACGCGCGCTACTTGCGCGCCGAGACGATACTGGCCCGGTTTTCGCAAGCCGGGGCCAAGGTTGCCGTGGTGACGGCTAAGGACAAGTTGCGCACCCTGCTCGGCAGCGGCATGCGCGGTATCTGTTTTTCCGCAGAGAAAGCGGACAAGGCCAATGCCGCCGAGCACGGCATAAGCGACGTGCTGGCGCTGGTCGGCAAGCCGCTTCCTTCGGTATACAGCGCCGAATTGTCGGAATTCGTCTTCGCGGCCGGCGTCGAACTGTTGAAGCGCGACCGCCCCGCTATCATTTATCTCTCGACTACCGATTATGTGCAGCACAAGCACGCGCCGGGCACGCCGGCGGCCAATGCTTTCTACGAGATGATGAACGGCTACCTGGCTCAGCTCGATTCACTCGGCGCGACGATCGCGCTGACCGCTGATCACGGCATGAACGCCAAGACGGATGCCGGCGGCAAGCCGCAGATCGTCTTCCTGCAGGACTGGTTCGATCGCACGCTCGGCGCCGGGCGCGGCGCGGGTGATTCTGCCGATCACTGATCCGTATGTGGCTCACCACGGCTCGCTGGGATCGTTCGCCACCTGCTATCTGCCCGCCGGCGCGGATGTAGCCGACGTCTGCACTCGCTTGTCGGCCGTATCGGGCATCGAGACCGTGCTCTCGCGCGCCGCGGCCGCGGCGCGGTTCGAGCTGCCGCCCGATCGCCTCGGTGACATCGTGATCACTTCGGAGCGACTTTGCGTGCTCGGCACGACGCCGGCGCGACACGATCTCTCCGGCCTCGACGCGCCGCTGCGCTCGCACGGCGGCGTTTCCGAGCAGCGCGTGCCACTGCTGTTCAACCGCGTCTTGCGCAACGTCGATCCTGCGCGGCGGCTGCGCAATTTCGACGTGTTCGATCTCGCGCTTAACCATCTGAATTGATCGCACGGTGCTACCGAACATGACGTCCTGGCAATATCACAATCCGGTCGCAGTGCATTTCGGCGCCGGCTGCGTCGATGGGCTGCCGCGCATCCTCGCCGGGCGCAAGGCGACGCTGGTGACGTTTCCAGAGGCGGCCGGCCTGGGTTTGACCGCACGGCTAGAGCGGCTGCTCGGCGCATCGCTGGTCGCGATCATCGATCGCACCCAGGCCAATCCCGACGTCGATGGGCTGGCCGACCTCTATCGCGACTTCTGGGCGCGACCCGACCAGGGAGAGATTCTGGTCGCCGCCGGCGGCGGCAGCGTGCTCGACACCGCCAAGACGCTGATGGTAGGCACCGCCGACGGAAGCTTCGAGGCGCTGATTGCGCTGCTTGCCACCGGCAAGCCGTTCACACCGCACAGGATCAAGCCGCTGATCGCCATTCCCACCACCGCCGGCACCGGCAGCGAGGTCACGCCGTGGGCGACGATCTGGGACCGCGGCGCCGGCAAGAAGCATTCGCTGCACCTTAGAGAGACCTGGGCCGAAGCGGCGCTCGTCGATCCCGCCCTGACCTTGTCGCTGCCGGTCGGCACCACGCTTGCCGCTGGCCTCGACGCTCTTTCGCACTCGCTCGAATCGATCTGGAATATCAACGCCAACCCGGTCTCGGATACGCATGCGGTGACGGCGGCGCGCGCGGTGCTCGCCACGCTGCCGCTGCTGATCGGCGATCTCGGCAATCTCGAATTGCGTCGGCGCATGTCGCTTGCGGCGCTGCAGGCCGGACTCGCCTTTTCCAACACCAAGACCGCGCTCGCGCATTCGATTTCCTACGACATGACCTTGCGACACGGATTGCCGCACGGCATCGCCTGCTCGTTCACCTTGCCGCTCGTGCTGGCCCGGGCCGTCGGCGCCGACGCCGGACGCGATGCCGTGCTCGCACGCATATTCGATGGTGCGCTGGCCGACGCTCCGGCCCGGTTGACCGCGTTTCTCGAAGGCCTGGGCGTCAGCACGCGCTTCGAAACTTATGGCGTGTCCGAGGCGCAGGCCGCCGGCATGATCGAAGCCGCGCTGGACGGCGTTCGCGGCAGGAATTTCATCGGCGCGGGACGCGCCGCCTCGCCGCGATCTTCGATGGAGCACGCCGCATCATGAACGCACGCGACATCCGCCACGAATCTATGCGTATCGCCGGTGACCTGGTCGGACGCGACCGGGTCATCGAAGTGCACAATCCCTATACTGGTGCGGTCGTCGGCACCGTGCCCAAAGCGACCATCGACGACATACGCCGCGCCTTCGCGATTGCGCGCAGCTACCGGCCGACGCTGACGCGATTCGAGCGCTCGCGGATCCTGCATCGCGCCGCCGAAATCATCCGCGGCCGGACCGAAGAGCTGTCGGACCTGATCACCGCCGAGTGCGGCATCTGCAAGAAGGATTCGCTCTACGAGGTCGGCCGCGCCTGCGACGTGTTCGTCTTCGCCGGCAACGCGGCGCTGTCCGACGACGGCCAGATCTTTTCCTGCGATCTGACGCCGCACGGCAAGCGGCGCAAGGTCTACACGCTGCGCGAGCCGCTGCTGGGCGTCATCTCCGCGATCACGCCCGTTCAACCATCCCCTGAACCAGGTCGCGCACAAGGTCGCTCCGGCGATCGCCACCAACAATCGCATGGTGCTGAAGCCCACCGAAAAGACGCCGCTTTCCGCCCTGGTGCTGGCCGACATCCTGTACGAGGCCGGATTGCCGCCGCCGATGTTTTCGGTGGTGACCGGCGACCCGAAGGAGATCGCCGACGAGATGCTGACCCATCCCGACGTCGATCTGGTCACCTTCACCGGCGGCATCGCGGTCGGCAAGTACATCGCGGCCAAGGCCGTCTACAAGCGCCAGGTTCTGGAGCTCGGCGGCAACGATCCGCTGATCGTCATGGAAGACGCCGACATCGACGAAGCGGCTACGCTGGCGGCCGCCGGCTCGTACAAGAACTCGGGCCAGCGCTGCACGGCGATCAAGCGCATGCTCGTCCAGCAGTCGGTTGCCGACCGGTTCGTCGAGCTCCTGCTGGAGAAGACCCGGGCCGTCAAGTACGGCGACCCGATGGATGCGGCGACCGACATGGGCACGGTGATCGACGAGGCGGCGGCGAAGTCGTTCGAGGGCAAGGTCGACGACGCGGTCGCGCGCGGCGCGCGATTGCTCTACGGCAACGTGCGCCGCAGCGCGCTCTATTCACCGACGGTGCTCGACCGGGTGACGCCCGACATGCCGGTGGTGAAGTACGAGACGTTCGGCCCGGTGTCGCCGGTGATCCGCTTCGACACGATCGACGAGGCGATCGCGATCGCCAATTCGACCGACTACGGATTGTCGTCGGCCGTGTGCACGAACCGGCTCGACTACATCACGCGTCTTCGTGTCCGAGCTCAACGTCGGCAGCGTCAACGTGCGCGAGGTGCCCGGGCTACCGTCTCGAACTTACGCCT
This sequence comes from uncultured beta proteobacterium, assembly GCA_963828595.1. Classification (GTDB taxonomy): domain Bacteria; phylum Pseudomonadota; class Gammaproteobacteria; order Burkholderiales; family Casimicrobiaceae; genus PALSA-1003. The sequence goes on from CAWHEN010000003.1 coordinate 341,801, forward strand.
TTCGGCGGCATCAAAGATTCCGGGCTCGGATACAAGGAAGGCGTGCAGGAAGCGATGAAAAGCTTTACCAATGTGAAGACGTATTCGCTGCCATGGTAAGGCGGCGCGCATCGCGACGGACCGGATCGTGGCGCTGACGCTGCCCGGTATCCGCTCGCTGTTCGATCGCCGTGGAGGACGCATGTACGCCGGCGAGCCGGTCACCCAGCTCGAGCACGCGTTGCAGACCGCGCATTCGGCCGAGCTGGCAGGCGCCGACGTGGCACTGGTCACGGCGGCGCTGCTGCACGACCTCGGCCATCTGCTCAACGACCAGGGAGAGACACCGACCGCGCGCGGCATCGACGATGTCCATCAGTACGCTGCGCTGCCGTTTCTGCGCCCGCTGTTCGACGACGAAGTCCTCGAGCCGATCAGGCTGCACGTCGACGCCAAGCGCTATCTCTGCGCCACCGAGCCCGGCTATTACGACGCGCTATCGGCGGATTCCAAGCGCAGCCTGGTGCTGCAAGGCGGCCCCTACGACCAAGAGGCCGCCGCAGCGTTCGCGGCGCAACCCGGAGCGCTGCGCGCGATCGCTTTGCGCCGCTGGGACGATGCGGCAAAGGTCGCCGGGGCGGTGACGCCGCCGCTCGAGCATTTCGAAGGCATCATGGAGGCGGCGCTGCGCCGCGGCTGATGCAGGTACTGCTCAATCTGCTGGCCGGCGTCGCCCTGCTCGTCTGGGGGACGCATATTGTCCGCGCCAGCATCCTGCGGCTCTACGGCGGCGACCTGCGGCGCGTGCTGAGGCAGAGCGTGTCCAGCCGCTTCGCCGCGTTTGCCGCCGGGCTCAGCGTCACGGCGCTGATCCAGAGCAGCACCGCGACAGCGCTGATCGTCGCCGCATTCGTCGGTCAGGGCCTGATCGCGACTGCGCCGGCGCTGGCGGTGATGCTCGGCGCCGACGTCGGCACCAGCCTGATGGTTCTGGTGTTCTCGTTCGATCTTTCCTGGTCGTCGCCGCTGCTGATCTTCGCCGGCGTGCTGCTTTACCTGACGCGCGAAAATGCCAAGGCCGGGCGCTTCGGCCACATCCTGATCGGGCTGGGCCTGATCATCATGGCGCTGCAACTGATCGTGCTGGCGGCGAAGCCCTTGACCCAGGCCGCCGGCGTCCAGGTCATCTTCGGCTCGCTGACCGGCGACGTGCTGCTGGACATGCTGGTCGGGGCGACGTTTTCGATTTTGGCGTACTCGAGCCTCGCCGTCGTGCTGCTGACGGCGGCGCTGGCCGCGTCGAAGGTCATCGGCATCCATGTGGCGATGGCGCTGGTCCTCGGCGCCAATCTGGGCAGCGGCGTGCTGGCGATGCTCAATACGCTGCGCTCGGCGCCCGAGGCGCGGCGGGTCACCTTGGGCAACTTCCTGTTCAAGCTGATCGGTTGCCTGGCGATCGCGCCTCTGCTCGGCCATATCGAACCGCTTCTGGCTTCGCTCGATCCGGTCGAGAGCCGGATGGTCGTGCATTTCCATCTGCTGTTCAACGTGACGATCGCCGTCGCCTTCCTGTTCTTCACCGAGCAGATCGCGCTGCTCGCCGAGCGGCTGATGCCGGCGAAACCCGATGCCGACGATCCGGCGAAGCCGCGCTATCTCGATCCGTCGGCGCTCACGACTCCGGCGCTCGCGATCGGCTGCGCCGCCCGCGAGGCGCTGCGCATCGGCGACGTCATCGAGCAGATGCTGACCGGCATGCTGACCGTGCTCAAGACCAACGATCGCGCTCTCGCCGAGCGGCTGCGGAAAATGGACGACATCGTCGACGAGCTGTACACGGCGATCAAGCTCTACCTGACGCAGATCAGCCGCGAAGCGCTGGAGGACAAGGAGGGCCGCCGCTGGACCGACATCGTGTCGTTCACGATCAACATGGAGCAGGTCGGCGACATCATCGAGCGGGTCATCACCGACGTCGAGGAAAAAAAGATCGAGAAGGGTCGCAGCTTCTCGGCGGCGGGCATGCAGGAGATCTGCGACCTGCACGGCCGGCTGGTCGCCAACCTGCGGCTGGGCATGAGCGTGTTCCTGCATGGCGACCTCTCCAGCGCGCAGCAGCTGCTCGCCGAAAAGGTGATGTTCCGCGACCTCGAGCGCGCGTATGCCGGCTCGCACATCGAGCGGCTGACCAGCAACACCGCACAGAGCATCGAGACATCGTCGCTGCACCTCGACCTGATCAGCGATCTGAAGCGTATCAATTCGCACATCTGCTCGATCGCCTACCCGATCCTCGAGCAGGCCGGCGTGCTGGCCAAGACCCGTCTGAAGGAGCCGTTGCCGGCGCCGGCGCCCGATGCGTCGGCGTCCGACGCCGGCGACAAGCCCGGCTGGCAGAAGCGCAAGCCACGCGCACGTCGTGACCCTGATGGAACTCACGCTGGGCGTCACTCTGGCGGTGCTCGCCGCCGGCTTGCTGCACGCCGGCTGGAATGCGCTGCTCAAATCGCTCCGGCGGCGGCGACGTGCTGCTCGACACCGCGGCGGTGGTCGCCGGTTCGTCGCTGTGCGCGCTCGCGCTGCTGGCCTTCGTGCCGCTGCCCGATCCCGCCTGCCTGGCCGTTCATCGCCGCATCGACGGCGATCCATTTCGGCTACTACCTGACGCTCGTGCAGGCCTACCGCACCGGCGATCTCTCGTTCGCCTATCCGCTGATGCGCGGCACCGCGCCGCTGATCGTCACGGTGCTGGGCAGCATATTCCTGCGCGAACTGCCGAGCGCTCAGATGACCGCCGGCATCCTGCTGATCTCGCTCGGCATCGTCAGCATCGCGTTCGTGCAGGTTCGCGGCGGCCGTCGCCGCCACCCGCCCGCCGCGGCGTACTGGGCGTTCGCCAACGCCGCGATCATCGCGGCCTACACGCTGGTCGACGGCGCCGGCGCGCGGGCATCCGGCAATGCGCTGGCGTACGTCTGCTGGCTGATTTTTCTCGAAGGCATCCCGTTCCTGGCCTGGGTGCTGACGCGGCGCGGCGCGCCGGCGCTGCGCGTACTTGCGCGCGCGGCTGGCGCGTCGGCCTGGGCGGAGGCGCGTGCAGCCTCGCCGCGTACGGGATCGTGCTCTGGGCGATGACGCGCGCGCCGATCGCCGCGGTCGCCGCGCTGCGCGAAACCTCGGTGCTGTTCGCCGCGCTGATCGGCTCGCTCTGGCTCAAGGAGGGCTTCGGCTGGCGTCGCGTCGCCGGCGCCGCCAGCGTCGTGGCCGGCATCGCGGCCTTGAAGCTTTGATCGCGCGTCGCTCCGGCGTACCGGACGCTCCGCAGCGATCGCCGTGAGCGCGACCATCCCTGCGCAGGCGCAGGTCGTAATCGTCGGCGGCGGCATCGCCGGCGCGTCGGTCGCTTATCACCTGACCAAGCTCGGCTGCAGCGACGTCGTGCTGCTCGAGCAGGGCAAGCTGACCTGCGGCACGACCTGGCACGCCGCGGGTCTGGTCGGCCAGCTTCGCGCGACGCGCAACGCGACGCGGATGAGCCGCTACGGCATCGAGCTCTACGCGACGCTCGAAGCAGCGAAACCGGGCTCGCGACCGGATGGAAGACAATGCGGCAGTCTCAACGTCGCCAAGACGCCGGAGCGGCTGAAGCTGCTGAAGCGCCAGATGGCGCGCGCCAGAGGCTTCGGCATCGACTTCGAATTCATCACGCCCGGCGAAGCCGGGAAGATCTATCCGCTGCTTCGCACCGACGACTTGAGCGGCGCGGTCTGGATTCCCGGCGACGGCAAGGCCAACCCGACCGACCTGACGCAGTCGCTGGCCAAGGGCGCGCGCATGCGCGGCGCACGTATCGTCGAAGGCGCGGCGGTTACCGGCGTCATCGTCGAACGCGGCGGCGTCGCCGGCGTGCGCTATCGGCGGCGAGCAGGGCGAAGGCGAGATCCGCTGCGAGAGCCTGGTCAATTGCGCGGGGCAATGGGCGCGCGAATTCGGCAAGCTCGCCGGCGTCAACGTGCCGCTTGTTTTCGGCCGAGCATTTCTACATCGTCACCCGGCCGATCGCAGGCGTGCACGCCGACCTGCCAGTGATGCGCGATCCCGACGGCTACATCTATTACAAGGAAGAGGTCGGCGGCCTGGTGATGGGCGGCTTCGAGCCGGTCGCCAAGCCGTGGGACGTGCCGGCGATTCCCGACCGGTTCGAGTTCCAGCTGCTGGCCGAGGACTGGGACCAGTTCGAGATCCTGATGCGAAACGCGATACATCGCACGCCCTGCCTCGAAACCGCGCAAGTGAAAATGCTGCTGAACGGACCGGAGAGCTTCACGCTGGACGGCAATTTCATTCTGGGCGAGGCGCCCGAGCTCAGGCGTTACTTCGTCTGCGCGGGCTTCAACTCCGCCGGCATCGCCAACGCCGGCGGCGCCGGCCGGCTGATGGCCGAATGGATCGTCGGCGGCGATGCGCCGGTCGACCTGTGGGACGTCGACTTGCGCCGCTTCGCGCCGTTTCACGCCAATCGTCGGCATCTGTTCGATCGGACCGCCGAGACGCTCGGGCTGCACTACGCGATGCGCTGGCCGCGCGAAGAGCTGGCGACTGTCCGGCCGCTGCGCCGCTCGCCGCTGTACGACCGGCTCAAAGCCAAGGGCGCCGTATTCGGCAGCAAGCTCAACTGGGAGCGTGCCAACTACTTCCTGCCACCGGGCTGCCGAGGTCGCCCCGTACACGCATGGACACGCCCGGATGGCTGCCGCTGGTGCTGGACGAGCAGCGCGCCGCCCGCGAGGACGTCGTCGTGTTCGATCAGACCTCGTTCGCCAAGTTCATCCTCAAAGGCCGCGACGCCGTCCGGGTGCTGCAGCGGCTCTGCGCCAACGAGGTCGACGTGCCGCCGGGCCGCATGGTGTACACGGCGATGCTGAACGAGCGCGGCGGGTTCGAAAGCGACCTGACCTTGACGCGCATCGCCGACGACACTTTCTTCATTCTTACCGGATCGTCGCAGGCGACGCGCGACGCCGATTGGATCAGGCAAGCACATCGGCGACGGCGAATTCGCGGCGCTGGTCGACGTGACTTCCGCCTACTCGGTGCTGTCGGTGATGGGCCCGAAGGCCGCCGAGCTGCTCGGCCGACTTTCGCCGGATGATCTTGTCACGGCAAGGGCTGCCGTTCTCCGAGACGCGCGACATCGACGTCGGGTACGCGCGCGTCCGCGCCGCGCGCATCAGCTACATCGGCGGGCCCGGCTACGAGCTCTATGTGACTACCGACCAGTGCGTGACGCTCTACGATGCGTTGCACGAGGCCGGACGCGCGCTCGGCCTGCGCGATGCCGGCTATTACACGATCGACGCCTTGCGCATCGAAGCCGGACGCCGCGCCTGGGGCGCCGAGCTCGGCCCCGACGAGACCCCACTCGAAGCCGGGCTCGCGTACGCGGTCAGGATCGACAAGGCATCGACGTTCATCGGCCGCGACGCGCTGATGCGACAGCAGGCGGAAGGCCTGAAGAAAAGCGTCTGCTGCTGTTCACGTTCGACGACCCGGCCGCCTTTCCCTGGGGCGGGGAGCCGATATTGATGGATGGGCAAAGCGTCGGCGAACTGACCTCGGCCGGCTACAGCCGCAGGCATGGCCGCGCGGTAGCGATGGGCTATGCGCGCAGCGACCGGGTGCTGAACGACGCCGAACTGGTCGCCGCGCGTTACCAGGTCGACATCGCCGGGGTACCCTTCGCCGTCACGCCGCATCTCAGGCCGGCCTGACGGCCCCCGCCGAGCGGCGGCCGCGGCAATGCGTTATTGTTGCGTTCTCAATATCGAAGACTCCTGACCTCTGATGGCTCTCCGCTCGATCGCGCCGCCGCGCCGCGGCCGTACACCGCACAAGCCCGGCGACGCCTACCGGCGCAGGTGCAGAGCCTGACGCGCGGCCTGTCGATCCTCGAGGCTCTGGCGCAGGCCGACAGCGGGCTTTCGTTGACCGAGGTCGGCCACCGCGTGCAGTTGCCGGTGTCGACGACGCACCGGCTGCTGGCGACGCTGGAGAAAATGGGCTACGTCTATCAGGCCGGCGACCTCGGCCTCTGGCACGTCGGCCTGCAGGCGTTCACCGTCGGCAGTACGTTTCTCGCCAATCGCGACTTCATCGGTAGCAGCCACGCGTACATGCGCCGGCTGATGGAGCAATCGGGGGAAACCGCGAACCTGGCGATCCTCGACGGCACCGAGGCCGTGTTCATCGCCCAGGTGCAATGCCACGAGACGATGCGCACGCTGGTCAAGCTTGGCAGCCGCGTGCCTCTTCACGCGTCGGGCGTCGGCAAGGCGATTTTCGCCGCGCTGCCGGACGAGCAGATCGACGCGATACTCAAGGTACGAGGCTTGCCGCGCATCACCGAAAACACGATCGTCGCGCCGGAGACGATGTGGGCGGCGCTGCGCGTCATCCGGCAGCGCGGCTATTCGTTCGACGACGAGGAGCACGCGCGCTCGACCCGCTGCGTCGCGGCGACGGTGTACGACGAGCACGCCGAGCCGCTCGGCGCGATCTCGCTGGCGGGCCCGTCGTCGCGCCTGTCCGACGAGCGCATCCGGCAGCTGGGTCCGCTGGTCGCGCATACCGCCGAGGAGCTGACCCGGACGCTCGGCGGCAAATGGCCGCATCCGTACTGACTGAAGCGGATGCGTGGCCGCTCGCTTATCCGGCGGCGGCCTCGCGAAGCAAGGCTTTCATTTGCCGCACCGCCTCGCGCAGCCCGACGAAGACTGCACGGCTGACGATCGCGTGCCCGATGTGAAGCTCGCGTACGCCGGGCATGCGCGGCGATCGATTGCACGTTGAAGTAGTTGAGCGCATGCCCGGCATTGAAGCGCATGCCCAGAGCGCGGATCGCCGCGCCGGCCTCGCGGACCTTCGCGAGCTCCGCGACGACCGCCGCGCTCTGCGGATCGCGCCCCTTGGCGTGGAACGCATGTGCATACGGGCCGGTGTGGATTTCGCAGACGCGCGCGCCTATCCTCGCCGCGGCCTCGACCTGACGGACCTCGGCATCGATGAACACGCTGCTGATGATGCCGGCCTCGGCCAATCGCGAGACCGCGGTCTTGAGCCGCGCCTCCTGCGCAGCGACATCGAGCCCCCCCTCGGTCGTGACCTCCTCGCGACCCTCCGGCACCAGCATCGCCATCTCGGGCTTGAGCGCGCAGGCGAGCGCGACCATTTCATCGGTCGCGGCCATCTCGAGGTTAAGCTTGATCTGCACCAGCGCGCGCAGCCGGCGAACGTCCTCGTCCTGGATGTGCCGGCGGTCTTCGCGCAGGTGCACTGTAATGCCGTCGGCGCCGCCCAGGTGCGCTTCGGCCGCCGCCCAGACCGGGTCCGGCTCGTAGGTCCGACGCGCCTGTCGCAGCGTCGCGACGTGGTCGATGTTGACGCCGAGCTCGATCATGATCGTCGTTCTTCGCTTCCGCCGCTTCCATCGTCGAGTGCCTGCAGATCGCGCACGACCCGCCGACTGAAGATCGCCCGCTGCTCGAGATAGTGGTCGAGCACCTCGCGCATCAGGCGCTTTGCTTCGGCCGCTGCGTCCGCCGTGCTGTAGTCGTGCTGCGCCAGCGCCAGCAGGGTCGCGCCGCGCACCAGCGGATAGCGGCGACCCGGTTCCGCCGCCGTGCTGCGCGGACCCAGGTCGAAGGCGTAATAGTACCGTGCGGATGGATCGACCGGCCGGCCGGTATCGGCCTCGTGGGTCAGCGGCAGCGCGTAACCGAGCTCGGACAGCAGGCGCACTTCGAACTCGCGCAGTATCGGCGCCTGCGGATGACCGGCCGCCAGCCGCGTCAATGCGGCCTCGTAGTCGCGAAAAAGCTGCGGGTGCGGATCCTCGCGAGGGAGGAGCTTCAGCAGCAGCTCGTTCAAATAAAAGCCGCACAACAGAGCCGACCCCGCGACCAGCGGCAAACCACCGCGCCACTCCGCCCTGAGCAGTGTCCGCAGCTCGCCGCCGCCGGCCCAGGACAGATTCAGCGGCTGGAATGCCTGCAGAATCCCGCGCAGCTCGGAACGCGGTCGCCTCGCGCCACGCGCGACCAGCGCGACGCGACCGTGGTCGGCGGTCAGCGCCTCGACGATCAGGCTGGTCTCGCGGTACGGATAAGCGTGCAGGACGAACGCTCCCTGTTCGTCGCGACGATCGCGCGGCTGTTTCATCGGGCAGTTTCCGGGGCGAAGTGGCGCACGTCGGCGCTTCAGTAGCCCAGCCGCGTCAGCTGCGCCTCATCATCGGCCCAGCCGGATTTCACCTTGACCCATACTTCGAGAAATACCTTGCCGCCGAACAGGCGCTCCATGTCCCGCCGCGCGGCGCTGGCGATGGATTTCATCGTGGCTCCATCCTTGCCGAGCAGAATCGCGCGATGGCTGGCTTTGTCGGCATAGACGGTCGCATGGATGCGGCGCATCGCGCCGTCGTGCTCGAAGCTGTCGACCGCGACCGTCGTTGCATACGGAATTTCCTCGCCGAGCAGCCGAAAAATCTTTTCGCGGACGTATTCGGCGGCGATGAAGCGCTCGTCCCGGTCGGTCAGGTCGTCAGGAGCGAACATCGGCTCGCCGACCGGCAGATGGCGCGCGAGCTCCGAAGTGAGCAGATCGAGCTGCGTGCCCTTTTCGGCGCTGATCGGCACCATTGCGGCGAACGGGTGCGCCTTTGCCAGCATCGACAGATACGGCAGCAGGCGCGCCTTGTCGGCGAGCCGGTCGACCTTGTTGATCGCGGCGATCGCCGGCACGCGCGGCGGCAGCAGCGCAAGCACGGCGCGGTCGGCGTCGGTCAGTTTCACCGCCTCCAGCACGACGACGATCGCATCGACGCCGCCGATGCTGTCGCGAACCGTCCGGTTCATTCGCTCGTTCAGGCGCGAGCGGTGCGCGGTCTGGAAGCCCGGCGTATCGACGAAGAGAAGCTGCGCCGAAGGCGTCGTCATGATGCCGAGGATGCGATGCCGCGTCGTCTGCGGCTTGCCCGAGGTGATCGATACGCGCGCGCCGACCAGCGCATTGACCAGCGTCGATTTGCCGACATTCGGACGGCCGACGACGGCGACGTAGCCGCAGCGAAACCCGGCGGCGGGATCAGGCACGCGGTCGCCCGCTCGTAGGCCGCCGCCGCAGCGGCCTGCTCGGCGGCGCGCCGGCTCGTTCCCGATCCGGTCGCCGAAATATCGAGCGCCGGAATCCGGCAGACGACGTCGAAGGTCTGCAAATGCGCCTCGCCCCTTATAGCGGCGACCTCGTAGTCGGGCACCGCCAGCTTTCTGCTCTGCAGCCATTCCTGCAGACGCGTCTTCGGATCCTTGGCCAGGCCCGTAGGATCGATCGCGGCGATCTCGGCATCGTAGATCCGGCCGATCGCAGCGTCGGCGGCATCGAACCCGCCGTCGAGAAAGATGGCGCCGAATATCGCCTCCAGAGCATCGGCCAGTATCGACGGCCGCGAGGCGCCGCCGCTCCTCAACTCGCCTTCGCCGAGCCTGATCGCGCTGCCCAGATCGAGCGTGCGCGCCATCCGGCAAAGCGTATCCTTGTTGACCAGGTTGGCGCGGATCCGCGACAGCTCGCCCTCGGGAAGCTGCGGGAAGCGCCGGTATAGCGCCAGCGCGATCGCGCAGTTGAGAATCGAATCGCCGATGAATTCCAGCCGTTCGTTGTGATCGGCGCCGAAGCTGCGGTGGGTCAGCGCCTGACGCCGCAATTCCGGCCGGCGAAAAGCGTGGCCGAGCGTATCGGTCGACATCAACCCCGGGTCATCACTTGCTGACGGTGGCCTCGAAGTCGAGCATGATGCTCACATTGCCGACCAAGTGCAGCTTGTTGCTCCAGGTAGCCGTCGCCACCAGTGCGTTGCCTTCCTTGACCACATCGATGTCGGTGCCGCGCACCGAATCGATGTAATCGGCGCTCGCCTTCAAGTCGAAGTCGCTGCGGAATTTGTTCAGCGAGAACGGCTCGGGCGCATCCTGCAGCGTCTTTACCATCACCTTTTTCACCGTGAAGTACTCGATGTACGAAGGCACTGTGCGGAATCCAATCATCACCGCCACGGCACGAGTGCGGCCACGAACAGGAACCCGAACATCGACAGCCCGCGCTGCGCAGTGCGCTTGATCATCTTCCCTCCCATCAGCGGATGCTGGTGCCGATCCGCTTGAATGCGAAGCTGCTGATATCGTCCCAGTTGAACCAGATGAAGAACGCCTTGCCCCGGATGTGGTCGTCCGGGACGAAGCCCCAGTACCGGCTATCGTCGCTGTTGTCGCGGTTGTCGCCCATCATAAGGTAGCTGCCCGCCGGGACCTTGCAGCTGAATCCGCGGTCATTGTAAACGCAGTTCTCCCTTCCGGGGAAAGACCGGACGCCGTTGATATTGACAGGCGGCGCGTGGGGTTGATGGCGATCGAGTGCACGCGGTCCCCGATTCGCTCCTCGAACCGCTGCGTCGTCGCGTACGTCAGCCCCTCGAGATAGCTGTAGGTACTGTCCGGCTTCTGCGGCCACGGCTGGCCGTTGACGGTGATCGTCTTGTCGCGATAGACGACCTCGTCGCCCGGCAGGCCGACCAGTCGCTTGATGAAGTCCTGCGACGGATTGATCGGATAGCGAAAGACGATGACGTCGCCGCGTTGCGGCTGCCCGGTTTCGATGATCTTCTTCTCGATGATCGGCAGCCTTATGCCGTAGGCGAACTTGTTGACCAGGATGAAGTCGCCGACCTCGAGCGTCGGACGCATCGAAGAGCTCGGAATCTTGAACGGCTCCGCGACGAACGAGCGCAGCAGGAACACGATCAGAAGGACCGGGAAGAAGCTTTTCGGGTACTCGATCCACCATGGCTCGGGGTCGCCCGGCCGGCGCCTGCGCGCGAAGACCAGCCGGTCAGCCAGCGACATCACTCCCGTCAGCACTGTGAGCAGAAACAGGATCAGCGCAAAGTTCATCGTATCGTCAGCCGTTTCTGATTTTTATTGCAGTGCCGGTCATTTCTCGCCGACCTGGAGAATGGCCAGGAACGCTTCCTGCGGAATCTCGACGCTGCCGACTGCTTCATGCGCTTCTTGCCCGCCTTCTGCTTCTCGAGCAGCTTGCGCTTGCGCGTGACGTCGCCGCCATAGCACTTGGCCAGCACGTTCTTGCGCAGCGCCTTGACGCTCTCGCGCGCGATGATCTGCGCGCCGATCGCCGCCTGGATCGCGACGTCGAACATCTGCCGCGGGATCAGTGCCCGCATCTTCGACACCACCTCGCGGCCGCGGTACTGCGCGTGCGCCCGGTGCACCATGACCGACAGCGCGTCGACCCGGTCGCCGTTGATCAGGATGTCGAGCTTGACGACGTCGGCGGCGCGGAATTCCTTGAAATCGTAGTCGAGCGATGCGTAGCCGCGCGACACCGACTTCAGCTTGTCGAAGAAGTCCATCACCACCTCGGCCAGCGGCAGCTCGTAGGTCAGCATCACCTGGCGGCCGACGTACTGCATGTTCTTCTGGACGCCGCGCTTCTCGGTGCACAGCGTCATCACCGCGCCGACGTACTCCTGCGGCATCAGGATCGTCGTCGGTGATGATCGGCTCGCGGATCTCCTCGACGTGCGACAGATCGGGCAGCTTCGACGGATTTTCGATCTCGAGCAGCGTGCCGTCGCGCAGCAGCACCTGGTAGACGACCGTCGGCGCGGTCGTGATCAGCTCCATGTCGTATTCGCGCTCGAGGCGCTCCTGCACGATGTCCATGTGCAGCAGGCCGAGGAAGCCGCAGCGGAAGCCGAAGCCCAGCGCCTGCGACACTTCGGGCTCGTAGTGCAGCGACGCGTCGTTGAGCTTGAGCTTCTCCAGCGCGTCGCGCAGCGCCTCGTACTGGTTGGATTCGACCGGGTAGAGGCCGGCGAACACCTGCGGCTTGACCTCCTTGAAGCCGGGCAGCGGCGCTGCCGCAGGGCGCGTGGCGAGCGTGACGGTGTCGCCGACGCGGGCGGCTTTCAGTTCCTTGATGCCGGCGATGACGAAGCCCACTTCGCCCGCGGACAGCGAGTCGCGCGCGACCGACTTGGGCGTGAATACGCCCACCTGCTCGCAGGTGTAGGTCGCGCCGGTGGCCATCAGCAGGATCTTGTCGCGCGGCTTGAGCGTGCCCTCCATCACGCGCACCAGCATGACGACGCCGACGTAGTTGTCGAACCAGGAATCGATGATCAGCGCCTGCAGCGGCGCGGCCGGATCGCCGCTCGGCGGCGGGATGCGCGCGATCACCGCTTCCAGGATGTCGTCGACGCCCTCGCCGGTCTTGGCGCTGGCGAGGATCGCGTCGTGCGCCGGCATGCCGATGATGTCCTCGATTTCCTCGATCACCCGCTCCGGCTCGGCCGAAGGCAGGTCGATCTTGTTGAGCACCGGCACCACGGTCACGCCCTGCTCGGTCGCGGTATAGCAGTTGGCGACCGTCTGCGCCTCGACGCCCTGCGAGGCGTCGACCACCAGCAGCGCGCCCTCGCAGGCCGCGAGCGAGCGCGAGACCTCGTAGGCGAAGTCGACGTGCCCGGGCGTGTCGATCAGGTTGAGCTGGTAGATGCTGCCGTCGCGCGCCTCGTAGCGGAGCGCTGCGGTCTGCGCCTTGATGGTGATGCCGCGCTCGCGCTCGAGGTCCATCGAATCGAGGACCTGCGCCTCCATCTCCCGCTCGGCGAGGCCCGCCGCAGCGCTGGATGAACCGGTCGGCCAGCGTCGACTTGCCGTGATCGATGTGCGCGATGATCGAGAAATTGCGAATGTGCTGCATCGGGGTCCAAAAGAAAGGGGCACCGCGAAGTGCCCCTCCTTTGCTATGCCTCGGCTCGGCTGTGGCGTCGGAATACGTTGAATTTTAGCCGATTTATGCCTCTAAAGCGAGTTCGCTCCGGCGGATCAGCGCGACGAATCGCATCGCAGCGCGCGGGCGTCCAGCCGGTAATGACACAGTTCACGGCCGTCGGCGAGCAGCACGGGCACCAGTGCGCCCCAACGCGCCTCGAGCGCCGGGTCGGCGTCGACGTCGAGTCTCCGGCGACGGCAACATCGGCGGCATGCGTCGCCAGCGCTGTCCGCATGTCATCGCACAGGTGGCAATAGGCGCGGACGAGCAGCGTCAGCCGGACGGACATCGACGCGCGGTCGAGCCAGGTCCGGATCGGCTTCGCGCCGCCTGCTATTCGGCACTGCCGTTGCCGAGCCGCATCGTCGAAAAGAATTGCTGCTCGCCGCGGCGCAGCTGAAAGGTCACCGAAGCGCCCTTCTCGAGCTTGGCGATCAGTCGCATTGACCTGCTCGGACGCTCTTCGCCTCGATCGTCGCGCCGCGGCTGATCACCGCCAGGATGACGTCGCCCGGCTGGATGTCGCCGCGCGCCGTGCCGCGGATGTCCTCGACGACGACGCCGTTCTTGATCTCGAGCTCCTTTTTCTGCTCGTCGGTCAGGTCCGACAGCACCAGCCCCATGCGATTGGGCTTGGCTTTCTCCTTGCCGGGCGCAGCACGGCGCACGGGCCGCGGCGCCTCGTCCTCCTTGAGCTCGGCGACGGTGACGGCGACGTCCTTGGTCGCACCCTTGCGCCACAGCTGCAGCGTGACTTTCGTGCCCGGCCTGATCTGCGGTGATGATGCGCGGCAGCTCGGACGAGGTATTCACCGTCCGGCCGTCGACCTTGAGGATGATGTCGCCCGCCTCGATGCCCGCCTTGTCGGCCGGGCCGCCCTTCTCGACCGAATTCACCAGCGCGCCGCTCGCCTTGGCCAGGCCGAACGCGTCGGCGGTCTCCGCGGTGACTTCCTGGATCTGCACGCCGATCCGGCCGCGGGTCACGCGGCCCTTGTCCTGGATCTGCTTGACGACGTTCATCGCCACGTCGATCGGAATGGCGAACGCGAGCCCCATGTAGCCGCCGGTCCGGCTGAAGATCAGCGAATTGATGCCGACCACCTCGCCTTTCAGGTTGAACAGCGGTCCGCCGGAATTGCCCGGGTTGATCGGCACGTCGGTCTGGATGAACGGGACGAGATTTTCGTTGCGGCAGCTCGCGCCCCTTGGCGCTGACGATGCCGGCGGTGATCGTGTTCTCCAGGCCGAACGGCTTGCCGATCGCGGCCACCCATTCGCCGACCTTGAGCTTGTCGGGATCGCCGATCGTCACCTTGGGCAGTCCCGTGGCCTCGATCTTGAGCAGGGCGACGTCGGTGCGCTTGTCGGTGCCGATGACCTTGGCCTGGAATTCGCGCTTGTCGGTCAGCTTCACCGTGACTTCGCTGGCATCGTCGACGACGTGGGCGTTGGTCAGCACGTAGCCGTCGGCGGCCAGGATGAAGCCCGAGCCGGTCGACTGCTGCTCGAAGTCGCGCGGACGCGGCTGGCCGCGCGGGATCTGCCCGAAGCGGCGAAAGAATTCGTAGAACGGGTCGTCCTCGGAAATGTCGGGCATCGCCTGGCGGCGCGCCGTTTGCGTGACGTCGATGCTGACCACCGCCGGGCCTTGCTGCTCGTAGAGCTCGGTGAAGTCCGGCAGGCGCCCTGACTGGGCGAGCGCCGCGGGCATCAGTGAAAAGGCGCCGGCGAGCGCGCCGAGTGCGGTCCAAACGCGGAGTCTCATTGCTGTCGCTTCCCTGGTGTCGTCTATCGGTGCTGGGCCAACAACGGGGATTTTAGCCGAGGCCCGAAGCTCACTGGCGGCGTCCGACCGAATAGGCGATCTGGCGCACGGTCGCGCCGGGCGCTTCGCCCAGAACCGTCACCAGATAATCGTCGAGCTGCCGGCTGTAAACATTGATTCCGCCTTGCTGCGACAGGCCGACCGGCTGCGGCGTCGCCGGCGTCGGCTCGACGAACACCGAAATCGCGACCAGCCCATCCGAATAGACGATGTGCGCGACTTGCGCCGCGCTTGCCGCGAAGCGTGCGAAAACCTTCGACGATCTTGGTGAAGCCGGGCGGCATATCGCGAACCACCCAGCCGGTCTCCTTCGGCGCGATGTCGGCTGCCGGCGATTCGCGTACCTGCCAGTCGGGGGGCACGGTTGCGAACGGCGGCTTGGTCGCATCGCGATCGAGTCGCACGCCGATCTGAATGTCGCTGAACGCGAACTGCTCGACCGGTTCGTTCCTTTCGTTGAGCAGGCGGGCCTTCAGCAAGAGCCCGGTGGCGATGTCGGCCCAAAGCTTGTGGCCGTAGCGCAGCCCATCCTTGGGCTCGAACACGTACGCCTGCGTCTCGAGCCCGGCGACACGCGCGATCTCGGCCTTGCGGAATTGATAATAGGTCGCCAGCGTCGCCAGCTGCTGCGGAAGCAGCGACGGGAATGCGTTGTGCATGCTTCGCGGCTCGACGCGAATCACCTTGGCCTCGGGGTAATAGCAGCGTACCTGCTCGCCGTTGCGGATGATCTCCCGCGCCGGACCGTCGAGATTGGACAGTTTTTCCGACTCGCCGTACGCGTCTGCAGGTGATAAAGACGCGACGTCTCGATGCGGCCGCCGTGCTGATAGACGATGGTGCCGACGTAGTTCAGCTGGCGCGCGGCGGTCGCCGCGCGTTGCAGCCAGTCGGCCGCGTCCTGGGCGAGTGCCGTCGGGACGACAAGCAGCGTGACGGCGGCGAGCCCCGATGCCGCCGCGCAGCCGGGCGGACCACTGCCGCCGGGCGCCGGGGGCTACGGACGCGCATCCGGCTCGGTGGCCGCGACGCCGCGCAAATAGGGGCCTATGCCCTGAATCGCATTGGTCGGCGAGTATTCCTGATGCACCAGCAGATACTCGTTGTCGACTGCGGGGCGGGCGTCCGCCGCGCGCACGCCGACCGCCTGTCTGGCGCTGGCAATCGCCGCGACCGGCGTCGGCATCGTCGTCAGCGCTACCCAGCCGACGACGCTTACCGCCGCCACCGTCGCCGCCAGCGCCAGTGCGATCGCGTGCGGCGCGGGTGATCGCCGCGGCGGCGCAAGCACTGTCGGCTCGGCTGCGAACAGCTCGACGAATCGCCTTCGAATCGAGTCCGCGCGCGGCGACCCCGCGCAGGCGTCCCCGATCACGTGGTAACAAACCCAGGTCGCCACGACCTTCGGATCGACACAAGCTGGTGACGACAGCGTCGGCCCGCGCGGGCTCGAGCTCTCCGTCGATCAGCAGCGAGATTTCCTCCGGTGTCGGCGCCGTCGGTGCGCTGCTCTCGGCGCCGAATCCTGCCTTGAAGTTGCCCATCACCATCTCCGGTCCTTGTCAGTCCCCAAAAGCGGTCGCAACTGCTCCGCGATCGCTTCACGCGCCCGGAAGATCCGGGAGCGCACCGTGCCAATCGGACAATTCATCGCGTTGGCAATCTCTTCGTAACTCAGGCCCTCGATCTCGCGCAGCGTTATCGCGGTGCGCAAGTCTTCGGGCAGCGTCTCCATCGCCTTGTTGACGGTAGCCGCTATCTGCTTGCCGTGCAACTCGTCTTCCGGCGTCGCCGAATCGCGAAGCTGCTCGGCGTCTTCGAAATTCTCCGCCTCCTCGTTGTCGAAGCCGGTGGACGTCGGCGCCCGCCGGCCCATCGCGACCAGGTAGTTCTTGGCCGTGTTGATCGCGATGCGATAAAGCCACGTATAAAACGCGCTGTCCCCGCGAAACGAAGGCAGTGCGCGGTACGCCTTGATGAACGCCTCCTGCGTCACGTCCTCGACTTCGCCCGGGTCGCGCACCAGCCGCGACAACAGCCGTCCGAGCTTGCGCTGGTACTTCACCACCAGCAGCTCGAAAGCGCGCTTGTCACCCCGTTGCGCGCGCTCGACCAGCTGCTGATCTACTTCGCGGTCAGCCATCCGCGGCCAGTCCCTGAGTCAATCGTTATTGTCGCCACACCGGATCCGGTGGGCGCGATACCCGCCGGCAGTATAGCCGAGCCGTCAGGCGCGCCACGCGATCGACTCAGGCAGGCAGCTTGCATCCTAGACCGTTCGCGCTGCGGGAAGTTCAGTCCCGGCCGGAGAACCTGCACAATTGCGCGGTCAACCGCGTTGCTCCAGCGCAACAACCGGCTCGACCTTGCCGGTAACGATGCCGCGATAGTTGCGGATCGCCGGTTCGCGCCAGGCCGACAGCTCGGCTCGTTGCACGTCGTCGAGCAGTCCCAGCTGCTCGAGCACGGCGACCGTCGTCGGATGCAGCCCGCGCGCATTGCCGTCGACGACTTTGACCGCGATGCCCCAGCCCTTGCTGCGCACGCCGATCGCCTGGACGCCTTCGGCGCCGACCTTGGTGACCCAGTCGCCGCGGCCGGCGCGCATCAGGACGAGGTCGTTGCGCTTCTCGCCGGACACCATTTCCGGGTGCGTGCTCATCGGCGTCGGCGAGAGCGAGCGGCGCGCGTCCGTATCGGGCGTCTTCGGCCCCGGCGAGTCGCGCGTAGGCGAAGGCGAGCGCGGACAGCGGCACCGCGTAATTCGGGCGCCGAGCAACCGTCGATACCGGCGACCAGGCTCGACTCCGCGACACCGGTCAGGTGTGCGACCGCCTGGCGAATCGCGCGCTGCAGCGGATGGTCGAACGCCAGGTAGGTTTCAGTCGGTAGGCCACAGTGCCGGCAATAGGCCAGCATCCCGGTGTGCTTGCCTGAGCAATTGTGCTGCAGCGGCGTGAAGATGACGCCGGCAGGTGGTAGTTCGTCGCGCGCGGCATAAAATAGCGGCGGATGCACGCCGCACTGCAGCTGGTCGGGCTGGCACCCGGCGCGGCGCAGCATGTCGGCGACGCCGGCGACGTGACGCGGCTCGCCGGAGTGGCTGGCGCACAGCAGCGCCATCTGCTCGCTCGAAAACCCGAAGCGTTCGACGCCCGCCGGCGGCGACCAGTGGCACGGCCTGCAGCGGCTTGAGCGCGCTGCGCGTCATCGTGACGAACGACGGGTCGCCGGCGGCGAACACAAGGCGGCCGTCACGGTCGACGACCGCGACCGATCCGTAGTGGATGCTGTCGGTCGCGTCGCCGCGCATCACTCGCGCGAGCGCGAACGTGCGGCGGGCGGCGGAGTGGCGCGGGAAGTGTGGAAAGGTCGGCGAAAACCATCATACGTATGCCGCGCGGACAAGGAACCGTTGGACGGTAAGGGGATTGGTCGACTGACTACGCAATCCAGAGCGCCGCGGATCTGCTCAAGCGCCGCCGGATCCTCGATCGTCGTCAGATCGCCGGGATCGCGACCTTCGGCCAATGCCTGAATCGCGCGCCGCAACAGCTTGCCCGAGCGCGTCTTGGGCAGCAGCGTGACGAAATGCACGGCGCCGGGACGCGCGATCGCGCCGAGCTTGCGATCGACGGTGCTCATCACTTCCTCGCGCATCCGCGCGAGCGCCTTCCGCGGTGGCGACCAGCGACGGATCCTTGACCACCGCGAACGCCACCGGCATCTGGCCCTTCACCGGATCGGCAACACCGACGACCGCGACTTCGGCGATGTCCGGGGTGCGCCTGCACCGCTTCCTCGATTTCGCGCGTGCCCAGGCGGTGACCGGCGACGTTGATCACGTCGTCGGTGCGGCCGAGGACGAAGTAGTAGCCGTCGGCGTCGCGCGTCGCCCAGTCGAACGTCGAATAGACGTTGCCGCCGGGCAGCGTCTCGAAATAGGTCTGGACGAAGCGCCGGTCATCGCCCCAGACCGTCGTCATGCACCCCGGCGGCAGCGGCGGGACGATCGCCAGGACGCCTTTTTGGTCGGTGCCGACTTCCGCGCCGGTCACCTCGTCGAGCAGCCTGCACGTCGTAGCCGCACACCGGAAATGACGGACTGCCGAATTTGCGCGGCGTCTCGGCGATCCCGAGCTGCGCCGACAGAATCGGCCAGCCGCTCTCGGTCTGCCAGTAGTTGTCGACGATCGCGACGCCCAGCGAATCCGCCGCCCAGCGCGCGGTCGGCTCGTCGAGCGGCTCGCCGGCGAGGAACAGATAGCGCAGCGACGAGACGTCGTGCGTCTTCATGAACGCCGGATCCTGCTTTTTCAGCACGCGTATCGCCGTCGGCGAGCTGAACATCGTGCGAACCTTGTGCTCGGCGACGATCTGCCACCAGATACCGGGGTCGGGCCGGATCGGCAGGCCTTCGTACAGGATGGTCGTCGATCCGTTGAGCAGCGGCCCGTAGACGATGTACGAATGCCCGACGACCCAGCCGATGTCGCTGGTCGTGAACATGGTCTCGCCCGGAGCGACGCAGAAGATGTCGCGCATCGACGCCGTCAGCGCCACCGCATAGCCGCCGGTGTCGCGCTGCACGCCTTTCGGATTGCCGGTGGTGCCCGAGGTGTACAGGATGTATGACGGCTCGGTGGACTCGAGCCAGGCGCAGGGCACTGTCGCGCCCGCGTGCTGCGCGGCCAGCGTCGCATAGTCGAGATCGCGTCCGGCGGTGCTGCTCATCGCCGCGTCGAGGCCGCGATCGACGATGAGCACGTGCGACGGCGGATGCGCGCGCGAGCTGCAGGGCCTCATCGACCAGCGGCTTGTACGGAACCGGCCTTGCCGCCGCGCATGCCGGCGTCGGCGGTGATCAGGACTTTCGGCTTCGCGTCGTCGATGCGCGTTGCGAGGCTGGCCGCGGCAAAGCCGCCGAACACGACCGAATGGATCGCGCCGATGCGCGCACAGGCCAGCATCGCGAACACCGCCTCCGGCGATCATCGGCATGTAGATCAGCACGCGATCGCCCGTGCCGACGCCCTGCGCCTTGCAGGATCGCCGCAAAGCGATTGACCTCGTCGTGCAGCTCGCGATAGCTGTAGCTGCGGCTCGTGTCGGTTTCGGTGGAGATGTAGACCAGCGCCGGCTGTTCGCCGCGCGTCGCCAGATGGCGGTCGACCGCGTTGTGGCACAGATTGGTGCGCCGCCGACGAACCAGCGCGCGAACGGCGGCCGGCTGTAGTCGAGCACCTCGGTGAATGGCGTCTGCCAGTCGATCAGCCCCGCCTCGCTCGCGCCAGAAGGCATCGCGATCGGCGAGCGAGCGCCGGTGCGCTTCGGTATAGGTACGCATCGGTTGTCTCGGGTTCAGAGACCGGCGGTATCGGCGCCGACGCGCACGACGGTGCGGCCCCGCACCGTGCCCTTGAGGAACGCGTCGAAGTGCGTCGGCAGGTCGGCAAAGTCGATCGTCACGACCTTGGCCTGCACCCGCGAGGGCCGCCACTCGTTGGCCAGTCGGTCCCACAGCTTCTGCCGCAGCGGCATCGGGCACTCGGCGCT
>CAWHEN010000004.1:0-113365 GCA_963828595.1 uncultured beta proteobacterium
AGCACGTCGACGAGCCAGGTGAAGCGGCGGGCGGCGTCGCTCATGTCGGGCGTGATCCGCGGCACGTCCGACACGACACACCGCGAAGCGCCGCGCGAGCTCGAGGTAGTCGAGCTGCGAGCGCGGCCCGTCGCACAGCGTGGCGAAATCGAACCAGACGACGCTGCCGGCGCGCGCTTGGCACAGCGCGCGCGCCTCGATCGACAAGCCGCGGATCCTCGTCGGGGCCCGCGGCGCATCCGCTCGAAAGCGCGGCGCAGCCTCCGCGTCGGCCGCGCGCCGGCGGCGTGACATAGTAGGCTGCAGCCTGCTCGAGCGCCCGCAGCCGGTAGTCGATGCCGCCGTCGACCTCGACGACGTCGAGCCATTGCTTGAGCAGCGCGATCGTCGGCAGAAGGTTCGCCGCTGCAGGCCGTTCGGATACAGGTCGTCGGGCCCGTAGTTCGACGTCATGCACGAACACCGACGCCGCGGCTGAACAGCGCGCGTCAGCAGGCGTCCGAGGATCATCGCGTCGGCGATGTCGGAAACGTGAAATTCGTCGAAGCAGATCAGGCGGTAGCGGCTGGCGATCCGCGCCGCGACCGTCGCCAGCGGATCGTCCTCGCGCTGCAGCGTCGCTCAGCTCGTCGTGGACGTCGCGCATGAACGCGTGGAAATGAACGCGGCGTCTTGCGCCGCAGCGGCACCGCCGCGATAGAAGCGTCCATCAGGAAGCTCTTGCCGCGGCCGACGCCGCCCCACAGGTAGACGCCGCGCGGAGGTCGCGGCGGATGGAACCAGCGCTTGCAGCGTCGACTGCCGCGCCGCGCGGAATGCGACCAGCTCGTCGTGCAGGCGCTGCAGTCGGTCGAGCGCGCCGAGCTGCGCGTGGTCGAGCGACGATCCGGCGCCGGTCGAGGTCGCGGTTTGAGCGTGCGCGAGCAGCGAGCCGTCTCGCGCCGTCGTAACGTAGGGCCTCGGCGACGGCTTCGTTCATGACGATGGGCGACGATGATCATGCCGGCGCAATCGCCCGACGCTCAGAAGTTCAGCGAGCGCTTGTCGACCGCCAGCGCCGCCTCCTTGCGTCGCTTCGGACAGCGACGGATGCGCGTGGCAGATGCGCGCGATGTCCTCGCTCGAGGCGCCGAATTCCATCGCGACCACGCCCTCGGCGATCAGCTCGGAGGCGAGCGGGCCGATCGACGTGCACGCCGAGGACGCGGTCGGTCTTGGCGTCGGCGAGCATCTTGACGAAGCCGCGTGGTGTCGCCCAGCGCCCGCGCGCGGCCGTTGGCCAGAACGGAAACGTGCCCGCGCGGTAGGCGACGCCCGCGGCCTTCAGCTGCTGCTCGGTCTTGCCGACCCAGGCGATCTCGGGCGACGTGTAGATGACCCAGGGCACGGTGTTGAAGTCGACGTGGCCGTGCTGGCCGGCGATGCGCTCGGCGACCGCGACGCCCTCTTCCTCGGCCTTGTGCGCGAGCATCGGCCCGCGCACGACGTCGCCGATCGCCCAGACGTTGGGCAGGTTGGTCCGGCAGTCGTCGTCGACCTCGACGAAGCCGCGCTCGTCGAGCTTCAGGCCGACCGCCTCGGCGTCGAGGCCGTCGGTGTTCGGCACGCGGCCGATCGACACGATCAGCTTGTCGAACGTCGCCGTCTGCGCCTCGCCCTCGGCGTCGGTGTATTCGACGGTGACGTCGTTCTTGCCCGACCGTGACCTCGCTGATCTTGACGCCGAGGCTGGATCGTCGAGGCCCTGCTTGGCGAACAGCTTCGGCGCTTCCTTGGCGACCGCTCGTCGGCCGCGCCGAGGAAAGCCGGCAGCGCCTCGAGCACCGTGACCTCGGCGCCCAGGCGCCGCCACACGCTGCCCATCTCCAGGCCGATCACGCCGGCGCCGATGACGCCGAGGCGCTTCGGCACCGCGGCGATCGCCAGCGCGCCGTCGTTGTCGAGGATCAGCTCGTTGTCGAACGGCGCGCCGGGCAGCGCGCGCGGCTTCGAGCCGGTGGCGACGATCACGTGCTTCGCGTCGAGCGTCTGCGGCGCCGGCGCCGGTCGACGTCGATCTGCCAGCCGCCGTCGCCTTCGCGGCCGGCGAAGCTGCCGCGGCCGTGGAAGAACGCGACCTTGTTCTTCTTGAACAGGTAGACGATGCCGTCGTTGTTCTGCGTGACGACCTTGTCCTTGCGCGCGAGCATCTGCGCACGTCGAGCGCGAGGCCCTTCACCTCGATGCCGTGCTCGGCGAAGGCGTGCCCGGCGTGCTCGTAATTCTCGGACGACTGCAGCAGCGCCTTCGACGGAATGCAGCCGACGTTGGTGCAGGTGCCGCCCGGCGCCGGCTTGCCTTCGGCGCGTCTTCCAGTCGTCGATGCAGGCGATCGTTGAAGCCCAGCTGCGCGGCGCGGATGGCGGCGATGTAGCCGCCGGGCCCGCCGCCGATCACGACGACGTCGAATGGCTCTGCCATGGACTTTCGCGTCGATCAAGATCGAGCAGCAGGCGCGCCGGATCCTCCAGCGCTTCCTTGATCGCCACCAGCGACAGCACCGCCTCGCGGCCGTCGATGATGCGGTGGTCGTACGACTGCGCGAGGTAGTTCATCGGCCGGATGACGACCTGGCCGTTCTCGACCACCGCGCGCTCCCGCGTCGCATGCACGCCGAGGATCGCCGATTGCGGCGGATTGATGATCGGCGTCGACAGCATCGAGCCGAACACGCCGCCGTTGGAAATCGTGTAGGTGCCGCCGGTCAGCTCCTCGACCGTCAGCTTGCCGTCCTGCGCGCGCTTGCCGAAATCGGCGATCTGCTTCTCGATCTCGGCGATCGACAGCTGATCGGCGTCGCGCAGGATCGGCACGACCAGTCCGCGCGGGCTGCCGACGGCGATGCCGATGTCGAAGTAGCCGTGGTAGACGATGTCGTTGCCGTCGATCGATGCGTTGACCAGCGGGAAATTTCTTCAGCGCGTGCACCGCCGCCTTGACGAAAAAGCCCATGAAGCCGAGCTTGACGCCGTACTCCTTCTCGAAGCGCTCCTTGTAGCGGTTGCGCAGCTCGATCACCGGCTGCATGTTGACTTCGTTGAACGTCGTCAGGATCGCCGCGGTCGACTGCGACTGCACCAGCCGCTCGGCGACGCGCTGGCGCAGCCGCGACATCGGCACGCGCTGCTCCGGCCGCGCGCCGAGACTCGCCGGCGATTGACCGCGGGCGGCGGCCGAGGGCGCCTTCGCTGCCGGCGCGGTGGCTTGCGGTTGGCTGGCCTGCGCGGGCGACGCCCGAGTCGCGGCGACGGCGACGAACATCCTCCTTGGTGATGCGGCCGCCGCGGCCCGTCCCCGCGACATCGGCCGCTCCGAGGTTTTGCTCGGCCATCATCTTGCGCGCCGCCGGCAGTACCGCGCCGGGCGCGGCGGTAGACTTCGCTGCGGCGGATGCATTTCCCGGAGCTGGAGCCGGATTCGCCGTCGAGGTTGCGGCTGGCGCGGCGGTTGGCGCCGGCGTCGCCCCTGCGACGCCGGCCTGGGCCGTCGCCTGCGCTCCGGTGTCCAGCACCGCGATGACTTCCTGCGCGGTGACTGTCGAACCGTCGCCGCGCCGTATTTCGGTCAGCACGCCGGAATCCGGCGCCGGCAATTCGAGCACGACCTTGTCGGTTTCGATGTCGACCAGGTTCTCGTCGCGCTTGACCGCATCGCCGGCCTTCCTGTGCCAGTTGACCAGTGTCGCCTCGGTGATCGACTCCGGCAGCACCGGTACCTTGACTTCAATCAGCATCTTCCATCCCTGTAGTACGGACCGGTGCGTGCGAACGCGCCTTTCTCGCCGAGCTCTCGTTTCTTCTCGCTGGCGCCCACCATCGGGAACTCAATGCGCGGTCACCATTTCTCCCGACCTCAGCGTGTCCGCGAACGCGTCCTCGACGACTGCCTTCTGCTGTTCCAGATGCTTGGACAGGTAGCCGACGGCGGGTGATGCCGAGATCGGACGGCCGGCATAGGCGAGCACCTGCTTGTCGCCGATGTCGGCGCGCATGTACGCGCGAAGCCGGTACCAGGCGCTCTGGTTCTGCGGCTCCTCCTGGCACCAGACCACTTCGGTCGCATTCGGATAGCGTGCCACCTCCCGCTTGAAATCCGCGTGCGGAAACGGATACTGCTGCTCGAGCCGGATGACGGCGATGTCGGCGATCTTCTGCTCTCGCCGGTGCGCCAGGAGATCGTAGTAGACCTTGCCGCTACAAACGATCACACGGCGCACGTTGTTCGCGACCGGTTTGTCGACGTCGCCGATGACCGTCTGGAATTTTCCATTGGCGAGCTCTTCCATCGTCGACACGGCCTCCTTGTGCCGCAGCAGGCTCTTCGGGCTCATCACGATCAGCGGCTTGCGGAAGTTGCGCACCATCTGCCGGCGCAGCAGGTGGAAGATCTGCGCCGGAGTCGTCGGCACGCACACCTGCATATTGTGCTCTGCGCACAGTTGCAGATAGCGCTCGGGCCGCGCCGAGGAGTGCTCGGGGCCCTGGCCCTCGTAGCCGTGCGGCAGCAGCAAGGAGAGGCCGCAGACGCGACCCCATTTGACTTCGCCCGGCCGCAATGAACTGGTCGATGACCACCTGCGCGCCGTTGGCGAAGTCGCCGAACTGCGCTTCCCATACGACGAGCTTGTTGGGCTCGGAGGTCGCGTAGCCGTACTCGAATCCCAGCACCGCCTCCTCCGACAGCACCGAGTCGATCACTTCGAAATCAGGCTGCCCTTCCTTGATGTGCTGCAGCGGCACCCAGATCCCGGCGTCCCATTTTTCGCGATTCTGATCATGCAGCACCGCGTGGCGGTGTGAGAACGTGCCCCGACCGGTGTCCTGTCCCGATAGCCGCACGCCGTAGCCCTGGTCGACCAGCGTCGCGTAAGCGAGCGTTTCGGCCATGCCCCAGTCGAGGGGCAGTGCACCCTCGCCCATCGCACGGCGATCGGCGATCATTTTTTCCACCCGCGGGTGCAGCTTGAAGCTCGGGGGGACGTCGGTGACGCGCTTCGCCAGTTCCGTCAACCTCTGCAACGGCACGGTCGTATCCGCTTCGTCGGCCCAGTGCCGTCCGACGAACCGGGCCCAGTCGACCGAGAACGGCGCCTTGTAGTTCGAAAGGATGGTGGTATTGGTGTGATATCCCTTGTCCATCGCCTGGCGATAGGTCGCGATCATCGCGTCGGCATCGCCGGCGGTGATTACCCCTTCCTTGGCGAGCTTTTCGGCATAGCGCGCCCGTGTACCGGGATGCTCGCGGATGCGCTTGTACATCAGCGGTTGCGTGATCATCGGCTCATCGGCCTCGTTGTGGCCCAGCTTGCGGAAGCAGACGAGGTCGATGAAGACATCCTTGTCGAATTTCTGCCGGAACTCGATCGCGACCTCGATCGCCAGCAGGCAGGCCTCGGGATCGTCGCCATTGACATGGAATATCGGCGCCTCGACCATCTTGGCGACGTCGGTGCAATAGAGCGTGCCGCGCGTATCGCGCGGATCCGATGTGGTGAAGCCGATCTGGTTATTGACGACCAGATGAATCGTGCCCCCGGTGCGATAGCCGCGCGTTTGCGACAGGTTGAGCGTCTCCTGCACCACGCCCTGGCCGGCGATCGCTGCATCGCCATGGATCAGCAGCGGCAAGCACCTGGTCGAACGTCGGGTCCTTGCGGCGGTCCTGGCGCGCGCGGACCGAGCCTTCGACGACTGGGTTGACGATCTCCAGATGCGACGGATTGAACGCCAGCGTCAGGTGCATCGGGCCGCCCGGGCGTGACCACGTCGGAAGAGAATCCCTGGTGATACTTGACGTCGCCCGCCGGAAGGTCGACCTCGTGCCTGCCCCTCGAACTCGGCGAACAGGTCCTTGGGCATCTTGCCCAGCGTATTGACCAGCACGTTCAGCCGGCCGCGGTGCGCCATGCCGATGACCATTTCCTGCACGCCGCCGGCGCCCGCCTTCTGGATCAGGTGGTCGAGCATCGGAATCAGCGTGTCGCCGCCCTCGGCGGAAAAGCGTTTCTGGCCGACGTACTTGGTGTGCAGGTAGCGCTCGAGCGTCTCCGCGGCGGTCAGTCGCTCCAGGATATGCCGCCGAAACTCCGGCGCGTAACTGGGCCGCGAGCGCAGCGGCTCCAGCCGTTGCTGGATGAACCGCTTTTGCGCGGTGTCGGCGATGTACATGTACTCGGCGCCGAACGTACGGCAATACGTTTCCTGCAGTGCACTGATCAGGTCGCGCAAGCGCATCCGACTCGCGCCCTGCGGCGCACCCTTGAACGACCCGATGTCGAACTCGCTGTCGAAATCGGCGTCGGTAAAGCCGTAGGTCTTGACGTCGAGATCGGCAATGTGCGGGCGCTCGGCGCGTTGCAGCGGGTCGAGGTCGGCGTGGAAGAATCCGACCGTGCGGTACTTGCTGATCAGCCGCAGCACCAGGACCTGCTTGTGCATCGCCGCCGCGTCGACCATCGGCGCGGCAAGCCGGCGGTTTTTCGCCAGCTGGATGAACGACTCGACGACCGGCGCCTGCGGCACGTCCTGCACGCCGCCGCGCAGCGTATCGAAGTACGCCCGCCAGTCGGGACTGACGGCGCCCGGATCGCCCAGGTATCTCTCGTACTGGTCTTCGATGAACGGCGCATTGCCGCCGAACAGCGTGCTGGTCTCTTCGAACTCCCTCATCATGCTCATGGCTTCACCTATATCGGGGCGGGACCGCCGCGGCGCAAGCGCCGGATCTAGCGCTGGGCGATCGGCACGACCTCGCGCCGCGTAGCACCCGTGTAGAGCTGCCTCGGGCGGCCGATCTTCTGGTCGGGATCGGAAATCATCTCGTTCCATTGCGCGATCCAGCCGACGGTGCGCGCCAAGGCGAAGATCGCCGTGAACAGGCTGACCGGGATCCCGATCGCGCGCTGCACGATGCCCGAATAGAAGTCGACGTTCGGATAGAGCTTGCGCGAGACGAAATAGTCGTCCTCGAGCGCGATCTTCTCCAGCGCCATCGCCAGCTTGAACAGGCGATCGTCGTGCAGTCCCAGCTCCTCGAGGACTTCGTAGCAGGTTTCGCGCATCAGTTTGGCGCGCGGGTCGTAGTTCTTGTAGACCCGATGGCCGAAGCCCATCAGCTTGAAGCCGGAATTCTTGTCCTTGGCGCGCTTGATGAAATCGCCGATTCTCGACACATCGCCGATCTCCTCGAGCATGTTGAGCGCGGCCTCGTTGGCGCCGCCGTGCGCGGGCCCCCACAGGCAGGCGATGCCCGCGGCGATGCAGGCGAACGGATTGGCTCCCGACGAGCCCGCAAGCCGCACCGTAGACGTCGATGCGTTCTGCTCGTGGTCGGCGTGCAAGATGAAGATGCGGTCGAGCGCGCGGACCAGAACGTCGTTGACCTTGTAGTCTTCGCAGGGGACCGAGAACATCATGCGCATGAAGTTCGCGGCGTAGGAGAGCTCGTTGCGCGGATACACGAACGGCTGACCCATCGTGTACTTGTAGCACATCGCCACCAGCGTCGGCAGCTTGGCGATCAGGCGGATCGCCGAGACTTCGCGGTGGTGCGCGTCGGTGATGTCGAGCGAATCGTGATAGAACGCCGACAGCGAGCCGGTCGACGCCGACCAGCATCGCCATCGGATGCGAGTCGCGGCGGAAGCCGCGGAAGAACTGGCCCATCTGCTCGTGCACCATCGTGTGCATCGTCACCATCTGCACGAACTCGTCCTTCTGCTTGCGCGTTGGGCAATTCGCCGTTCAGCAGCAGATAGCAGACCTCGAGAAAATCGCACTGCACGGCGAGCTGCTCGATCGGGTAGCCGCGGTAGAGAAGCTCGCCCTTGTCGCCGTCGATGTAGGTGATCGTCGACGCGCACGCGGCGGTCGAGAGGAATCCCGGGTCGTAGGTGAACTTGCCGGTCTTGGCATACAGCGCGCGGATGTCGATCACCTCCGGGCCGATCGTCCCGGGCAGCACCGGAAAGCTTATCGGCGCGGTGCTGTCGCCGAAGTTCAGTGTCGCGTTGCGGTCGGTCATGGCATATGACTCCAGGCGGCGGTCACGGGTGGACCGGCGGAATTTCCCGTCGTGTCCTCAAATGGATCTCAGGCATCCGATCAGCGGCAGCAGCGAGACATCGACGGGCTCCATGCGGCCGGACAGAATGTCCCACAGGTCGTTGTCGCTATAGTCCAGCAGCAGGTCAAGCGCGGCAATGTCGGCCGCGCTCAGCGCGTCGGCGCGGGCATCGAGAAATCGTTCGAGGATCAGATCGTTCTCCAGCATGCCGCGACGGCAGCGCCAGCGCAGACGGGCAAGCGAGCGCGCATCGATCCCGGCTTGCACCGGCCGCTCGCCGGCCGACAGCGGAGGCTCGCAAGGCGTCGCAAGCGCGGGCCGGGTATCCACGACTGGCCTTCAGACCGCTCGTTTGACCAGCAGACTGCGAATCCTGCCGATCGCGGCCGACGGATTCAGGCCCTTCGGGCAAACGTCGACGCAGTTCATGATCGTATGGCAGCGGAACAGCCGGTACGGGTCGTCCAGGTTATCGAGCCGCTCGCTGGTCGCCTGGTCGCGCGAATCGGCGATGAAACGGTAGGCGTTGAGCAATCCGGCCGGCCCCACGAACTTGTCGGGATTCCACCAGAACGACGGGCACGCGGTAGAGCAGCAGGCGCAAAGGATGCACTCGTACAATCCATCGAGCTCTTCGCGCGCCTGCGGCGACTGCAGTCGCTCCTTCTCCGGCGGCGGCGTGTCGTCGACGACGTACGGCTTGATCGAATGATACTGCTTGAAGAACTGGCTCATATCGACGATCAGGTCGCGGATCACAGGCAGGCCCGGCAGTGGCCGCAGCACGATCGGCTCGGAGAGCTCGCGCAGGTTGGTGATGCAGGCAAGGCCGTTCCTGCCGTTGATGTTCATCGCGTCGGACCCGCACACACCCTCGCGACACGAGCGCCGGAACGCCAGCGTGTCGTCGACGGCCTTCAGCCGGATCATCGCATCGAGCAGCATCCGGTCGTGCGGATCGAGCGCGACGTCGTAATCCTTCATATAGGGCGCGCTGTCCTTGGCCGGATCGTAGCGGTAAATGCGGAACTTCATCGAGTTTGGTTCGATCAGTAGGTGCGGGTCTTTGGCGGGAAGGCGTCGACCGAGACCGGCTTCATGTTTACCGGCTTGTAGTCGAGGCGGTTCCCGTCGCGGAACCACAGCGTGTGTTTCAGCCAGTTCGCGTCGTCACGGTTCGGATAATCGCTGCGCGCCTGCGCGCCGCGGCTTTCCCGGCGCGCCTCCGCCGATATGATCGTCGCCTTGGCGACCTCGATCAGGTTGTCGACCTCGAGTGCCTCGACTCTCGCAGTATTGAACGTTCGGCTCTTATCCTGGATCGCGAGTCGTTGCACGCGTCGCTCCAGCTCGAGGATCTTGACCACACCCTCGGTCAGCAACGTCTGATTGCGAAAGACGCCGCAATGTGTCTGCACGGTACGGCGTAGCGTATTCGCGACGTCGGCAACCTGCTCGCCTGTCGTCGCGCTATCGAGCCGCGCCAGACGAGCGAGCGCGGCATCGGCGGCGTGCGGCGGCAGCGGCTTGTGCGCTTGTCTCTGCAGGTTCTGGCCGACGATGAAGTCTCCGGCGGCGCGGCCGAACACGAGCAGATCCAGCAGCGAATTCGTGCCCAGGCGATTGGCGCCGTGAACCGACACGCAGGCGCATTCGCCGATCGCGAAGAACCCCGGCACGACGGCATTCGGGTCGCCCGCGTCCGGAGCGACGACCTGGCCATGCACATTGGTCGGGATTCCGCCCATCATGTAGTGGATCGTCGGCACGACCGGAATCGGCTCGCGGATCGGATCGACATTGGCGAACTTGATCGCAATATCGCGGATCGACGGCAGGCGTTTCATGATCACCTCGGGTCCGAGATGATCGAGCTTCAGCAACACGTAATCCTTGTGCGGACCGCAGCCGCGGCCCTCCTTGATCTCCTGGTCCATCGATCGCGACACGATATCGCGCGACGCCAAGTCCTTCAGGTTCGGCGCGTACCGCTCCATGAAGCGCTCGCCGTTGGCGTTGAGCAGGATTCCGCCTTCGCCGCGCACGGCCTCGGTGATCAGCACGCCGGCCCCTGCCACGCCGGTCGGATGGAATTGCCAGAACTCCATGTCCTCCAGCGGAATGCCGGCCCGCGCGGCCATGCCCAGGCCGTCGCCGGTATTGATGAACGCGTTGGTGCTCGCCGCAAAGATCCGGCCCGCGCCGCCGGTGGCGAACAGCGTGGCCTTCGCCTGCAACAGCATCACTTCGCCGGTCTCCATCTCCAGTGCGGTGACGCCGAGCACTTCGCCCTGCGCATCGCGGATCAGGTCCAGCGCCATCCACTCGACGAAGAATTGAGTTCGCGCGCGGACGTTGCGCTGATAAAGCGTGTGCAGCATCGCGTGTCCGGTCCGGTCCGCGGAGGCGACCGCACGCTGGACCGCTTTCTCGCCGAAGTTCGCCGAGTGCCCGCCGAACGGACGCTGGTAGAGCGTGC
This sequence comes from uncultured beta proteobacterium, assembly GCA_963828595.1. GTDB lineage: Bacteria > Pseudomonadota > Gammaproteobacteria > Burkholderiales > Casimicrobiaceae > PALSA-1003. The sequence goes on from CAWHEN010000004.1 coordinate 10,583, forward strand.
CGTCGGCGTTGCGGTCGAACGGCATGCCGAAGTGCTCGAGCTCGTAGACGACTTGCGGAGCCATCTTGCACATGTACTCGATCGCGTCCTGGTCGCCGAGCCAGTCGGAGCCCTTGACGGTGTCGTACATGTGCCAAAGCCAGCTGTCCTCGCCCATGTTGCCGAGACTGGCGCCGATGCCGCCCTGCGCGGCGACCGTATGCGACCGCGTCGGAAAAACCTTCGACAGAACCGCGACCGACATGCCCGACTCGGCGAGCTGGAGCGAGGCGCGCATGCCGGCGCCGCCGGCGCCGACGACGATAGCATCGAACTTGCGCACGGCGAGGCTCATCGTCCCGGCCTCCACAGGACCTCGACCAGCCATGCCGCGTAGCCGACCAGAACGATCACCGTCAGCACTTCCAGCGCCAGCCGAAGACCCGCCGGCTTGATGTAATCCATCCAGATGTCGCGCATGCCGATCCACGCATGCCAGAACAGCGCCAGGCCGAACAACAGCGTAGCGATGCGAAACGCAGGATGCGCAAACAGCGCGGTCCACGATGCGTAATCGATACCACCCTGGTACAGCACGATGCCGAGCAGCAGCAGCGTGTACAGCGCCATGATTACGGCGGTCGCGCGCTGCGCCAGCCAATCCTTCCACCCGTAGTGCGCGCCGACGATGATGCGCGCTACCAAAGCCGGGCTCCGATGATCGCGGTCAGCGCGAGACTGACGATCAGCACGGCGTAACTCGATTGCCGCGACGGTGTGAGCTCGGTCCCGATATGCAGATCGAGCAGCAGATAGCGGATGCCGGCGCAGAAATGATGAAGGTAGGCCCAGGCCAGCCCAACCAGCAGTAGCTTGGCGATCGGATGGGCGAGGCTGGCTCGCAGCGCAGCATAGGCATCGGGCGACGCAAGGCTTTGCTGGACCGCCCACAACAGCAGCGGAATTCCGACCAGAAACAGCAGCGCGCCGCTCAGGCGATGCAGGATCGAAACGATCGCGGGGACCGGCTGCCGGATCGCGATAAGATTGAGATATACCGGACGCGCGGCCCGAGGCAGTCGCCCTGGAAGCTCGCTATCGGACATCGGCGCCCCGGCGGCTGCCGTCGGCATCAGGAGTTCCGCCATCGCGCATTCCGGGGAACGCACGACACGCCGCGCAGGTTGCGGCCGCTTGGCGCGAATCCGTCGGAAACGGCATGACGTTGGTCTTTCGTGATTGGCCCTTCCTTCCGGCGCGGTCTTAAGGGCCGTGCACGAAAAGTGCACAACGCAAATTATACCGTGTTTCGCCAGGCGCTCGCCAGCGCCGGCGCGGGTGCTGCGCCCTCAGCCGAGGTCGTTCAGATAGTAGTGCCGGCGCGTGCTGCACAAGCCGCGCCGCCACTCGACCGGCCGCTCGCCATAGGTGCGCGTCAGCCGCTCGACGGCGAGCAGCGGCTCGCCGGTGCGAACCTTCAGGATTGCCGCAGTGGCGCTGTCGGCGGCGATCGCCTTCAGCCTTTCCTGCGCCCGCAACATGCGCACACCGAACTGTGTTTCGAAGAATCCGTACATCGAGCCGCGATAAGCTTCGAGCCGGGCCCGCGTCAGCCCCTTGAACAGCGCCCCAGGCAGCGTAATGTCGTCGAGCACGGCCGGCTCGCCGCCGTACTCGAGCACCCGGCGAACGACGAAGACCGCTTCCGAGGGCTTGATCTCGAGCAATCGCGCCACCTCGGCCGACGCCTTGCCGCGGCGCACATCGAGCAGACGACTTGCCGGGTATTCATCGCGGTCGTCGCTGCGCCGGATACGCAGAAACCGGAACATCGATGTCTTTTCCTCGGTATGCGTCGCGACGAACGTCCCTTTGCCTTGACGCCGAACGACCAGATTGTCGGCGGCCAGCGCGTCGATCGCCTTGCGCACCGTGCCTTGCGAAACGCCGAAGCGTGCGGCCAGCTCGATCTCGCTGGGCAGCGCCTCGCCCGGCCGCCACTGGCGAGTTTCCATGTCCCGCAGCAAAAGATCCCTGAGCTGCAGATACAGCGGCCGGAAGGCGGGAGTATGTTGGGTGACGGCAGCGGGCATCGACGATACGGGCGCGCAAACTGCCGCCTGGCGACCGGCGGCGATGCCACTTTTATATCTTATATCTTACATAAGAGTCAATTGACACCCGGCGGCCAAAGCCCGTAGAATTTTCCCGCAGGGATGCGCCATGCCGACGGCGGCTTTTCCGCCCGTGGCATACCGGGATGCCTGAAGTCTCCCGAACCAACCCGTCGTCCTGGAGCTCTCGATGAAAAAGCCCGTCCGCATCGCGGTGACCGGCGCCGCCGGCCAGATCGGCTATAGCCTGCTGTTCCGGATCGCCAACGGCGACATGCTCGGACGTGACCAGCCGGTACTGCTGCAATTGCTCGAGCTGCCGATCGACAAGGCGCAGGCCGCACTCAAGGGCGTGATGCTGGAGCTCGAGGATTGCGCCTTTCCGCTGCTCGCCGGCATGTCCGGCAGCGGCGACCCCAAGGCCGCCTTCAAGGACGCGGAGATGGCGCTGCTGGTCGGCGCACGGCCTCGCGGCCCGGGCATGGAGCGCAAGGATCTGCTTCTGGAGAACGCGAGGATTTTCATCGAGCAGGGCAAGGCGATGGATGCAGTCGCCAGCCGCGGCATCAAGGTGCTGGTCGTCGGCAATCCGGCCAATACCAACGCCTACATCGCGATGAAGTCCGCTCCCGGACTGCCGCAGAAAAACTTCACCGCTATGTTGCGGCTCGATCACAATCGCGCGCTGTCGCAGCTTGCGGCCAAGTCGGGCAAGCCGGTGGGATCGATCGACAAGCTGATCGTCTGGGGCAATCATTCGCCGACGATGTATCCCGATTATCGGTTCGCGACAGCCGACGGACAATCGCTGAAGGCGCTGATCAACGACGAGAACTGGAACCGCACGGTGTTCCTGCCCACGGTCGGCAAACGAGGCGCCGCGGTAATCGAAGCCCGTGGACTGTCGTCGGCCGCATCGGCCGCCAACGCCGCGATCGACCACATGCGCGACTGGCTCGCCGGCAGCGGCGGCAAATGGGTGACGATGGGCCTCGCCTCCGATGGCAGCTACGGCATCCCAAAGGACATCATGTACGGCGTGCCGGTAACGACGGCCGACGGCGAGTATCAGCGCGTCACCGGACTCGAGATCGACACTTTCTCGCGTGAAAAAATGGACGCCACGCTCAAGGAACTCGAGGAAGAGCGCGCCGGCGTCGCTGCGCTGCTCGGATGAACACCGCCTCTTCGCCCGGCGCCCGATTCCGCGCCGCGCTCTCGCGCGAAAAGCCGCTGCAGGTTCCCGGCGCGATATGCGCCTATCATGCGGTTCTCGCCGAAAAGACCGGCTACCAGGCGCTTTATCTTTCCGGTGGCGGCGTCGCAGCGGGCTCGCTCGGGCTGCCCGACCTGGGAATCTCGACGCTCGACGACGTGCTGACCGACGTCCGTCGCATCACCGACGCGACGTCGCTGCCGTTGCTGGTCGACGCCGACACCGGATTCGGCGCCTCGGCATTCAACGTTGCGCGCACTGTGCGCTCGCTGATCAAGGCCGGCGCGGCGGCGATGCACATCGAAGACCAGGTGGGCGCCAAGCGTTGCGGCCACCGTCCCAACAAGGAGCTGGTCGCGGCGGGCGAGATGGTGGACAGGATCAAGGCCGCCGTCGACGCGCGCAGTGACCCCGGTTTCGTCGTGATGGCGCGCACCGACGCGCTGGCTGTCGAGGGCTTGTCCGCTGCGCTCGACCGCGCCGGCGCCTACGTGGCCGCCGGCGCCGACATGGTCTTTCCCGAGGCGATTACCGAGCTCGCGATGTACCGGCGCTTCGCCGACGCGCTCGCCGTCCCGGTACTGGCCAACATCACCGAGTTCGGCGCGACGCCGTTGTTTACCGTCGATGAGCTTCGCGGCGCCGGCGTCGCGATCGCGCTGTACCCGCTATCGGCGTTTCGCGCGATGAACCAGGCTGCGCTCGGCGTCTATCGCGCGGTGCGCCGCGAGGGAACGCAGCGAAGCGTCGTCGACTCGATGCAGACTCGCCAGGAGCTCTACGAATTCCTCGGCTATCACGCCTTCGAGCAGAAGCTCGACCAGTTGTTCGCGCGCCGGGCGACATGATGGCCCGCCCTCCTCGCCCGAATATCGCGGAGATCCGATGAGCGAGTCCGCCGCAGCGGCTGCCACGACACCGAAGCCGAAAAAGTCGGTCGCTCTCTCCGGCGTCGTCGCCGGCAATACGGCGCTGTGCACCGTCGGCCGCACCGGCAACGATCTCCATTACCGGGGCTACGACATCCTCGATATCGCCGAAGCGTGCGAGTTCGAGGAAATCGCCCACCTGCTGGTCCACGAAAAGCTGCCGACCGTGGCCCAGCTCGCCGCGTACAAGACCAAGCTCCGGGGACTGCGCGACATACCGGACCCGATTCGGGAGATCCTCGAGCGCCTGCCTGCGGGCGCGCACCCGATGGACGTGATGCGCACCGCGGTCTCGGCGCTGGGCGCAATCCTTCCCGAGCGCGACCCGCACGACGCCGACGGCGCGCGCGACATCGCGGACCGGCTGCTCGCATCGCTGGGCTCGATGCTGCTCTACTGGTACCACTGGAGCCATCATCACAAGCGAATCGACGTCGAGACCGACGACGATTCGATAGGCGCTCATTTCCTACACCTGTTGCACGGCAAGACAGCACCCGTGCCGTGGGTGCGCGCGATGGATACTTCGTTGATCCTTTACGCCGAGCACGAATTCAATGCATCGACGTTCGCGGCGCGGGTCATCGCCGGTACCGGCTCGGACATCTATTCGGCGCTGACCGGCGCCATCGGCGCGCTGCGCGGCCCGAAGCACGGCGGCGCCAACGAATTCTCGTTCGAGGTCCAGCAGCGCTACGCGACGCCCGACGAAGCAGAGGCCGACATCCGGCGACGGGTCGCCAACCGGGAGGTCGTCATCGGCTTCGGACATCCGGTGTACACGGTGAGCGACCCGCGCAACCGGGTGATCAAGGAGGTGGCGACGCGGCTATCCTCCGATGCCGGCGACATGAAGATGTTCGCCATCGCCGAGCGGCTGGAACAGGTGATGTGGGACGCGAAGAAGATGTTTGCGAACCTCGACTGGTATTCGGCGGTCAGTTATCACATGCTCGGCGTCCCGACCGCGATGTTCACCCCGCTTTTCGTCATCTCGCGCACGGCGGGTTGGGCGGCGCATGTGATCGAGCAGCGCAGCGACGGCAAGATCATCCGGCCGTCGGCCAACTATGTCGGTCCGGAAGACCGGGTCTTCGTGCCCTTATCGGAGCGCTAATGAAGCCTCATCGCCTCGCTCCTGCGTGGGCCTTTGTCATCGCGATGTCAGTCTGGATGCAGGTGACGCCTGCCGCCGCGCAGACCGCGCCTGGACCCGCCACGCCTCAAACCGCCGCGCCTGCGGCGAGCGCCGCGGATGCAGCGGCGGACCCCGCGATGGCTGCGACAATCGCTGCGGCGTCGACGGAAAGCGATCGCTGGCTGCGCCTGATCGACCAGGGGAAATTCGACGAAAGCTGGGTCGCGGCTGCCACGGTGCTGCAGGAGTCGCTGAGCCGGGACGAATGGACGGCCGACCTCAAGGCGCGGCGCCCGAAGATCGGCAGGACCATCATGCGCGAGCGCAAATCGGCAAGCTATTCGCGGACGCTGCGCGGCGCGCCGACCGGTGACTACGTGATCATCACCTATCTGACCAAATACGAGAAGACGCCGCTGGCCCAGGAGACACTCGCGGTGGCCAAGGACGCGCTCGGGCTGTGGCACGTTGCGGGCTACGATATCGCGCTCGCCTCGGTGGACGCCATGACCGCGCCGCCGCCGAACGCCACGGCGCCCCCGCGCTGATCGGATGTCCGCGACCGGTCTCGCCAACTGACAAATCATGTCTGCCGCGATTTCCAACGTCCGTCCGAAACCCGACCAGGTCCTGGTCGACATCGCCGACTACGCCGCGCGCTACGAGATCGAAAGCGGCGAAGCGTACGAAACCGCCCGCTACTGCCTGGTCGACACGCTGGGGTGCGGCCTCGAGGCGCTGTCCTATCCGGCCTGCACCAAGCTGCTCGGCCCGATCGTTCCGGGCACCGTCGTACCGAACGGGGCGCGCGTTCCGGGCACGCAGTTTCAGCTCGATCCGGTCCAGGCGGCGTTCAATATCGGCGCGATGATCCGCTGGCTGGACTTCAACGACACCTGGCTCGCCGCCGAATGGGGCCATCCGTCCGACAATCTCGGCGGCATTCTCGCCACGGCAGACTGGCTGTCGCGCACCGCGGTCGCCGCAGGCAAGCCGCCGCTGACGATGAAGGCGGTGCTGACAGCGATGGTCAAGGCGCACGAGATCCAGGGCGTGATCGCGCTGGCGAACAGCTTCAACCGCGTCGGGCTCGATCACGTCGTGCTGGTCAAGGTTGCCACTGCCGCGGTGGTCGGACAGATGCTCGGGCTGTCGCATGACGGGATCGTCGATGCGGTGTCGCTCGCCTGGGTCGACGGCCAGGCATTGCGCACCTACCGCCACGCGCCGAACACCGGATCGCGCAAGAGCTGGGCGGCCGGTGATGCGACGTCGCGGGCGGTGCGCCTCGCGCTTATGGCGGCGAAGGGCGAAATGGGCTATCCGTCGGTGTTGAGCGCCAAGACCTGGGGCTTCTACGACGTGCTGTTCCAGGGCAAGCCATTCGTGCTGCAGCGGCCGTTCGGCAGTTACGTGATGGAAAACATCCTGTTCAAGATCAGCTTCCCCGCCGAGTTCCACGCGCAGACGGCAGTCGAGTGCGCGATGGCGCTCCACCCGCGCGTTCGCGATCGCATCGGCCAAGTGCGCCGCATCACCATTCGCACGCACGAATCGGCGATGCGCATCATCGACAAGAAGGGACCCCTTTCCAATCCGGCCGACCGCGACCACTGCATCCAGTACATGGTCGCCGTGCCGCTGCTCTACGGCCGCCTGACCGCCGCCGACTACGAGGACGAAATCGCCGCCGATCCCCGGATCGACGCCTTGCGCGACAAGATGACCTGCGTCGAGGACAAGCAGTTCTCCCGCGACTACCTCGATCCTGCCAAGCGATCGATCGCCAACGCGATCACCGTCGAGTTCGAGGACGGCACCAAGCTCGACGAGGTCGTCGTCGAATACCCGGTCGGACATCGCCGCCGCCGTGCCCAGGGCATTCCACTGCTGGTCGAGAAGTTCCGCACCAATCTTGCCCGGCGCTTTCCGCCGAAGCAGCAGCGCGCGATTGCCGATGTCGCGCTCGACGCCGGCCGCCTCGACGCGACGCCGGTGCACGAATTCGTCGACCTGTTCGTCATCTGACACCTGTAATCGCCCGACTGGACCCAAGCCATGCGGACCGAGTTTCCCGTCTTCCCGATCGCCTCCCGCGGAGTCCGCATCGCAAGGGCGCTGGCTCTGGCTGTCAGTTGCTTTGGTCTTGCCGGTGCGAGCGCGTTCGCTGCCGAACTGCCCGTCCTCAAATCGGGGCTGTGGGAGCTTTCGCGCAGCACCAGCCAGCAGCCGGAAACCAAGCGCATGACGATGATGTGCCTCGACGAATCGGTGCAGGCCGAAATGCGCGAGTTCGGACTGGGTATGGCCAAGGAACTGTGCTCGAAGAACGATCGCCGCGTCGAGGGCAATAAGCTGACCATAGACGCGGTCTGCAAGCTGGGCGTGACGACGATGACTGCCCACTCGGTGATGACGTTCTCCGGCAACACTGCCTACCACACCGAGGGCAGCGCAACTTACGATCCTCCGATGCTGAACATCTCCAAACAGAATTCGTCGATCGACGCCAAATGGGTCGGGGAGTGTCCGGCCGGGCAGAAGCCGGGCGACATGACGCTCGAGTCGGGGCAGACGATCAACATTAAGAGCATGATCAGGAAATAGACGCATGCGCCGAGATTTTCGCATTGCCGGTCTTGCGCCGCGACGCGCGTGAGCCGATTCCGAAGAAAGGCTTTTCCATGACGCACAATCTGCACGGCACGCTGCAAACGCTCAGCACCGAGTCGGGCGTCTCGGGACGCTACTATTCGTTGCCTGCGCTCGAGGCCGCCGGCATCGGCCGCATCTCGCGGCTGCCGGTCTCGATTCGCATCGTGCTGGAAAGCGTGCTGCGCAACTGCGATGGCAAGAAGGTGACCGAGGAGCATGTGCGGCAGCTTGCCAACTGGGCGCCGAATGCATCGCGCACCGAGGAAATCCCGTTCATCGTCGCGCGAGTCGTGCTGCAGGACTTCACCGGCGTGCCGCTGTTGTGCGATCTCGCTGCGATGCGCGGCGTCGCGCAGCGGGTGGGCAAGGATCCCAAGGTCATCGAGCCGCTGGTGCCGGTCGACCTGGTCGTCGATCACTCGGTGCAAGTCGACTATTACGGCACGAAGAACGCGCTCGACCTCAACATGAAAGTCGAGTTTCAGCGCAACGCCGAGCGCTACAAGTTCATGAAATGGGGGATGCAGGCTTTCGATACGTTCAAGGTCGTGCCTCCAGGCGTGGGGATCGTGCATCAGGTCAACCTCGAATATCTGGCGCGCGGGGTTCACCAGAAGGACGGCGTCTACTATCCCGACACGCTGGTCGGCACCGACTCGCATACGACGATGATCAACGGTATCGGCGTCGTTGCCTGGGGCGTCGGTGGCATCGAGGCGGAAGCCGGCATGCTTGGCCAGCCGCTGTACATGCTGACGCCGGACGTCGTCGGCGTGCACCTCAAGGGGCGGCTGCGCGAAGGCGTGACCGCGACCGATCTGGTGCTAACCGTGACCGAGCTGTTGCGCAAATCCAAGGTCGTCGGCAAGTTCGTCGAATATTTCGGCGAGGGTGCGGCGTCGCTTTCGGTGCCGGATCGGGCGACGCTCGCCAATATGTCGCCCGAGTATGGCGCGACGATGGGCTTCTTCGCCGTCGACGACAAGACGATCGACTATCTGACCAATACCGGAAGGACTCCGACCGAAATCGAAGCGCTCGAGACCTATTGCCGCGCGCAGGGTCTGTACGGCATGCCCGCTGCCGGCACGATCGACTATTCGCAGACGGTCGAGCTCGACCTCGCGACGGTAGTCGCCAGCCTCGCGGGCCCGAAGCGTCCGCAGGATCGCATCGAACTGCCGAAGATGAAGGCCTCGTTCGACACGCTGTTCTCCAGGCCGGTCGCCGAAAACGGGTTCGCCCAATCGCCCGACAAGCTCGCCCGTCGCTATCCGGTTCAAGTCGCGGCCGCCCCCGAGCCGCGCAAGAACGACAGCTCGCAGCGACTGCCGGACAACGGCCAGCCGCGCAACGTGGTCGAGATGGTCGACAACCGTCCGACGCCCGATCCCGTGCGCGTGCAGAGTCCGAGACCGCTCGACATCGGCAACGGCGACGTCCTGATCGCCGCAATTACATCGTGCACCAACACGTCGAATCCAGGCGTGTTGCTTGCGGCAGGACTGCTGGCGAAAAAAGCGGCCGCCAAAGGGCTGACGGTCAGGCGCCACATCAAGACTTCGCTGGCACCCGGATCGCGGGTGGTCACCGAGTACCTGAGCAAGTCCGGGCTGCTTCCCGAGCTCGAGAAGCTCAATTTCTACCTGGCCGGTTACGGCTGCACGACCTGCATCGGCAATTCGGGGCCGCTCGACCCCTCGATCGAGGAGGTGATCACCAAAAACGATCTGGTATGCGCGGCGGTCCTTTCGGGCAATCGCAACTTCGAGGCCCGCATCCATCCCAACATCAAGGCGAACTTTCTGGCCTCGCCGCCGCTGGTTGTCGCGTACGCAATCGCGGGCCGGGCCAACATCGATTTGACCACCGAGCCTCTGGGCACCGGCAGCGACGGAAATCCGGTCTTTTTGCGCGACGTCTGGCCGACCTCGCAGGAAATCGGGGCGGTGATGCAGTACGCGACCGACCCGGCGACCTACCGGCGCCTATACGGCGATTTCACCAAGGACAATCCGCTGTGGAATGCCATACCGACGACCAAGGGGCAGGTCTACGCCTGGGACAAGTCGACCTACATCGCTGAGCCGCCGTTCTTCGCCGACTTCAAGATGCAACCAGGCAAGGTCGCTGCGGTCCGCGGGGCCCGTGCGCTCGGCGTTTTCGGCGACTCGGTGACGACCGACCACATCAGCCCGGCGGGATCGATCAAGCCGACCTCGCCGGCCGGCATCTATTTGCTCGAGCACGACGTCGGTGTGCCCGACTTCAACAGCTACGGCAGCCGGCGCGGCAACCACGAGGTGATGATGCGCGGCACGTTCGCCAATGTGCGCATCAAGAATCTGATGCTGCCGCTGCGAGGCGACGGCACGCGCATCGAGGGCGGCGAGACCATCCTGCAACCCGAAGGCAAGCAGATGGCGATCTATGACGCGGCGATGACATATATCGCCCGCGGCACGCCGACGGTCGTTTTCGCAGGAGAAGAATACGGCACCGGAAGCTCGCGCGACTGGGCCGCGAAAGGCACGCAGCTTCTCGGCGTCAAGGCCGTGATCGCGCGCAGCTTCGAGCGCATCCATCGCTCGAATCTGGTCGGCATGGGCGTGCTGCCGTGCCAGTTCAAGGGTATCGACAGCGCTGCCTCGCTGGGCATCGACGGCAGTGAGGAATTCGACATCGTCGGGCTCGAATCGGGCATCCGGCCGCAGATGGACGTAGCGCTGGCCATACATCGCAAGAACGGCGCCACGCAACGCGTCCCGCTGTTGCTGCGCATCGACACACCGATCGAGGTCGATTACTACCTGCACGGCGGCATCCTGCCCTACGTGCTGCGCGAGCTGCTGGCCGCCTGAGGTAGCGGCAATCGTCGACGCCTCCGCAAGGCAAAGCGGCCAGGACGCGCGCACGCTCGCCCGCGCCCTGCCGCTGTTCCTATTCGCGGGGCTGTGCCTTTCGTCGCTCGATGCGACGGCGAAATACCTGGTCCGCGATCATGCGCTGTTCCTGGTCGTGTGGGCGCGCTACGCCGGGCAGATGATCGTGGTCACGCCGTTCGCCTGGCGGCGCGCGGGACCCGGCTTCTGGCGCACGCGCCGGCTCGGCCTGCAATTGCTGCGATCGGCGATGCTGCTGTGCGCGACTATCTGTTTTTTCGGCGGCCTGCGCTATCTGCCGCTGGCCGAAGGCTCGGCGATCACTTTCCTCGCGCCGATCATCGTAGTCGTGCTCTCAGGCCCGATCCTCGGCGAGCGGCCCGATCGCGGCCGCTGGATCGCGGCGCTCACCGGCTTTGCCGGTATCCTGATCCTGCTGCGCCCGGGGTCCGCGGTGTTCCATCCGGCCGCGCTCTTGCTGCTGCTTGCGGCCCTGTGCAACGCGCTGTACTTCCTGTTGACGCGCAAGCTCATCGACGAAAGCGTGCACACGACCTTGTTCTACAGCGCGCTGGTCGGGACGCTCGGGCTGACCTTGGGTCTACCTTGGGAAATCGGTGGCGAAGCTCCACCGCTGAAGGACACGCTGGCCTTCGTCCTGCTGGGTCTGTTCGCCGGCATCGGCCACTGGTCGATCATCAGTGCGTTCCAGCACGCGCCGGCCGCGCTGCTGGCGCCGTTCGCCTACCTGCAGATGATCTGGGCCACGACCTACGGCTTGATATTGTTCGGTCAGCTGCCCGATCGCTGGTCTGCGCTGGGCATGACCATCATCGTCGGCAGCGGCCTGATTCTGGCGTTGCAGGAGCGCGCTCGCTTGACACGGTGATTGTCCGCGCCGGCTTGCAACTGACCGGGGCTGCGCGCAGACTCGGCCTGTTTGCCCAGGAGCCAAAATGCAAAAGTCCTTCGGGCGATGGCTGCTCACCGCTGCCCTTGCGCTCGTCTGTAGCGCTGCGGGCGCGGCGGCGCCAAACTACCAGGGCCTGTGGTTCAATCCGGCGGAATCGGGCTGGGGCATCAACTTCGCGCACCAGGGGGACGTCATTTTCGCGTCCTGGTTTACCTACGACTTGACCGGCAAAGGCACCTGGCTGGTCATGACCGCGAACAAAACCGCGCCCAACACTTACACCGGCCAACTGTTCCAGGGCACCGGCCCCGCATTTGATGGAGTGCCGTTTCCGCCGCTGGGCAGTCCCGGCGGCGCCACCGTGTCCGGCCTGGGAGGCACGGGCACCATCACCTTCAGCGATGCGAACAACGGCAGTTTCGCTTACACGCTTGCCGGCATCTCGCAGAGCAAAGCGATCACGCGCCAGTTGCTGGGGCCGGGGTTGCCCCCAGTCTGTACGTTCGGCGTCCAACCCAACCTCGCACTGGCCACCAACTACACCGATCTTTGGTGGGCGGCGCCCGCGGGCTCCGAAGCCGGATGGGGCATCAACCTGACGCATCAAGGCGACATCATGTTCGCCACCTGGTTTACGTTCGATCACGACCACACGCCGAGGTGGATGGTCGTGCAAGCGACCAAGACCGGGCCTGGCGTGTACACCGGAACGCAGGTCTATCGTCTGACGGGGCCGGCGTTCAACGCCGTTCCGTTCCCGGCGCTCGGCAGCGTCGGCGGACCGACCGGAGTCATCGTTGGCACCGCGACCTTCACCTTCAGCGATGGCAACAACGCCATGTTCAGCTACATCGTGGACGGCGTGGCCCAGAGCAAAGCCATCACGCGGGAAGTGTTTGTCTCCCCGGGGACCGTGTGCGAGACGCCGAGTACCACAACCGCCGAAGGCGTCTGGTTCGGGACCACCGCCGACGGCCGCATGGTCCGGGCCATCATCCTCGATGACGGCACCTACTACGTTGTCTATTCTCTTCCCGGTGTCCGCGCCAACGCGGGGGTCGTGCAAGGATCCAGCAACGCAGCCAATGGAAACTTCGCATCGTCCGACGGCGCAGATTTTCCAATCGCCACCCACGCTGAAACCGAGGGTGCAGCAACGTCGGCCGCCGTTAGTGGCACTTATGTGCCTCGCACCTCACTCCAACTTTCGATCCTCGAGAGCACAGCGACGCGCAGCTTCACCGCATCCTATGACGCAGGATTCGAACAACCTGCCGATCTTGCCGCCGCCGCGGGCACTTATACCGGCAAGACGGGCCATGTCTCGGGCGCAATCTCTGCAAGTTTTACCCTGGATTCCAGCGGCAACCTGGTCGGCCACAACAGCGTCTGCAGCTTCACTGGTATCGTCACCCCGCACAAATCAGTCAACGTCTTTGACTGGACCATCGTGGGCGCAAATTGCGTTTTCGGCAGCGGCTCGATCACCGGGATCATGTACTACGACGAAACCAATAGGGAACTCAACGGATTTGCACCGTTTGCAGTGCACACTGATCAATTTTATTTGCTCGGCGCAAAGCAGTAGTGCGACGTACCTGGGTCGTTACGCTGGACGCTTTCGCTGCCGGAGACCGCGCCCCAACGATTGACGCCCCCTAGCAAGGTTCACGCGGGCGGCAGGACAGCTAGCCGCCTTTCGCCGTACTGTGGCGCGCGATCCACCGCGTCAACGGCCGCCACTGCTCCAGATCCTGCTCGGCGCGCGAGTGTGGCAGATCGGCAATCGTCAGGCCGTCGCGCGCACAGCGCACGTAGACCTGGGTAGCGCGCAAATGGGCGACCAGCGGGAAATCGAACGACTTCAGGAATTCCTCGAGCTCAGCCGCGCTGTTCGTGCGCGGGTCGACGCGCATCGCGACCAGTCCCACGGCGATATCGCCTTTCTTGATCGCCTTGTATTCGCTGATCTGATCGAGAAAGTGCTGGGTCGCGGCGGTGTCGAACGCGCTCGGCGACACCGGCACCAGCAGGATGTCGGCGCGGCGCACCGCGTCGCGCAGCGCATCGCCATGCAGGCCTGCCGGCGTATCGAGCACCAGCCAGTGCGGATGGTGTTCTTTCAGATCTTCCTTTCCCGAATCCGGCGTCCAGCCCGAAATCGCCGGAAACAGTGGCGGGCGGCGAGCCAGCCACTCGGTCGCCGAGCGCAGCGGATCAAAGTCGGCCAGCACGACACGTTGCTTCTTTGCCGCGAGCCAGCCGGCGATGTTGGTGGCCAGCGTCGTCTTGCCGCTGCCGCCCTTCGGATTGGCCACCAGTAGCGTCTGCATTGCCATCGCGTTCCCCTCCCCGAGACGATCCGGCCGGTCGGCTTGGCCTGAAAGCCCAGCATTGTAAAGCGGGTTGCGTTCGAGCGCGACTCGCGCTACGTTGGCGCAATGATTTCTGACACCGCGACGACCGACTCGACTGCCGCGCCGGCCGTCTCGTCCGGGCCGACTTTCCCGACCCTGCCGGAGCACGCAGACACGGCGTCCGCGGCGACTTCCAGCGCACGCCAGGCCCAGCGTCAGGCGTTCGAAGCCAACAAGCTCAAAAAGCGCCTGCGCCGCCTGGTCGGGCAGGCGATCGGCGATTTTTCGATGATCAGGACGCGGCGACCGCGTGATGGTGTGCCTGTCCGGCGGCAAGGACAGCTACGCGATGCTCGACATCCTGCTCAGCTTGCGCGACCGTGCGCCGCTGCCGTTCGAATTGATCGCGGTCAACCTCGACCAGAAGCAGCCGGGCTTTCCCGCCGACGTGCTGCCGCGCTACCTGGCGTCTCGCGGCGTGCCGTTCCACATCGTCGAGCAGGATACCTACAGCGTCGTCAAGCGCGTGATTCCCGAAGGCGGGACGATGTGCTCGCTGTGCTCGCGACTGCGGCGCGGCGTGCTCTACCGCGTCGCCGGCGAGCTCGGCGCGACCCGGATCGCGCTCGGCCATCATCGCGACGACATCCTGGCGACCTTCTTTCTGAACCTGTTCTTCGGCGGCAAGCTGAAGACGATGCCGCCGAAGCTGGTCTCCGACGACGGCAAGCACGTCGTCATCCGTCCGCTCGCCTACGTGCGCGAGCGCGATCTCGCGCGCTATGCCGAGGCGATGGCCTTCCCGATCATTCCCTGCACGCTGTGCGGCTCGCAGGAGAACCTGCAGCGCAAGCAGGTCGCGGCGATGCTGCGCGACTGGCAGAAGCGCTATCCCGGCCGCGTCGGAAAGCATTTTCAACGCGCTGTCGAACGTCGTGCCCACGCACCTGCTCGATCGCCGGCTGCAGGATTTCGCCGCGATGCGCGCCAGCGGCATGGCGGCGCCCGACGGCGATATCGCGTTCGACGACGATCCCTGCATCGACGCGGGCGTCCGCAGCGTGCGCTTCGCGCCGGTCGACTGACGCACCCTGCCCCCGTACTGTAAATCGATGAGCGCCACGCTGTCGCGGTTCCGCCCCGGACGGCGGCTCTTCCTCGCCGCGTCGCTGTCGTGCGCGCTGTTCGCCGCGCCTCTCCCGCGGCCGAGGCACCCGACGAAGCGCTCGCCGGGTCGGCGCTGCTCTCCGCATTGCGCGCCGGCGGATTGATTCTCTACTTCCGCCACACATCGACCGATTTCGGCCAGAACGACGATCAGATGACCGGATACGAAGATTGCGCGCGGCAGCGCAACCTGACCGAGCCGCGGCCGCGACGAGGCGCGCGCGATCGGCGCGGCCATTCAGCGGCTGCGCATCCCGGTCGGCGACGTGCTGGCGAGTCCGTTTTGCCGCACGCGCGAGACCGCGCAGCTGATATTCGGGCGCGCGCGCGTCGAAGCGCGGTCCGCGGCGGCCCGGCGAGCGATGACGGGTCCGACCGCTATGCCGCGCTGCGACGCTTGCTGTCGACGGCACCGGCGTCGGGAACGGTGCTCGCGATCGCCAGTCACGGCAACCCGTTTCGCGCGGTCGCCGGCACGCCTTACCTGGCCGAAGGGGAAGCCGCCGTCGTGCGGCCGTTGGGCGCAGCCGGGTTTCGCGTGATCGCTCGCATTCCCAAGGACGGCTGGAGCGCGCTCGAAACGCCGTAGGGGTCAAGGCGATCTGTCGACGCAAAGCCGCCGCGTCGATTCAGCGCACGACGTCCTTGGTCTGTCCGAACAGGATCTTTCTCTCCTCCTCGGTGCGTGTCGCTGCGGGCTTCGGATTGATTTCCTTGGCCAGCTCATAGGCGCGCACCGTCGCGGGACGCGCCTTGATCGCCTCCTTCCAGCGCTTCAGGTGCGGAAACTCGTCGATATTCTGTGACTGGCGCTCGGGCAGCACCCACGGGTACGACGCGATGTCGGCGATC
This sequence comes from uncultured beta proteobacterium, assembly GCA_963828595.1. GTDB lineage: Bacteria > Pseudomonadota > Gammaproteobacteria > Burkholderiales > Casimicrobiaceae > PALSA-1003. The sequence goes on from CAWHEN010000004.1 coordinate 26,785, forward strand.
GAATAGTCGCCGACGATGAATTCGCGGTCGGCCAGCCGCTTGTTCAGCACCGCATACAGCCTGCCCGTTTCATTGACGTAGCGATCGACCGCGTACGGGAGCCGTTCCGGCGCGTAGTGGACGAAATGATGGTTCTGCCCGGCGAGCGGCCCGAGGTTCGCCATCTGCCAGAACAGCCACTGGATGCAATCAAGCCGCGCGCGCAGATCGCGCGGGATGAAGCGTCCGATCTTGTCGGCGAGGTAGAGCAGGATCGCGCCCGATTCGAACATCGCGATCGGCGCACCGCCGTCGGCAGGAGCGCGGTCGACGATCGCCGGGATGCGGTTGTTCGGCGCGATCGCCAGGAATTCGGGCTTGAACTGCTCGCCCTTGCCGATGTTCACCGGATGGATCGTGTACTCGAGCTTCGCTTCCTCGAGAAACATCGTCATCTTGTGGCCGTTCGGCGTCGGTCCAGTAATAGAGATCGATCATCGTGTCGTTGGCATCTTTTCGAGTGGTGATGACGATGGCGCGATAGCGCTCGGTGATCGCGCGGCGCGCTAGAAGGTTCCCGGATACCCGCCGCCGTCGATCAGCAGGTTCTGCCCGACGATATAGCCCGCGTGCGCGCTGCACAGAAACGCGCAGGCGATGCCGAACTCGGCCGGCGTGCCGAATCGTCCGGAGGGATTGGCGTCCATTTGCGCCTGGCGCAGCTCCGTCAGCGGCTGACCCGCCGTCTTGGCGCGCAATTCCATGTTGGCGCGCAGCCGGTCGGTGTCGAACGGGCCGGGCAGCAGATTGTTGATCGTCACATTGTGCCGCGCGACCTTGCGCGCGAGTCCCGCGACGAAGCCGGTCAGGCCGCTGCGCGCGCCGTTCGACAGTCCGAGGATGTCGATCGGCGCCTTCACCGCGGACGAGGTGATGTTGACAATGCGGCCGAATTTACGCGCGATCATGCCGTCGACGGTCGCCTTGATCAGCTCGATCGGCGTCAGCATGTTGGCATCGATCGCGCGCAGCCACGCGTCGCGGTCCCAGTCGCGAAAGTCGCCCGGCGGTGGGCCGCCGGCATTGTTGACCAGGATGTCGGGTTGCGGGCACGCCGCCAGCGCTTTGCCGCGGCCTTCGGCGGTCGTGATATCGCATGCGACCCAGCGCACGGCGCGGCCCGCCGTCGCGCCGATTTCTTCGGCGGCCTGCCGCAGCGTGACTTCGGTGCGCGCGACGATCGTCACGTCGACGCCTTCGCGCGCCAGCGCTTCCGCACAGCCGCGTCCGAGTCCCTTGCTGGCGGCGCAGACCAGCGCTTTCTTGCCCGCTAGTCCGAGATCCATCGATGCAATGGTGCGGTCAGTCGCCGGCCGCGGCGGGCGCGGTGACGCCTCGTCCCGCGTGTCGGACCTGCACAACGGTGGCGATCGCCACGAAAAGAAACACGGCGATCGCTGCCGCGACCAGGCGAGGCGAGCCGTGATCGAGCATCGCACCCAACGCCACCGGCCCAAGCGCGGAACCGAGGTCGAGGCCCGAATAGACGAAGCCGTAGACGCGCCCCGACGCACCCTTCGGCGTCGCGCCGCGCACGATCATGTCGCGCGACGGTCCGGTGGCGCCGAGCGCCAGCCCGGTCAGTGCGAGCAAGGGAATCGCCCAAGTCGCCAGCGGCGCGAACAGCGCGAGCAACAGGATCAGCACGGCCCCGATCGCGAGCCCGATCGCAGCAACGCTGTCGTGCCGCGCCGTGCGTGCGGCCAGAAAGCCGCCGGCCAGCACGCCGGCCGCGCTCCCCAAGAGGTAGGCGGTGATCGCGGTTGCACCGATCGCGAGCGGCAGTCCGTAGGCGGCGTTCAGGCTCGTCCCCAGAAACGTCGTGATGCCTATGGTGCCGATCGTCAGCACGCAGAAATAGGCGAAGCACAGCAGGATCGCACGCTGCCGGAACAGCTCGATGCTGCCGGACAGCGTGTGCTTGGGCGCCGCGACGCCATGCTTGCGGCTGTCGAGCGCGCCGCGCTGCATCGCCAGAACCACGACCGCCACGAGTCCGAACGCGCCGCACACCAAAAGCGACGTGCGCCATCCGAATGCGCTGCCGAGCCCGAAGCTCACCACAGGCGCCAGCGCATAGCCCAGGCTGCCGCCGATGCCGTGCGAGCTGTAGGCGTGGCCGAGCCGCCGCGGACTGACGTTGGCGTTCAGCACGGCGAAGTCGGCCGGATGAAACACGCCGTTGCCGATGCCCATCAGGACGACCAGCGGGAACAGCCATCCGACACCGGGAACCAGCCCGGCGGCGAGCGTGCCGCCGGCGAGAAGTCCGATGCCCGCGAGCAGGACCGGACGCGCCCCGAAGCGATCGACGGCGAAACCGGCGCCGAACTGGCACAGTCCGCTGGCGACATACATGACGCTCAGCAATGCGCCCAGGGTCGCATAGCTGACGCCGAATTCGGCCCGCAGCAGCGGAAACAGCGGCGGCAGCACCAGCTGGAAGAAGTGCGACAGTGCGTGCGCGGAGCCGACGGCGCCGATCACTTTGGCGTCGGCGCGGAACGAGCTGGCCGGAGCACTATCCAAGATGGGCAGAATGGGAGTTGAAGACAGCGGTACAGCCTCCAATATACTGCATGGCGCGCTCTCCCGTCAGCGTAAGGCGCCTGGCAGCCTCGACGACAATGACGCTGCAGCAGCTTGTTCAATCGATGTCGGACCCTACGGAGATCTCCCCATGGTGGACAAGGTCACGAAGTCGGACCAGGAATGGAAGGCGGTTCTTGCCCCCGAGCAATACCGCGTCACGCGGCAGAAAGGCACCGAGCGCCCGTTTACCGGCGAGTACTGGGACAACGAGCGCGCCGGACAGTACCGCTGCGTCTGCTGCGGCACGCTGCTGTTCGAGTCTGATACCAAGTTCGATGCCGGCTGCGGCTGGCCGAGCTTCTACGCGCCGGCGGACGCCGGCAACGTGCGCACCGCCGAGGACAACAGTCACCTGATGCGGCGCACCGAAGTCATGTGTGCGGCGTGCGACGCGCATCTGGGCCACGTGTTCGACGATGGCCCCGAGCCGACCGGGCAGCGCTATTGCATGAACTCGGCGTCGCTCAAGTTCGAGCCCAAGGACTGACCCCCAAGGGGGCGCCGAACAGCGCCCGCGCGACGATGCGCGTACTGCTCGCCGAAGACGATCCGATGATCGGGGCCAGCGTGCGGCGCGGCCTCGCGCAGGACGGGTTCGCCGTCGACTGGGTCGAGGACGGCCGGGCCGCGCAAGCCGCGCTGGCCGAGCGCGTGCACGACGCGCTGGTGCTCGATCTCGGACTGCCTCGACAGGCCGGCCTCGAAGTGTTGACGGCGATGCGCCGCGCCGGCGATACGCGGCCGGTGCTGATCACGACCGCGCGCGATGCCATCGCCGACCGCGTCGCCGGCCTCGATGCGGGCGCCGACGACTATCTGGTCAAGCCGTTCGATCTCGACGAGCTGGCGGCGCGCCTGCGCGCGCTGCTGCGCCGCGGAGCGGGACGCGCGGCGCCGAGGATCGCGCTACGGCGCGCTGGAGCTCGACCCGGCCACGCGCGAAGTGCGGCTTGCCGGTGCGCCGGTCGCGCTCTCGCCGCGCGAATTCGCGCTGCTCGCGGCGCTGATGGCGCGGCCCGGCGCGATCCTGTCGCGCGCTCAGCTCGAGGACAAGCTCTACGGCTGGAACGAATCGGTCGAGAGCAACACCGTCGAGGTGCATATCCATTCGCTGCGCAAGAAGCTCGGCGCCGATGTCATTCGCAACGTGCGCGGCGTCGGCTGGATGATCGCCAAGCCCGGCGCGAGCGAAGCGGTCCGATGAAATCGATCCGCCGCCAGTTGCTGGTGTGGCTGCTCGGCGGGCTGGTGCTGGCGATCATCGCTGCCGCGTTCGGCACCTATTTTCGCGCCCGCGAAGAGGCCAACGCGCTGTTCGACTACCAGCTGAAGGAGATGGCCGCGTCGCTTACCGATGCGCCGTTCGCACCGGCGCCGGCCGGCGTCGGCGCGCTCGGACCCGGCAGCAACGCGCTGCGTGGTGCAGATCTGGGATCGCAACGGCGTGCAGCTCTATCTGTCGCAGCCGCACCGCGTGCTGCCGCAGAACGCGCAACTCGGCTTCACCACCGTCGCACACCAAGCAGCGGCGCCTGGCGCGTGTTCAGCACGCTCGCCGGCGAGCCAGGTCGTGCAGGTCGCGCAGCCGATGAGCGCGCGCCGCGAGCTCGCCACCAGCATGGCTTTGCGCACCGTCGTGCCGCTGCTGCTGGCGCTGCCGGTGCTCGCGCTTACTGATCTGGCTGACGATCGCGCGCGGCCTGGCGCCGCTCGACCGCGTCGCCGCCGCCGTCGAGCGACGCTCGCCGGCGCTGCTCGAGCCCTTGCCGGAGTCGGCGTCTGCCGCGCGAAGTGCAGCCGCTGGTCGGCGCGCTGAACGGGCTGCTCGGCCGGCTGAGCCCGCGCTCGACGGCGCAGCGCTCGTTCATCGCCGACGCCGCGCACGAATTGCGCACGCCGCTGACCGCCGTCCACCTGCAGGCGCAGCTCGCCGAGCGCGCCAGCGACGACGCCGAGCGCCGCAGCTGCGCTGGCCGACCTGCAAGGGCGGGCTCGAACGCGCGACGCGGCTGGTCGAGCAGTTGCTGACCCTGGCGCGCGAGGAGCCCGGTGTCGCCGACCGCCCGCCGACGACGAGTCGACCTGGCGGCGCTCGCGCGCGGCGTCGTCGCCGAGCTCGCGCCGCTCGCTGCCGCCAAGCGCATCGACCTGGGCTTGAACGCCGACAGTCGGCTGTGCAGCGTCGACGGCGACGCCGAGGCGCTGCGCGACGCTGTTGTCGAACCTCGTCGACAACGCGCTGCGCTACACGCCGGAAGGCGGGCGCGTCGACGTCGGCGTCGCGAGCGATGGCGGGCGCGCGGTGTTGAGCGTGCGCGACACCGGCCCGGGCATCCCCGAAGCCGATCGCGAGCGCGTGTTCGACCGCTTCGTCCGCGGCAGCGTCGCCGCCGGAGCGGTGCGCGGCAGCGGGCTTGGTCTGGCGATCGTCAAGCGCATCGCCGAGCGGCACGGCGCCGACATCGCCGTCGGGGCCGGGGCTCGACGGCGCCGGAGTCGGGCATCAGCGTGCGCTTCCCGACCGCGGCAGACGGCGCCGCCTCCGGCCCTGTAGGGCTTCCTGCCCTCGCCGTCGCCGCGGCGCGCGGCCCGACTGCAACGCGATGCGCGCCTTAAGTTTCCCTTAAGTATCGGTTCCTATTCTTGTATGCAAGCCGGATTGGATGTCCGGACACTTCCAGGAGAAAACGATGCAAGCGAATGTCTTGAAACGCAGCGCGGTCGCGGTCGCGATCGCCGGCGCGTTCGCGCTCGGCGGTGTCGCTGCCGACCGCGTGCTGCCTTCAGCGGCGCTCGCCGCCGTCGTGCCGACCGCGAATCCCACCGCGCCGACGGTTGCGGTCAAGGCGCGCCCACGGTGGCGCTGCCGGACTTCAGCGGACTCGTCGAGCAATACGGGCCGGCCGTCGTCAACATCAGCGTGACCTCGGACAACCAAAAGGTGCTCGGTCAGGACGAAAGCGACAACACGCCCGACATGCAAGGCATGCCGCCGGAATTTCGCCAGTTCTTCCATAACTTCCAGATGCCGCGGCAGGGTCCGACGCGCGGCGTGGGCTCGGGCTTCATCATCGACCCCAACGGCATCGTGCTGACCAATGCGCACGTCGTCGACGGCGCCGACAACGTCAACGTCAAGCTGACCGACAAGCGCGAATTCACCGCCAAGGTGCTCGGCGTCGACAAGACCACCGACATCGCGGTGCTGAAGATCGATGCGAAGAACCTGCCGGCGGTGAAGACCGGCGATCCGGCGCAGACCAAGGTCGGCGAGTGGGTGGTCGCGATCGGCTCAGCCGTTCGGCTTCGAGAACACCGTGACCTCGGGCATCGTCAGCGCCAAGTCGCGCGCGCTTGCCGGAAGACTCGTACGTGCCCTTCATCCAGACCGATGCGGCGGTGAATCCCGGCAACTCGGGCGGCCCGCTGTTCAACCTGAAGGGCGAAGTCATCGGCATCAACTCGCAGATCTTCAGCCGCTCCGGCGGCTCGCAGGGCCTCGCGTTCGCGATACCGATCGACGTCGCGATGCAAGTCGAGCAGCAGATCGTCAAGCACGGCAAGGTCACGCACGGCAGGCTGGGCGTCGCGATCCAGGACGTCAATCAGGCGCTGGCCGCGAACTTCGGCCTGAAGTCGCCGAAAGGCGCGCTGGTCAGCTCGGTGCAGAAGGACGGCGCGGGCGCCAAGGCCGGACTCAAGCCGGGCGACGTGATCCTCACGTTGAACGGCGAAGAGATCGCCGGCTCGTCCGATCTGCCGCCGAAGGTCGCATCGCTTGCGCCCGGTGCGAGCGTGACGCTGGGCATCTGGCGCGACGGCGCGGAAAAGCAGCTGACCGCGACGCTGGGTGCGATGGACGACGGCAAGAACGTCGTCGCGTCTGCCGGCAAGCGAGGACCTGGGCAACGCGCGGCTGGGCATCGCCGTGCGGCCGTTGACCGCCGAAGAGCGGCGCGACAACGACATCGCCGGCGGGCTGGTCGTGCAGGACGTTGCCGGCGCCGCCGAACGCGCGGGCGTGCGGCCGGGCGACGTGATCGTCGCGGTCAATACCCAGCCGGTCAAGACCGTCGAAGAGCTCAAGGCGCTGGTCGCCAAGTCCGGCAAGACCGTGGCGTTGCTGGTCCAGCGCGACAACGCGCAGATCTTCATCCCGGTGACGCTCGGCTAAAGCGGCTCAGTTCTCCCCCGGCGCCGGTGACTCCCCGGCTTCGGTCCTCGAGCGGACGGTCCCCCGTCCGCTCTTTTTTGCGCCTGCGCCGCCGCTCGCGGCAGGGGCTTGACAGCCGATATTGTGATGATATCATAACAATATCGGCTGTCCGAATGCGGCGGCCGCGTCTACTGTCGGAGGCTACGCATGCAACAGATCGGCGAGCGCAAGAACGCGCACCAGGAACGCGCGATCGTCACCTGGAACGGATTCGCCGCGCTGGCGATGGGCCTGCTGCTGCTGGCGGCCGGCGTTTGGCAACTGTTGCGCGGCATGCCCTACAGCGGCCCGCCGTCGATGTCGGGCTTGGTTGCCGCGATAGTCATCTTTGTCGCGTTGTTCATCCTCGGCCTCTTGATCCTTGCGGGCCTGTACACGCTGCAGCCGAATGAGGCGGTGATCCTGCAGCTGTTCGGTAGCTATCGAGGCAGCTCGCGGGTTCCGGGCCTGCGCGGCACCAATCCTTTTTACAGCCGCCGCAAGATCTCGCTGCGTGCACGCAATCTCAACGGCGAGCGGCTCAAGGTCAACGACAAGCGCGGCAATCCGATCGAAATCGCCGCAGTCGTCGTCTGGCGCGTCGACGACACGGCGCGGGCCAGTTTCGATGTCGACAACTACGAGAATTACGTCAAGCTGCAGAGCGAGGCCGCGGTACGGCATCTGGCCTCGTCGTTCGCCTACGACCATGCCGACACGCCGGCCGGCGGCGCGCCGGAGCCGACGTTGCTGGCGAGCGCCGACAGCGTCTCGCGCGCACTGGTGGTCGAGCTGCAGCAGCGCCTGGACAAGGCCGGCGTCGTCGTCGAAGAGGCCCGGCTGATGCATCTCGCGTACGCGCCCGAGATCGCGCAGGTGATGCTGCGCCGGCAGCAGGCCGAGGCGATCATCGCCGCGCGGACGAAAATCGTGCACGGCGCGGTGTCGATGGTGGAAATGGCACTGCGCGAGCTGTCCGAAAAGCAGGTCGTCGCACTCGACGACGAGCGCAAGGCCGCGATGGTCAGCAATCTGATGACCGTGCTTTGCGCGGAAAGCGAAGTCCAGCCGGTCATCAATACCGGGACTTTGTACAACTGATCCCAACCAAGCAAGGAGCGAGCGATGATCCACGTACGAGCCAGCAATCCGGGTCTGTGGTCCGCCGTCGGTGCGGGACTGGGCACCGCGGTCGGGACGGCGCTGGGCAACAGCCCGTCCGGTCTCGCGCTCGGGGCGGCGCTGGGCATGCTGTTCGCGATGCTCAATTTTCGCGGCCGGGCGCGAAAAGCGCGGCGATAGCGTCGGAGTTCACGTCAACACCAGGAGAACAGCATGCGCCGACCCGCGCTCTTTCTGCTCGTCGCCCTGATCGCCGTCAGCGCGGCGTTCATCGCGGTCACCGCCGGTCAATTGCCCGGCCTGGTCGCTTCGCACTTCGACAGCGGCTCCGGGGTCAACGGCTGGCTGACCCGGAACCAATATCTGTTCTGGATGCTTGCACTGGCGATACTGTTGCCACTCGTCATGGTCGGCTTCATCGCGCTGGTCCCGCGCGCTGCGCCGCGGCTGATCAACCTGCCCCATCGCGCGTACTGGCTGTCGGAAGCTCGTCGCGAGCAAACCCTGGCGACACTGCTGTCGTTCGGCTGCGCGCAAGGCGCCGTGCTGACGGTGTTCGCTGCCGCGCTGCATTACGTCATACTGCAAGCCAATACGACGGTTCCGCCGCAGCTTCCGGGCGTGCTGTTCGTGGCCGTTCTGGTGGGACTGCTGGCGGCGATGGTGGCGTGGACGATCGCGCTCTATGTCCGGTTTCGCCATGTCGATTGACTCTGCGCGCTGCGGACGCGAGCACTGCTGGCGTGGCTGAAAAAAAGGCTTTTCTGCTGCGTCTCGACCCTGCGCTCTGGACGGCGCTCGAGCGCCTGGCGCAGAACGAGCTTCGCAGCGTCAACGGACAGATCGAATTTCTGCTGCGCGACGCGCTGTCGCGGCGCGGCATCGGACCGGCCGCGAGCCGACCGCAACGCCGTCGGCCGAGGCCGGCATCGGACAATCGGAGCAGGCGTGGCAAGGTGGATTGACCCTTTGACGAGGACGCTGGCCGGCACCGCCGCGTTCCGGGGCTATGCGCTGCGCGCGGCGACTGCCGACGACGAGGGGTTCCTCTACGAGCTGCATCGCGAAGCGATGCGCGACTACGTCGAGATCACCTGGGGCTGGAACGAGGCATGGCAGCGCACGCATTTCGCGACCAGCTACTGCGCCGCTGCACAATGCGGTGATCGTGCGCACCGCAAGCCCGCCCGCCGACGTCGGCCGCATCAGCCTGACCCGGCACTGGCGCTGGATTTTTCTTCGCGACATCGAGCTCGCCGCCGGCGAGCGCAGGCGCGGCATCGGCAGCGCGATCCTCGGCGCTGTGATCGCGCTGGCGAAAGACAGCGAGCGGCATGTCGAGCTGAACGTCCTGGCCTGCAATCCGGCACGTCACCTGTATGCGCGGCTGGGCTTTCGCGTCGTTCGCGACGACGGCGCGCGGCTGCGGATGCGCACCTAGCCGCAAGCGCAGGGCTGCAGAAGCTTGCCGAGCCAGGCGCCGATCGCCCTCACCTCCTCCAGACAGACCGAGTGCTCGATCGGATACTCATGCCATTCGACCGGGTTACCGTTCGCCTCGAGCGCGCGGCGCGAGGCGAGCCCCCATTCGAAGCGCACGACCGGATCGGCGGTGCCGTGCGCCATGAAAATCGGAACATCGCGGTTGGCGGCGGCCGCTTCGGCCGGAAGCTTGTCGGCCTGCACCAGGTAGGTGGACAGCGCCAGGATGCCGGCAAGCCGCTCGGCGTGGCGCAAGCCGGCGTACAGCGCGATCGCGCCGCCCTGCGAGAATCCGGCGAGCACGATCCGCGCCGCCGGCACGCCCCGCGTCTTTTCCCGGGCGATCAGCGCCTCGATCTTCGCCTGCGACTGGCGCACGCCGGCGATGTCGGCCCGGTTGTTCAAATCGGCGGCCGAAATGTCGTACCAGGCGCGCATGCGCATGCCGTTGTTGATCGTCACCGGGCGCACCGGCGCGTGCGGAAATACAAAACGCAAGGCCGCGCCGGCGGCAGGGCGAGCTCCGGAACGATAGGAACGAAATCGTTGCCGTCGGCGCCGAGTCCGTGCAGCCAGATCACGCTGGCCGAAGGGCCGGGCGCGGTCTCGAGCTCGATCGCGGAGCAAAAGATCGGACATCTCAGGCAAAAGCTTGGCGAAGAGGCGGCATTCTACCGGACCGGGCGTCGCCGGCCGCCAAACGTAAGCTCGGCCGGCCTGTCTAAGAGGCGCAAACGGGCGTACAATCCGCGCCTCGAAACGGCAGGGCGACACGATCGCCCGACCGTGGTGGCGGCCCCTATCCGGTGACCGCGCGATCCAGAGACAAAATTTTTGGAGCTTCTCCGATGCCCCCTGCCGCAATCGGCGCGACTGCGCTGCGCGACGTTTCTCTCGACGACAACACGCCGCGCAGCGGCTTATTGCGGCGGACACTAACCTGCGCGCAGCGCAGGTTATGTGGAAGCCACAATACTCCCCGCTTATTGCGGCGTACACTAACCCGCGCGCAGCGCAGGTTATGTGGAAGCCACAAATACGCGGTGGCCAGGGAGGCATGCCGTGGCTGAACCGCTCCGCACCGTTTCTCTCGACGACAAGTACCAGCTGGAATCGGGCCGCGTCTATCTGACCGGCGTCCAGGCGCTGGTCCGCCTGCTGATCCTGCAGCGGCAGCGCGACGTCGCCGCCGGACTCAACACCGCCGGCTTCGTCTCCGGCTATCGCGGCTCGCCGCTGGGCGGCCTCGACCAGTCGCTTTGGTCGGCGGCCAAGTTCCTCGAGCGCGCGCACATCAAGTTCCAGCCGGGCCTGAACGAGGATCTTGCCGCGACGTCGATCTGGGGCAGCCAGCAGGTCAACATGTACCCGGGCGCCAAGTACGACGGCGTCTTCTCGATGTGGTACGGCAAGGGGCCGGGCGTCGACCGCTGCGGCGACGTGTTCAAGCACGCCAATTACGCCGGCACGTCGAAGCACGGCGGCGTGCTGGTGCTCGCCGGCGACGACCACGCCGCCAAGTCGTCGACGCTGCCGCATCAGTCGGATCACCAGTTTTCCGCCGCGATGATGCCGGTGCTCTATCCGTCGTCGGTGCAGGAGATCATCGATCTCGGCCTGCACGGCTGGGCGATGAGCCGCTACTCGGGCTCTGGGTCGGCTTCAAATGCGTGTCCGACACCGTCGAGAGCTCGGCGTCGGTCACCATCGATCCCGATCGCGTCAAGGTGGTGATGCCCGACGACTTCCCGTTTCCGCCGGACGGCGTGCACATCCGCTGGCCCGACGGTTTCCTCGCGACCGAAGCGCGGATGCAGGATTACAAGATCTACGCCGCGCTGCACTATTGCCGCGCCAACCAGCTCAACCGCATCGTCATCGACAGCCCGAAGCCGCGGCTCGGGCATCATCACCTCGGGCAAGAGCTACCTCGACGTGCGCCAGGCGCTCGACGACCTCGGCATCAGCGAGGCCGATGCCGCCGAGATCGGCATCCGCGTGTTCAAGGTGGCGATGCCCTGGCCGCTCGAGCCCGAAGGCGTGCGCCACTTCGCCGAAGGCCTCGACGAGATCCTGGTCGTCGAGGAAAAGCGGCAGATCGTCGAATACCAGCTGAAGGAGCAGCTGTACAACTGGCGCGACGACGTGCGCCCGCGCGTCGTCGGCAAGTTCGACGAAAAGGGCGAGTGGATGCGCCCGCACGGCGACTGGCTGCTGCCCGCGGCGAGCGAGCTCACGCCGGCGATGATCGCGCGCGTGATCGCGCAGCGCATCGCGCGGCTCGACCTGCACCCGCGGCACAAGGAGAAGATCGAAAGCCGCGTCGCGTTCATCAACGCCAAGGAGGCGGCGCTGGCCAAGCCGAAGATCAGCCTGCAGCGCATCCCCTACTTCTGCTCCGGCTGCCCGCACAACACGTCGACCAAGGTGCCCGAAGGCAGCCGCTCGACCGCCGGCATCGGCTGCCACGTGATGGCGATCTGGATGGACCGCTCGACGTCGACGTTCACGCACATGGGCGGCGAAGGCGTGCCCTGGATCGGCCAGGCGCCGTTCACCGAAGAGAAGCACATCTTCGCCAACCTCGGCGACGGCACCTACTACCACTCCGGCGTGCTGGCGATCCGCGCCGCGGTCGCGGCCAAGGTCAACATCACCTACAAGATCCTCTACAACGACGCGGTGGCGATGACCGGCGGCCAGCCGGTCGACGGCCCGATCTCGCCGGCGATCATCGCGCGGCAGGTCGCCGCCGAAGGCGTCGCAAAGATCGTCGTCGTCAGCGACGAGCCGGACAAGTATCCGTCCGGCTATTTCGCCGCCGGCATCGCGATCCACCATCGCGACGACCTCGACGACGTGCAGCGCGAGCTGCGCGACACGCCGGGCTGCACGGTGCTGCTCTACGACCAGACCTGCGCGGCGGAAAAGCGCCGGCGCCGCAAGCGCGGCAAGTATCCGGATCCGGCGAAGCGCGTGTTCATCAACGAGCTGGTCTGCGAAGGCTGCGGCGACTGCGGCGTCAAGTCCAACTGCGTTTCGGTGGCTCCCGTCGAGACCGAGTTCGGCCGCAAGCGCACGATCGACCAGAGCTCGTGCAACAAGGATTTTTCCTGCGTCAACGGCTTCTGTCCGAGCTTCGTCACCGTCGAGGGCGGCGGCTGCGCAAGCCGAAGCGGGCCGACGCGCTCGATTTCACCGCGCTGCCCGATCCCGACGGTGCCGGCGACGACCGAGCCTTACGGCATCCTGGTCACCGGCATCGGCGGCACCGGCGTCGTGACCATCGGCGCGCTGCTCGGCATGGCCGCGCACCTCGAAGGCAAGGGCTGCAGCGTGCTCGACATGACCGGCCTGGCGCAAAAGAACGGCGCCGTCGTATCGCACGTGCGCATCGCCGACGCGCCCGAGCAGATCCATGCGACGCGCATCGCCGCCGGCGAGGCCAAGCTGGTGCTGGCCTGCGACATCCTGACCGGCGTCGGCGACGAGGCGATCGCCAAGATGCAGAAAGGCGTCACCCGGGCGCTGGTCAACACCGCGCTGGTGATGCCGGCCGAATTCACGCGCAACGCCGACCTCAAGTTTCCGCTCGGCTCGATGGAGCACGAAATCCGCGACGCCGTCGCGCCCGGGGACGCCGAGTTCCTCGACGCGACGCGGCTCGCGACCGGGCTGATGGGCGACTCGATCGCAACCAACCTGTTCATGGTCGGCTTCGCCTATCAGCGCGGCCTGATTCCGCTCGGCGAGGAGGCGATCCTGCGCGCGATCGAGCTGAACGGCGCCGCGGTCGAGTCGAACAAGCAAAGCTTCCGCTGGGGCCGCCTTGCCGCCGTCGATCCGGCGCGGGTCGCAGCCGCCGCAGTTCCGGCGTCGGCCAAGCCGGACTCGCAACGCTTGTCGGAATCGGTCGACGAGATGATCGCGCGCCGCGCCGCGTTCCTGACCGATTACCAGGACGCCGCGTATGCCGGCCGCTACACCGATTTCGTCGCCAAGGTGCGCGCCGCCGAAACCGCGCGGCTGCCGGGCAAGACGGCGCTGACCGAAGCGGTCGCGCGCTACTACTTCAAGCTGCTCGCGATCAAGGACGAATACGAGGTCGCGCGGCTGTACGCCGACGGCGACTTTCTGCAAGCGCGTCGCCGCGCAGTTCGAAGGCGACTACAAGCTCAACTTCCATCTTGCGCCGCCGCTGTCGAACAAGCCCGATCCGGTCACCGGCGAGGCGAAGAAGAGCACGTACGGGCCGTGGATGATGACGGCGTTCCGCGTGCTGGCGAAGATGAAATGGCTGCGCGGCACCGCGCTCGACGTGTTCGGCACGACGCACGAGCGGCGAACCGAGCGCCAGCTGATCACCGATTACGAAGCGCTGATCGACGAGCTCCTGCCGCGGCTGGCCGCGCACAATCACGCGATCGCGGTCGAGCTCGCCGTCGATCCCCGAGCACATTCGCGGCTACGGCCACGTCAAGGATCGCCATCTGAAGGCGGCGAAGGCGAAGGAGGCCGAGCTGGTGGCGAGCTTTCGCGCCGCGGCGCCCGGTGCGGCGGCGTCGCTCGCCGCGATCAAGGTGGCGGCCTGAAGCGCTGAATCTTTTTGCGACCTGCAGCGCGGCCTTCAGCGCACAGCCGGGCCGCGCTTTTTTTGCCGTCGGCGGCCGCCGGTGCTCGCGCGCTCGCCCTCGCTTCAGAACGCCACTGCCGAGCGGCCCTTGAGCTTCAGGATTTCCCGCGCCTCGTCGGGGGTCGCGACCGAAGGCCCATCGCTTCGATCATCGCGCGCGCCGCCCGCACCTGCGCGGCATTCGATTCGGCGAGCTTGCCCGGCCCCAGCCACAGGCTGTCCTCGAGTCCGACCCGCACGTTGCCGCCCATCGCCGCCGACATCGCCGCGACCGGCAGCTGATTGCGCCCGGCGCCCAGCACGCTCCAGCGATACTGGTCGCCGAACAGCCGGTCGGCGGTGCGCTTCATGTGCGCGACATCGTCCGGGTGCGCGCCGATGCCGCCGAGTATCCCGAACACGCTCTGGATGAACAGACGGCGGCTTGACGATGCCGCGATCGAAAAAATGCGCCGCCGTGTACAGATGCCCGATGTCGTAGCACTCGATCTCGAACCGCGTGCCGTTGTCGGCGCACGAGGTCAGGATGTATTCGATATCCTTGAACGTGTTCTTGAACACGCGCTCGTCGGACGTTGCGAGGTAGTTGCGCTCCCAGTCGAATTTGAACGTCGAGAAGCGCTTGAGCATCGGGAAGAGCCCGAAGTTCATCGATCCCATGTTGAGCGACGCGACCTCGGGCTTGAGCTGCAGCGCCGGCTGCAGACGCTCCTCGATGGTCATCGTCGCCGCGCCACCGGTCGTGAAATTGATCACGACGTCGCTGCGCCGGGCGATGTCTGCCGCGAAGATCGCGGAAGTATTGCGGGTCCTGCGTCGGATGTCCGTCGACCGGATCGCGCGCGTGCAGATGGACGATCGCCGCCCCGGCTTCTGCCGCGCCGACCGCCGCGTCGGCGATCTCCTGCGGCGTCACTGGCAGATAGGGCGACATCGAAGGCGTGTGGATCGATCCGGTAATCGCGCAGGTGATGATCACGCTGCGTCTTTGTCTTGCTGCCATCGCTGATCTCCTTATTCGGAATCCGGTTGTTCGCGTTTGTGCGCGGCGAGCGCCATCAGCCGGCGGTCGCGCCATACGGGTCCTGGCTTCCCTGGCCTCGGGCGAGCGCGGGGCGCCGAGCGCAGCGGCAACTCTCGCCGCGTTGTCGGCATCCCATACGTCCGGCCCCGCCGGATCGGCGGTAAGCCGGCGGAAGAAATCGCCGTAGCGCGCGCAGTAGTCGGCTACGCCGCCCGGGTGCGTTCAACTCGATCGTCGCCATCGGGCCGAGGAACGACCAGCGCAGCCCAAGTCCGTCGCGCACCGTCTTGTCGAGGTCGTCGGCGGACACATAACCCTCGCCGACCAGGCGCATCGCCTCCGACAATAGTGCGCCCTGCAGGCGATTGAGCACAAAGCCGTCGAGCTCGCGCCGCACGACGATCGGGACCTGCCCAACCGACGCGAATACGCGTTCCGCGCGCGCTATCGTCGCCGGCGCGGTCCATGGCGCGCCGCACAGCTCGACGATCGGCACCAGATGCGGCGGATTGACCGGATGCGCGACCAGGCAGCGCGCACGTCCGGCCAGGCCTTCGGTAAATCGCGATGCAGGAATCGCCGAGGTCGAGCTGGCGAGCACGGCGTCCGGACGGCGCGTGACGATCGAGCAGCGCGAAGACCTCGCGCTTGACCTCCACCTTTCCGGCAGATTCTCCTGCACCCAGTCGGCGCCGGCGATCGCGACTCATGTTCGCTGCATGCTCGATACGCTCAAGCGCCGCGCGGGCGTCGGCGACGAGACCGTATTGCTGCTGCTCGTCGAGGCTCGCCGCGATGAACGCGCGGGCGTGCGCGAGCTGGTCCGCATTGTTGTCGGTCAGGCGGACCGCGCCACCCTGCCCGCGCGAATACCATCGCCCAGGCGCGGCCGATAAGGCCGGCGCCGATGACTGCTATCGTTTTGTCCATGGCCTCGCATTCCAGAGCATGTGCCTTCGGCGCTATTCGGCGGCAGCGGCGGAGCCGCGCTTATAATCCCAAAGCGATCCGCTGTCCATGCCGCGAATGCGACAGCGCCGGTTCTTCGATCTCGATCGAGACGGTTGAACGCGCGGTCGCGGCGCGCTTTGCTTACGGGAGAGCTTGAACGATGGATCTTGCGATCCGCGGATTGCGCGTGCTCGTCACGGCCGGCGCGTCGGGCATCGGCCTCGCGACGGCGCGGGCATTCGCTCGCGAAGGCGCGCGCGTGCACGTCGTGCGACGTCGACGCAGGCGCTCGAAGCGGTCGCGGCAAGCGACCCGGCTATCGTCAGGAGCGTCTGCGACGTTGCCGACCGCAAGGCGGTCGCGCGGCTGTTCGACGAGGTCGACCGCGACGCTTCGGCGGCCTCGACGCGCTGGTCAACAACGCCGGCATCGCCGGTCCGACCGCGCGCCTGCGAAGACATCGCGCTGGCCGATTGGGAGCGCACGCTCGCGGTCAACCTGACCGGGCAGTTCCTGTGCGCGCAGCGCGCGATTCCGCTGCTCAAGGCGAGCGGCAATCGCCAGCATCGCCAATCTGTCGTCGGCCGCAGGCCGCTTCGGCTTCCCGATGCGCACGCCGTACGCCGCGTCCAAGTGGGCCGTGATCGGGCTGTCCAAGTCGCTGGCGGTCGAGCTCGGCGCGACGGCGTCCGGGTCAACGCGATCTGTCCCGGCTCGGTCGCCGGTCCGCGCATCGATGCGCGTCTTTGCGCAACAAAGCCGCCGCGCGCGGCGTCTCCGCCAACGACGGTTCGCGCCGAAGCACTCGCCAGAACGTCGCTCAGACGGCTCGGTGCCGCCGACGATATCGCCAACGCGATCGTGTTCCTCGCCTCGCCTCGGGCGCGAACATCTCGGGACAGGCTCTGCCCATCGATGCCGATACGCAAGCGCTGTTCTGAGACAGTCGCTGCGCATCGATCGGGGCGACAAACGCGGAGTTGCAAAGGCGGCGTCGTCTAGTATTGAGAAGGAGCCGAACCGAAGCAATCCGTGTTCGAACTGTCGGGCAAAGTCGCGCTGGTGACCGGCGCCTATCGCGGGCTCGGTTTCGCCATCGCGCAGGGCCTCGCGCGGGCCGGCGCCACGCGTCGTGCTCAACGGCCGCCGGATCGAGGCGGTCGAGCCGGCGGCGCAGGCGTTGACCGCGCAGGCGCTGAAGGCGTCGACCGCGATATTCGACGTCACCGATCGCGACGCCGTGCGAGCCGCGGTGGCGGCGATCGAGAGCGAGCACGGCCGCATCGACGTGCTGGTCAACAACGCCGGCATCCAGCGCCGCGGCGCACTGGCCGACTTTCACGCAGCAGGATTGGGACGACATCATCGCCACCAACCTGACCGCGCCCTTCGTCGTGTCGCAGGCCGTGCTGCCGGGCATGATCGCGCGCAAGAGCGGCAAGATCGTGCACATCGCCTCGCTGATGAGCGAGCTGGCGCGTCCCAGCGTCGTGCCGTACACCGCGGCCAAGGGCGGCGTGCGCCAGCTCACGCGCGGCATGGCGGTCGAGCTCGCGCCGCACAACATCCAGGTCAACGCGATCGCGCCCGGCTATTTCGCGACCGAGATGAATCGCGCGCTGATCGACGATGCCGAGTTCAACGCGTGGGTCTGCAAGCGCACGCCCGCCGGCCGCTGGGGCCAGCCCGACGAGATGGCGGGAATCGCCGTGTTTCTCGCGTCCAGCGCATCGAACTACATCACCGGGCAGCTCTTGATCGTCGACGGGGGAATGAGCGTAGCGCTGTAGCGAGCCCGCTACGCGCGGAGTACCGTTTTGGCGTAAAGATCCCCGAGCGCGCCGGCAGGATCGTACCTTTCCTTGAGCGCCGCATACGCCGGACGGTTGTAGATCGCCCAGAACTCGTCCTCGAGAAATACGAGTCGGAGTAAAGCGACTTGATGCCGCCGAGCTCCCGCACCTTCCGCTCGATCAGCCGATTGCAGAAGCCTGCCGGGCGCTGCTCGCGCGTCGTGACCACGTCCCAGAATCCGAAGTTGACATACATCGTTCCCGGCGTCAGCGGGTAGAGCGTGAACGCGGCGTCCGGATCCGGCGCGCGGATCGGGCAAAGCCAGATCGGAAGAATGCCGACCTCGGCGTGCAGAAACGCCGAGGAACTCCGCGGCACGGTCGAGCGGAATGTCGACGTCCTGGATCACCGATTCCGCATGTACGCCCCGTATCCGGTTGAGCGCACGGGTAAGTCCCCAGCGGCTGTTCCAGCGCATGATGCGCTGGTAGGTAACCGAATTCAGGCGCTTGCGCCCGTACAGTCGGCGCAGCAGCGGATGCTGCGCGCCGACGTTCTTCGAGCACCAGAACCAGTCGGTGTCCCAGCGCCACAGATAGTCCTGCGTCGTCAGGAAGTCGGTCGAGCGCTCGCGCAGCGAGCGGTAGTAGATGCGCTCGAAGCCGTAGTCGCTGACATACGGCGCTTGGTCGACGAACCGCCCGACCGACAAGACCATTTCGTCGGCGGCAAAGACAACGCCGTCGAGAAAGTCGACGTCCTGCTTGCGCGCCGAGAGCGGCGATCGCCGCAAAGCAAGCGCCGGCGTCGGAGAATCGGCTGTGCTCGACGTGCACGAACTTTCCGACCGGCTGCGTCCGCATCGTCAGCTTCAGTGCGTAACCCAGCGTGCCATACGAATTGGGAAAGCCGAAGAACAGGTCGCGGTGCTCGTTGTCCGGCTTGCAGATGACGATGCGGCCGTCTCCGGTCAGAACTTCCAGCGCGACGGCCGTATCGTGGACCAACCCATGCCGAAACGACGTTGCCTCGATGCCGACTCCGGCCATGGCGCCGCCGACGGTGATCGACCTCAATTGCGGCACGACGCAGGGCATCGCCCCGCTCGCGCAGCGTCGCCGCCACAAGCTCGGCGTAGGTCGTCATCCCTTCGGCGTCGACCGTCTGCGCATGCGGGTCGAACGCGACGACGCGGTTGAAATGCTTGAGGTCGATTCGCGGCGTGCTGCGCGGGGCACGGTCGCGAAACAGATTCGACGTCGACTTGGCGAGACCGACCCGCGCCGACGCGCCCGCCGGCGCTGCGGCGATTTCCGCCTGCAGGCGCGCGATCTTTTCGACGTAAGAAGCCATGGCGTGGCAATCCGTTGCGGTCAGGCCGCGGGCACGGCGTTATCGTTGCGCCGTCGCATCGCGTCGAGCGGCGAGACGCGCGACGCCGCCGCGGGCGAATGTCAGGCCGAGCGACCGATGCAAAGCTCAGGAAGGACGCGCCGCGGCATCGTAGAGAAATGCGCGGCTCATCGGATAATTGCCGGCGATGTTGCCCTTGCTTACCAGCACCTGGAACAGGTGCGTGTGGCTGTTCTTCGAGCGGAACATCTCTGCGCAGGACCACAGGTAGGTGCGCCAGGTGCGTCGAAAGCGTTCGTCGAACCGCCTCGGGTCGAGCGCCTGGATCGCCGGCCAGTTCTGGTCGAAGCGGGAGGCCCACGCGTCGAGCGTCAGCGCGTAATGGCGGCGCAGATTTTCCACGTCGAGGACTTCGAGGCCGCATTTTTCCATCGCGTCTATCGCGAGCGAGAGGCTCGGGATCCAGCCGCCCGGAAAGATGTGCTTGCGTATATAGAATTCGGTGCGCGAAATCGCCGACGTGTCCGATGAAGTGTATGACGCCCAGCGCGCCCGGTTTCATCGCGTCGGCGTGTGCGCGGATGACTTCCAGCAGCTGATCGGGTCCGGCATGCTCGAGCGTGCCGATCGACAGCAGCTTGTCGTACTGGCCGGGCATCTCGCGGAAATCGCATTCGACCAGTCCGATCCGGTCATCGAGCCCGCGACGCACGAGCTCGGCGCGAAGCTCGGTGACCTGTTCGGTGGTCGTATTGATGCCGGTGCCCAGCGCGCCGTAGCGCTCCCATGCGTGGAACAGCAAGCCGCCCCAGCCGCAGCCGATGTCGATGAAGGTTTCGCCGCGCTTGAGCTGCACCTTGCGACAGACATGATCCATCTTGTTCTGCTGCGCTTCCTCCAGCGTCTTCGTGCCCTCCTTCCAGTATGCGCAGGTGTACATCATGCCGACGCGATCGAGCCAGAGCTTGTAGAAAGCCTCGCCCAGCCCGTAGTGAAACCGGGCGTTGGCCTTGGCCTGCGCGATCGACTTGTTGGAAAAACGGAATTCGTGCCAGCGGTTGCGCACCGCGACCAGCGCGTTGTGCGAGTTGTCGAAGCCCGCATCGAGTGCGGCGCGGAACGCGAGCGGGAAATTGCCTTCGATGTCGAGGTTGCCGTCGAAATAGGATTCGAGCAGGCCGACCGGGCCGAAAGCGAGCACGCGCAATGCCGCGCGCGCGGTCCGGAACGTGGCGGTGAACTCCGGGGCCTGCCCCTCTTCGCAATTGGTGTAGACCGAGCCGTCGGAAAATATCGCGCGGAATCGGACCGGCGTCGCAGCGCCGATCGCGGCGAGCTTGCGGCCGACCAGGCCGCCGACGCGCCAGTCGGGCGCGCTGCGTCCGTGTGCGGCTGTGGCGATGCCTGGCGTCGGCCTCCCGCGCCCGGCGACCGATCGCCATGGGTCAAGCCGTCGGCGGTGATACGGCCTTCGATTCGGCCGATGCCACCGGGTTTGCGGCGATGTTCGGGGTTTTGCTCAGCCATGTTATCGGAGCTTTTCTTGGTCTGGCGCGGACAGCGGCGAACCCGGCCCGCAGTCGCAGCCGCAGCGAGCAACGCGAGCGGCTCGCTCCGATCATACCGAGGCTGCGCCGTTTGGGAAACCGATGCAATCGGAGTCGATCCGATTCGCCTGTAGGTCAGCGTCCGACGATCGGCGCTGTCGAAGATCGGCCGCCTCGAGCGGTCTGCAAGGCGCGAAACTTCGGCGCGATTCGGACGCCGAAGAAGTTGTCCACCGCAACGGTGGACAAAGCGGTGGATGCGCGGTGGATGGTCGGTGCGCCGTAACAAATCCCGAGCTTAGGACCCTGATTTTTCGACCCTTTTCCGGCCCCTGCCCCTGTGCATCAAAAAGCGCTTGCGCCGGTTCGGCCTAGCTACTATGATTGGTGTTGATTCAGCACTTGAACACAAGATATAGTAGGTTTTGATTCGTAAGGGATTTCCGTAAGGCTCGCCCGAAGGGGGCCCGGCGGCGACGTCGGCGCCGGCCGGATCGGCGGCCGGGAGACCGCGCCAGCGCTGGAACGGCCTGACGAGGCCCGAGCGAAGCGCGGGGAAGCCAAGAACCATAAGATTTCGACAGGAGAACGCTCCATGCAAGTCGCCAGCTCTGCCGTCACTCCCTCTTCCCCAGCACAGCGCAACCTGATGACCGGAGAGACGAGCGCAACGCTCGCGGCGAACAGTGATCCGCGACTGGCGCAGTACAAGGTGATCCGCCGCAACGGCGCGGTCGTCGCTTTCGAGCCGTCGAAAATCGCGATCGCGGTGACCAAGGCCTTTCTCGCCGTCAACGGCGGCCAGAGCGCGGCGTCGGCGCGCGTGCGCGAGCTGACCGCGAAGCTCACCGACGTCGTCGTCGCCGCGCTGATGAAGCGCAAGCCCGACGGCGGTGCGATCCATATCGAAGAGATCCAGGACCAGGTCGAGCTGGCGCTGATGCGCGGCGGCGAGCACGAAGTCGCGCGCGCCTACGTGCTGTACCGCGAAAAGCGCTCGCAGGAGCGCGCGCACGAAAAGAAGGAAAAGGGCACCGGCAGCCGAAGGCGCCGCGATCAACGTGATCGACAACGGCGTCACGCGTCCGCTCGACATGGGCAGGCTTACCGACCTGGTGCGGACCTCGTGCGAAGGTCTCGCCGACGTCGAGCCCGAGCGCGTGCTGAAGGCGACGCTGAAGGATCTGTACGACGGCGTGCCGATGGACGAGGTGCGCAAGTGCGTCGTGCTCGCGGCGCGCACGCTGATCGAAAAGGATCCGGCCTACAGCTTCGTCACCGCGCGCCTGCTGCTCGACGCGATCCGCTTCGAGGCGCTGGGCGAGGAGGCGACGCAGGCCGACATGGCGACCAAGTACGCCGAGTATTTTCCGCGCTTCGTCAAGCACGGCATCAAGATCGGCCTGCTCAACGAAGGGCTGGCGCATTACGACCTGAAGACGCTGGGCGCGGCGCTCGTTCCTTCGCGCGACATGCAGTTCGGCTACCTGGGCCTGCAGACGCTGTACGACCGCTATTTCCTGATCGACCAGTACGCGCAATTTGCCGGCGCCGGCCGCCGCTTCGAGTTGCCGCAGGCATTCTTCATGCGCGTGGCGATGGGCCTGGCGCTGAACGAGGTCAATCGCGAGGCGCGCGCGATCGAGTTCTACAACGTGCTGTCGACCTTCGATTTCATGAGCTCGACGCCGACCCTGTTCAATTCGGGCACGCATCGCTCGCAGCTCTCGTCGTGCTACCTGACGACGGTGGCCGACGATCTCGACGGCATCTACGAGGCGATCAAGGAGAACGCCCTGCTCTCCAAGTTCGCCGGCGGCCTGGGCAACGACTGGACCAACGTGCGCGCGCTGGGCAGCCACATCAAGGGCACCAACGGCAAGTCGCAGGGCGTCGTGCCGTTCCTGAAGGTCGTCAACGACACCGCCGTCGCCGTCAATCAGGGCGGCAAGCGCAAGGGCGCGGTCTGCGCGTACCTCGAGACCTGGCACCTGGACATCGAGGAGTTCCTCGAGCTGCGCAAGAACACCGGCGACGACCGCCGCCGCACGCACGACATGAACACGGCGAACTGGATTCCGGACCTGTTCATGAAGCGCGTGATGGAAGGCGGCGACTGGACGCTGTTCTCGCCGGCCGATGTACCCGACCTGCACGACAAATGGGGCCGCAGGTTCGAGGAGGCGTACACGCGCTACGAGGAAAAGGCGGCGCGCGGCGAACTGAAGCTGTTCAAGAAGCTGCCCGCGCTGCAGCTGTGGCGCAAGATGCTGTCGATGCTGTTCGAGACCGGGCATCCGTGGATCACGTTCAAGGATGCCTGCAACGTGCGCTCGCCGCAGTCAGCACGTCGGCGCCGTGCACAGCTCGAACCTGTGCACCGAGATCACGCTGAACACCAGCGAAACCGAGATCGCCGTCTGCAACCTGGGCTCGGTGAACCTGCTCGCGCACATGAAGAAGGTCGGCAAAGGGCGACGACGCCGTCTACGAGCTCGACCACGAAAAGCTGAAGTGCACGATCAGGACCGCGATGCGCATGCTGGACAACGTCATCGACATCAATTACTACGCGGTGGCGAAGGCGCGCAATTCCAACCTCAAGCACCGCCCGGTCGGGCTGGGCATCATGGGCTTCCAGGATTGCCTGCACCTGCTGAAGACGCCGTACGCGTCGGACGATGCGATGGAATTCGCCGACCGCTCGATGGAGGCGGTCTGCTACTACGCCTACTGGGCGTCGACCGAGCTCGCCGAGGAGCGCGGCCGCTACAGCTCGTACAAGGGCAGCCTGTGGGACCGCGGCATCATGCCGCAGGACTCGCTCAAGCTGCTGCGCGACGAGCGCGGCGGCTACGTCGAGCTCGACGACTCGGTCGCGATGGACTGGGACGCGCTGCGCGCGCGGATCAAGCAGCACGGCATGCGCAATTCCAACTGCATCGCCATCGCCCCGACCGCGACGATCTCCAACATCATCGGCGTCGGCGCATCGATCGAGCCCGAGTATCAGAACATCTACGTCAAGTCGAACCTGTCCGGCGAGTTCACCGTCGTCAACGAGCATCTGGTCGCGGAGCTGAAGCGCCTCGACCTGTGGGACGACGTCATGGTCTCCGACCTCAAGTATTTCGACGGGTCGCTCGCCCGGATCGACCGCATTCCGGCCGGGCTGCGCCAGCTCTACGCAACGGCATTCGAAGTCGACGCGACGTGGATCGTCGAAGCCGGCGCGCGGCGCCAGAAATGGATCGACCAGGCGCAATCGCTGAACATCTACATGGCGGGCGCATCGGGCAAGAAGCTCGACGAGACCTACAAGCTGGCCTGGATGCGCGGACTGAAGACGACCTATTACCTGCGCACGCTGGCGGCGACCTCGGCCGAGAAATCGACCGGCCAGGGCGGCGAGCTCAATGCGGTGCCGGAATCGGGCGGCGCGGCCGGCCGCGCCGCGGCGAAGGCGACCGCGCGAACGGCGGCTAATACGATGCAGGAGCCGGATCCGCCGAAGTTCTGCGCGATCGACAACCCGGATTGCGAGTCTTGCCAGTGATCGGAAAGCGCCCGGCGGGGCGCTCAACCAAGCGGAGGTAATCGGCTCGATGTCAGCAAGCCCCGCCATCGACGCGGGGAGGAATTTGCGGATTCCGCCGCGGCAGTAGTTATGCAAGACGAGCGGGACCGGAAAAGGACGCTGCGGCGCGCACCCAGACAGGAGGTTGCGAGAGTCGCCGGGCGTCAGCAGGACGGCCGAACGATGGCCGGATGGTTGCGGAGCCGCGCAGGCGCGTGCGAAATCAGCCGCACGCGCTGGCTGCGGTTCGGCAGCGGGTCCGTGCGGGATCATCCGCATGGCGTACGACGCAATACGGCGCAATGAGCGGCACAGGAATGGCAAGCTCTGGCAACCAACGTGGAGGACCGGTAGATGGCCCAGTACGAGCATGTCCCATGTCATGTGGTGGATGCGCGGTATCTCGGTGACTACAAGGTTTGGTTGGAATTCAACGATGGACGCAAAGGCGTGGTCGATCTCGCGGACGAGCTTTACGGCGAGGAGTTCGAATCGTTGCGTGACCGTGATCGATTTGCTGCCTTCGTCCTCGATTACGGACTCGCGACCATCGCCTGGGAAAACGGCGTCGATTTCGCGCCGGATTATCTGTACGAAAGGTTGAACGCAGTGCATTAGCGGGCTGCCGCCGATTGCCTCCCGTTTGCCGGGAGCTTGGTTCCACACCGTCGGCGCGCGGTGCTGGCAAGGCGGGCTATCCCCTCGAAACAAAGGCGCGGCGCAGCGTCGCGATAGGCGGCAACACCTTGAAATATCAGCAAAAGATACTATATTGAGAAGAACTCCCCGCGCCGGACGATAGTGCCGGAACGAGGAAAAGGGAACGCACCAGATCAGGAAAACGAGGCCAGTATGCTCACTTTCGAAGACGATTTCGTGACACCCGCGCCGCAGCCGCGCGTGCTGCCCGCGACTCCCGAAACGATTCGCGCCCACGAGTTGCAACATCGCGGCGGGATTCTTTCGCGCGAGCCGGTGCACGATCTCGACGTCGAATCGCAGGCGATGGCCAACGGCTTCCGCCGCGTGCGCGCGGAAGACAAGCGCGTGATCAACGCGCAGTCCGACGTCAATCAGCTCGTCCCGTTCAAGTACAAATGGGCGTGGGACAAGTATCTCTCCGCGTGCGCCAATCACTGGATGCCGCAGGAGATCAACATGCAGCGCGACATCGAGCTGTGGAAGAACCCGCAGGGCCTGACCGAAGATGAACGGCTGATCGTCAAGCGCAACCTGGGATTCTTCGTCACCGCCGACAGCCTGGCCGCCAACAACATCGTGCTCGGGACCTATCGCCACATCACCGCGCCCGAATGCCGGCAATATCTGCTGCGACAGGCGTTCGAGGAGGCGATCCACACGCACGCCTACCAGTACATCGTCGAGAGCCTGGGTCTCAACGAGGCGGAGATATTCAACGCCTATCACGAGATCAAGTCGATCCGCGACAAGGACGAGTTCCTGATCCCGTTCATCGAGGTACTGACCGATCCGGCCTTCAAGACCGGCACGATGGAAGCCGATCAGAAGCTGCTGAAGAGCCTGATCGTGTTCTCCTGCATCATGGAGGGCCTGTTCTTCTACGTCGGCTTCGTGCAGATCCTGGCGATGGGCCGGCAGAACAAGATGACCGGCGCGTCCGAGCAGTATCAGTACATCCTGCGCGACGAGAGCATGCACTGCAATTTCGGCATCGATCTGGTCAACACGGTCAAGATGGAGAACCCGCACCTGTGGACGCCGGAGTTCCGCGAGGAAATCCGCGTGCTGATGAAAAAGGGCGTCGATCTCGAATACGCGTACGCCGAGGACACGATGCCGCGCGGGGTGCTGGGACTCAATGCGCCGATGTTCAAGGAATATCTGCGCTTCATCGCCAACCGCCGCTGCCAGCAGATCGGCATCGACCCGTTGTTCGACAAGGCCGACAATCCGTTTCCATGGATGGCGGAGATGATCGACCTGAAAAAGGAGAAGAACTTTTTCGAGACGCGGGTGATCGAGTATCAGACCGGCGGCGCGCTTTCCTGGGACTAGGAATGCCTCCCGCGCGATGCGCACGATGCTGCACCCAATGACATCGAAAGCCCGGTCCGCGCCGGGCTTTGTCCTGTGTGCGGCGCAGCGCGCGCGACGGCGGTGCAGAACTTTCGCCCCGGTCGCACCGAAGCCATCAAACGATTGCGTGACCGGCAGTACGCCGCAAGCGCGCGGTCGGTGGAAACGGAGGTGAGCGATGGTCTCTGCTCTGGTGGTTACCGGTCTTGTTTTTCGTAGGGTCATTCATAGGGAGTGTTGGTCACGGCACTGATGTGCGTGTCCGCGTCTCTGTCCGAGCAGCAGGCGCGAACTCCGAGACATGCGCGCGTCGTTTTGTCGGACGAGTACTGACGCGGCGGGATCGGCGCGCTGACGCAAGGCCGCCGTTTTCCGCCAGCAGCAATACGCTGCATCGCAGTAACGCAGCCGCCGTAAAGGGAATCGTTTCGACGCTGAGCTGGCGCGATCGGGCGTTCGGCCAACAAGGAGTCCGGTCGAAGCCGGGCTCTTTTTTTTGGTCGGTGCGTAACACATTGTCAACAACAACGCCGATCCAGCGGCAACATCGCATGGATCGGATAGCGCGGCCGGGACGCGATGTCTTCCCGGTGCTTGCGGAACCGACGTAGCCAGGACTGGAGGTAGCGCGATGGTTTCGATATGGTGGGTGCTGGCGGCATTCCTGCTTGGCGGATCGGCAGGGATGCTGGTCATGGTGCTGATGCAATTGGTCGGCAGTCTGCCGGAGTCGAGACGCCCACGACTACGGTCGATCTGAACGGAACGCCCGGCTAGCGTCGCCCGCGCCTCGCCGACAGCGCAACGCCGCTTCAGTCCGCGGCGGCTGGGTGTCGTTCGCTCTCCGTGCGAATGCGAGGCCTGCGAGGGATTCAATCGTCGCGAACCATCCAGGGCGATCGTGCGCCCCGACTCGGACGATTTTCGCACCGCGTCGATAACCTCCTGACAGCGCAGCCCGTCGGTGAAATTCGGCGCCGGCGACGCATGCCTGTTCGACGCCTGCGGTGAAATCGCGGACCAGCAGCCGGAACGCCATCAGCCGGTGATCGCGCGGGTCCTTGAACGGCGTGTATCGTCCGGGCGTCTCGAGCGCATGCAAGGGGCTCGCCATTGCGGCTTGCGATGACGACGCCGTCTTCCATCGGATTCGGGCCGGGCTGCTCGGCGATCAGCGTGCCGCCGTCCCCCATGACGACGATCCTGGTGCCGCGCGATGGCGTCGCGGCGAACGATGCGATCATCGTCGCAATGCCACCGTTTCTGAATGTGAGGGTGAACAGGAACGTGTCGTCCGATTCCGCCTTGACGATCCTGCCGTCGCCGTATCGACGACATCGGGCCGCAAGCCCGCCAGGCGCCCGCTGACCGTCGCAACATCGCCGAACCAGTCGCGCAGGCCATCGATGTAATGCGAGCCGAGCGCACCGAGCAGGCCGCCTCCGGCGGCGTTGCTCGCCATCCAGCTCAGCGGGCGCGGCGCTTGGCGTCACATAGCGATCGAGGAACAACTCGATCGTGCAGAGCTGGAACTTTCCGATGTAGCCGTCGGCGAGAAGCTGCTTGATGTAGGCCCGCTGCGGCGTATGGCGGAATTCATGCGCGACCATCGCCGTCAGCCCCGATTTCGAGGCGGCGTCGCGCATCTCCGACGGCCTGGCGGACGTCGATGGCGAACGGCTTTTCGCAAAGCACGTGCTTGCCGGCGTTCAACGCGGCGATCGAAAGATCGTGGTGCGCGCCGGGCGGCGTGATGATCGCGACAGCCTCGATGTCATCGCGGCCGATCAGCTCCAGCGGATCGGTGTGAATGCCGGCGATGCCTGAATCCGCGGCAGCTTTCTCGGCCTTTTCCCTGTTGCGGCTGCAGATCGCCGCGACGTCCCAGCCTTCCGAGCGAAACCCCGGCACATGGACCTGCGCGCCGAACCCGACGCCTATGATTCCGATTCTGCGTTTCGATGACGGCAAGATTGGCTCCGTTGGATTGACGTGTCATAACGCGTTCGCGTCGACGCGGATCAATTCCACCGCACGCCGCTCACCAGCAGAAAAGCGAAAAACAGGCAGGCGAGCAACGCCGGCACGGCGAGCACCGCGGCGAGTATGAACGCGAGCCCGCGCTGGCCCTTGACGTGGAGCGCGTTGCTTCCGAACACGATCACCGCCAGTCCACCCAGCAGCGCGATCCACAACATGATAGTTGAAACGAGGAGACCGTGCCGTCGTCGATGCCGATGACAAAGAATGCCAGTGCGATCAGCGCGGCGACGACGTCGACACCCCAAAGTATGCGAAACATCATCGTCGCCCCGCGGCGATGTTTCTCGGCTGATTGGATTCTTTGATTTGGCGGAAATGCCGATCCGGCCACTTCAGCGCTGATCGCTGAAGCCGATCGAGACATGAGTCCCGTCGCAAAACGGCTTGTTCTTCGACGCGCCGCAGCGGCAAAGCGTCATCCGGTTGCGTACTTCGTAAGGCGAATCCATCGGCCCCGACCAGCTGCACGCCGCCGCGCAGCCACAGCGGTCCCGAGCATTCCTTGGCCGGGTCCTGCACCAGGTTGATCGACGGCTCGTACTTGGGTTCCAGCCTTTCGCCGGTGGCATTGTCCCAGGCCACCAGGCGTCCCGACGGGCAATTGCATGTCTGCCGCGCGAAATGCTCGCGATCCGCGCGGTCCGGCGTCGTTCACCAGATTCCACACCGAGCCGTTCGGATCGCAAAAGCGCCCGGACGCGCACAGGCTTTCGACATCGGTCAGCGTCATCGTCGGACCGCGTATGACTTTGGCCTGGTCGCGATAAGGCGCCCGGCTTGCGGTTTCGGTGCCGTCGAAGCCGACCTTCGCGTGAGTGCCGTCGCAGAACGGCTTATGCGCGCTGTGCCCGCAGCGGCACAGCGCATACTGCTGCTGCAGCGGAAACGTTCGCCCGTGCTGCCACTCCACCGACTCGCCGGCGCCATCGGCGCCGATGATTTGCTCGTCCAAAGGCAGGTTGCCGGAGACTCGGTAGGGACCATTCTTGCCGATCTGCACCCTGGCTGCCGCGGAAAGCTTGTCGTTCATCCCAATCTCCGGATAGGCGCCGGCAACGCGCGCAAGGCGGCGCGAAACTGCAAAAGGTAAACTATGAGCCAGTTCCCCATGCAATTCAACCGCCGCGCACGCGAATCGATCCGTGTTCTGCGTCGGCCGACAGGAGCCCACGACAATGCCGAGCGTACTTCGCGAAGATCCATACCGCCGTTGCACGAGGCCTGACAACTTCGCTTGTCGTGCTCGGCGCGATTGCAGTGACTCGAAGCATGCACCAGCATGCCATCGACCGACGAGCGCGCGATGGCGGAAACGTATCGACAGGTGATCGCGAGCCCGATCCGCACCGATCAGGATCGACGTACCGACGCGGCGCGGCACCCGGCAGAATTCCTTCCATTCACGCAAGTTCGCTCCGGAATGCAGGTGCTGGACGTATCGGCCGGAGGCGGCTACACCTCGCAGCTGCTGGCCTTGGCGGTCGGGCCGACCGGCGTGGTCTATGCGCAGACACAGCAGCCCGGACCGGGACTCGCCAAGCGGCTGGCCGATCATCCGCAGGCGAATCTGGTCCTCGTCGAGCGTCCGTTCGAGGATCCCGTGCCCGAGCAGGCGCCGAAGCTGGATCTGGTGACGCTGGTCCTCAACTACCATGACATCAGCTATCTCCCGGTCGACCGTGCGCGCATGAATCAGCGGCTGTTTTCCGCGCTGAAGCCGGGCGGCCACTACGTCATCATCGATCATTCCGGACGCAGCGGCACAGGCGTCTCCGAAGGACGGAGCCTGCATCGGATCGACGAAGCGGTCGTGCTGGCCGAAGTGCGCCAGGCCGGATTCGTGCTCGAGGCCGAGGGCAACTTTCTGCGCAATCCCGCCGATCCGCGCGACCAGACGTCGACCGGCTCGCCGATTCCCACCGACAAATTTGCGCTGCGCTTCGTCAAGCCTCGTTAGTCGCGGGCGAGCCGCATCTGCGGCCGTCCCCAATAATCGGGCGGCGAGTTCCGCCGATCGGAAATCCTATAGTGAATCACTCGACTCTCCTCTCGACAATCCGCGCGCAATGGGACAAGGACATCGTCCCGCAACTCACCGATTACATCCGAATTCCGGCGAAGTCGCCGCATTTCGATCCGCAATGGGAAAGCCATGGCCACATCGAGCGTGCCATCGGGCTCGCGCATGCATGGGTGAAGCAAGCAGCCGGTGCGGGGAATGACGGTCGAAATCATGCGCCTGCCGGGTCGCACGCCGCTGCTTTATTTCGACGTTGCCGGGAAACGGCGATCGCACGGTGCTGCTGTACGGCCACCTCGACAAGCAGCCGGAGATGACCGGCTGGCGGCAAGGCTACGGACCGTGGGATCCGCTGTACGAGGACGGCAAGCTCTACGGCCGCGGCGGCGCCGACGACGGCTATGCCGCGTTCGCCGCGCTATCCGCGATCGGCGCGCTGCAGGCGCAGGGCATCGCGCATGCGCGATGCGCGGGCATGATCGAAACCTGCGAGGAAAGCGGCAGCTACGACCTGCCCGCCTATCTCGAGGCGCTCGCGCCGCGCATGGGCAACGTCGATTTCGTCGTCGGCCTCGATTCCGGTTGCGGCGACTACGAACGCCTCTGGGCGACGACGTCGCTGCGCGGTCTGGCCGGCGGCACATTGAGTGTCGAGGTGCTGACCGAAGGTGTGCATTCGGGTGACGCCAGCGGCATCGTGCCTTCGTCGTTTCGCATTGCGCGCAAGCTTCTCGATCGGATCGAGGATGCGTCGACCGGCCGCGTGCTGCCGCCCGAATTTCACGCGCCTGTTCCCGCCGAGCGCGCCGAGCAGGCCAGGCGCGCAGCCGATATCCTCGGCGATATCGTGATCGGCAAGTATCCGTTCGCCGGCGCGACGAAGCCGATGACCAGCGATCGCGCCGAAGCACTGCTCAACCGGACCTGGCGCCCTGCATTGTCGATCACCGGCGCCGATGGCTTGCCACGGATCGCCGACGGCGGCAACGTGCTGCGGCCGCAAACCGCGCTGAAACTCTCGCTGCGGCTGCCTCCGACCGTCGAAGGCGTCGCCGCCGAGCGCGCGATGCAACGGCTGCTCGAAGCCGATCCGCCGTATGGCGCCACGGTGCGCTTCACCGGCGAATCGGGCGCGACCGGATGGAACGCTCCGCCGACGGATACGTGGCTTGCGCGCGCGATCGACCAAGCCTCGTCGCACTTTTACGGCAAGCCCTCGGCGGCGATGGGGGAAGGCGGAACGATCCCCTTCATGGCGATGCTCGGCAAGCACTTTCCCGACGCGCAGTTTTTGATCACCGGCGTGCTGGGCCCGCACTCCAACGCCCACGGCCCGAACGAATTCCTGCACGTGCCGTACGCGAGCAAGCTGACCGCCTGCGTCGCGTACGTGCTGGCAGCGCACGCCGAGCGCTAGTCGACCGCGATGGACGCCTGGCCCAGCCTTTCCTACGCGGCGTGGAAAGACACCTACGCGACGCTGCTGCTGTGGACGCAGATCGTCGGCAAGATCCGACTGGTGCAGACGCCGTGGGTCAATCACTCGTGGCACGTCGTTTATTACGTCACCGCGCGCGGCCTGTCGACTTCGCCGATCCGGCACGGCGAGCGCGTCTTCCAGATCGATTTCGATTTCATCGACCACCAACTCATCATCCAGACCGGCGAAGGGGAGCATCGAACCCTGAGCCTCGAGCCGCGCACGGTGGCGGACTTCTACCGGCGCTGATGGCGCTGCTGGCGGAGCTGGACCTGAGGGTCGCGATCAATACGACGCCCAACGAGCAGGTCGAAGCGATTCCGTTCGAAAAGGACCAGAAACACCGCTCGTACGATGCTGGCGCCGTCCGCCGATTTTTTGCGGTGCTGCTGCAGGCCGATCGCCTGCTCAAGCAGTTCCGCGCCGGCTTCAACGGCAAATGCAGCCCGGTGCACTTTTTCTGGGGCGGCTTCGATCTCGCGGTGACGCGATTTTCCGGCCGTCCCGCCCCTGAGCATCCGGGCGGCGTGCCGCATTTGCCGGACCGCGTCGCGCGCGAAGCGTACTCGCACGAAGTCAGCAGCTGCGGATTCTGGCCGGGCAACGAAGTGCTCCCTGAAGCGGCGTTCTACGCGTACGCGTATCCCGAGCCCGACGGATTCAGCAATGCCGACGTGCGCCGCCCTGCCTATTACCATTCCGACTTGCGTGAATTCATCCTGCCCTACGACAAGGTGCGGGAGGCGCCTTCGCCCGATGCGCTGGTGCTTGATTTCCTGCAGAGGACCTACGAAGCCGCCGCTACGCTCGGGCGGTGGGATGAAGTCGGACGTCAACCGACCTGAGTAGCGCCTCGCGTCGGGCTACGGCCGAGTTGTTGTATGCCGGCCGGCGGTTCCAGCGAACTCGCCGGCCGGTGTCTGGCGATCGCTACGATTCCCTCGAAGAAGAAGACGATCTCCGCTTCGGCACCTTCGCGCCGGCGCGGCGCGCTTCCGACAGGCCGATTGCGATCGCCTGCTTGCGGCTGGTCACCTTCTTGCCCGACCGTCCGCTGCGCAAGGTTCCGCGTTTGCGCTCGCGCATCGTCTTCTCGACCTTGCTCTGAGCCTTCTTGCCGTATCTGGCCATGATGGATCTCCTTTTGGCAATTGCGCAGCAGCAATCGGTCTGCTCCGCGTTCAACTTGGAACCACGCGCATCCGCGATTGTTCCGCGAATCGGAGCTCGAAGCGATCGCGTCGGTTGACTCGACCCGCGAGAGTAGGAGCTAAAGCAGGCGCAAGTAGGACTCGGCCGAACGGCCTGGAATTGGCGTCGCAACCATCGACTACAATTGCGTTCATGGGCAGCATGTCACCTACCGGCGCGGCGCGCGAGCTGCTGCGCCAGACCTTCGGCAACACGAGCTTCCGCGCCGGCCAGGGCGAAGTCGTCGACCACGTCGTCGGTGGCGGCGACGCGCTGGTCCTGATGCCGACCGGCGGCGGGAAGTCGCTCTGCTACCAGATCCCATCGCTGGTGCGGCCGGGGACGGGGATCGTCATCTCTCCGCTGATCGCGCTGATGCAGGACCAGGTCGCTGCCCTGCTGCAGCTGGGTGTGCGCGCGGCATTCCTCAATTCGACCCAGAGCGCCGAGACCGCGCATGCGACCGAGCGGGCGCTGGTCGCTGGCGAGCTCGACCTCCTGTACGTCTCGCCGGAACGGTTGACGATGCCGCGTTGCCTCGAACTGATCGATCGGGTCGAGGTCGCGTTGTTCGCGATCGACGAAGCGCACTGCGTGTCGCAATGGGGACACGATTTCCGCCCCGAGTACCTGGCGCTGTCGGTGCTGCACCGGCGTTATCCGCGCGTGCCGAGAATCGCGTTGACGGCGACCGCCGATCCGCAGACTCGCGCCGAGATCGTGACGCGCCTCGATCTCGCGGCGGCGCGCGTGTTCGTATCGAGCTTCGATCGGCCGAACATCCGCTACACGATCGTCGACAAGGACGATGGCCGCGCGCAGCTCCTGCGCTTCATTGCCGACGAGCATGCGGGCGAGGCCGGCATCGTCTACTGCCTGTCGCGGCGCAAGGTCGACGAGACCGCGGCCTGGCTCGGCGCCAAGGGCGTCAACACCCTGCCCTATCACGCCGGCATGGACAACGCGACGCGGAGCGAGAACCAGGCGCGATTTCAGCGTGAAGAGGGCCTGGTGATGGTCGCGACCATTGCGTTCGGCATGGGCATCGACAAGCCGGATGTGCGCTTCGTCGCGCATCTCGACCTACCGAAAAGCGTCGAGGCCTATTACCAGGAAACCGGACGCGCCGGCCGCGACGGCGCGCCGGCCGATGCATGGATGGCGTACGGCCTGTCCGATGTCGTCCAGCAGCGCCGCCTGATCGAAGTCTCGGATGCCGCCGACGATTACAAGCGCATCAGCGCGGCCAAGCTCGATGCTTTGCTCGGCCTGTGCGAGACCGCCGGCTGTCGCCGCGTGCGGCTGCTCGATTACTTCGGCGAGGCAAGCACGCCCTGCGGCAACTGCGACACTTGCCTCGCGCCTCCCGAAACCTACGATGCCACCTCTGAAGCGCAAAAGGCCTTGTCGGCGATCTATCGCACCGGACAGCGCTTCGGCGCGCTGCATTTGATCGACGTGCTGCGCGGCAAGGCGGGCGAGCGCGTGCAGCGCTGGGGACACGATCAGCTGTCGGTATTTGGTATCGGCGCCGATATCGACGAGGGCGCATGGCGCAACGTGTTCCGGCAGCTGGTGGCCCTCGGCTTGGCGAGCATCGACCACGAAGCGCACGGGGCGTTGCGGCTCAACGCGGCCAGCCGGCCGGTGCTCAAGGGCGAGCGGAGAATCGCGCTCCGCCGCGCGCTGCCGCGCGGCCGGGTGCGAGGCGCGCGTCGCGCCAGCGGTTCGGACGCCACGCTGAGCGCAACCGAGAACGCGCTGCTCGATCGGCTCAAGGCCTGGCGGCTGGCCGAGGCGCGTGCTCAGGCGGTGCCGGCGTTCGTCATCCTGCACGACCGGACGCTGGCGGAGATCGCCCGACAGCGGCCCGACGGCATTGCGGCCATTGCCGGCATCGCCGGAATCGGTGCGAAAAAGCTGGAGCGCTACGGCCCGGCGCTGGTCGAGCTGGTCGCGCGCGGCGCCTGACGGCGCGCCACCGCGAGCCGAGAGAACCGAGCCATCCGCCGCACGGGGCAGCTCCGTTGGCTATTGCGCAGCGGCGCCGGATTGCTTAGCCTACCGACCGCCGAAAGACTGCGTGCACGGAGCGCCTGATGTTCGATCGACTGCAGAGAAGCTGGGACCTCGCGGCCGAATGCTGGCGGCTGCTGATGGACGACAAGTCGCTGCTCGTCTTTCCGCTGATGTCGTCGATCGCGATGGTGTTGATCATCGGCAGCTTCGCCGTGCCGCTACTGCCGGCATTCGGCTTCACCGCGGGCAGGGGATCCCACGCCATCTCGTCGACCGGTTATCTGTGGTTGTTCGTCTTCTACTGGCTCCAGTATTCGATAGTCATCTTCTTCAACACCGCGCTGGTCGAAGTCGCGATGCGGCGCTTCGACGACGACGAGGCCGGCATCGGCGATGGCTTGCGGCGCGCTGCGGAGCTGTTGCCCGTCATCCTCGTCTACGCATTCATCGCGGCCACCGTCGGTACCTTGCTCCGCGCGATTGCCGAGCGGGTCGGCATCATCGGCAGGATCGTCGTCGCTCTGATCGGCGTCGGCTGGACGGTCGCCACGGCGCTGGTCGTGCCGATACTCGCCGCCGAGAAGGTCGGACCCATCGAAGCGATAGGGCGCAGCGCCGAGCTGATCAAGAGGTCCTGGGGCGAGAACATCATCGGCAATGTCGGCATCGGCATGGTCTTCGGCGCGATCGTTTTCCTGGTTGCAATCACGGGCGGCGTGTTGGTCTTCGCCGCGTTCGGCAATCGCCAATGGGCGCTGGGCATCGTGCTGGCGGTGGTGGTCGTGCTCGCGGTCAGTCTCGTCGCGCTTGCGCAGGCGACGCTGCAAGGCATCTACTCGGCGGCGCTCTATCGCTTCGCCATCGGAGATCCCGCGAGCGGCGGCATCGACCGCAACCTGCTCGAGAATGCATTCCGGGCAAAGTCGTAGCGCGAAGGCCCGGGCGGCAGAGTCGATCGCCGACTTTCGCTTCTACGAGGAGTTGAACGACTTCCTGCGCCCCGAGCTTCGCAAGCGCACGTTCAGTTACGCCTTCAACGGCACGCCGGCGGTGAAGGACGTCATCGAAGCGATCGGCGTGCCGCACGCCGAGGTCGACCTGGTGCTCATCGACGGCGAGTCGGTCGACTTTGCCCGGCGCCTGCGCGACGGCAACCGGGTGGCCGTCTACCCGGTGTTCGAGCGCTTCGATATGACGACGCTGACGCGTCTGCGGCCGCGGCCGTTGCGGCGCACGCGGTTCGTGCTCGACGTGCATCTGGGTACACTGGCCCGATACCTGCGCCTGCTCGGCTTCGATACCCTTTATCGCAACGACTATGACGATCACGAGATCGTGCGGCTGGCGCACGACCAGTCGCGCATCATTCTGACCAGGGACAAGGGTCTGCTCAAGCACGCTGCCGTGACGCGGGGTCGCTGGATCCGCCACACGCGCCCGCTCGAGCAGCTGCGCGAGACGCTGGTCGCGTTCGATCTGGCGGGGAGTGCCCTGCCCTTCACGCGCTGCGCGGTGTGTAACGGCAGGCTGCGCACGCTCGCCCGGCGCAGCGTTGCGGGCCTCGTGCCGACACGAGTTCGCGAGCGACACGATAAATTCGCCCGCTGCATGGTCTGCGGCCGCATCTACTGGCCCGGAACGCACACGCTGCGCATCCGCCAGGCGCTGCAGGACGCGTCAATCGACCTGCTGCCTCAGTTGCCTCAGTTGCCCTCGAAGCGCCGGCGACCGCGCAGCGCCTAACGCTGCTCCCCGCCGACCGGCATCGCGGCTGACTCTAACGCGCGCTAGGCCGATCCCATCGCGTTGGCCGATCCCAGGATGTCTCGCGGATCGCGTCCCGCGGCGCGCGCGGGCATGACCTGCTCTTCGGATTCGTCGATGCGCTTGACGTCTCCGCTCAACTCGCCGCCTTCGGCGACGATCAGCTTGCCGTACCGGATCTTGCCCGACACGCGGCCGGTGCCATGCACGATCAGCAGGGAGCGTGCGGTCAGCTCGCCGGAAAAATCGCCGCGAACTTCCGCCACGTCGATCAGCGCCGTGCCTTTCAAGGTCCCCGGCTTGTCGATCTGCATCGCCTTGCTGTGCACGGTCGCCTCGACATGGCCCTCGATGACCAGCACGTCGCAATCGGAAATCTCCACGCCCTTCAGCTTGATATTGACGCCGATGAACAACTTGCTTCCCGCGATTTCGCCGCTAGCGCTTGCCGCAGCGGCTGCCGCGCGTGCAGGTGCCGCCGGGGCGACCGTTTCGGTCGGTGCCGGCGTCGCAACCGATGGCGGCTCGCGCGTCGCTGCGGCAGCCTGGGCCTGCTGGCGCAGCGGCGCCCCCGTGGACGCGCCGCGAGTGGTGGAGGTCGGCGGATCGTACAGCACGGGCTTCAGCCCGGACTTTCCGGCATCCTTGGCGTCGGCGGGGTTGTCGCGGCGGTTGAAATTAAGCATGAATTCTCCTTCGGAATCGGTCTTTCAGATCATGACGTTGTCATTTTTTTCTGATTATTCCCTTTTGCGGGCCCGGATGCAACCCGGACCTGTCGCACCGTCGCGAAGAGACGGCACCGCGCCTTCGCGCAACGCCCTCGTCGCACGCAACGACGTTAGGACGAATCATAACGCTCAAAAGCCGCGCTGCGTCCGCGTGCCCGACGAGCGGGCGTTTATTGCGCGGCGCGTTTGCGCCGACGATGTCGACCGTCTTGTCCGGTCGCTGCACGCGCGCCGCCCTTGCGGTGACGATAGCGACTCATCAGCGGCGGAATCGAGATGCCGTGCACGACGATCGAGGTCACGACGGTGACCAGGGTCAGGCCGATGACCGTCGGCGCCACCGCGTCGGGCAGGCCGCGGTTTACCGCATACAGCAGATAGTAGATCGAGCCGATCCCGCGTATGCCGAACCACGCGATCAGCGGCAGTTGAGCGCGGGAGGACATCGCCGGCGCGCCGGCGATCAGTATGCTTACCGGCCGGATCACCAGAAGCAGCAGCGGCACGAACCAAAGCGCGCTCGATGGAATTACCGCGTACGAGAACATCGCGCCGACGGCCAGCACCATCGCGATTTCGGCGAAGCGTTCCAGTTGCTCGTCGAAGCTCAGCACGGCCTGCGCCATATGCGCCGGGGCCTTGACCGGGTGCGTTGCGCTCGCCGGCGCGGATGCCTCGCCTATTTCGATCTCGGCCGCGGCGCCCGGCGTCATACCGACCGGCAAGCGCGGCCGCGAATCGGTTTCGTGCATCGGTCTCATCCGCGGCAGCGCGAGGCCGGCGGCAAAGACCGCCAGGAATCCGGACGCATGCGCCAGTAACGCAATGCCATAAACCAGGGCGATCAGGCCCAGTGCGAGAAATTCGTTCAGCCCGATCGCGTGTCCGTGGCGCGTGCGCAAATGCAGGATCAGCGTGCTGACCCACGCGCCGAGCAGCCAGCCGATCCCGAGCCCGCCGCCGATACCCCAGAACACATCGACCAGCAGCCATTGCCCGCCCGCGCCGCCAAGCTCGTGCAGGCCGAGCAGGCCCATGCCCAACAGGATGAGCGGCAGTGCTGCGCCGTCGTTCAGTCCGGCCTCGCCGCTCAAGCTGAAGCGCAACAGATCGCGATCGCGCGGGTCGTCCAGTTGCACGTCCGAAGCGAGCACCGGGTCGGTGGGCGCCAGGATCGCACCGAGCAATATCGCGGCGCCCAGCGGCAGCGCCAGCCACGCGACGCCGACCGCGGCAACCAGCGCGATGGTCGCGACCATCGCGACGGTCGCAAGGCTGATCGGCAACCGCCATCGGCTGTCCTTGAGCGGCACGCTGATGCGCAGCGCGGTGACGAAAACTGAAATCACGACCGCGATTTCCGCCAGCCGTTCTAGCAGCGGCGAATAGGCTTTCGGATCGGGCAGCAGCATGCCAAGGCCGCTGGGTCCGAGCGCGAAGCCTGCGCCGAGGTAGAGCATCGCCGGACTGAGCGGCATGCGCTCGACCCATGTGCCGAGAAAAGCCATCGCGATCAGCAGCACGCCGGCGACGAGTGCCCACAGCGCAAAATTGGTTGTCATCAGTACCGCACGACGGCGCGAATCGATTCGCCGGCATGCATCAGGTCGAATCCCTCGTTGATCCGTTCGAGCGGAAGAACGTGCGTGATCAGATCGTCGATGTTTATCCGGCCGTCCATGTACCAGTCGACGATTCTCGGCAGGTCGGTTCGGCCGCGCGCGCCACCGAACGCCGTGCCTTTCCAGGTTCTGCCGGTAATCAGCTGAAACGGCCGCGTGCGGATCTCCTGGCCGGCGCCGGCGACGCCGATGACGACCGCGACGCCCCAGCCGCGGTGGCAGCATTCGAGCGCCTGGCGCATGACATCGACGTTGCCGATGCATTCGAACGTGTAGTCGGCGCCGCCTCCGGTCAAGTCGACAAGGTGCGGCACCAGGTCGGCCCCCGCCGCGCGCGCATCGACGAAATGGGTCAGTCCGAGCTTGCGCGCCAGCGTTTCTCGCCCCGGATTGATGTCGACGCCGACGATCATGTTGGCGCCTGCGATGCGCGCGCCCTGAACGACATTGAGCCCGATTCCGCCCAGGCCGAACACGACGACGTTCGCTCCGGGCTCGACTTTCGCCGTGTTGATCACGGCCCCGATGCCGGTCGTCACGCCGCAGCCGATGTAGCAGACCTTCTCGAACGGTGCGTCCTCCCGGATTTTCGCCACCGCGATCTCGGGGAACACGGTGAAGTTGGCGAAGGTCGAGCAGCCCATGTAGTGGTGCAGCGGCTCGCCGCCGAGCGAAAACCGGCTGGTGCCGTCGGGCATCACGCCCTTGCCCTGCGTCGTGCGTATCGCCGTGCAAAGATTGGTCTTGCGCGACAGGCAGGACTTGCACTGGCGGCATTCGGGAACGTAGAGCGGGATGACGTGGTCGCCGCGCCGGACCGTGGTGACGCCGGCGCCGAGATCGACGACGACGCCCGCGCCCTCATGGCCGAGGATCGCCGGAAACAGCCCCTCCGGGTCGGCGCCGGAGCGGGTGAATTCGTCGGTGTGGCAGATGCCGGTAGCTTTGAGCTCGATCAGCACCTCGCCTGCGCGCGGGCCCGTCGAGGCGAACGGTCTCGATCGACAGCGGTGCGCCGGCGCGATGCGCGACTGCAGCACGAACGTCCAAAATCTCCTCCGACTATTCGCCATTGTTGCCAATGCGCGGGGGCTTGTAAACAGCGGTCCGAGCGCCGGCTATTCCAGAAGCGCAGCGCGTCCGATCGCGTCGAATCCCGTCGGTCGGATCATCGCGCTTCGGGCTTGACTGCCGCATGCCGCCGCAATGCGGTATATTGTGCTCACGCCCCCGCAGCTCGCCTGCTTCGGCAGGGGCCACACGAATCCATTTTGACGGAGGAATGCAATGAGCGCGAAGCTGGGAAAACGTAGATTGATCGCCGCCATGGCGGTGGTGGCGGCGGCAACGATATTGGGGGCCTGCACGTCGATGGGGCCGATGGGCGCGATGTCGAACACGCAGCAACTGACGTTATCGGGAGCCAACGAAGTGCCACCCGTTGTTGGGTCGCCGATGTCCGGCACCGCAACGGTTACGATCAATCCCGACCGCACCGTCAGCGTCAAGGTCGCGGTGACCGGCATGACCGCGACGGCGTCGCATATTCACGAAGGCGCACCGGGCACCAACGGGCCGGTGATCGTGCCGTTCACCAAGACGGGTGACAACACGTTCGCCTCGTCCCCCGACGCGAAGCTGACCGAGAGCCAGTACGCGAGCTACAAGGCGGGCAATCTGTACGTCAACGTGCACAGCGCCGCGCATCCGGTCGGCGAGATCCGTGCGCCGATCAAGGGGAATTGAGGCTGTCCCTTACCGTTTAACGGCAGGATCCAAAGACGCGCCGAGGCCGGCGCGTCTTTTTTTTCGGCTGCGCCGTGGCAGCAGGCGCGGGCCCTACCATTCGGTTGGGCGAGTCGCACTCACTGCTGCATCGAGCTCGCTGCCGATGCGCTGAAAACGCAGCACGGCGTCGGCACGCTCCTCGCGCAGGGCGAGCCGGGTCGCGATAAGGTCGAGCGTGCTTCCGTCGTCGGTCTCGATGCGGCGCGGATCGGCGCCATAGGCTTCCACCGCCGCGATACTCCGATCCATTGCGCGCAGGCCGTCGTCGAGCACGGCGAGCGCGGCGGCCTCTTTCGCCGCGAGCGCGATCCGGGCTCGCTCGACGTCGGCACTGGCCATCGGCTGGCCTGCGGCGGAGGCACGACCATTGTCGTTCGGATCGGTGACAATCACCGGAACGCTTACCGTCCAGTGCTCTTCCTTCCAGGTCCAGCGCACGACGCCGATCGGCAGCAATTGCGTTTTCCAGCGCCAGTCGGGTATGTCGAAACCCAGATGCTGCGGCCGAATGACGATGACCGGCAGGTCGGCGTAGACTCCGCGCCACACGGTGCGGCATTCGTTCGATACCCCCCAGTCGATGTACTTGCAGCTGAACTCGGGATAGGTGCCGATCTGGCGGTGCTCGGTTCGCACCGCCGGTCCTTCATAGTCCCATCGCCCGGCCCGCGTGATGGCGGTCGGCGCCTTGAACACGAATTCGCGCTGCTCGATCGTGAGCAACGGACACGCGGATCGTCCAGTGGAATTCGCGCGTGCCGGGATAGGCAGCGGGCACCGGCGGAAACAGCACCCCGTCGCCGGAACCTTCGCTGCCGGCGCCCTGCGCTGCCATCGGTACGCCGCCGACCGAGACCAGCACGCACCAGGCTGCCGCCCATCGCC
Organism: uncultured beta proteobacterium; assembly: GCA_963828595.1. Taxonomy (GTDB): domain Bacteria; phylum Pseudomonadota; class Gammaproteobacteria; order Burkholderiales; family Casimicrobiaceae; genus PALSA-1003. The sequence goes on from CAWHEN010000004.1 coordinate 68,695, forward strand.
GAGCCGTCCGCTGCATTTTCACCTCCGTCATCCGTCCGCCAGCAGAAAGCCGCGGCTGTCTTCAAGAAAATTCGGCCCGGTGTCCGAGCGCACCGCAGTGCCGACTCCTTGCGCGGTCAGCACTTCGAGCAGCAGCGCGCTGGGTACGCCACCATCGATGATATGCACCGCGTGTACGCCTTCGCGCACAGCCTGCAGTGCGGCGGATAGCCGCGGCCGCATGCCGCCGGCGACCGTGCCGTCATCCAACAACGCTTCGGCCGCGCCCGCCTTCAGTATGTAGACGAGCTTGCCGGAGCGATCGAGAATGCCGGGCACGTTGGTCATCAGAATCAGCTTCTCGGCCTGCAAAGTTCGGGCCAGCCGGCCGGCCAGAAGATCGGAGTTGATGTGGTACGCAGTGCCGTCGGCCCCAACGCCAATCGGCATGATCACCGGTATGAACTTGCGCGACAACAGCAGTTCCACGAGGTCAGTGTCGATGCTTTCGACGTCGCCGACGAAACCGAGCTCGGGTGCGGGTTCGCCGCCTGCGTCCACCGGCACGCTCATGCGGCGCGCGTGAATGAAGCGGCCGTCCTGGCCGTCGAGTCCGACCGCCCTGCCGCCATGACGATTGATGAGGCCGGTGAGCTCCTGATTGAGTTCCCCCAATGCCATTTCGACGATCGTCAGCGTACGCTCGTCGGTAATGCGCAGGCCGCGATGCCGCCGGGTTTCGATGCCGAGCTGGCGCGCCAGCTCGTCGATGCGCCACCCGCCGCCGTGCACGACGACCGGTTTCATTCCGACCAGCCGCAACAGCGCGACATCGCGCGCGAAAGCCCGCCTTGAGCGCCGGATCGGCCATCGCGTTGCCGCCCAGCCGGATCACCAGCGTCTTGCCGTGGTAGGCGCGAATGTAGGGCAGCGCTTCGGCGAGGATGCGGGCTTTGGGGTTGGCGGCCATGGCAATAGCCGGCGAGTCTACACGCTGCGCTGCGCCGGGATCACGCAAAAACAGCGCCCTCGCGACGGCGGCGGGGCACGCTAGGTAATTCCCGCCGCATGCGCAATGAGCTCGTACGAATGGCGCCGCGCGGCGGCGTCGTGCGTCCAGGTGACGACGACAATCTCGTCCAGCTGCAGGCGATGCGCTTCTGCAGCGAGTCGCGCAACGACCGTATCGCCGGTTCCGACGAACGCCTTGGCCCGCATGACAGCGATCCGGGCCTGCTCTTCGGCGTTGTACGGATAGACGGCGGCCTCCTCCGGCGCGACCAGCGGCAGGCGAGTGCCTTTCTCGAAGCCGGTGCGCCAGAATTCGCGCGTCGTCGCCAGGCGCCGCGCCTCGGCATCGGTATCCGCCGCCAGCGCCCAGATGCACACGGTAGCCAGCGGTTGCGGATGCCGAGCGCTCGGTCGATAGTTGTCGTGATAAAGGCGCAGTGCCTGCTCAACGCCACGTCCCTCGCTGAAAAAGTAGGCGAATGCATAAGGCAGCCCGAAATACGCGGCCAGCTGCGCGCCGTAGTCGGAACTGCCCAATATCCACAGTTCCGGCGTCGATGACCCTTGCGGATGCGCGTCGACCGCCTGGAAAGGATGATCGGCGGGCAGCGGCGTTCCGCTCAGCCAGGCCTGGAGCTCGGCAACCTGCTGTGGGAAGCGCTCGGCTGCGGCGCCAGCATCCGGATTGAGCGCGAACGCTGTCAGCCGGTCGGACCCGGGCGCGCGACCGACGCCCAGGTCGATGCGGCCCGGTGCGATCGCTTCCAGGACGCGAAACTGCTCGGCGACTTTCAGCGCCGAGTAGTGCGGCAGCATGACGCCGGCGCTGCCAACGCGGATGCGTTGGGTCGTCGCAGCGATTGCCGCCATCAGGACTTCCGGCGCGGTGCCGACGATGCTTCTGCTGTTGTGATGCTCGGACACCCAGTAGCGGTGATAGCCGAGACCATCGCATAGGCGCGCGAGCGCCAGTGTCTCGCGGATCGCCTGATCTTCAGGCAATCCTTTGGACGCGGTCGATTGATCGAGGACCGAGAGGATCATTAAGACCGGAGGATAGCAAGGCCGAACCCGGCCCCTCAGCGGTAGCCGGCCGCCTGCAATTCGAACAGCTCCGCGTAGCGCCCGCCGCCCGCCAGCAACTCGTCGTGCGTGCCGGCCGCTTCGATCCGGCCGTCAGCAAGCACGACGATGCGGTCGGCCATGCGCACGCTGGAAAAGCGATGCGAGATCAGCACCGCGGTCTTGCCCGTGGACAGCTCCTTGAAGCGCTGGAAGATCTCGAACTCGGCGCGCGCATCGAGCGCGGCCGTCGGCTCGTCGAGGATCAGCAGTTGCGCATCGCGCATGTAGGCGCGCGCGATGGCGATCTTCTGCCATTCGCCGCCCGAGAGATCGACGCCGGTGCGAAAGCGCTTGCCGATAATCTGATCGTAGCCCTGCGGCAGTCGCTGGATCAGATCGTCGGCCAGGCTCTGCCTGGCCGCGGCGGCGATGCGGGCGCGATCTTCGCGCGCCTCGATGCGCCCGACGGCAATGTTCTCCGACGCGGTCAGATGGTAGCGGACGAAGTCCTGGAAGATGACGCCGATGTTCGAGCGCAGGGTAAAGAGGTCGTACTCCCGCAGGTCATGCCCGTCCAGAAGGATGCGTCCCTCGTCGGGGTCATACAGGCGCGCGAGCAGCTTGACGACCGTCGTCTTGCCAGCGCCGTTCTCCCCGACCAGCGCGAGAACTTCACCGGCGTGCAACGTGAAATTCAGGTCCCGCACCGCCCAGCGCTCGGCGCCCGGATAGCGGAAACCGACGCCCTCGAAGCGTATGCCTTCGCGCAGCGGCACCGGAAACGGTCGCGGATTCGGCGGGGAGACGATTTCCGGCGTGATCTCGAAGAATGAAAACAGGTCGTCGAGATAAAGCGCCTGGCCGGCCACCTGCGAAAATCCGATCAGCATGTTCTCGAGCAAGGTTCGCAGGCGACGGAACGAGCCGGAAAGAAACGTCAGATCGCCGATCGTGAAATCGCCATGCAAGGTGCGCCAGACGATGTAGGCGTAGGCGACGTAGTAGGCGATTGTTCCCACCGCGGCCAGCAGGCCGCCCCAACCGGCCCGGCGCAGCGCGAGCGTCCGGTTCGCGAGGTAGAAGTCGCCGGCTAGTTGCCGGTAGCGATCGATCAGGAAGCGATTGAGCCCGAAGATCTTGACTTCCTTTGCGGTCTCGGCGCTCGCGGCGGTCTGTCGAACGTAGTCGATTTCGCGCCGTTCGGCGGTGCGTGCGTAGTTGAGCGAATAGCTTTGCGCGTTGAAGTGCGCCTCGCCGAGGAACGCCGGCACCAGTGCGACTGCCAGCAGCGCGATCAGCCACGGCGCGTAGACGAGCAGTCCCGCGCCGAAGCTGACGATTGTCACCAGGTCCTGGATCTGGCCGAACAGTTGACCGATCAAGGTCATCCGACCCGAAGCCTGCCGGCGCGCGCGCTCCAGCCGATCCTGCAACTCGCTGTCCTCGAAATCTTCCAGGTCGAGCGTCGCGGCGTGTTCCATCAGGCGCAGGCTGGTGACGTTGCTGAATTGCTCGGACAGAAGCGAATCGAGCAGCGAGACCGTCCGTCCCAGAATGTCCGACGAAACCGCGAGGGCGAATTCCAGAAGCAGCAGTCCGCCGATGCGATCGAGCAGGCCGGCGGCATACCATTGCGCGAGCGTGCCTGCCGTGTCCGGCGTCCGGGCCAGCACGATCACCTCGTCGATGATCAGCTTGCCGACGTAGAGGGTCGCCACCGGCAGCAGCGCCCGGGCCAGGCGAAGTACGCATTCGCCGACGGCCAGCAACGGGCTCGTCTGCCAGACCAGCCGGACAAACGGCGGCAGATTGCGCAGCGCGCCGACGCGATCTCGCAGCGAGCGCGGCTCGGGCGCGGTCCCCTGCGCTGAAGAGGCAGCCTGGGCTGCGCGTCCCCCCATCGTGTAATGCTTGGGCATCGAACCGTGGAATGTCAGACAGTTGTCGGCGCGAAACGCCGAAGCGGACCCATGTTACGACAACTTCGCCATCCACCCGGATGCGCGCCGCCGGTCAGTGTCGGCGCCCCGTGACGCGCGACGCCGACATCAATGTCGGCGCCAGTCTTACGTCGAATCATCATTTGGCCGATTACCGCTGCAGGCGCGCCACGGCAGAATGCAGTCACGACATGGATTTTTCCGGAGAACATCATGAAGGTCTGGGCCCCGAGAGTTGCAATAGCCGCCCTCGCATCGGCGGCGCGACGCTTGGCTTTGCGCAGACGCCTGCCAGCGCGTCGCACGATTGCAGCGGCATGACCGGTACGGCGCTCGCCACCTGTCAGCAGCTGAATCGTAACGTCAACGAACCCGCGCCTACCGGAGCAGGAGCCCCGAACGATTGCAGCGGCTTGACCGGCGCGCCCTTGGCGAGTTGCCGGCGTCTGAACGCGGCCGAAACCCTGGCGCCCAGCAGCAGCGCCGGCGCCCGCGACGATTGCAGCGGACAGGTCGGGGATGCGCTGAAAGCGTGCCGCACATTGAACGGTCAGTCGACAGAGTATGACGTCCCGACCGGTGGCGCGGCGACGGCAAGCGGCAGCACGCGACAGTGAGCCACTTCGCTTTTCGCCGGCACCCTGGCGCGAAAGTGCGCAGAAAGAACTTGGCGACCGACAAGGAAACGACAATGAAACCGAAGGAAGACAAAGTGCATGGCGAGGGCAATTACAAAGCAGCGCGGGAATTCGACGCCGCAGAGGCGGCGTTCGTGAAATCGGGTCGGGTCGACGAGGCGGCGCGTGCCGCCGCGCCGAAGTCGGCCGCCGAAGAGGCAGAGCTGGCCCGCGCCGAACAGCTCGCGCGCGAACGAGCTCGGGAAGAGGATCCGGCACTACGTCGCCGCCCGCCGGCGAAGGGCCGGACGTGATCTTCGCGATATCGCAGATCCGACCACCGGCGAGAGTCGGCCCTGTCGCGCGCAGGGCGCTGCTATTCGAGTCTGATCTCGCCGTCGAATCTGACGTCGATCTTCAAGCCCGCCACTCCCAGCGTCACGTAGGCAGGAAAACTTTCCCGGCCCGCAATCGAGCCGTCGGCGATCGCGCGAGCAACAGCCTGCTCGATTTCCCGCTGCGAATTGATGCCGACCATCTTCAGAAACTTGCGGATGCTCAAGTTAAACGTCTCTTCGTTCATTCCAGAACTCCCTGACCGCCGACGCGGCGCGATGCCGCGATCATTGGCACGCGTTATTTGAGCCAGGCTTCGACGATTCGATCGTATTCGCCGTTTGCCTTGGCCAGATGCATCCACTGGTCGACCCAGGCCTTGAAAACCGTGTCGCCTCGCGGCAGCAGATAAGCCATTTCGCCGTACTGCAGCGGCTTGGTCGGATTGACCGCGCAAAGACCGGGCTTGATTTTCTGCTGAACGACCGCCTCGACCGACTCCGAGATCATGACGTCGGCGCGGCGGTTCAGTATTTCGTCGAAGATCTTGGTGTTGTCGTCGAAGATGACGATTTTCGCCTGCTTGAAATTGGCGCGCGCGAATTTCTCGTTGCTGCCGCCCGGATTCTCGATCACCGTGACGCCGGGCTTGTCGATGTCGGCAATCGTCTGGAATTTGCCGACGTTCTCGCAGCGCGTGATCGGCGCCTTCCCGTTAACCATATAGGGCTCGGAGAAAAACGCGCGCTTCTGCCGGTCGAGCGTCACCGAAATGCCGCCGACGGCCAAGTCGCATTTCTCAATGAAATCGTCCATCAGCCTGGGCCAGCTGGTCTTGACGAATTTCGCCTCGACGCCGAGCGCCTTGGCCATCGACTGCGCGATGTCGACGTCAAGGCCTTCGAAGGTCGCATCCGACTTGGCCAGGCTGAACGGCTTGTAATCGCCGGGCGTGCACACGCGCAGCGCGCCGCCCTTCTGGACCGCGTCGAGGCGAGATTCCTGCGCGAGCGCGGCGCCGCCGGCGAACATGGTCAGCGTAAGGACGACGAGTACCCTGATCATTGCGTGCTCCCATCGATTTGCCGGGTCCGGCGGTGTTGGACGCCGGCCGGTCAGCCGATTATAGGGCAGTGACCGGGCTGGCAGCCGGGCGATTGCCGGGCTCCCGGGCCTATGCTATTGTCATTAACCCCGATCGATCCCCCTGCGCGATGAAGATCCGGACGCTGGTCACCAAGCGACAGTACTACGGCATGGAAGCGGTCGCGATGCGAGCCGCGATGGCGCGAGTGCTCTCGCGTGTCGCCGGACTGCCAGCAGACGGCGCGCGCGTCAGCCGGCGCCATCTCTACCAGGACTTTGGGCTCGATACGGCGGCGGCACAGGACACCCTCGACCAGATGGTAGCCGATGGCCTGTTCCAGCAACCCGACGAGCGTCAAGGCGATTTCGCTCTGACCGAGCGCTTTCTCGAATTCGCCACTGCGCGGGTCGTCGAACCTCTGCCGCGCGAGCGCGCGAGGCAGTTGCTGGGCAAGGTCTGCTTGCTGGCAACTCAAATCAATGCCGAGTGGAAATCCAATCCGCTGGAGATAGCCGCGCTGGCGCCATTCGGCAGCTACCTCAGCCCTGACAAGCTGCTGGCCGAATTGCCGCTGGGGATCGTGGTGCGGCCGCGGTCGCCGTCGCGCAAGGCTCGCTGGACGCGCACGGTAAGCCGGCGAGACGGCGCGAGGCAGATCCGTGCCGCGGTGCGCGAGCTCTCGACCTTTTTTCACATCCGGATGGTCAGCGATCCGAAGTTGCTCCCGCAGCCGTTCGCCGTCGTCTTTCACGACGGCGGCGACGAAGGCGCCGATCCGTCGCCCGCCCCGGCCGAGCCGGCTGCCGAATCACAGGCCTGAAGCGCGAACGCCCCGATCGCGACACGGCGTCGCGCCGCTGCTGCTAAACTGGCCGCCGCGATGAACGCCGAGTTGCAGGCAAGCTACGACGAATTCCCGTACCTGAGCCTGGCTTTTCCACAGTCGCATCCGGACCGGCTTGCGACGGTCAGCTCGGCTGCACCTGCTGGAACCCGCGCCAGTCGGCGAATGCCGCGTGCTCGAGATCGGCTGCGCTGCCGGAGGGAACCTGATTCCGATGGCGGCTGCCCTGCCGCGCTCCCGCTTCCTCGGCATCGACTTTTCCGCCGTCCAAGTGCGCGAGGGCCTTGCCGACGTCGCGGCGCTGGGTCTTACCAACATCGAGCTCAAGCAGGTCGACCTGCGCGATTTCGGCGAAGAATCCGGCGTCTTCGACTACATCATCGCGCACGGGGTCTATTCGTGGGTGCCGTCCGCCGTGCAGCAAAAGCTGCTCGACGTGTGCGCGCGGCAGCTGGCAGCCGGCGGCGTCGCCTACATCAGCTACAACACCCTCCCCGGCTGGAACATGCGCGGCATAATTCGCGATGCGATGCGCTACCACACGCGCCAGTTTCCGGACGCCCGCAGCCGCGTGCGACAGGCCCGTGCCACCCTGGACTTCCTGGCCCAAGCGACCGAGGGCGCGCAGTCGCCTTACGCGCTGATGCTGCGTTCGGAGGCCGAACAGCTCCGGGGCAAACAGGACTATTACGTTCTGCACGATCATCTCGAGGAATTCAACGAAGCGCTTTTCTTTCATCAGTTCGCCGCCCGCGCGGCGCGGCACGGCCTCGCCTTCCTGGCCGAAGCGGAGTTCCGCACGATGCAGATCGGCGGCCTGCCGGCCCCGGTCGCACATACGCTCAACCGGATGGCACCCGAGATCCTGCAACGCGAGCAGCTGACCGATTTCCTGCGCAACCGCATTTTCCGCCAGACGCTGCTGGTGCACGAGGACGCGCCGATCGATCGTGCGTTGACACCCGAGCGCGTGCACTCTCTCTGGGTCGCATCGGCAGCACGCGCGGCGGGCGACGGCGGCGATCCGGGTTCGGCGGCGCCGGGAGAATATCGCATGCCCGATGGCAGCGGGCTGCGGACGCCGCATCCGATATCCAAGGCGGCGATGGCGGTGCTGGCCAAGCATTGGCCGGCGCCGATACCCTTTTCCGATCTCGCCGCGATGGCGGCGGCGCGCATCGGGTTGACCGGCGATGTCGACGAGGCCCAGACCATGACGCTGGCGTCGGACTTGCTCAAATCCTTCTGCGCCGGCGCCGTCGAGCTGCATGCGCTCGGTCCGGCATTCGTGATCGAGCCCGGCGCAAAGCCGCAAGCGTCGCCGGTCGCGCGGCTGCAGGCTGCCCGCGGCGCTTATGTGACCAATATGCGACACGAAATGGTCGGCATCGACGACGCCGATCGCCGCTTGCTGTCGCTGCTCGACGGTTCCCTCGAGCGCGCGGCGATCGCGGCGCAGGCATTTCCCGGCCAGCCGGCTAAAAGCGCCTCGGAAGCGCTGGACGACGCCCTGGCGCGACTCGCGCGGCAGGCGCTGCTCGTGCAATGATGAGCGACCGCAGCGGCGATCCAGGGATGTTCAACGCGCACATCGCCGGTCCCGATACCGGCAAGGCGACGAAAGGCAGGGATGCGGAATAATCCGGTCAAGAACGCGCTGCAGAGCGGAGGACGCGCGATCGGCGCAGTGGTGTTCGAATGCTTCGTGCCCGGCCTGCCGCAGATCTGCCGCAATGCGGGGGCGGAGTTCGTCCTGTACGACATGGAGCACACGGGCCTGGGCTTCGAGACGCTCAAGACGCAGCTCGCGCTCTGCCGGGGTCTTGGCATCGTGCCGATGGCGCGCGTGCCCCGCGGCGAATATCATTTCATCGCCCGCGCGCTGGACGTCGGCGCTTTTGGCGTCATGGTGCCGATGGTAGCGACCGGCGCCGAGGCCGAGCATCTGGTGTCGTGCTCGCGTTATCCGCCGCACGGCCGCCGCGGCGCGGCGTTCGGCTTCGCGCACGACGATTACCAGGGAGGCGACATCGTCGCCAAGATGGCGGCGCTGCACGAGCGCACGATGATGATCGCACAGATCGAAACCGGCGAAGGTCTGGACAACGTCGAAGCGATCGCCGCGGTGCCCGGCATCGATGCGCTGTGGATCGGCCAATTCGATCTGACCAACTTTCTCGGCATTCCAGCGCAGTTTCGCCATCCGGCGTATCTCGCCGCCGTCGATCGGGTGCTCGCTGCCTGCGCGACGCACGGCAAGGCGGCGGCAATGCTCGCCACCGACGATGCCTGGGCGCGCGACTACGTCGCCAAGGGGTTTCGCCTGATGGCCTACGGCATCGACCAGCTTCTGCTGCAGGAAGCGCTACGGCGCGGACTCGACGTGCTGCGTGATGCGGCCGCCGCTGAGGGAACTGCACGATGAGCGCCAAATTCCGTGTCGGCCTTCCGCGCGACATCCTCAATTCCAGGGGCGAGCCGGCGTTCGGGCGCGCGGCGCTGCAGATCCTGGACTCGGCGCCCGGCCTCGAATGGGAATATCTGCCGAAGGTCGTGCCCGCAATCGATGCCGACCACGCCGCGCGCTACGATGCGATCTACGTCAACACGGCCCGAGTGCCGGAGACCGCGGTGGCGCGCGCCGATTGCCGGCTGCGCCTCGTTGCGCGGCATGGCGTCGGCTACGACACCGTCGACGTTCCGGCGATGACCCGGGCCGGCGTGCTGGTCACCAACACGCCGAGCTCGATGCCGCGGCCGGTCGCCACGATCGCGCTGACTTTTCTGCTGGCGCTCGCCGGCAAGCTGTTCCTCAAGGACCGACTGACCCGCAGCGGCCGCTGGCATGAGCGGATGGACAACATGGGACTGGGGCTCACCGGCCGCACCCTCGGTGTGATCGGGGCAGGACGCATCGGCCGCGAACTGATAAGCGTGGCTCGCACGTTCGATCTGAAGCTGCTCGCGACCGATCCCCATGTCGATGCGATCGAGCTGGCTTACCTCGGTGCACGCAAAGTCGCGCTACCGGAGCTGCTGCAGCAGTCCGACTTTGTCATCATCTGTTGCCTGCTCGCACCGGGAACTCACCATCTGATCGATGCGACAGCCCTGCGCGAGATGCGGCCGGAAGCCTATTTGATCAATGTCGCGCGCGGCCCGGTCGTCGACGAGGCCGCGCTGATCGAGGCGCTTCAGGCTCGCCGCATCGCCGGCGCTGCGCTCGACGTGTTCGAGCAGGAACCGGTCGATCCTGCCAACCCGTTGCTGGCAATGGACAACGTCATCGTCACGCCGCATTCGCTCTGTTGGACGGACGAGTGTTTTCACAACATGGCGTCGACCGGACTGTCGAGCATCGTCGACGCGCTTGCCGGCCGCAGGCCGCGATTCGTCGTCAATCCCGAGGTCTTAAGCCACGCGCGCGTGCAGGCGTGGCTCGCGCGCTGACGCGTCGCGAGCGCTAGCGAGCGCGCCAGCGGCCCATCGTGCCGCGCCAGTAGCGCAGCATCACGAAACCGCCGACCATGCCGCCGAGGTGCGCGAAGTGCGCGACGCCCTCCTGCGTGCCGGTGACGCCGAGGAACAACTCGACCAGCGCGTACACGACGACGAAGACCCGCGCCGGCATCGGAATCGGCGGAAACAGCAGCATCACCCGGTTGTTCGGAAAGTACATGCCGTAGGCGAGCAGGATGCCGAAGATGCCCCCAGAAGCCCCGACGGTCGGATAGATCTTGCCGGTGACGGCCGAGACGATCAGCTGCGCGATGGCGGCCGAAAGCACGCAAACCGTATAGAAGGTCAGATAGCGCCTTCCGCCGAACACGCGCTCCACCGCGCTGCCGAACATGTACAGCGCGAACATGTTGAAGGCCAGATGCATCAGGCTGCCGTGCAGGAAAGCGTAGGTCAGCAGCTGCCAGGGCGCAAACGCCACGCCGGCGTTGAGCTCGGAAGCGGCCAACGGCCAGAGCGCGAACTGCGCGACTAGGCCCGGCGCGGCGCTTTCCAGCAGGAAGACCGCGACATTGGCGACGATCAGCGCGGTCGTGACGGGTGGCATGCAGGTCTAGTTTGGGGCCGGACTGTCGGGAGTCAACCCGGACCAGTCAATCCGGTATGTGGCGGCGCGCGCCGATTGCCGCCACGGCGCCTTATGATAATGGCATACTGCGAATCTGAATCCCTGGCGAAAGGAAATCCATGCCGTTTGCGTTTCGCGCCTTGATGGCCGCCGGCCTGGGGATCGCCTGCGTCTTGCCGGCAGCCTCATCGACGATACTGACCGTGCGGCCGATGTTTCCGGCGGACAACGTCTGGAACGTCGCCATCGATACGCTCCCGGTCGATGCCAATTCGGCGGCCTATGTCACGACGATAGGCGCGGCGAAGCCGATGCATGCCGATTTCGGCACCGTCTACAACGGCGCGCCAAACGGCATTCCCTTTATCGTCGTTCCGGGCAGCCAGCCGCGCGTCGCCGTCAGCTTCGATTATGCCGACGAAAGCGACTCCGGACCGTACCCGGTTCCGCCGGACGCGCCGATCGAAGGGGGTCCTTCGTCGACCGGCGATCGTCACGTGCTGGTCGTCGATCGCGACGGCGGCAAGCTATACGAGCTTTTCGCCGCGTATCCGAACCCTGATGGCAGCTGGCATGCCGGATCGGGTGCGATATTCGATTTGGACGGCAATGCTCTGCGGCCGGCGGGCTGGACCTCGGCCGATGCGGCAGGCCTGCCGATATTGCCAGGCCTCGTGCGCTACGAGGAAGTCGTTGCCGGCGAAATCCCGCACGCGCTGCGTTTCACCGCACCCCAGACGCGCAATGCCTTTATCTGGCCGGCGCGGCACAAGGCGTCGAGTCTCGCCGGCACCAACTATCCGCCGATGGGGCAGCGCTTCCGGCTGAAGGCGAGCGTCGACATCGCGAGCTTCGGGCCGAACGTGCAGGTCATCCTGCGGGCACTCAAGAGATACGGCTTGTTTCTGGCCGACAACGGCAGCAGCTGGTTCTTAAGCGGAGCGCCCGATTCGCGCTGGGACGACGACGAGCTGCATCAGCTGGGACGCCTGACCGGCGCCGATTTCGAGGCGGTCGACGAGTCGGCGCTGATGGCCAGTCCGGATTCGGGCCGCACCTCGACGGCTGCGCTGCCCCGCGTCGCAACCGAGGTCGAGGTGCTCGAATTCCGCCGCGACCCAAGCGATTATTTCCTCACCGTCGACCGCGACGAAATCGCCGCGCTCGACTCCGGCCTCATCCCCGGCTGGGCGCGGACCGGCGAGGGCTTTTTCGCCTACGCGGCGGACAGCGCAGTCGAGCCGAACATGTCGCCGGTCTGCCGCTTTTTCGGCCGGGCCGACGCAGGACAGCATTCGCATTTCTTCAGCGCCTACGCCGACGAGTGTGCCGCCATCGCCGCGTGGCTGCCGAACGAATGGCTGCTCGAATCATCGAACGTCTTCGTGGTCGCGCTGCCCGACGCCGGCGATGGGTCCTGCGCCGCGGGCACGGTGCCGGTCTATCGCCTGTATAACAACGATCGCGGGGCGGTCGATCATCGCTACACGACCTCGCGCGCGATCCAGGGCCAGATGATCGCCGCCGGCTGGCTCGCCGAAGGGTCCGGTCCCGGCGCGGTCGCGATGTGCGCGCCGGCGCCCTAAGGCGCCACGTCTTGCCTGAAGCCTTCGCCGCGTTCGATAATGACCTGCGGATTCCCTTCCTTTCGACTCCTCCGCGATTGCTATCGATGAGCGTAACGACGCTGGCGCCAGGCACCGTGATCCGGCATGCGCTGGTTCAACTCGACGACTTCCTGCCCGCCGACGAGCTCGCATCGCTCAGCGATCGCGTATTCGCCGCGGAAAAGCTGTTCGTGCCTTCCGGCGTCAGCGACAGCAAGGAAGACTACCGGCATTCGTTCGTCCTCAATCCGCCGGACGATCTCACGCGAAAAATCGTCGGCCGGATTCGCGCCGTCATGCCTGAAGTCATTCCGCGCCTTCGCATGGCGCCGTTCACGGTGACGCAGATCGAGTGTCAGATCACGGCGAATACCGATGGCAGCTTCTTTCGCGTGCATACCGACTCCGGGGTGAACGAGACGGTGCGGCGCCAGTTCACCTATGTCTATTACTTCAATCGCCAGCCGAAGGGATTCAACGGCGGCGAGCTGCTGGTCTATGACGACGTGATCCGCAATGGCAAGCTGGCGCGCACGGACAGCTATCAGCGAATCGAACCTCGCCACAACAGCATCGTCTTCTTTCAGGCCGCGGTGATGCACGAGGTGACGAAGGTCGAGGTCCCGTCCAAGGAGTTTCGCGACGCCCGGTTCACCGTTAACGGCTGGGTCCACCGCGGCTGACGCCGGGTCAGGTCGCCGACGCAGGTCTACGGTGGCGGAGAGCCCGCGGCGCCGGCCGGTTTCGGCTCTGGATTGGCGCAGCGCAAGGTGTTCAGCCAATAACCGTTGGTCGCGCCGTAGAACGCCGCGAGCTTCGCTTCGACGGCGAGGCCAGCCCTGCCCGCCGCGCGCATGTCCTTCAGGCCGACGCAGTTCGCCTGCACCTCGTCGGTTGTCGGGAGCTTGGCATGCGCGCACTCGTGAAAAAACAGCAAGTCGTGTATCGCTGGCGGCAACCCGGCGAGCTTCTGCGCGTTCCAGATGATCTGGTAGCCCGAACCCACCCTGACCGTCTTACCGGTGAAGTTCATCACTTCCGTGCCCGGCGGCGGAGCGTATTCCGGCACGGTCTCGCCGCGCGCGACACAGGTCGCGCTGGTACCGTCGGAGAATGTGAATGCGCCGGCCTGCTGCGCGGCGGCCAGACATCCGACGGCGACGACGAATTCAAGGCGACGGCGCACGATCCTCCCTGCGACCCGCATCCCGGCTACGCCATGACGAAGGCACAATCAGAGCGTCGGTACGAAACCGCGCGGGCCGACAACAACGCGATTCGCACTCAGACACGGCCGGCGTCGGTCTGTTCCCTGGATGTCCGGCCCGCTTCGTCCAGTTCCGCGCGCCGCCGTGCAAGCATCGCCGTCAGCAATTCCACCTCGTCCCAGGGGACGTCAACCGGATACTCGCGCAGCCACCGGCTTTGCGGGTCTCTCAGCCACTCCTGCGGAAAGCTCACGCGCACGACTTCCTCACCGGCTTCAAGATCTGTCCGCGTTGGATTCGGAAGCCCGTCAAGCGCAGCGTGCAAGGCCGCACACTGATCGACGCCAAGCTCGCGGCCGCGATGCGTCCCCGGCACGATGCGGCGATTGATCTCGATCAGGTAAAGGTCATCGCTGCCGCTGGCGAGCACGCACTCGAGGCCGAGCAGCCCCGACATCCCGAAGCCCTCGACCAGTCGCCGCGCGAATTCACGCATTGCCGGCGAACGGTGATAACGGGTGACCGTCGCCGGCCCCTTCGGTTCGGGATTGCCCACGACACGGGACGCAGCATAGCCGACCAGCAAGGTCCCGCGCCACGCGGCGATGGCATAGTACTCGATGCTGCCCGCGATGAATTCCTGGACCAGCAGGCGTCCGCGCACTTCGTTGCCAAGGTCGTCGGCATGATCGGCCGCGATCAGCGCCGCAAATGCAGTCGCGAGGTCCGAATACGATGCGCAGATCGCCACCCCGTCGCCGAAACTCGAGTGGCGACGCTTGAGTACGATCGGAAAACCGTGTTCCAGAGCGAAATCTTCGGCAGCCGCCACCCCAGTGCAGACCGTCGACCGCGGCACCCTCACGCCGAGCGCGACCGCAGCCTCGGGCAACTGTGTCTTGTCGATGCTGGCCTGATAATAGCGCGGATCACCGAGTGAACTGCGAACAAGCGCCGAAAGACGCAAATGCATGCTCGCCGGGACGCCCGGCGGCGGAAGGATCGCAAGCAGACGCAGCAGACGAAACGACAGATCATCGCAGGGAAACAATATGCGCGGCGATGTCGCGTCGACTGCCGCAGCCAGCGCCTCTACCCATTGCAGCACTGTGGCGTCCGCCGGCAACGAATGCCTGTCGACGAGAAACCGGCTCTGGGCGATCAGCGAATCCGGCGGGGCAAGCAGATGCGCGTCGAAGCCTGCATCGGCCAGCGCCTTGGGCATTCGCGCGGGGCCGATCCAGTTCGAGCTCGAAGCGACCAGCAGCGCCGATGTCGTCATTCGGCGCGAATGCCCGCCTTGGTTGCGACCTCTTTCCAGCGAGGAACATCGGCCCGTATTTCGGCGGCAAATTGCTCCGGCGTGTTGCCTATCGGGTCATTGCCCATGGCGAGAATTTTCTCCCGCACCTCGCTCTGCTGCAGAATGCGCGCGACCTCGCGGTAAATTCGGTCGACGACTTCTGGAGGCGTTCCTGCAGGCGCGAGCAAGCCGCTCCAGGTCGCAACATCGAAACCCGGGTAGCCTTGTTCGGCGACGGTCGGGATCGCCGCCCAGCCGGGATCCCGATTGGCGCTGGTTACCGCCAGAGCCTTCAGCTGATCGTTGCGAAGAAAGCCGTCGACGGTGCCAAGGAAGGTGAACAGAACCGGAACCTCGCCGGAGAGCACATCCTTGAGCGCCGCATTGGTGTTGGCGTACGGCACGTGCAGCAGCTCGACGCCGGCGCGCTGCGACCAAAGCGCGGCAGCGAGGTGAGGCGTCGTCCCGATACCCGACGTTGCATAAGCGATCCTCCCGGGCCTGCTCTTCGCGAGCGTCGCCAGATCCGCCAGCGTGCTCACGCCGAGCGAGGGATGCACGACGATCACCATCGGCGCGTTGGTCATCCGTGTGATCGGCACAAACGCCGCAGGGTCGACCGCTTTGACGCCGTAAACGGCCGGCAGCATCGTCACGAATACGCCGCCGTTGAGCAGCGTATAGCCATCGGGGGGTGCCTTCGCCACAAGCTCGCTCGCGATGTTCCCCGACGCCCCGGGCCGATTGTCGATAACGACCGGCTGGCCGAGCGCATCTGTCAGCTTGCTGCCCACAATTCGCGATATGACATCGACGAATGTGCCTGCCGCAAACGGAACGACGAGGTGGATCGGGCGCGACGGCCATGGCGCGCTCTCGGCGCCCTGCGCGGCCGGCGCTTGACCGCAGAGGCACGCAGTCGCAACTGCGGCGAGCAACGCTCGTCTGAACCACGGGGCTCGCAGCAGCTTCGTCACCCTCACCGACGAATGCAGGCGCGGTCGGACAGATTCGAACATAATCCTGTGGAAGTTACCAAGAGTGATGACCATGAGCAACAAAGCAGGTGATTGCGCGGAATATACACCCGGCGCGGCCGCGCCTCGCATGAGCACCCATGCGACGATGCTGCAGCTGATCGCCGGATTCCGCGTATCGAGAATCCTCTATGTCGCGGCCAGGCTCGGCCTGGCGGATCTGTTGCGGGAGACCCCGTCCGACAGCGTGGCGCTGGCTTCGGTGACGGGCACGCACGCGCCGTCCCTGTACCGACTGATGCGCGCCCTGGCGTCGATCGGCGTCCTCGAGGAGGACGAGCGGCACCGGTTCTCGCTGACACCGCTCGGCAACAGTCTGCGCTCCGACGTTCCCGACTCGTTGCGGGAATGGGCGATATTTGCCCTCGGCGACGAGCATTTTCGCGCCTGGGGCGAGTTGATGCATTGCGTGCGAACCGGCGACATCGCGTTCGATCACGTCTTCGGCACCGACGTGTGGACGTATCGCGCTGCGCATGCCGAGCACGCGGCAATATTCGATCAGGCGATGGCACAATTGGCCAGAAGTTACGACGCGAGCCTCGTCGCTGCGTATCCGTTTGCGACCATAGCCAAGCTCGTCGATGTGGGTGGCGGCGATGCGACGTTGCTCATTGCGATCCTGCAGGCCAATGCCGCAACGCACGGAGTGCTCTTCGATCTGCCGCACGTTGCAGAGCGCGCGCGCGACAGGATCGCGCAGGCGGGGCTGTCCGATCGCTGCGAGGTCGTTGCCGGCGACGCTTTCGCGGCAGTTCCAACCGGCGCAGATGCCTATCTTCTTTCACGCGTCATTCACGACTGGGATGACGGGCGTGCGATCGCGATTCTCGATGCTTGCCGCCGGGCGATCGGCGACGACGGTCGTGTGCTGCTCGTAGAGCGTCTGATGCCCGCACGCGTGGTCGCCTCGCCTGCGGCACAGTCGTCGTCACTATCCGACTTGACGATGATGGTGATGAATGGCGGCCGGGAACGCACTGAAGCCGAGTACCGCGAGCTGCTGCACCGCGCCAGCCTGGCACTGGCCAGGATCGTGCCGATTGAAACCGGAGCGAGCGTGCTCGAAGCACGACGCGCGAAGTGACGGTGGCGTCGCGTCGGCGATGCCGGGATCGCCTCGAGTGCCCGGCCGGGCCGCTGGTCACGCGCTACGCGTGCTCCAGCCTCTGCCCATGCTCGCGGGTCGTGTGGAACCCGACTTTCGCCCAGCGCTCCATCGTCACTTGCAGGTTGTACTTGTTGGTGGCCAGGTAGACCGGATTGCCGTCCACGTCGGTCGCCAGCGACGCCGCGTGCTCCTTTTCGAAGTTCCGGCGCATCGCTTCGTCGGGATAAGTCAGCCAGCGCGCCGTCGAGATACTGGCTGTGTCGTAGATCGCATCGACCTTGTACTCGCGCGCGAGACGGTCGGCGACAACCTCGAATTGCAACTGCCCGACCGCGCCGAGCAGCAAGGTATTACCATGCACGCGCTCGAATACCTGGATCGCGCCTTCCTCCCCGAGCTCCTGCAGGCCTTTTTGCAGCTGCTTCGCCTTGAACGGATCGCGCGGGCGCGCGACGCGGAAAAGCTCCGGGGCGAAATAGGGAATGCCCTTGAAGCCGAGGGCCTCGCCCTCGGTCAGCGTGTCGCCGATTTGCAGCAGCCCGTGATTGTGGATGCCGATGATGTCGCCGGCGACCGCATCCTCGCTCGCCACGCGCTCGTTCGCCATGAACGTCATCACGTTGCCGAGCTTCATCTCGCGTCCGATGCGCTGATGCTGCACTTTCATCGCCGGCCGATAACGCCCCGAGCAAACGCGAAAAAACGCGATGCGATCGCGATGCTTCGGATCCATGTTGGCCTGGATCTTGAACACGAAACCGGAAAACGGCGCTTCGACCGGCTGCACGACACGCGATCCGCCGTCGCGCGGCTGCGGCGGCGGCGCCCACTCGATCAGCGCCTGCAGGATTTCCTGCACGCCGAAATTGTTGATCCCCGAGCCGAAGAAGACCGGCGACTGACGCCCGGCCAGGAATTTGGCGAGGTCGAACGGTGTGCTGGCATGGCGGATCAGGTCGACGTCATGCCGCAGCGCGGCGACCTCGTCCGGAAAGAGCTCGTCGAGCCGCGGATTCGCAAGGCCCTCGATCCGCTCGCTGTCTTGCGGATCGGCGACGCGCTCTTCGCCCGGGGTGAAACGCAGCAGGCGTTCGTGCCGCAGATCGAACACGCCGCGAAAGCGCTTGCCCATGCCGATCGGCCAGCTGACCGGCGCGCAGTCGATGCGAAGCACCGACTCGATTTCCTCGAGCAGCGCCAGCGGTTCGCGGACTTCGCGATCCATCTTGTTGACGAAGGTGATGATCGGCGTGGCGCGCAGACGGCAGACTTCGAGCAGCTTGATCGTCTGCTCTTCAACGCCTTTGGCGGCATCGATCACCATCACCGCGGCGTCGACCGCGGTCAGCACCCGGTAGGTGTCTTCGGAAAAATCCTGGTGCCCGGGGGTGTCGAGCAGGTTGATCGTATGGTCGGCATAATCGAACTGCATGACCGAGCTGGTGACCGAGATGCCGCGCTGTTTTTCGACTTCCATCCAGTCGGACGTCGCATGCCGCGAGCTCTTGCGCGCCTTGACGGTGCCCGCCATCTGGATCGCGCCGCCATAGAGCAGCAGCTTTTCGGTCAGCGTCGTTTTGCCCGCGTCCGGGTGGGAAATGATGGCGAACGTCCGCCGGCGCGCAACGTCGCGCACGAGCTCGGGCGAGTACCTGGCCTGATTCATCGATGATCCACCGCGCAAAAACAGGCGCCGCCGGCCGAAAGCGGCGGGCGGCGCACGAAGGCGACATTATACGCTGCGGGGCGCTGAGCATGATTTATAAACAAATACAGTCACTTATCGTGTTCTCGTGCACATCGCCGGCTGACAATTCGTGAATTTTCACGATCCCCGCCGTGGATCAATCCGTTTCTGTCTGTCCGGTCGCGCGACTATCGTTATGGCATCCGGGCAAGCGACGCCGCCGGATCAACGAACCGCAGGCGTCCCATAGTCGAGGAGTGCACCATGTCTGAAGTCACCGCATCGTCCCATGTTTCTTCGCCCTACGTTTCCCTGCCCTCCGACCGAGGAATCGCCGCGGCAGCGAAGATCGTCGTCGAGGGTTTCGCCATGCTGCTCGACCAGCGTGCTTTGGCCAATCGTGCCGCCGCCAGCGCAGCGCTGTCGCGTCGCAGCGTGGCTGCGGTTCGTGCGATGTACGTAGACAAAGCCTGAATAGCAAGCAGCCGCGCGCGCAAGCTGTTATGCATTCGCGCGCGGCATTTGCTCCAGTCCCCTGCCGCAGTCGAATCCGACCCTTCCGCAGTACGCACCGTTTGGCTGTGACTGGACGTCAGCAAGTTGACGACATGCCGAGCGTTTTCCCAAGGCTGTCATGTCATTTGCTTCCCTCGGACTATCCGATGCGCTGGTGCGCGCGGTAAACGCGCACGGCTACACCACCCCCACGCCGATACAGACCAAGGCTATTCCCGCCGTGCTCGCCGGCGGCGATTTGCTGGCCGGCGCACAGACCGGCACCGGCAAGACCGCCGGCTTCGTGCTGCCGATGCTGCAGCGGCTGTCGACCAGCGAGGCGCCACCCGGCGGCCGCGCGGCGCGCAAGCCCTTGCGCGCGCTGATCCTGACGCCGACCCGCGAACTCGCAGCGCAGGTCGAGGAATCGGTGCGCGTCTACGGCAAATTCCTGAGGCTTACTTCAACGGTCGTCTTTGGCGGCGTCGGCATCAACCCGCAAACCGCGCAACTCAAGCGCGGCGTCGACATCCTCGTCGCGACCCCGGGCCGCCTGCTCGATCACCACGGGCAGGGCAACCTCGACTTGTCGCACATCGAGATTTTCGTTCTAGACGAGGCCGACCGGATGCTCGACATGGGCTTCATTCGCGACATCAAACGCGTCTTGGCCCTGCTTCCCCGCAAACGCCAGAACCTGCTGTTTTCCGCGACGTTCCCGGACCCGATCAAGGCCCTGGCCGACTCGCTGCTCGACCGTCCGGCGATGATCGAGGTCGCGCCGCGCAATGCAACCGTCGACATCATTCAGCAGAAAATTCATCCGGTCGACCGCGATCGCAAGCGCCAGCTGCTCGCCACACTGATAAGCAGCAACGACTGGCATCAGGTGCTCGTTTTCACCCGAACCAAGCACGGTGCCAACAAGCTTGCCGAACAGCTCGGCCACGATGGCATTCGTGCATTGGCGATTCACGGCAATAAAAGCCAGGGTGCGCGCACGCGCGCGCTGTCGGAATTCAAGGAAGGCGGGCTGCGTGTCCTGGTCGCCACCGACATCGCCGCACGCGGCATCGACATCGACCAATTGCCGCATGTCGTCAATTACGACTTGCCGAACGTGCCCGAGGATTACGTGCATCGGATCGGCCGCACCGGCCGCGCCGGCGCGACCGGCGAGGCGATCTCGCTGGTCTGCGTCGACGAGCGCGAGTTCCTGCGCGACATCGAACGCCTGCTTAAGCGGGAGATCCCGGAGGAAGTCATCGCCGGCTTCGAGCCGGATCCCCGCGCTCGAGCGCAGCCGATCCTGCAGCGACAGGGCCGCGGCGAGTCGGAGGGACGGGGCGCGGCGTCGGGGCAAGGGGCGCGCCCGCCGGAGGACGGCGGCCGCAGCCAGCCTGCAGCGCGCCGGCAGCAAGAGCCGGCACGCCCCGGCCGCCTCGCCACCGCGGCAGGGCACGCGCAGCGGAACGTCGTCACGCGCCTACGCGCCGAAGGCGGCGCCGGCGTTTCGCGGCGGGACGCGGGACCGATAGGCGTCCATCGGCAACGCGCCGGCCGGCGAGCGTGATCTTCAGGCGTCTGATCTGGTTCGTTTCGCCAATTCGGCGCTTGGCCGGCGGCACTAGCTCTGATCGCCAATAACTGGAAAAATCGCGGTACGCCGCCTCGATTTGGCGGCCATCGACAATCGGGCGCGGCGATAGCCCACGCTCCCGGAGAATGCCATGTTCCCGCCATCCCACGCGCAGGTTTGGGTCATGGCTGCGCTTGTGTTTGCGCTCGGCTTGGCCGGCACCGGTCGCGTCCATGCGCAGGACTACCCTTCGCGGCCGGTGCGCGTCATCGTGCCGTTTTCGCCCGGCGGCGCGGTCGACGGCCCGATGCGGCTGATCGCGCAGCAACTGTCCAAGCGTCTCGGGCAAGCGGTTTTCGTCGAGAACAAGCCTGGTGCGGGAGCGACGATCGGCAGCGAGCTCGTCGCCAAGGCGCCGCCCGACGGCTATACGCTGCTGCTGGCTTCGCAGACCAATGCGATCAGTGCGACGCTGTATCCGCACCTGCGTTCGATCCGATCGAGGACTTCGCGCCGATCTCGCTGATCGGTCGCGAACCCGGCGTCGTCGTCGTCAATCCCGCGCTGCCGGTCAAGACGCTTGCAGGAGTTGATCGCCTACGCCAAGGCGCGGCCCGGCCAGATCGACTACGCGTCGTCCGGCAACGGCAGCGGCCAGCACCTGTTCGCCGCAATGCTCTGCTCGATGACCGGCATGAAGCTCAATCACGTTCCGTATCGCGGCAGCGGCCAGGCGACCAGCGATCTTCTCGGCGGCCAGGTTTCGATGTCGATTCCGGGCATGGCCGGCATGCTCGGCCATATCCAGGCCGGCAAGCTGCGTGCGCTCGCCGTCACTGGCAGCAAGCGCGCGCCGCAGTTGCCCGACGTGCCGACGGTGGCCGAGGCAGGCGTTCCGGGCTATGTCGCGTATGTTTGGATGGGATTGCTCGCGCCGAAGGGCACGCCGGCCGATATCGTCGACAAGCTCCACGCAGGCCATCGTGCAGGTCCTCGCCGAGGAGGAGGTCAAACGCTATATGGCGCAGGCCAGCATCGAGCCGGTCGGATCGACGCCCGCCGAGTTCGGGGCGTTTTTCCGTGCCGAGAAGGACCAATGGGCAAAGATCATTCGCGAGACCGGAGCGAAAATTGACTAGACCGCCCACCGCAACCGGCCGCGCCAACCCGGAGGCGGACGCTCGACGCTCGGCGCCTGTGCCGACCGACGCGCGGGTCGAAGGCGTCGAGCACTGGGCGCACAAGGGCGACGTCCGCCTGTTTCTCTGGGAAAAATTCGTCGACTCGCCGCAGGGCAAGCCGCTGCTGTTGTTCGTTCACGGCTCGTCGATGGCGTCGCAACCGACGTTCGATCTGACCGTTCCCGGCCGCCCCGACTCGTCGGTCATGGATTGGTTCGCGCGCCGCGGCTTCGTCTGCTGGTGCGTGGATATGGAAGGCTATGGCCGCTCGGACAAGTGGCGCGACACCAACGCCGACATCGCCAACGGCGCCGACGATCTCGACGCCGCGACCGAATACATCCTGCAGACGCGCAGCGTCGGCCGGTCGCTGATCTACGGGATTTCGTCCGGCGCGCTGCGCGCGGCATTGTTCGCCCAGCGACATCCGGGAAGGGTCGAGCGGCTCGCGCTGGATGCTTTCGTCTGGACCGGCGCCGGCGCGCCGACGCTCGAGCAGCGACGGAAGAAACTGCCGGAATTCCTCGCCGCCAGGCGCCGGCCGATCGATCGCGCGTTCGTCCATTCGATTTTCGAGCGCGATCATCCGGACACCGCCGACAAGCGCGTCGTCGATGCCTTCGCCGATGCGATTCTCGCGCTCGACGACTCGATGCCGAACGGCACCTACATCGACATGTGCTCGAAGCTTCCGATCGTCGATCCGGCGCCGACTGACGATGCCGACGCTGATCATGCGCGGCCAGTACGACGGCATCGCCGCGCTCGACGATCTGATCGAATTCTTCAAGCGCCTGCCGCATCCGGACAAGCAGTTTTCGATCATGGCCGGCATATCGCATGCGAGCTTCCAGCAGAAGAATTACCTGATCGCCTACCATATCCTGCATGCTTATTTCACTCAGCCGGAGCCGCGAATATGTCGGGCCGGCCGATTGACCGCTGCGCCCGCGGCGTGCCCGATGACACTCGCTGCGGACGAGCTGGCGGCGATCGCGGCGCGCACGCTCGAGCATTACGAGCAGCGCGCGGAGAGCTTCTGGGAAGGCACGCGCGACCACGACGTCAGCCAGAACATCGCGACGCTTCTGAGGCACATCGAAGGCGAGCCTCCGTTTGCGATCCTCGATCTGGGCTGCGGCCCCGGGCGCGATCTGAAGGCCTTGCGCGCGCTCGGTCATGCACCGGTCGGGCTGGAAGGCTCGGCACGGTTCGCGGCGATGGCGCGCGAGTACAGCGGGTGCGAGGTCTGGGAGCAGGACTTCCTGCGCCTCGACCTGCCGGCCCGACGTTTCGACGGCGTTTTCGCCAACGCCGCGCTGTTTCACGTGCCGACGCAGGAATTGCCGCGCGTGCTGCGCGAGATCCGTGCGACGCTCAAACCTCGCGGCATATTGTTCAGCTCGAATCCGCACGGCGACGACAGCGAGGGATGGAACCGCGGCCGCTACGGCGCCTACCTTCGCCACGAAACCTGGCGCGACTATCTTGCCGGCGCGGGCTTGGTCGAGATCGAGCACTATTACCGTCCCGCCGGCTTGCCGCGCGAGCAGCAACCCTGGCTCGCCACCGTTGCCCGAGCGCCTTGAGCATGCGCATCGCGCCCGATGAAGTCGAACTGACGGCCGTGCGCGCACAAGGCGCTGGCGGCCAGAACGTCAACAAGGTTTCGAACGCCGTGCATCTGCGCTTCGACGTGCGGGGCTCGACGCTGCCGGAAACCGTCAAGGCCCGCCTGCTCGCGCACAGCGACCGGCGGATCACTGCGGAAGGCGTCGTCATCATCAAGGCGCAGCGTTACCGCAGCCTCGACCAGAATCGAGCCGACGCTCTGGCTCGGCTGCAGCGGCTCGTCGACGGGGCGGCCATCGCGCCGCGGCCGCGCAAGCGCGACCAAGCCGACCGCGGGCTCGCAGACGACGGCGGGTCGATAGCCAAAGTGCGTCGCGGCGAGATCAAGGCGGCGCGCCGGCGCATCGTCGACGACTGACACGCTGAGCCAACGCATTCACGCGCGGCGAAGAGGCTAGGCGACCAGCAGGTCGGTGACTAGGCTCCAGGTGAAACGGCGCATGCACGTGCGCGGCGCCGCGCTCGCCCATCTCGCGCCAGCCGTCGCGATCGCGGGCCGCGCTCGTCATCAGCTCGAGCAAATGCTCGGGATCGGGCGCGAGTGCATCGCCGACCGCAGCTCCGCTTCGAGCCGGACGCT
Organism: uncultured beta proteobacterium; assembly: GCA_963828595.1. Classification (GTDB taxonomy): domain Bacteria; phylum Pseudomonadota; class Gammaproteobacteria; order Burkholderiales; family Casimicrobiaceae; genus PALSA-1003. The sequence goes on from CAWHEN010000004.1 coordinate 93,081, forward strand.
CGAGCCGACTGCGGATGCGCCCGCAAAACGTCGCGTCGGTGAACTCGTCGGTCGGGCCGCCGGCCGTGCAGATGACCGGCAGCCCGCAGCCTGCGGCCTCGAGCACCGGCAGATTGAAGCCTTCGGCGCGGTACGGCGCTGACATAGACGTCCGCAGGCACGATACAGATCGGCCATCTTGTCGCGACGAATAGGTGCCGCCGATGTAGATCATGCGGCGGATGAGCGCCTCGCGCGCGGCGGGCGAGCAGCTCGTTCGAGCGCGGCCTGACGAAGTCGCGCGACGGATACAGGCCGTCCGCGCCCTTGAGCACCAGCCGCACGTCCGGCGCGGACGCGGCCGGTGCGCAAAAGCGGCGAGCAGCAGATCGATGCCCTTGTTCGGCGTCATCGCGCCGACCGACAGGAAAACCTGCTCGTGGTCGCTCGATATGCAGTGCGCCGCGCGCCGCGGTCCGACGGACCGCATCGGGGCGTGCGAGCACATCCGGATCGATGCCGTGCGGAACGACGTGGATCCGCGCCGGAGGAATGCCGAACCGCTCGTAGGCGAGCGCGCACCAGCGCGAAGGCGTGACGATATCGATCGCGTCGGGCAGCTCGGCGGCGGACGCCAGGCCGCCGCGTTGTCCTGTCCCCCAGGACCCGGTACTCGGGCGTGCCGAAGACGAACTTGCGGCCCGATCGCGGTGCAGTGAAGTCGCTCTCCTCGGCGCGCATGCTGAACGTCGCCTCCGGCAGGAACCCGGCTCCGGCGCACGCAGCGCAGCCAGCGCGCGTTCCTCTTCGGGCGCTACGAGACCCGCGGTCGGCTGCCACGTCGGGTAATAGTACGGGATACATCCCGAAAGCGCAGGTCGATGTCGCCGCGCCGCAGCAGACACAGGCAATGCGCCTGGGCCACCAGCGCGTACGAGTGATGGATGAATCGCCAGCCTTCGAACTGCAGGCGTCGCTGCGCTTGGCGTGGCACGATGAGTATCCGGGAGGCCTTTGCTCTGGGCTTTGCGGCTCGCCGACACCGCGTCGCTGGCAGAGATTAAAACAAAGACGTCCTCGCGCCAAGCCGCCATGCCCGTCGCCGCCAGCTCATCGGACGCGTCGGTTGACAGCGCTTGCCCGATGATTGCATTGTGTCATTCACGCGGGAGCCCGCGGCCGGCGCGGCCGGGCCGGCGAAGGAGTCACGAAGATGCAATTGAACGCGCAGCAGATCGAGAGCTTCGATCGCGACGGCTACCTGTTCTTCGATTCTCTGTTCACGTCGCGCGAAATCGGCGTGCTGCGCGAAGAAGTGCCGCGACTCTATGCGCAGCGGCGGATCGAGAACGTCCGCGAAAAGAGGCAGCGATGCGGTGCGCACCAATTTCGCCGCGCACCTGTACAGCGCGCCTTTCGCGCGCCTGGCTCGCCATCCGCGGATGATCGAGCCGGTCGTCGCGCTGTTCGGCGAGCCGGTCTACATGCATCAGTTCAAGATCAACGGCAAGATGGCGTTCGACGGCGACGTCTGGCAGTGGCACCAGGATTTCGGCACCTGGAAGAACGACGACGACATGCCCGAGCCGCGGGCGATGAACATCGCGATCTTTCTCGACGAGGTCAACGAGTTCAACGGCCCGCTGATGTTCATCCCGGGCAGCCACAAGCTCGGCGTCCTCGACGCCGGGCACGACACGTCGACCACCAGCTATCCGCTGTGGACGATCAATCACGCGACGATCGCGCAGCCTGGTCGAGCGCGGCGGCATCGTCGCGCCAAAGGGGCCGGCGGGATCGATGCTGCTGTTCCATTCCTGCCTGGTGCACGCCTCGACGTCGAATCTGTCGCCGTGGAATCGCGTCAGCGTCTACCTGAGCCTGTGCGCGGTGTCCAACCACATCCGGCGCTTCAAGCGGCCCGAATACATCGCGCACCGCGATTTCACGCCGATCGAATGCCTGCCCGACGATTGCCTGCTTCGCGACTACCCGGTCGCGCTGCCGTGGCGCGACGGCACGCCTGAGGCCGCGCTGCAACCGGCGCTGGCCGAGCTGAGCTGGCGGACGCACGACTTGAGCCTTTACGCCAAGCTGAACGAGCGCGCAGCGCAGGGCAAGCCGCTGCGCGTCGGCATGATCGGCGCCGGCAAGTTCGGCGCGATGTATCTGGCTCAGGTGCCGAAGACGCCGGGCGTGCACGTCGTCGGCCATCGCCGACCTCGACCCGCGCCGCAGCGCTGTCCAATCTCGCTCGCGTCGGCTGGCTGCGCTGAGCGCAGCGCCGCGCCGTCGATCGACGCCGCGCTCGCGCAAGGCACTACGCACGTCGGCGACGATTGGCAGGCGCTGGTACGGCATCCGAAGATCGACATCGTCGTCGAATGCACAGGCAATCCGATCGCGGCGGTCGAGCACTGTCTCGAAGCCTTTCGTCCAGCGCAAGCATGTGGTGAACGTGACCGTCGAGGCCGATGCGCTGTGCGGGCCCCTGCTCGCCCGCAAGGCGGCCGAGGCCGGCGTCGTCTACAGCCTCGCCTTCGGCGATCAGCCGGCATTGATCTGCGATCTCGTCGACTGGGCGCGGGCCGCGGGCTTCGGCGTCGTTGCGGCTGGCCGCGGTCACAAATGGCTGCCGCACTTCGCGCAGTCGACGCCGGAGACGGTCTGGGGCCACTACGGACTCACGCCCGAGCAGGCGCGGATCGGCGGCCTCAACGCCAAGATGTTCAACTCGTTCCTCGACGGCTCGAAGCCGGCGATCGAGTGCACGGCCGTATGCAACGCGACCGGCTTGTCGGCGCCTCCGGACGGCTTGACCTATCCGCCGGCATCGATCGACCAGATCCCGAACGTGTGCCGCCCGATCGGCGAAGGCGGCATGCTGCGCGGCAAGGGCCAGGTCGAAGTGATCTCGTCGGTCGAGCGCGACGGCCGCGCGATCGCCTACGACATCCGCTTCGGCGTCTTCGTCGTGTTCGAAGGCGATACCGAATACCTGCGCAACTGTCTTCGCGAGTACATGGTCCGAACCGATGACAGCGGCCGCTACGCCTGCCTTTACAAGCGCTGGCATCTGATCGGCCTGGAGGTCGGCATCTCGGTGGCGTCGGTCGGCTTGCGCGGCGAGGCCACCGGTGCTGCGACCTGCTTCAACGCCGACGCCGTCGCCACCGCCAAGCGGGACCTCAAGGCCGGCGAGACACTCGACGGCGAAGGCGGCTACACGGTCTGGGGCAAGCTCATGCCGGCGGCGGCGTCGCTGGACGGCGGCGCGCTGCCGCTCGGCCTCGCGCACGGCGTGCAGGCTGTTGCGCCCGGTCAGGCAGGGGGAAATGCTTCGCTGGTCCGATGTGACGATCGACGAAACGCTCACCGCCTGTCGTGCCCGCCGCGAAATGGAAGACCTGTTCGGCCGGGCGTCGCCGCGCGAGCGCGCTGCGTAGTTCGTATCGCCCCAGGCGCGATGGTTCGTGCTGAGCGCGACCCCTGATTTCGCCCGCTAGACTCCCAGCGCTTGCGGAAGCACGGCGGCGTCCGCCGCGCGAGTCGGCGTGTCGACGGCCGGGTCCGCGAACCCGGGTGGATCGGCCAGATATTGATGCACGAATGCGATCGCCATGCTGCCCTCGCCGACGCCGGACGCCACGCGCTTGACCGAGCCGTGGCGCACGTCGCCGACGGCGAACACGCCGGGCACGCTGGTCTCGAGCAGGTAGGGATCGCGCGACAGCGGCCACGAACCCTGCTGGCCCGCGACCAGGTCCATCACGTCGCGGCCGGTGCAAAGAAAGTCGCGGCCGTCGCGGATGACCGCCTGCGGGAGCCATGTCGTCTCTGCGTCGGCGCCGATGAACACGAACAGCGCCTCGGTGGGCTCGCGTCGGCGGCGGCCGGTCGCGCGATTCTCGATGACGATCGCCTCCAATCGATCGGTTCCCTCGAGCGCGACGACTTGGCTTCGCGATTCGACACGGATGTTGGGTCGGGTCGCAAGCTGGTCGATCAGGTATTGCGACATGCTGCGCTCGAGCGAGGGGCCGCGCACGATCAGCGTGACCGTGCGCGCATAGTTGGCGAAGAACATCGCCGCCTGCCCCGCGGAGTTGCCGCCGCCGACCATGAAGATGTCGAGCCCGCGCGTGTTCAGCGCCTCGGTGCGTGCCGCGCCGTAGTAAACGCCGCGCCCGACCAGCGTCGGCGCGTTCGGCAGATCGAGCTCTCTCCAGGCGACGCCGGTGGCGATGACGATGCTGCGCGTCTGGACGCGCTCGCCGTCCTCGAGCAGGACCGCGTGCGTCGCGTCGCGCGTCGCCATGTCGATGCCGGTCGCGCCGCGCGCGACCAGTATCTCGGCGCCGAAGCGCTTCGCCTGGCGCAGCGCCCGCGCGGCGAGCTCGTCGCCGGCAACGCCGGTCGGGAAACCAAGGTAGTTTTCGATGCGCGACGATGTGCCCGCCTGTCCGCCCGGGCGCCTGGCGCTCGATCAGGATCGTGCGACAGTCCTTCGGAAGCGCCATACACGGCGGCGGCGAGACCCGCCGGCCCGGCGCCGATGATCGCGACGTCGTATGTCGCTCCGCGATGGCGCCGTCTGCAATCCCAGGTGCACGGCGACATCGCGAAACGACGGCGTCACCAGGCGCGCTCCGTCGGGAAAGATCACCACCGGGTAGATCTCATCGGGCTGCGGCGTCGGCCGCCAATCCGACCCGCGCCTCGGGATCGCGCGGGTCGTACCAGCGGAACGCGACATGATTGCGCGCCAGGAAATCGCGCAGCGCGTGACAGGCGAGGTCGTAGCGGTGGCCGATGATGGTCACCGTCGCCAGCGGAGCCTCGGTCGCAAGCTGCTGCAGCCCCTCGATTCGCGTCGCCATCGTTCGCAGCAGGCGCGCGTTGAGCTCGGGCAGGCAACGATCAGCTCGCGGAAATCCGCTGCGTCGAGCCGGCAGACGCGCGAAGGCTCGCGCGGCCCGGATGCTCGCGATCGCAGGCGAGCCCAGCAGCAGCGGCACCTCGCCGCCGTAGTCCCCGGGGCGGTACTCGACGATCGCGCGCTCGACGCCGGCGACCGACTTGTAGACGGTCAGTCGACCGGAGAGGAGTGATAAAGAACGCCGGCAGCTCGCCTTCCTGGATCAGCCATTCATTGGTCTGCAGCGCGATATCCGCAGCTCGCTTTGCGATGGTGTTGAGCTCGCTGTCGGAAACGCCCGCCAGCAGCGGCACGGCGCGCAGCATGTCGCCGGTAATCATCGGCGCATCATCGCATGATTTGCGGCGTTGCTCGCGATCGAGAGAAGTCAGTACGTCACCGGCAGCTGGTCGAAAAGAGCGCGGTCGACGAAACACCATCCCCACGTTTCGCCGGGCTCGAACGACTGGATGATCGGATGCCCGGTGTCCTTGAAATGCCGCGTCGCATGCTTGTTCCTCGACTCGTCGCAGCATCCGACGTGGCCGCAGGTCAGGCACAGGCGCAGGTGCACCCAGTCGTCGCCGGTCTTCAGGCACTCCTCGCACCCGTTCGCGCTGGGCGTGACGTCGCGGATTTGGTCGAAATGCGGGCAGGTGTCCATCGCGGCAGGCTTCTCTTTCGCGAAATCGGCAATGCCGCATTCTACCCAATCGCAGCGCGCCAGCGCCGAGCGCCCCGCGACACTTCAAGCCGCGTTTGGCCGTTCGGGGCCGGAGCCTTATCGCCCAGCTAAGTCCGCTTGCCGAATACTTGAAGCGCCAGCGGGATGGTGCTCAGCACGCCGATCAGGAACAGTGTCCAGCCCAGCGTTTTGCGTTTCTCGGCGCCGATTCGCTCGGCGACGAGCAGTGCCGCTCCTGCCCCGGCCATGCCGCGCGTCGCGGCGACCAGGGCCAGTTCGGGCAATGTAACAGTCGTGGTTCTCATCGATGTTCCTCTGTGTCTCAACGTCCCCAGTTCGGCGCGCCTCCATACGGATAGCGGTCGGATATCCGGCGGCCCGACGATATCCGGCGATTCAGATCACCCTGCAGGTCCGGATAATCTCCCGGCCCGAAGGTGCGGCAATCGCCCTCGAAATTCGCGTCGCTGCAAAAGATCCAATAGCCGCTATATACGCGCAGCGACGCTGCACGATCGTTGAAGTTGGTGCGATCGAGATTGCGAACGACGTCGCGCGTGATCTCGAACGACCGGCCACGGAAATCCTTGCCCTCGTAGAGCACCGCCCGTGCCGGTCACCGGCCGGCGGCGGGTTATAGCCTGGCGACCGTAGCTCGGCTGCGGCGGCGGCGTATATTGTGCGACCTCGCGCGCCGACGAAATACGATTGTTCAGAGCGCCCTCAAGACTCGGATACTCGCCAGGCTGCAGCCGCACGCACCGGCCGCCGAAGTGCGCGTCGGTGCAGACTTCCCAAACGCCGTCGCGCACGACGATCGATTCCGCGCGATCGTTGAATTGGGTCCGGTCGAGGTCGGGCGTGGTTCCCCGCAATGTCATCCGCCGGCCCTGGAATCCGGGGTTCTCGTACAGGATGATTTCTCCGGCCAGCGCCGCCGTTGCGGCCAGCCCGAAAGCGGCGGCGACTACGATTCTTATCACTGAACTCTTCATGGCTTCTCCTGGTTCTTTCTGCGAGTTTGAGGGCGCGGCGCGGGTGCGGCCAAACCTGGTATGCGCCAGCGTCGTGCGCGTCCCACCGTACCGGAGCAATTCGTGGGCCAATCCGTCGCATGTCGGCGCACGTCCGACATGGTTCTGCGCGCCGGACGAAGGCGCCGGGTACGGCAGCGACAAAACGCTTTGGCCGCTGGCATTTAACCGCGTGGTGCGCTCCGCCGCCCACGCCGCCCGGATGCACGGCGCGGCAATACTTGGCCTGTGTGCGCTGTAAATTGTGCAAATCGCCCGGTGCCCGCGGACATATTTGCGTGCGCTGGCCGGAGAGAAGCGGGCAACCGTTTAGGGCGCAGGCACCATCACCAGACGATCCAGGCCCGATTCTGCGCCCCACACCTCGCCCGACTCGGCCCAGCATCTGGCGCACATTGGCCCCGGACGCGATCCGAGGGCACGCTGTCGAATTTTTCGCTGACCGGGTCGAAGCGAACGATCGCATTGGTGCTCCAGTCGGTCAGCCAGACCTTGTCCTTGTCGTCGACCCAGACCGCATAGGCATGCGCGTTGCCCGGCAGTTTCCATTCGCGCCAGTTGCGTGCTGCCGGATCGTACATTCCGACCTGGCCGGTGTTCCAGTAGCTGACCCAGATCCGTCCGCGCGAGTCCGACCAGACGCGGCGCGCACCCTGCGCCGGCGTCGGCGGATCGATGACTGTGGCGTCGCCGGTCGTCGTATCGATGCGCGCGATGTAGTTTCCGGCCAGCGAAGCGAAATAGACGTCGCCTCCCGGCGTCGTCGTGATGCCGTAGGGCCCGCTTCCACGCGGCGCTTTCCACACGCGCATGTTGCCGGACGCTGGATCGAGCCGGCCGTAGATGCCGCTTTGCCCGGTAAACCATATCCGGCCGCTTCTTGTCGAACGTCGCGAGTATTGAGGTTCGCGTAGCCGGCATCGCGCGGCAGCGGCCAGACCTTGATCTCGTGCGACTTCGCATCGACACGCACGATGGCGTTCTGACCGCCGTCGGTAATCCACGCCGCGCCGTCCGGCCCGACGATGACTCCGTGCGGCGCCGAGCGCGGCGCCGAGCGCGATCTCCTCGAACTTGCCCGATCTTCGGATCGAGCATGCCGAGCTTGCCAGTCGACTGCGCGGTGTAGTAGACCGGGCCGCCGGCCGCCGGCGTCGCGGCGACATCGTGCGGGTGCGCGCCCCGCGCAACGTCGAAATACGCCGGCGCCGTCGAAGCTGCGCTGGCTTCGGTCGCGAGCACCGCAGCCGCAGTCAGCATTATGCTAGCGTTCATCAGATGTGCGATTTTCATGGCCGCCTCTGATCGCGGAAAGCAACGCAGATAAGCCTACCATCTCGCCTTCGCGACGTCATTCGATCTGGTGCACCGATGCCGACCCCGCTGCTGATGGTTGCAACCGCGACGCAATGGCTCGGGGCAGCGCGCATGCCGCGCAATCTTGCGAACGCCGGCTTTGCGGTGTCGCTCCTCGTGCCGCGGGGATCGGTGGCGGAAAAGAGCCGATTTCTGGTCAATATCGGCCATCTCCCAGCCAACGCAACGCCCGCCGCCTGGGTAGAAGCGTTTGCCGCCATGGTGGAATCCACCTCACCGCGCCTGGTGTTGCCGTGTGATGACACCGCGTTGCGACTGCTGATGTTGCTCGCGCTGTCGCCGCCCGTGATGATGCCGCCTGCCCTGCACCTGCAGCTGGCTGCGCTCATCGTCGACTCGCTTGGCGATCCGGCATTCTATCGGACCAGCATCGACAAGACGATGATCGGCCCCGCTGCCGCGGCACTGGGAGTGCGCGTGCCCGCATCGATGGTCGTCACCGCTCTCGATGACGCCAAGCGATTCATCGCGGCGCACGGTTTTCCGATCGTGATCAAGCGCAGCCATTCGACGGCAGGTGAAGGGGTTGCCCTGTGTGCCGATCAAGGCATGGTCGATCGTGAATTCGCGCGCCTGGTGGCAACGCCCGCGCTCGATCTCGACGATCTGGCGATCGGGCAGATCGTGCTTCAGGAGTTTATCGCCGGTAGGATTCATTTCTATACCGCCGTCGCGTGGCGTGGCGCACTGGTCTCGGGGGTTGCGGTGGAAAAGATCGCGGGCGAGCTCAAGGGGCCAACCAGCGCAGTACGCTATTTTGCTTCACCGCAAATGCATGCAGCCACGTCGCGGCTCGCGGAAGGTTTCGGCATCACCGGGATCTTTTCTCCCGAATTCATCGTCGATCCGGCGGGTGGCGAGCCATATCTCCTCGAGATCAACCGGCGTATCTCGCACGGCACGCATCGCGGCGCTCGGATAAACGTCGATGCCGGAGCCGCTCTCTATGCCGCGATGCACGGCACGGCGGCGCCACGCGACCAGCTCGCCCCCGGCGAAGAGCACTTTTGCGCGCATTTTCCGCACGAGTGGATACGCGATCCGCAAAGTCCGCTTCTCAGGCGCTTGCCGGTCGATGTACCCTGGGACGAACCCGAGCTGGCTCGGGCTCTGGCCGCCATCGCCGTCAGGGAGCTCGACAAGAACCCTAAGGAACCGCATGTTTATCTTCCCTAGTCTGTCGCCGCGGCGCTCGCTGACGGCGCTGCTTGCGCTCGTTTGCAGCGTGGGCCCGACCATGCTCGCCGCGATCGCAGCCGACGCCGGCGGTTATCCGAGCCGGCCGATCAGGATCGTCGTTCCATTCGCTGCGGGTACGCAGCTCGACTTGGCCGGACGCATCGTCGCGGCCAAGCTCGCCGAAGCCGTCGGCCAACCGGTGGTCATCGACAATCGTCCCGGCGCCTCCGGCAACATCGGCAGCGAAACCGTCGCGAAAGCCGCGCCCGACGGCTACACGCTGCTGCTTACCGGCTCGTTCATCACCAGCCTGCCGAGCACGATGGGGCCGCGCGCGGTCGACCCCATCGCCGCGTTCGCCCCGATCAGCAAGATCAGCGAGCCACCGATGATGATCGTCGTCAATCCGGCGTTGAACGTGAATAGCCTCGACGAGCTTATCGCGCTGGCGCGCAAGACGCCGGGGAAAATCGCCTACTCGACGCCCGGCGTCGGCACGACCCAGCATCTTGCCGCGACGATGCTGCAGCAACGCACCGGCATCGAGTTGCTGCACGTCCCGTACGCCAACGGCGGGCAGGCGCTGAACGACGTCGTCTCCGGAATCGTGCCGGTGTACTTCAGCTTTATCGGAACGGTCGAGACGTTTTTGCGTAGCGGGCAGCTGAAGGCACTGGCAGTAGCGACGGCAAGGCGCGCGACCAACTGGCCCGACGTGCCGACCGTGGCCGAGCTGGGCTACAAGGACTTCGCCGTCAGCTCGTGGAATTGCGTGCTCGCCCCGGCAGGCACGCCGCCAGAAATCATCGAGCGGTTGCACGCCGAGCTTGCCCGTATCGTGCAACAGCCTGATGTGCGCTCGCAATTTCTGGCGATGGGCAGCGAGCCGATGTCGAACACGCCCGAACAATTCGGCGCCGAGCTCAAGGCGGCCGTCGCGCGCTGGTCCGACGTCGCCAGGCTTGCCGGCATAAAATCCAATTGACACTGGCGCAAGCGCCGACTACAGCGCCTTGCGCAGCGCCTCGCCGTCGGGAGCGCCCAGCCCGGTGCAGGCATCCCACCCGGCCCTGGCCTTGTACGCACCATTGTCGCCGACGGTGATATCGCGCAGTCCCTTGCCCGCGGGCAGCGCGTAAAGCTTGCCGTGCATGAATCCCAGGCGCGTTTTCTTCGCCTGGTTGAGACGCGCGATCAGACCCGCCCACAGCGGCGCGACCGCGCTGGTGCCGCCGACCACTTGCTGAACGCCATCGACCAGAATGCGGTAGCCGGTTTCGCTGTCGCCGTTGCCGGCGACATCGGGTACGCCCCGGCCCGCCTTGCCGCCCTTGTTCGCGGACTTCGGCACACCGGCGCGCTTCTGATATGCCGGGAGCGCAAAGATCTCGCTGACGCCACCGCCGGTCGCCCAGCCGTCGTGCGTGTTCCATACGGTCTCGGCGACGATCGCCGCGCCGCTGGCCTGGAGGCGCGTTCCGCCGCAAGCGAGTACGTGCGGAGACGAGGCCGGAAAATCGACCATCGCGCGCTTTCCCGCCGGGTCGGTATCGCTCGATCCATGGTCGCCCGCCGCGGCGCAGACGGTGATACCCAGCGCCGCGGCATCGATGCACGCGGCGTCGTAGTCCTTGAGCGATTGCAAGGTCGAGTTGGTCTCGGCGCTGCCCCAGCTGATCGACACGATCCCCGGTCGGCGCAGGTTGTCGTGTATCGCCGCGTACAGCGCGTTGATGAATCCGTCGTCGGTATTGGGCGCGAAGTACACGACGATCTGCGCTCCCGGCGCGACGGCGCCGGCTACCTCGATGTCGAGCACGACCTCGCCGTCGGGGCTATTCGGATTGCCGGTCGGAGCGTTGTGCGCGCCGCCGACCGACACCGCGGTGACCGACGGCATCGGGACGCCGAGTCGGGAGAAGTATTTGGTCAGGTCGGCCGCCCGGTAGCCGCCGCCGAACTCGAGGATTGCGATCGTCTGGCCCTTGCCGTCGTAGCCTTTGGGAAACGCATACAAGGCGGCGACCTCGAGCGGAGTGAAGCTGGAAGCGGCCGCGCGCGGCTTGCTCTTGCCGCCGGTCTTGGCGATGCGGAAGTGCGGCTCGACATGCGGTCGGTTGTCGAGGCCGAACACGCCTTCGACAATCGCGGCGAGCTCGCGAGGAACCATGATGGCGCCGGTCCGCACCCGGTATTCGCGCTCGCCATGCCGGTAGCAACTGAGGCGGGTGCCGAACGCTGCCTCCATCGCGGCGACTGTTCCGGACAGATCGACGGCGCGCTGCGCGAGGCTGACGCGCGTGACATCCAGACCGTGCGCATGCGCGAATTTCTCCACGACGGCGACATCGCGCGGCGCGGCGCCGTGCTCGGCGCGAAAGGTTTCGTAGCCGATGCGGCGGAACGCGGCGCCGCCGGCCGGCGCGCGCAGCGCTTTCTTGCGGCGCAGCCGCACCGTCACTTCGACCCGGTCGGACTTCCGCGCCGGGCCGACGTATTTCGCCTCGGCGAACGGCGCCTTGGCGCTTCCAGGCAATGCCACGGCTCGAGTCCTGCCTGCTTTGGTCATGCCATTCTCCTGATCTCGCCCCACCCAGATGAAGGTTGCGCCGCGTCTGCCGCAGGCATACGATGCAACCCTCAAGTTGCCCTAAGGATTACCGTGCGCAAGATTCCGCTTTTTGCGGCTGCTCTCGGCCTCGCCGCCGGCGCGGCCGCTCTTCCGGCCGAGGCCATGATCTGCAACATCGTGCTCGATCGCAATGATCAGGTGATCTATCGCGACGTCACGCCGCCGCTCGATCTCTCCGACGGTGGATCCAGGGCGCGGGCGGCGATGCGTCAGCGCGGCGAATATCTGATGGTGATCGATACCGACCGCTGCGCCCAGGTCGTGCCAAGGACAGACAGCGCCAGCACGGCCAGCGTCGAAGACATCGTCGCGGGAATGCGGCCGTACATGGGGCGCGGCGGGGGCCTGCCGACGTCCGGCGGCGCGGCAGCGGGTGGGACCGGCAGCACCGTCCGCACAGCGGCGCCTCCCGCGGTGAGCACGTCGCGCGGCAGCTCGACAAGAGCATACTAGCAGCACCCGTTCGCCGCGCGGCGAACGCTGCACCGCCAGGCTTGCGCGGCGGCTTTCGCCGCCATCAGCCTTTAGCCCTCGTACTTGAACGACAGCGCGACGCGGGCGCGGTACGCCGCGACCTTGCCGTTCTCGACTCTCATATCCAGTTTGACGATGTCGGCGATACGGAGATCGCGCAGCGATCCCGCCGCGGTTTCGACTGCGCGCCTCGCCGCGTCTTCCCACGAAACCTGACTGGTGCCGACCAGCTCGGTAATCCGGTAGACGCTCTCGCCTGCCCCGGTTTTTCTGCTCTTCGCCTTTGCCCTTGCCTTTGCCATGCGTTCCTCCTGGGCGACCGTGTTGATCGCCATTCTTTTTATTCCGAGGCACCGGCATTGTCAATGCGCGGCCGCAGCACATCGATCGGCGCCAGGTCGGTCAACGCGGGCACTCATTCGCCGTGCTTGCTCGATGCCGCCGGCGTCGACCAGTCCGGGCGGGGAATGGTTCGCGCCAGCAACGCGCCAACCAGCGTCAGCCCGGCCAGCAGGGCGAAGACGATGCGATAGGCGTGATCGAAGCGGGCTCCCATCGTCGCGCGTTCGGCCTGCGACATCTGCGCGACCGCGTCCGGTCCCACGTCGAGCACGCGCGCCAGCAGGGCCGGCAGCGAACCGCCGGCAACGCCCAGCGCGCCGATCAGCACTGCCCCGATCAGCGCGACGCCGGCCGCGCCGCCGATCGCCCGCGACAGCGCGATCGATGCGGTCGCAGCGCCAAGCGCCTTCGGTCCGGCCGCCAGTTGCACGGTGACCTGCGTCGGCGGCATGACCATGCCTATGCCGATGCCGACGACGGTGGTCAATCCCATGATCGCAAACGTGGGCGCGGTACCCACCGCTGTCGCAAGAGCGATGAATGCCAGCGTGGCGATGCTCATCCCGAGCTGGGGAAATATCGTTACCCGGCCGGTGCGCGTGACCAGTTTGCCGGTGATGGCCGACGAAACGACCATCGCCAACGTGATCGGCAGCAGCAGCAGACCCGATTGTCCGATCGCAAAGCCGCGACCCAGCTGCAGGTACAACGGCAGGAACAGGATCGTCGAGAACAGCGTCGCACCGAAGCAGACGACGACCGCGTCGGAGCGGGCGATCGCGGGCGTGCCCAGCAGGCGCAGCGGCAGGACCGGATCGACGGCGCGGCGCTCCCACCGCACCAGCAGCGCGAATCCCGCAGCGGCGACGGCCGCCAGCGCCAACATCTGCCATGAGGCCCACGCATAGCGGTGACCGCCGGACGAAAGTGCAAACAGCAGTGCAAGCGTCGCAAGGACGAACAGCATCGCGCCGGTGATATCCGGCTGGAACCGTCCTTCGCGCGGCGGCGTCGTGTCGGGAATGCGGCGGGCGAGCACTGCGGCGATGATGCCCAGCGGGATGTTGATCCAGAAAACCGCGCGCCAGCTCGCATGCTCGGTGAGATAGGCACCCAGCACCGGGCCCGACGTACTCGCCAGCGCAAAGACGGTGGCGAAGTAACCTGAAAACCTGCCGCGCTCGCGCGGCGACACGTGCTCTCCGATCAATGCCTGGGCCAGGGTCATCAGTCCGCCGCCGCCCAGCCCCTGCGCAGCCCGCGCGACAATCAGGGTGAGCAGTGTAGGCGCGAACGCGCAGCCGAGTGAAGCGACCGAAAAAATGGCCAGCGCGCCGAGCAGCATGCGCTTGCGGCCAAAGCGGTCGCCCAGATGTCCGTACAGAGGCGCCGCGACCGTCGCCGCAAGCAGGTACGAGACGACGACCCAGGAGATGTCGGCAAAACCGCTTAGCGAGCTCGCGATCGCCGGCAAGGCGCTGGCGAGGATCGTCTGGTCGGCGGCCGCGAGGAACATCGCGACCATCACGCCAGGAAACACGCGCAGAAAGGCCTGTCGGGTCGTCAGCGCCCGCGCGCGAGCGTCAGCCCGTTCGGATGTCGGTACGCTTGCCATTGCCATCACTGATCGATCCGTGGTCGAAACGAGCGCCCGCAGCATCACCGGGTGGGCCGCGCGAACCGTCGACCGTCGCGGCAAGGGTAGCAGGAACCACAGATTCGAGCCGCGCGTCGGATCGGAAGTTCCGATCTCTGCCCGGCGCGGAACAAAAGCGCCTGCAGGCGATGCTAAACTCATGCCGTTGACGCGACATGCCGCGCGGCATGCCGGCCCGCGACATGATGGCGAGCGGCGAACGGCCCGACGCTCGCCGCATCACCCACCGCAGCTCACGCTTCCGGCAAGGATCCTCCGATGCCCAAGCTCGCGATCATCCAGCAGGCGCCCGTCGTGCTCGATCGTGTCGCGACCTTGGAAGAAGCGGTGCGATGGGTCGACACCGCGGCCGCCGCCGGCGCGGCGCTGATCGATCTGCCAGAGTCGTTCGTCGAAGTCTACATCGCACCGACCTACGACAGCGGCGACGCGTGGATCGGAACGATGCAGCACATCGCACGCGAAGGCTGTTGCTGGGTCGCCGGCAGCGGAACCCTCCTCAACGCGCGCGACCTGCCGGCCGATTTTCCGGACCGGGCGCGACTCTATCCGGATGCCGGCGAGTGGATCAACGACGGCGATTCGGTCGTCGTCGCGCCCGGGGGGGAAATCGTCGCCGGACCGTTGCGCAGGGAAGCCGGAATACTGTACGCCGACATCGACCTCGAGGCGGTCGCTGCGGCGCGCCGCCGCATCGATGTTGCCGGACATTACGCGCGGCCCGACGTCTTCCGCCTGCACGTCAATCGGCAACGGCAGTCGCCGATCAGATTCGACTGACGCGAGCATGGCTGCCCGACAACAGCGCGCCGCGGTGCCACGCGAGATTCCGCCGGGGATGCTCGCCGCGATGAAGCAAGGCGCCGTCGAGGCAGCGCATCGCGCCTATGCGCCCTATTCGCGCTTCGCAGTCGGGGCGACGGTGCTCTGCGAAAACGGCCGTATCCACACCGGCGCCAACGTCGAGAACGCGTCGTTCGGATTGTCGATATGCGCCGAGCGCAACGCGATTTTTCGCGCCGTCGCCGACGGCGCGCGAAGGATCGAGGCGATGGTCGTCTATACGGCCACTGCCGACGCGACGCCTCCCTGCGGAGCTTGCCGCCAGGTCCTCGCCGAGTTCGGCGCCGACGCGCTGATCGTCTGCTGCAGCGACGGCGCTGCCGACCGCCGCTACCATCTCGCCGAGCTGTTGCCGGAAGCCTTCGGCCTGCACCACCTGTGACGCCTTCGACCATCGACCACGCCAACAAGGAGACCCGCGATGAGCTCGTCCACGAAGAACGCGATCGTCACCGGAGCCGGCAGCGGCATCGGCCGCGCCGTCGCGCTTGCCCTGCTGAACGACGGCTTTTCCGTCGCGCTCGCCGGTCGCCGCCGGGACGCGCTCGACCAGACGCTGAGCGCGGCGGGCGCCGCGGCGAATCGCGCACTGGCCGTGCCGACCGATGTCAGCGACCCGGCGTCAGTGCGGGCGCTGTTCGCCACGGTCACGAAGACGTTCGGCCGTCTCGATCTGCTGTTCAACAACGCCGGCGTCGGCGCGCCGCCGGAATCAACCTCGAGGACCTGAGCGTCGAGCAGTGGAAGACGCGTGGTCGACATCAACCTGACCGGCGTGTTCCTCTGCACGCAGGAGGCGTTCCGGATGATGAAGAGCCAGGAGCCGCGCGGCGGACGCATCATCAACAACGGCTCGATTTCGGCGCATGCTCCGCGGCCGAACTCCGCCCCGTACACGGCGACCAAGCACGCGATCACCGGGCTGACCAAGTCGACGCTCGCTCGACGGCCGGAAGTACGACATCGCGTGCGGCCAGATCGACATCGGCAACGCGGCAACCGACATGGCGGCGCGCATGGCCAAGGGGGTGCCGCAGGCCAACGGCCAGGTCGCCGTCGAGCCGCTGATGGACGTCGGCGCACGTCGCCAGCGCAGTGCGTCTACATGGCCGAGCCTGCCGCTGGATGCCAACGTTCAGTTCATGACCATCATGGCGACCAAGATGCCTTTCGTCGGGCGCGGCTAGCGACCTGCATCGATCCGGCGCACGCGGCCGGGCGCTGCGTCAACCGTGGTCGGCGCTTGGACCTCCCGGACACTGCGGCACCTTGCCCCACTGGCCTTCGCAATACTGCAGGCGAACCTTTTGCTCGCAGACGACGCGGCCGAGGAATCCGGCGGGACAACGCCCGATCGCTTCGTTCATCTGCTGCCAGGGATCGGCTCGCGGCACGGGCTTGGGTGCCGGCGGTGCCGGTTCCGGCGGCGGCACGCGGACGACCTCGACTTCGGCCGGTGGTTCCGGCGCTGGCGCGACTGCCTTCGGCGCCGGGGCGCGCTTGGTCGTGGCCGGCTTTCCTGCCGCATGCGAATTCGGAATGAGCTCGCGCTCGACGATCGTGGGGAGCGGCGGCAGCGCGGTCGCCGGCGTCGTCGCGGGAGGCGTCATCCGCGCCGGTTCGGCGTCGGGCGCGGGCTGTGCGGGCGTCGCCGCCGGGGCTGTTTCGACGTCCGGGGTACGGGTTGGAAGGTACCAGCCCGCTATCCCCGCTATCACCACGCCAATCGCCAGCAAAGCCCACAATATTGCGCGCGAGCCGGCGGCTACCGGCGCCGCGGCTGTCGCTGCGGCGGTGGGTGCTGGGGATTTCTCGGCGGCCGCCTTGGCCTTACGCGCGGCGCGACGTGCCTTGGCCTCGGGCGAGCTATCCGAGCGGCGCAGCCGCGACAGGGTGCGCGAAACCGTGCCCGCGCCCATCATCGCCAGCAGCGGCTGGGTGATCGTCGCATCGTAGGCACGTTTGCGCGCGGCGCGACAGTCGGCGCAAAGCTTGGCGCCCGGCGCACTGCCTCGTCCGCAGATCTGGCAACTCATCAGGTCCCCTGATCGTTTCTTGCTGCTCCGGGGCTTAACGGCCCCGCCACGTCGCTATGATAACGTCATAATTGTCGATTGTCGCGCCTCGCGCCAGGCGGATCCCCTGGAGCGCCGGGCTCGGATCCGCTCGCGCCGGTCAGAGCGCACGCAAGCGCCGTGCCCGGACGGGGGTCAGCAGCATGCCCGAAACCGATTGAAAGGATTCGCCGGCGAGGTTGGCGAGTCCGAAGCGGGGTGGTTGAGCCGGATCCGGAGCCCGGTAGGTGCCGAAGATCCGGTCCCAGAACGAAAAGCATTGGCCGTAGTTGGAGTCGGTCGCCGGCGCTTCCGGCAGGTGATGCACGCGATGCATGGCCGGAGTGACCAGCAGCCAGCGCAACGGACGCTCGACCCACGCCGGATAAGCGATATTCGCGTGCTGCGCCATGCTGAGCGGATTGATCAGCAGCGTACGCGCCGCTTCGATCCACAGCGGAAGTCCGAGCATTAGGTACAGCCCCAGCTTGACCGCGACGTCGATCGCGACCTCGACCGGATGATGGCGGATGCTGGTGCTGACATCGACCTCTGCGTCCGAATGGTGCACCGAATGCATCAGCCACAGCCACCGTTGGGCGTGAAACAGCCGATGGACTGCGTAGGTTGACAGATCCATGACGACGAAGGCCACGATCAACTGGGTGGCCAGCGGCAGCGGCGTCAACAACCCCGTCGGCGTAACCACCAGCCGCGACGGAATATCCAGCAACCATGCGCCGACCAGTCCGTCGGCGACCGCAACCACGCACACGAACAGGGCGAGGTTGCGCAGGACGTGCCGCCGGCGCGACGGCATGCCTCGCACCAGCGGCGAGCCGTCCTCCCACAGCAGCAGGAACGCGAACGTGCCTGCCATCAGCCCGTAGTAGGCGATGCGCAGCAGCGACAGCATGTCGTTCATAGCCATCGTCGGTCCGTGCCGCGCGAGGTGCCTCGCGAGCAGCGCTCCTGACGCTATTTTTTCTTGCGGCGGATGACCAGGCCGGCAGCGACGCCAACGGCGACGACCAGGCCGATCAGTCCGAATTCATCGAGCGTCGGCACCTGGAAAAAAATGGCCGAGTTGACACCGGCAAATGCCGGCAGCGAGACAGAGCAGTGCGGCAGCCGCAGCAAGAAATTTCATTCCTCCCCCTGAGTCGTGATGGCGTTTCATTCTCGGTGGGCGTGGCCGGCCGTCAAGTTGTGATGGCGAAAGGCGCGCAGCTAGCGTCCCGCGTCCCTGGGCACGCCCGGACACTGCGGCACCTTGCCCCAGTAACCCTCGCAATACTGCAGTCCAACACTTTGCTCGCATCCGATACGACGGAAAAAATCCTCGCGCTTGCAGCGCGCCATCGCGTCGTTCATCTGCTGCCCAGCGGTCGGGTTGTGGCGCCGCGGCCGGCGTCGGCGGTGCGCGCTACGGGAGCCGGCGCGGCAGCGGGCGCGGCGGCGGGCGCACCGGTTGCCCCGGTGCTGGTCGCAGCCGGCGGCTGCGCCGTCGATCGCGGCTTGGCCGCGGCGGCCGTGGGCTTGGTCGGCGTTCCGGCAGTGCCGCTGGTCTGTCCTGCCGCGGATTTCGGTGTTTCTGCGGCCGGCCCGGGCGCGGCGGCCTGATCCTTGGTTGCGTCGGACGCAGTTCCTGCCTGCGTCGGCGGCTGCGCAGCCGGCGCGCTTGCATCCTTCGATCCGTCGACCGTCGCCGGCGCAGTGGCTGCATCCGAGCCTTTACCGGACCCGGTCGAAGTCGTCGTGTCTTTCGATAGCGACATCCGATAGGCGACGAATCCGCCGATCCCGAGCACGGCAATCAGTGCGAGCATCGCGGCGATCATGCCGAGCTTGGGCGGGCCGCCGGCGACGGGTACCGACGGCGCCGCGGGCGGCGTCGTCGCGGCAGCGGCTCTCGGCGGGCCGCCGGCCGGAATGCGCGGCGGAATCGTCGCGCTAGGCGAGGATGCCGCGGGTCTTGTCGGTGCGGCAGCCGCCGGCGCGGGTGTAGCGACGGGCGTGGCCGCGGCGGCGGCTGCCGCCGCGACGGGCACCGGTTCGGCCGGGAGGGTCGTCCCGCACTGAACGCAAAACCTGGCGCCCGGCTGCGTTTCGTAACCGCAGGTCGTGCATTTCATCGTCCGTCCTCCGTTGGCCGTCGACAAGGGTTGCGCGGCGGTTTGCCGCCGATTGGGCCGGTCAAGTGTACCCCGGCCCCGAGCGCGCTGTCGCGGCCCGCCCCCGCCCGCGCCGCGCTAGAGCGTGAGGTGCCATGTTTCCGCCACCAGGTCGCGACCGAAACTGTGGTGCGCCTGGCGACGGGTACGTCGGAAGCCGGCCTGCTCATAGATGTGCCGCGCCGCGGCGAGCTCGCTTTGCGTCCACAGCACCATGCTCCGATAACCGGCCCGCCGCGCGAAACGGATGCATTCCCCGACCAGCCGCGCGCCGAGACCACGGCCGCGCGCCACGGGATCGACCAGCAGCAGGCGCAGCTTGGCGACGTGGGCTGACTGCCGCACGACAAAAACCGAGCCCAGGATCGTGCCGCCGCAGTGGGCAATCCAGCAACGCTCATGCCCGGCGTCGAAATGCTGCACGAATCGGGCGGCGATGGCGGCGACCAGCGCCTCGAATTGCGCATCGTAGCCGTATTCGCGCGCATACAGCTCGCCATGCCGCTGCACGACCCAGCCGATGTCGCCCGGCCGCGGCGCGCGCAATGCAATTGCCCGTTGCCGGACCGCACGCCGGCCGAGCAGGCTCTCGATCGCATCCGTCGCCGCGACCAGGCGACGCTGGTCGCCGGCAGCAAGGGTATCCAGCAGGGCGCCGACCTCATCGTGCGATCGCCGGTCGAGCGGTGCAAACGCCAGCGCGCCCTTCGCGAGTCAGCGCCAGCAACTGTCGTCGGGCGTCGGCCGCGCTGGGACGACGGCACAGCATTCCCTTCGACTCGAACCCGTGCACGATGCGGCTCAGGTAGCCTTCGTCCACGCCCAGCCTTGCCGACAGTTCGCTCGCCGTCGGCCCGTCGACGCCGGCCGATTCCGGATGCGCGAGCTCGTAGAGACGCGCACCTGCGCCAGCGAAAACGGGCTGTCGAGCAGACCT
>CAWHEN010000005.1:0-403644 GCA_963828595.1 uncultured beta proteobacterium
TTACTGGCCCGCCGAGGCGAAAATCATCCAAATCGACGCCGACCCGCGGATGCTGGGCCTGGTCAAGCCGATCTCGGTCGGTATCTGCGGTGATGCGAAGGCCGCGGCGCGGGCGCTGATCGCGCGGCTTTCGGGGCGCCCGCTCGCCTGCCACGCCAACCGCGAGCAGCGGCAGGCGGAAATCGCTTCCGAGCGCTCGGCGTGGGAATCCGAGCTCGATCAGTGGTCGCACGAGAAGGATCGCTGGTCGCTCGAGGTCGCGAAGGGCTCATCGGCGATGCACCCGCGACAGATGCTGCGCGAGCTGGAAAAGGCGATGCCGGACCACGCGATGGTGTCGACCGACATCGGCAACATCTGCTCGGTGTCCAATTCGTATCTGCGCTTCAAGTCGCCGCGCAGCATGTTCGCCGCGATGAGCTTCGGCAATTGCGGCTATGCGTTCCCGACGATCATCGGTGCCAAGGTCGCCGCGCCCGGCCGGCCGGCGATCGCCTATGTCGGCGACGGCGCGTGGGGCATGAGCTTCGGCGAGATCCAGACCTGCGTGCGCGAAGCGATTCCGGTCACCGCGGTGGTGTTCAACAACGGCCAGTGGGGCGCGGAAAAGAAAAATCACGTCGACTTCTATGCCAGGCGCTTCCTCGGTGTGGATCTCGACCGGCAGCCTTCTTGGGCGGCGGTGGCCACGGCGATGGGCGCCGACGGCATCCGCATCGACAAGCTTTCCGATGTGGGGCCGGCCCTGCGCGCGGCGGCTGCCGCGCAAAAAGAGGGCAAGACGACGATCCTGGAAATGATGGTGACCCGCGAGTTGGGCGACCCGTTCCGGCGCGATGCGCTGGCGATGCCGGTGCGCCATCTCGACAAGTACAAGTCGACGGCCGCGCGTTGATCGCGCTGCCGTTGCCCGCCCCTGTCGGCTATGTCGCCTGGGGCGCTGGCGTCGCGCTGTTCGCCGGCGTCGTACGCGGCTTCGCCGGCTTCGGCCTGTCGGCGTTCATCGTCGCCGGCATGTCGCTGCTGCTTTCGCCGCAACAGATCGTGCCGGCAGCGATGATGCTGGAGATCCTCGCCAGCCTGTCGTTGCTGCCTTCGGTCTGGCGCCAGGTCGCCTGGCACTGGATCGGTCCGCTGCTCGCCGGGTACGCGGTCGCCGTGCCGCTGGGCGTGTGGTGTCTGGCGACGCTGCCGGAGGCTCCGCTGCGCGCTGCGGTCTCGGTGGTGATCCTGGGCGCTGCGCTGGTCATGCTCCGCGGCTGGCACCCGCCGTGGCGCGATACGATCGCTTTGCGTCTGGGCACGGGGCTGGGCTCGGGATTCCTTTCGGGACTCTCGGCGATCGGCGGCCTGTTCGCAGCGACGATGCTGTTCACGACGACATTACCCGCGGCGAGGCTCCGCGCGACGCTGATCACCTTGTTCTTCCTAAGTGCGTCGTACGGACTCGCGTGGGCGCGGCACCAGGGCCTGGTCACCGAGGCAACCGTGCTGTGGGCGGCGTGGCTGCTAGCGCCGATGCTGGTCGGCATCGCGATCGGCCGCCGCTTTTTTGCGCGCGCTGCTGAGGCGCAGTTCCGGCGCTCGGTGCTGCGTGTGCTGGCGGGTGTCGCCGCGGTCGGCCTCGTTCGCGCGCTGTTCGCGTTTTTCTGACGGCACGCAAAATCTTCAGTCATACTTAGCCCGGCCGCCAGCGGCGCTGCCGGCTGCATCATCGACCACTACCTATGACCCGCCAGATCGCGTTCGACGACCGCTCGCGCCAGCAGACGCATTTCACGACCTGCTACATGTGCGCGTGCCGATGCGGGATCAAGGTCACGATCGAAAACGATCGCGTGCGCTTCATCCAGGGCAATCCGAACCATCCGGTCAACAAGGGCGTCCTCTGCGCCAAGGGCTCTGCCGGCATCATGAAGCAATACTCGGCGGCGAAGCTCACCAAGCCGCTGATGCGCCGGCCGGGCGCCAGGCGCGGCGCCGGCGACTTCGTCGAGATCGAATGGGACGAGGCGCTCGACATCCTGACGGCGCGGCTGGCGAAGATACGCGGCAGCGATCCGACCAAGCTCGCTTTTTTTACCGGCCGCGACCAGATGCAGGGGCTGTCCGGGATGTGGGCACAGCAATTCGGCACGCCGAACTGGGCCGCGCATGGCGGCTTCTGCTCGGTCAACATGGCGGTCGCCGGCCTGTACACGATCGGCTATTCGTTCTGGGAATTCGGCGCGCCGGATTGGGACTACGCCAAGTATTTTCTGCTCTGGGGAGTCGCCGAGGACCATTCGTCGAATCCTCTGAAGATCGGCCTCGACCAGCTGAAGCGCCGCGGCGCCAAGTTCGTATCGATCAACCCGGTGCGCACCGGGTACTCGGCGATCGCGGACGAGTGGCTGCCGATCAGGCCGGGAACCGACGGCTTGCTCGCGCTCGCGATGATCCACGTGTTGCTCAAGCGTGGCGCGATCGACTGGGAGTTCCTGATCCGCTACACCAACGCGCCGTGGCTGGTCGTGCAGACGCCGGGGCTGCCGGGCGACGGCCTGTTCGCCCGCGACGACAAGGATAATCCGCTGGTCTGGGACCATGTCGCCCAAACGCTGACCAACGGCCACCTTCCCGATATCGCGCCCGCGCTGATCGCCAGCGTCGAGCTGCCCGACGGACGCCGCGCCAAGACGGTGTTCTCGCTGATCAGCGAGCGCTATCTGGACGAGCGCTATTCGCCCGAGCACGTCGCCGCCGAGTGCGGTATCGAGGCCGCGACGATCACCCGCATCGCGCACGAGATCGCGCACGTCGCGTTCAACGAGGCGGTCGAGCTCCCGATCCGCTGGACCGACATGCACGGGCGCACGCACGACAAGGTGATCGGGCGCCCGGTCGCGATGCACGCGATGCGCGGCGTCTCCGCGCATTCCAACGGCTTCCAGACCTGCCGCGCGCTGCACCTGTTGCAGATGCTGCTGGGTGCGCTCGAAGGGCCGGGCAACTTTCGCGCGCGCACGCCTTATCCTCGCCGCATTCCGTCGCGGACGCTGCCGGAGAACGATCCAAAGGTGATTTTCGCGCCGGACACGCCGTTGAAGCACATGCCCAACGGCAACCCGACGCGACCGGAGGATCTGGTCATCGACAAGGATGGCAGGCCTTTACGCATCGACCGGGCGTACTCGTGGGAATCACCGCTCGCAACGCATGGCCTGATGCACATGGTGATCACCAACGCCGCCAACCACGATCCCTATCCGATCGATACGCTCTTGCTGTTCATGGCGAACATGGCATGGAATTCCTCGATGAATACCGGGGACGTGCGCGAGATGCTGGGTCGCACCGCCGCGCATGGCGAATACGCGATCCCCTTCATCGTCGTCGTCGACGCCTTCCACTCCGAGACGGTCAATTTCGCCGACCTCGTACTGCCCGATACGACGTATCTGGAACGCTATGACGCGATCTCGCTGCTCGACCGCCCGATCTCGGAGCCCGACGCCGCCGCCGATGCGATCCGCCACCCGATCCTCGCGCCGGATCGCGACGTCAAGCCTTGGCAGGACGTGCTGGTCGAGCTCGCGTCGCGGCTCAAGTTTCCGGCATTCACGCGCGAGGACGGCTCGCGCAAGTTCGCCGACTACCGCGACTTCATCGTCAATTACGAAAAGTTTCCCGGGATCGGCTTTCTTGCCGGCTGGCGCGGCAAAGACGGCGAATCCCCGTTGCGCGGCGAGCCCAACCCGAAGCAGTGGGAAAAGTACATCGAGCACCAGTCGTTCTTCCGTTATCCGTGGCCGGACAACATGCGCTACTACCGGTTCGCGAACAAGGACTACCTCGAGTTCGCCGAAAAACACGCGCTGTTCGGAGCGCCTCCGGTGCAGGTCGTCCTGCAGATGTATTCGGAGCCGCTGCAGAAATTCCGCCTGGCCGGGCAGGGTCTCTACGACGGTCCGCAGCCGCCGTCTCCGACCGACCGCGCGCGGCTGGCCACTTATTTCGATCCGCTGCCGTTCTGGTACGAGCCTCTGGAAAGCCAGGGCAAGGCGCGCGAAGCCTATCCGTTCCACGCGATCACGCAGCGGCCGATGATGATGTACCACTCGTGGGACTCGCAAAACGCCTGGCTACGGCAGATCGTCGCGCAGAATTACCTGTACATGAATCGCGGTAGCGCGGAGAAGCTCGGGCTTGCCGATTACGACTGGGTATGGGTGGCTTCGCGTCACGCCCGTATTCGTTGCCAGCTGAAGACGATGGAAGGCGTCGAGGCCAACACCGTGTGGACCTGGAATGCGATCGGCCGCCAGGCGGGAACCGCAGGACTGGTACCCGACGCGCCCGAAGCCACGGCGGGGTTCCTGCTCAATCACCTGATCTCGGAATTGCTGCCCAGGCATGCGAGCGACGAGCGCCGGCTGACCAACTCCGATCCGGTCACCGGCCAGGCGGCGTGGTTCGATCTTCGTGTCAGCGTCCGCAAGTGCGCGCCGGGTGAAACCGGTTTGTGGCCGACGGTCGCTGCGGCCAAGCGGCTGCCCGGCGACGACGGCGTCCGTCCGTCGATTCTGCGCTGGACCACCAAGAGGTCCTGATGGTCGCGGAAAACAAGCTCGACGGGGCCACCACATGAAGCTGGGTCTCGTCATCGATCTTGACACCTGCGTCGGCTGCCACGCCTGCGCGACCGCGTGCAAGGAATGGAATGGCGCCTCGTCGGTCAGCGGGCCTTTGTCCGACTACCAGCCGTTCGGCGCCGAGCCCTCCGGCGTCTGGCTCAACCGGGTGCGCCATTACGAGGTCGGCGATTATCCAGCGAGCAAGACGATCAATTTCCCGATGTCGTGCCTGCATTGCGAAGACGCCGATTGCGTCAGCGTCTGCCCGACCGGGGCCTCGTACAAGCGCGCCGACGGCATCGTCCTGGTCGATCAGGACAAGTGCATGGGCTGCAACCTATGCGCCTGGGCCTGCCCGTACGGCGCACGCGAGCTCGACCAGTCGACCGGCACGATGAAAAAATGCACGCTGTGCGTCGATCGCATCTACGACGTGCTGTTGCCGCCGGAGGATCGCCAGCCGGCGTGCGTGCTGGCCTGTCCGACGCACGCGCGCATGTTCGGCGACTTCGACGATCCGCACTCCGAAGTCTCGCGCGTCACCGCGGAGCGCGCCGGCTTCGGCCTCCTGCCCGAACTGGGCTACGCACCGGTCAACCGCTATCTTCCGCCGCGCGAGCCTAAACCCTTGCCGGGCGTCGACGATGCGCGCGCGCTGCTCGAGCGCGGGCTCGCGAGCCTGGCGAGCCCCGTCATCCGGCGCTGACGCCTGTCCCGATGAAGCCCGCGCTGTCGATCGTTTTCTTCACCGTTGCTTCCGGTGCGGGTCTGGGGCTGCTCGCGCTGCTTGCGCTGGCGGATCTTTGTCCCGTTCCGCTGCTGTCGCCGGAGGCGCTCCCGCGGGGTATCGCCATCGCGCTGCTGTTGATCGCCGCGGGGCTCGCCTCGTCGGTCCTGCATCTGGCCAAGCCCTCGAATGCGTGGCGCGCGTTTGCGCGCGTCCGTACGTCATGGCTTTCGCGTGAAGCGGCGCTTGCGGCACTGCTCTTTCCGCTGGCCTTCGTCTATCTGACAGTGGTGTGGCTCGATGCCGCCGGCCCCTCGCGCCTGCTGCTGGCGATGCTGGTTTGCGTCTCGGCGTGGGGACTCACTTTTTGCACGGCGATGATTTATGCGAGCCTCAAGCCGATACGCCAGTGGCGCACCGCATGGACGCCGGCCACGTACATGCTGCTCGGTCACTGGTCAGGCGCGCTGCTCGCCGTTGCGCTGGCCAGCGGTTACGACGGCGAAACGAGGGGCTGGGCGTGGCTTGCGGCGGCGCTCGGCTTGGCGGCGCTTGTCGCCAAGCTCGGCTACTGGCGCCATGGCGCAGACGATCGCGGCGGCAAATCGGCGCTGACGCTCGAGCAGGCAATCGGCGTGGCCCAGGGCGTTCGCCCGCCCCGCGTCAGCGTCGCGCAGGCGCGCCTTTTCGACGCCGGTCACACGCAACGCACGTTTCTCACCGACGAATTCGTCTTTCGCATCGCGCGCCAACACGCGCAGGCCCTGCGCGGGACCGCCTTGGCGCTCGGCTTCGCGATTCCTCTGATCTGGCTTGCCACGGGCCCTCGCCACTGGGCCGCAGCGCTGTCGGTCGCGGTGCTGGCGCTGGTGGGCTTGCTCGCCGAGCGGTGGCTTTTCTTCGCCGATGCGCGACACACGGTGAGGCTCTATCATGGCGATGCGCGAACCTGAGCTGCTCGAGGTCGACGTCTGGCGCGGCGGCGGTGACGGCGGCGGCCAATTCCAGACCTACGTCGTGCCGCGCGAGGATGCGCAGACGATCCTCGACGTCGTCACCTGGATCCAGCGCAAGCTCGACCCGACGCTCGCCTACCGATTCGCCTGTCGGGTCGGCATGTGCGGCTCGTGCGCGATGACCGTCAACGGTCGCGCGCGCTGGACCTGCCGCACGCACGTCTCCAGGGTCGCGCGCGGCAACCGCCTGCAAATCGGGCCGCTGGCGAATCTGCCGGTCGTGCGGGATCTTGTCGTCGACATGCGCGCGTTCTTCGACAAGTGGTCGAGGGCCGGCGGACAGTTCACGCCGACGGCATCCCGCCGCGACGATTTCGCGCGCGTCGCCCCCGATACTCCGGCGCGGCGCGAGGTCGACGCGGCAATCGAGTGCATCGGCTGCGGCGTCTGCTACGCCTCGTGCGACATCGTCGCGTGGAATCCGGCCTACCTAGGTCCGGCGGCGCTCAATCGCGCTTGGACCTTGCAGAACGACGTGCGGGACGGCGATCGCCCCGCACGGCTCGCCGCGGTTGCGGGCGACGCCGGCTGCCACGCGTGCCATACGCAAGCCGCGTGCACCGAACGCTGTCCGAAGCAGCTTTCGCCGACGGCGTCGATCGCGGGGCTCAAGCGCATGACGGCGCGCGCCGCGCTCAAAGGCGAGCTGTGAGCGCGCGCAGCGAGACTCGGCTGTGGCTGGCGCAGCGGGCGAGCGCGGCGGTGCTTGCGCTGTGCGTGCTGGTCCATCTGGCGACGATAATTGTCGCGGTGAGGGGTGGCTTGACCGCCGCCGAGATCCTCGCCCGCACGCGCGGCAATCCGGCGTGGGCCGCGTTCTACGCGGTGTTCGTCGCCGCAGTGGCGGTTCATGCGCCGATCGGCTTGCGTACGATCGGATCGGAATGGTTGCAGTGGCGCGGCCGCGGCGCCGATGCGTTCTGGCTGGTCCTCGGCGCGGCGCTCTTCGCCATCGGCATCCGCGCGGTCGCGGCCGTCGTGCTGTGAGAACAGCCGGTTGGCGCAACCGCGACCACCCGTCGTACTGGGCGTTTCTCGTCCATCGAGTCTCCGGCCTCGCGCTGGCACTGTTCCTGCCGCTGCATTTCTGGGTGCTGGGACGGGCACTCGCTGGCGAAGCCGCGCTGGACGCGTTCCTCCGTTGGACCGAGCAGCCGCTGGTCAAGGCGTCGGAAGTGGCACTGGTCTTCCTGCTTGCTGCGCATCTGGCCGGGGGCTTGCGCCTGCTGCTGATCGAGTTCGTCGGCTGGCGCCGCCAGGCGAAGCAAAGCTGGGTCGCCATCGCCGCCGGCGTGGCGCTGTTCTGTGCGCTGGCGTTCGCGCTTAACCTATACTGAGCGCATGCTTCGCATCGATCCCGGCGTCGTCGAGAACGTCGCCAAAGAACTTTACATCCGCGCGCTCAAGATCCTGCCACCCGACATCAAGCAGGGTTTCGATACCCTTGCCGCACGCGAGACCGCGCCAACGGCACAGAACGTGCTCGGCACGATGATCCGCAACATTGCCGTCGCCGAGGCGACCGACAACCTGCTCTGCCAGGACACCGGCATCCCGATCTACAACGTGACGATCGGGCGCGGCGTCCAGTTCGGCGAGGGCGACAGCGAGGCGCTGAAGGCCGCGATCCGCAAGGGCTGCGAACGCGCGACCCGTGAGCATCCGTTGCGATCGTCGATCGTGCACCCGTTGACGCGCAAGAACGAGCACACATCCTGCGGCATCGGCGTGCCGGTGATCCACATCGACCATGGCGACGAAGTCGACGGGCTGAAAATCGAGATGATCCCCAAGGGCAGCGGCTCGGAAAACAATTCCTGGCTCAAGATGGCGGTGCCGGCCGAAGGTGTCGACGCGATCAAGACGTTCGTCATCGATTGCGTGCTCGACGCCGGCGGCAAGACCTGTCCGCCGACGATCGTCGGCGTCGGCGTCGGCGGTACGGCCGACCTGTGCGTGCACCTGGCCAAGATCGCCGCGACCCGGCCGCTGGGCACGCATTGCGCCGATGCCGAGGGCGCGAAGCTGGAAGACGAGCTTTCGCGCGCGGTCAACATGCTGGGTGTCGGACCGCAAGGCCTGGGCGGCGACGCCACGGCGTTCGCCGTGCACGTCGAGCTCGCCGCGACGCACATCACAATGAACCCGGTCGCGGTCAACATGCAGTGCCATTCGGCGCGACGGGCCAGCGCGGCGATCACCGCCGCCGGCGTCAGTTACGGATTCTAAGAGCGTGGCGCACCACGA
Source organism: uncultured beta proteobacterium (assembly GCA_963828595.1). Lineage (GTDB taxonomy): Bacteria > Pseudomonadota > Gammaproteobacteria > Burkholderiales > Casimicrobiaceae > PALSA-1003. The sequence continues at coordinate 8,607 of CAWHEN010000005.1, forward strand.
CCTCTCGACACCGATCACCGAAGCGCAGACGCGCGCATTGCGGATCGACGACACCGTCACCTTGAGCGGCCCGCTGTTCGGCATCCGCGACGCGACGCAAATCGCGATGTTCGATCGCGGGCGCGCGACGCGCTTCGATCTTGCCGGCCACGCGGTCATCCACACGGCGCCAAACGTGAAAAAGGTCGAGGTTTCGCCCGAGCATCCCACCGGCTACGCGCCGGTGTGCATCGGCACGACCACCTCTTCCCGGATGGAACGCTTCACGCATCCGTTGCTCGGGCGCTGCGGCGTGCGCATCGTCATCGGCAAGGGCGGGCTCGGAGCGGCGTCGCTTGCAGCGTTCGGCCAGTTCGGCGGCGCGTACCTGGCGATCGTCGGCGGCACCGCGGCACTGGAGACGACCTGGATCGAAGCGATCGAGGACGTCGACCTCGACGACCTCAATCCCGAGAGCCTGTGGCGATTTCGCGTCCGCGGTTTCGGCCCGTTGCGTGTGGCGATGGATAGCCACGGCGGCAGCCTGTACACGTCGGTCGACGCCGACGCGCGCGGCAAGCGTGCGGCGGCGCTCGCGGCGCTCGGCGTCAACGCCCGTCCGGCACGCTGAATGCGGCGGTTCAAGAGCGACATCCTGATCCTCGGCTCGGGCGGGGCGGGCTTGTTCGCGGCGCTGCACGCCCACGCCGCCGACCCGTCGCTGTCGATCGCGATCGCCGTCAAAGGCCTGCTCGGCAAATGCGGCTGTACGCGCATGGTGCAAGGCGGCTACAACGTGGCGCTCGCTGCCGGCGATTCCGTCGAGCGTCACTTCATGGACACGATCGAAGGCGGCAAGTGGCTGCCCGACCAGGATCTCGCCTGGGCGCTGGTCAACGGCGCGATCGAGCGCGTGCACGAGCTGGAGAACGAGCTCGGCTGCTTTTTCGACCGCAATCCCGACGGCACCGTGCATCAGAAGGCGTTTGCCGGGCAGACGTTCGACCGCACCGTGCACAAGGGCGATCTGACCGGCATCGAGATCATCAATCGCCTCGCCGAGCAGGTTTGGTCCCGCGGAATCGAACGGCTGGAGGAGCATCGCGCGCTCGAGTTCATTCTCAGTCCCGATGGCTCGGCGCTGGCCGCGGTGCTGCTGGTCGACATGCGCACCGGCGAGTACGTGCTCGCCCAGGCCAAAGCGGTGCTGCTCGCCACCGGAGGCGGACCGACGATGTACCGATACCACACGCCTTCGGGGGACAAGAGCTGCGATGGGCTGGCGATGGCGCTGGCGGCCGGTCTACCCTTGCGCGACATGGAAATGGTCCAGTTCCATCCGACGGGGCTGCTCGCTGGCCCGCATACACGGATGACCGGCACCGTGCTCGAGGAGGGCTTGCGCGGAGCCGGCGGTTACCTGCTCGACGGCCGCGGCGAACGATTCATGCGTCAACTACGATCCGCGCGGCGAACGCGCGACCCGCGACATCGTCTCGCGCGCGATCGATGCCGAGATGCGCGCCGGCCACACGACGCCGCACGGGGGCGTCTGGCTGTCGATGGCGCACCTGGGAGCCGAGAACGTGCGGCGCCAGTTCAAGGGCATGGTCGAGCGCTGCGCCGATTGCGGCTTCGACCTCGCGCGACCGCGTCGAAGTCGTGCCGACCGCGCATTACATGATGGGCGGCGTCGAGTTCGCCGCCGACTGCACGACGGCGCTGCGCGGATTGTTCGTCGCCGGCGAGGATTCGGGCGGCGTTCACGGCGCCAACCGGCTCGGCGGCAACGGCGTGGCCAATTCGACGGTATTCGGCGCGATCGCCGGCGACGCGATGGCGGCGTGGGTCACGCGCGAAGGCGCGTTTCGCGATGCCGATAGCGCCGCGATCCAGGCGGCGCTCGACCGGGCCGAGGCGCCGTTCGGCCGCGGCCAGGGCGCCGACCTGGACGCGATCCGCGAGCGTTTGTTCGCGACGATGTGGGACGACGCCGGCATCGTGCGCGATTCCCTCGGCCTCGAGCGCGCCGCCACGACACTGGCCGCGCTGGCCGATGAGCTCGGTGCCTATGCGCTGCCCGCCGGTGCGCGCGAACGCGCTTTCAACCTGAGCTGGCACGACTGGCTCAACCTGGCGAGCCTGGTCGAGGTCAGCCGCGCGATCGTCGCCGCCGCCGCGGCGCGGCGCGAGTCGCGCGGCGCGCATTTTCGTGCCGATCATCCCGACACCGGAGACCTGGCCGCTTCGGCCTACACGCGCGTGCGGCGGGAAGGCAAACCGAGCGGGAATCTCGCTGTCGAGGCCGTGCCGGTGCGGTTCACGCGGGTCAAGCCCGGGGAATCGCTCCTTTCGAAATCGAGTTAGCGGTGAGCGGCAGCCGCCGCGAGTCGGCGGCTGCCGCTCGTCATATGCCTGTCATCTGCGCAGGGCAAGAATGCGGCTAGGACTTGGGAGAGGCAGACTATGGCTGTCCGCGCCGAGGGTTACTGCCAGATCATGGAGCAGCTCGGGGAGAAGCAGGATTTCGAAGCCGAGCTCAGCCGGCTCGGGTATCGGCACGAAGATTTCTCGCTGATGGTCCGTCGCGCGCGGCTGACAGGCCCGATCGACGGGTGGACCGCAAGCTACACCGTCTGCGTGACCGATCTGCGGACGTCGCGCTCGAATGTCTACTGGGGAGGCCCCCGCATGCATTGGGTCGCGCAGTTCGCGTCCGACCTCGCGCGCGGGTTCTTCGGCGAGCCGCGCATACTCCGTGCGTCTCCGGTCCCCTGGCGCGAGCGGGCCGGCGGATAACATCGCCCCGGTTGCCCTCAGTTTGCTGACGCGCGACGGCGCGTGAGCTCCATCAGCCAGGCCTGAGTGCCTGCGCTGACTGCTCCCTTGCCATCCGCCGGTACCTGCTGCTGACGGTAGGTTCCGTCCGGCTGCATTACCCACGCCTGTCGGCTGTCCTGCGAGGCACGCCTGCAGTATTTCCCAAAGGCGCTCGCGCAGCGGCCGGCCGCTGATAGGAGTCGCCGCTTCCACCCTTTGCGAAAGATTGCGCATCATCCAGTCGGCGGAGCCTATGTAGAACTCGCCGGCCAGCGGATCCTCCTCGCCATTGGAGAAATAGAAGATGCGCGAGTGCTCGAGAAACCGGCCGATGATCGAACGCACGCGAAGGTTGTCGGTCCAGCCCGGAACGCCGGCGCGAAGACAGCAGAAACCGCGGACGATCAAGTCGATCTTGACGCCGGCGCGCGAGGCCGCCACCAGCGCCGAAGTGATCTCCAGATCGTCGACCTGGTTGAGCTTGGCGATGATATGGCCTGTCCGACCCGCTTCGCAGTGCGCGGCTTCGCGCTCGATCATCTCCAGGAAGCGTTGCCGCATGTTCATCGGCGCGACCAGCAACTTCTGGAATTGCGGTCCCGTTCGAGTGGCCGGTAAGGTAATGAAACAGGTTGACGATGTCGGCCGTTATTGCAGGATCCGCGGTAAGGAGCCCTACGTCGGTGTAGGACCGCGCCGTCTTGACGTTATAGTTGCCGGTGCCGATATGCGCGTAGCAGCGCAGTCCCATGCCGTGCTGGAGCACGACCAGCGCGATCTTGGTATGGGTCTTGAGGCCGAGTACGCCGTAGGTTACGTGCGCGCCGACCTTTTCGAGCTGTTGCGCCCAGTGGAGGTTGCGGGCTTCATCGAATCGTGCGGTTAGCTCGATGACGCAGGCCACCTGCTTCCCCGCTTCCGCGGTTTGGACCAGCGAACGAACAAACGGCGTGTCGTCGCCGACGCGATAGACGGTCATCTTGATCGCCAGCGTGCGGGGATCGTCGGCCGCCTGATGAATGAATCGCTCGACGCTCGAATCGAAGCTCTCGTACGGATGGTGGACGAGGATGTCGCCAGCATCGATTGCCGTAAAAATGTCGGACTCCGGGTCGGCGAGCCGCGGAGGCGGGCTGCGGAGTCCACGGGGGGATCGCGCAATGCCGGAATGTCGAGCGCAGCGATCTGAAACAGGTCGGGGTAGTCGAGCATGCCCGGCAGCTCGAACACGTCCAGATCGGTCAATTCGAACCGCTCCATCAAGGCGGCGCGCACGACCGGATCGGCGTTGGGACCGAAGTCGACACGTACGACCGGCTCAAATCGCCGCTGTCGAACAGCGTCGGTGACCACGTCGCGCAGACTCTCTCCTTCGTCGTCCTCGAGGTCCATTTCCGCGTTGCGCAAGATCCGAAACAAGGTACCGGAAATAACCGTCATCCCGGGCAGCAACTTGTTCGCGCTGCGGTAAATTAGCTCCTCGAGTGCGAGAAAACGTCGCTGATCGGTTGGAACGTCGGCTTTGAGCTCGAACCACGCCGGAAGCTCGGGCGGAATCTTGACCCGAACCATCCGCGGCTCGATCGATTCCTCGCTAGCGATGACGAACGCCCAGTTGGTCGACAGGTTCGACATGAACGGGAAAGGATGGGCGGGATCGAAGCTCAACGGGGTGAGCGCCGGTGAGACGTGGCTGTCGAAATACGCGCTTGCCTCCTCCGCCTGCGCCTGGCTGAGCTCTTCCCACGTTGCGATCAGGATTCCGTGCGAAGCAAGTAACGGCAGCAGCGCCTTGTAGCAAACTGCTTGATCGTCCAGCATTTTCAGCACGAGGGCTCGTATCGCCAGCAAGCGCGTGCGCGCGTCCCCCTCGCGCGAGAGCGGGTCTTCGCGGTCTTCGATCAACGCCTTGCCGCGAAACATTCCCACGCGTTTCATGAAAAACTCGTCCAGATTCGACGTCACGATCGCAAGGAACTTGAGCCGCTCGAGCAAGGGCGTACGCTCGTCGAAGGCCTCGTGCAGAACACGTTCGTTGAATGCGAGCCACCCGAGATCGCGGTCGAGCCAGGCATGCTCGAGCAATGCCTTGCGGTCGATCGTCTCGCGGAGTGCAGACTCGGTGGTGCGGTCGTTCATCGAATCCTCGGCGGCGACGAGTTCTCCTGAATCGCGCGGTTGTCGCTGGAAGTTCCGCCTTCTTCCGGCAGAGGGTTCATCGGGTGCCGCCCAACGAGGGCCTCCCGCGCCCGCCGGCTCGCGAACAGCGCCACGTAATCGGTCACTCGGGCGGTCTGTTTCAGACGCGCAAATTCTGATTCGTAGGCGTCCTTGACTTCGGACACCGGGCAACTCAACTCCTCGGCAAGCGCTTCGATTGCATGTTTCGCTGGTTCGTCCGAGTCGCTGCGATCGAAATTCACGGAAGGCTCCACAGAAAGTTGCTCGATTGATAATGGGACCCGCGTACCGGCGCATTGCATCCCGGGTGGATACCGTGTTCGAGAGACCGGATGCAAGCGCCAATACTCTACCCGGAAATGGGGCGATTGCACACGCAGGCGAATCCAAAAAAAAGCGTCACAGAATTGCAACATTCAGCGACGCGCCGCAGGCCGGTGTAATCGCACTGTAATACTCGGGTCCCACAATCCGGGCATGACGACAAGACAAGGAAGTAAAGTGCGAAACAGCAGATCACAAATCCATGCGCTGACAGGGGTGCTTGCCGCTGGCCTGCTGGCGGCCGTGTCGGCACAGGCGATGGACATCACCGGCGCCGGCGCGACCTTTCCGTATCCGATCTATGCCAAGTGGGCGGAAGCGTACAGGGCGAAGACCGGCGTGCGGCTTGAACTACCAGTCGATCGGCTCCGGCGGCGGAATCAAGCAGATTCAGAACAAGACGGTCGATTTCGGCGCGTCGGACATGCCGATGAAGCCCGAAGACCTGGACAAGGACGGGCTGTTGCAGTTTCCGACCGTCATCGGCGGCGACGTGCCAGTCATCAATCTCGAAGGCGTGAAGCCGGGCGAGCTGAAGCTGACCGGTCCGATGCTCGCCGATATCTATCTGGGCAAGATCACCAAGTGGAACGATCCTGCGATCGCCAAGCTGAATCCGGGCCTCAAGCTGCCGGATTCCGAGATCACCGTCGTGCACCGTTCGGACGGCTCGGGTACGACCTTCATCTGGGTGAATTACCTGTCGAAGGTCAGCCCGGAGTGGAAGGAGAAGGTCGGCGAGGGCACGTCGGTCGCGTGGCCGGCAGGCGTTGGCGGCAAGGGCAACGAGGGCGTGGCCTCGTACGTGCAGCGCGTCAAGGGCTCGATCGGTTACGTCGAGTATGCGTATGCCTTGCAGAACAAGATGACCTACGCGCAGATGCAGAACCGCGACGGCAGCTTTCGTCAGCCCGTCGGCCGAGACCTTCAAGGCCGCGGCGGCCGGCGCCGACTGGAGCAAAGCGCCGGGCTATTATCTGGTGCTGACCGACCAGCCGGGCAAGAATGCCTGGCCGATTTCGGGTGCGACGTTCATCCTGATGTACAAGACCCAGGCAAAGCCCGAAACGGCGAAGGAAGTGCTGAAGTTCTTCGACTGGGCCTATTCGCCGGAAGGCGACAAGCTAGCCGGGGCGCTCGACTACGTGCCGCTGCCGGACGCCGTCACCAACCAGATCCGAACCACCTGGAAGTCGCAGATCAAGGACGCGTCCGGGAAGCCGGTGTTCTGATAGTCGGCGGCCGAAAGCGTCCGCGTAGCCGCGGCGTTCGGCAGACCCGCCACCGCCCGCGTTCTTTCAATTGGCGCTGCTCCCGGCCGCCGCCGTTTCGCGAGCGGCGAGGCCGGCCGGACGATTAGCCGAGGGTGACGTGCACAGACCGGTCATGCAGACAACCGCGAGCGCACCATCCCGGTTACAATCGAGTTGTCGCCACGCGCAGCATCTGCGGTCACCTCCAGGATGCCCAAGTCCAAACAGCGAAGCACGCGGTTTCAGGACGCGCTGTTCCGCTGGTTCACCCGCTTTTTTGCTTTCCTGGTGCTGGCGATCCTGCTCGGGATCATCGTCTCGTTGGTTTACGGCAGTCTGCCGGCAATGCAGAAATTCGGCTTCGGATTTCTGGTCAGTGCCGAGTGGAATCCCGTCACCGAGAAATTCGGCGCGCTGGTGCCGATCGTCGGCACGCTGGTCACGTCCTGCATCGCGTTGCTGATCGGCGTGCCGGTGAGCTTCGGCATCGCGCTTTTCCTGACCGAGATGTCGCCGCTTTGGCTCAAGCGTCCGCTCGGAACTGCGATCGAGCTGCTCGCCGCGATTCCAAGCATCATTTACGGCATGTGGGGGCTGTTCGTTCTTGCGCCCCTGTTCGCCGATTACCTGCAGCCGTGGCTGATTGCAACGCTCGGCGCCGTGCCGCTGATCGGCGCGATGTTCAAAGGGCCGCCGCAAGGGCATCGGCGTTCTTACCGCGGGATTCGTTCTTGCGATCATGGTGATCCCTTTCATCGCATCGGTGATGCGCGACGTGTTCGAGATTGTTCCCCCGGTGCTGAAGGAATCGGCCTATGGCATCGGGTGCACAACCTGGGAGGTGGTCCGCAACGTCGTGCTGCCGTATACCAAGGTTGGCGTCATCGGCGGAATCATGCTCGGTCTCGGGCGGGCACTCGGCGAGACGATGGCGGTGACGTTTCTGATCGGCAACGCGCACCGACTGACGGCGTCGATCCTCGCCCCGGGCAACAGCATCGCGTCGGCGCTGGCGAATGAATTCACCGAGGCAGTCGGCGATCTGTACACGTCGGCGTTGATCGAACTCGGGCTGATCCTGTTCGTGATCACCTTCATCGTGCTCGCGCTGGCGAAGCTGCTTCTGCTGCAGCTGCGCCAGAGGCGAAGGCAGAAAGACCTGACGCAGGCCGAATGCGATGAAGTCACTCTACTCCCGTCGGCTGCTCGTGAATCGGTTCAATCTCGCCATGTCGATGATGACGATGGCGTTCGGGTTGGTTTTTCTGCTTTGGATTCTGTACACGTTGTTCGCGGCGGGCTTCCACGCCTTCAGCATCGCGCTTTTCACACAGATGACGCCGCCGCCGGGCAGCAAAGGCGGGCTGCTCAATGCGATCATGGGCAGCCTGCTCATGGCGACGATGGGCACGCTGATCGGCACGCCAATCGGGATCTTCGCCGGGATCTACCTTGCCGAATACGGCAGCCGCGGCTGGCTGGCGCCGGTCGACCCGGTTCATCAACGACATCCTGCTGTCGGCGCCGTCGATCGTCATCGGGCTGTTCATTTACGAGATCTACGTCTTCCAGGTCGGCCATTTCTCGGCGTGGGCGGGGTCGCTGGCGCTGGCGTTGATCGTCGATTCCGGTGGTCGTTCGCACGACCGAGAACATGCTGCAGACTCGTTCCCGATAGCCTGCGCGAAGCGGCGGTGGCTCTTGGCACCCCGCAATGGAAAATGATCCTGATGGTGACCCTGAAGGCGGTCCGCGCCGGCGTCATCACCGGAATCCTGCTAGCGGTCGCGAGAATCTCGGGCGAAACCGCGCCGCTGCTGTTCACCGCCTTGAACAATCAGTTCTGGACAACCAACCTCAACGCGCCGATGTCGAATCTGCCGGTGGTGATTTTCCAGTTCGCGATGAGCCCGTACAGCGACTGGCAGGAGCTCGCCTGGGCTGGTGCGCTGCTGATCACGCTGACAGTGCTGGTGCTCAACATCGTGGCGCGTCTGTTCTTTCGACAGACGACAGCCAAATGAAATCCGGAGCCTTTAGATGAACCTCGAAGCTGTCGCGACTCGCGCCGAGGCGGGCGCCAAGGGTGCCGCATCCCTTCCGGTCAAGATATCGATCCGGCACCTGGATTTCTTTTACGGAAAGTTCCATGCGCTGAAGGACATCAACCTGGACATCGCCGCCGGTCGCATCACGGCATTCATCGGTCCGTCCGGTTGCGGCAAGTCGACATTGCTGCGGACAATGAACCGCATGTATTCGCTTTATCCCGGCCAGCGCGCGACCGGCGAGATCCAGTTCGGCGGCAGGAACCTTCTTCATTCGCGCGTCGATCTCAATATGCTTCGCGCCAAGATCGGCATGGTGTTTCAGAAGCCGACGCCCTTTCCGATGTCGATCTACGACAACATAGCGTTCGGCGTGAGGTTGTACGAGACTCTCAGCTCGCGCGCGATGGACGAGCGCGTCGAATGGGCTCTGACCAAGGCCGCGATGTGGGACGAAGCCAAGGACAAGCTGAAACAGAGCGGCATGGCGCTTTCCGGCGGCCAGCAGCAGCGGCTGTGCATCGCGCGCGCAGTCGCGGTCAAGCCCGAAATTCTCTTGCTCGACGAGCCGACGTCCGCGCTGGATCCGATATCGACCGCTAAGATCGAGGAGCTTTTGAGCGAGCTCAAGGCCGACTATACGATCGTCATCGTGACGCACAACATGCAACAGGCCGCACGCGTCTCGGATTACACTGCATACATGTATCTGGGCGAGCTGATCGAGTTCGGCGCGACCGACGAGATATTCCTGAAGCCGAAGCGCAAGGAAACCGAGGATTACATCACCGGCCGGTTTGGCTGATCGGCCGGCACCGCGAAACGAGGACAGGACAATGAGCGATCACACGCACAAGCAGTTCGACGCCGAGATGGAGGAAATACGCTCCGGCGTGCTGGCGATGGGCGGACTGGTCGAGACGCAGCTCACACGCGCGATCGATGCGCTCAAGCATCCCGACATCGACCTGATCGCCTCGGTCGCGACCGACGAGCGGGCGATCAATCAGATGCAGGTCAGCATCGACCAGCAATGCAGCCAGATCATCGCCAAGCGCCAGCCGGCGGCGATCGACCTGCGCATGGTTCTGACGGTGGTGAAAATCGTCAACGAGCTGGAGCGGATCGGCGACGAGATCAAGAAAATCGCCTACAAGGCGCAGCAGATGCAGCGGCCGGAGCGCCTGTCGAACGTCCGCTTTCACGAGATCACGCGAGCCGCCGAGCTCGCCGAGAGCAACCTGCAGCTGGCGCTGGACGCGTTCGCCCGCCTCGACGTCAACGCCGCCGCGCAGGTCGTCAGCAACGACGAGGCGATCGACTCCGCATTCCTGTCGATCCTGCGGCAGCTGATCAGCTACATGATGGAGGACCCGCGCACGATTACTCCTGCGCTCGAGATCGTCTTCATCGCCAAATCGATCGAGCGCATCGGCGACCATGCGAAAAACGTCGCCGAGAATGTCGTTCAGGTGGTCAAGGGCAAGGATGTCCGCCACGCGACCGCCGAGCAGATTCGCGCCGAGGTGGCGGAATGAGCCGATGGCCGCGCGCTTAGGCACGTCGATTCTGGTCGTCGAGGACGAGCCGGCGATCCAGGAGCTGCTGCGACTGAGCCTGGGCGAAGCGGGCTTCGACGTGCACGCGGTCGCCGACGCCGAGGGAGCGCACGCAGAGATCCGCCGCGCGTTGCCCGACCTGGTCCTGCTCGACTGGATGCTGCCCGGCCAGTCCGGACTGGCGCTGGCGCGCGCGCTGCGCGCCGACGCGCGCACGCGCGAGCTGCCGATCATCATGCTGACCGCGCGCGGAGACGAGACCGACAGGATCGCCGGCCTCGAGGCCTGGGTCGACGATTACGTCACCAAGCCCTTTTCGCCGCGCGAGCTGCAGGCGCGGATCAAGTCGGTGCTGCGCCGGCGCGCACCCGAATCAGCGCAGGAAATGCTGTCGATCGGCGCGTTGCAGCTCGACCCGGCCGCGCATCGCGTCACCGCCGCCGGCGCGGCGGTCGATCTCGGGCCCACGGAATTCCGTCTGCTCAAGTTCCTGATGGCGCGGCCGGACCGCGTGCACACGCGCACGCAACTGCTCGATCATGTCTGGGGCGATCACGTGTACATCGAGGAGCGCACGATCGATGTCCACATCCGCCGCCTGCGGCTCGCGCTCGAGCCGCACGGGCAGGAGCACATGATCGAAACCGTGCGCGGCACCGGATATCGGCTTGCCGCGGTCAAGCGTCCGTAGGCGGGCCACGGACCGCGGTGCGCTGCGCGTGTCGCCGCAGCGGGAGCGGCGATGAGCCCGGTCTGGCTGAGCGGTCTCGCTGCGGTGGCGCTGGTGGCGCTGGCGGCGCTGGTCGCGGGCCTGTCCGGCGGCGCGGGCGCCGCCTGCGCGGTGGTCGCCATCGGCGCGATCGTGGTCATCGGGTGGCATCTGCGCACCTCGACCGCCTGCTGCGTTGGGCAGCGGGGCCGATCGATGCGCAGGTCCCCGAAGGCCGAGGCGCCTGGGGCCGCGTCTTTACCGCGCTCTATCGGAGGATGCGCCTGCGCTCGGCGCGGCAGCGCGACTTGAGGCTGGCGCTCGAACGCTTCGAAAGCGGCGCGGAAGCGATGCCGGAAGGCGTCGTCGTGCTCGACGGCAACAACCGCATCGAGTGGGCGAACTCCCGCGCCGAGCGGCATCTGGGCATCGACGGCAGGAAGGACCGCGGTGCGCCTATTGTCAATCTCGTGCGCCAGCCGGCGTTCGTGCAATACCTGGCCGAGCGGCGAGACCGGCGAGCCGCTGGTGCTGCAGTCGGCGCGCGAAGCCGCGCTGACCTTGTCGCTGCAGATCGTTCCGTTCGGCGTCGAGGAAAAGCTGCTGATGAGCCGCGACATCACCCGGCTGGAAGCGGTGGCGCGCGTTCGCCGCGACTTCATCGCCAATGTCTCGCACGAGCTAAAGACGCCGCTGACCGTGCTGTCGGGATTCATCGAGACGCTGGCCGACGTGCCGCTGGACGAGCCGCAGCGCCAGCGCTGTCTCGCCTTGATGGGCGACCAGGCGCAAAGCATGCAGCGCCTGGTCGACGACTTGCTTACCCTGTCGACGCTGGAAAGCGAGGAAAGCCCGCTACGCGAAACTGAGTTCGCGATCGTCCCGTTGCTGCTTGCGCTTTCTGCGGACGCAAAAGCCCTTGTCCGCGGGCAGGCACGAAATCGCGCTGACGATCAACAATGCAGCAACGGTCCGCGGCAGCCGCGACGAGCTTGCGAGCGCATTCGGCAATCTGATCAGCAATGCGGTGCGCTACACGCTGGACGGCGGCCGCATAGCCGCTCGACTGGCGCGTCAACGCCGAACGGCGGCGAATTCAGCGTCACCGACACCGGAATCGGCATCGCCGCCGAAGACATTCCACGGCTGACCGAGCGATTCTATCGCGTCGATCACAGCCGTTCGCGCGCAACCGGCGGCACCGGCCTGGGGCTCGCGATCGTCAAGCACGTGCTGATGCGTCATCAGGGCGAGCTCAGGATCGAGAGCGAGCCGGAGCGAGGCAGCCGCTTCACCGCAAGGCTGCCGCTCCGCCGCGTAATGGCCGAAGATGAGTGAGCTGTCCGCGCCGACGGCTGCTGACGCCGCCGCCGAACCCTCTACCAGTATCTCATCGCCGCGCTGAAAAGGCTCTTCAGGTCGTCGCGCGAGACATCCTTCGGCGCATTGCGGATCACGCGGTATTGCGGCTCGGCGCCGGTCGCCAGCGCATCGACGTCGCCGGCGCCGAAGCCCAGCGCGGCCAGGCCGTTCGGCATGCCGGCGGCGCGCATCAGCTCGACCACGCGCCCGGCCAGCGCCTCGCCCGCGTCGTCCGGGCCGGCGTCCTCGCGCATCGGCGCCGAGACAGGTCGCGGCGTGCAGATGGCGCTCCGGGCACGACGGCGCCGTGTATCGCCAGACCGACGGATTGTTGAGCACGACCGCCATGCCGTGCGGCACCAGCGTCTTGCCGGCCGGATAACCGGGCACGTGGAAGTCGCGCGCGAGCCCCGAGACCGCGTACGACAGATCCATGCGGCAAATGGCAGCCCGCGGCGTTGAATGCGATTCCCGCCTGCATCGCCGCGTACATCATCTCGGTGCGCGCCTCGACGTCGCCGGCATCGCTTACTGCGCGCACCAGGAACTTGCCGACCGCGCGCAGCGCCTCGGAGGCCAGGCCGTCGGAAAACGGGTTGGCGCCCTGCGACACCGGCCGGCTCGCCCCGCGCGCCGGGTTCAGCCGCCGCGGCCACGCGCGCGCAGTCAGCGACTCGAGCGCATGGCTCATGCAGTCGAAGCCGCTGGAGGCGACGACGTTCTTGCGGCAAGCGTCAGCGGTGACGTTGGGATCGATCAGCGCGACCGTCGGAATCAGACGGCGTGAAATGATGCCGGTCTTGGCGTTGATCTCGGTCAGATTGAAAATCGCGATGCCGGTCATCTCGGAGCCTGTGCCCGAGGTGGTCGGACAGGCGATATGCGGTCGCAGCGCGCCTGGAACGCGCTGCCCCGCACCGATCGGCGCGTTGACGTAAGTCATGAATTCGGCCGGATACGTGGCGTACAGATTCGCCGCCTTGCAGGTATCGAGCACCGAGCCGCCGCCGACCGAGACATAGCCGTCGAAGTTGCCTTCGGCGGCGAACCGCGACGCCGCCTGGAACGATGCCGTCGTCGGCTCGATCGTTACCTCGTCGTAGATCGCCACGTCGATCTGCGCGGCGCGACAGCGAGGCCAGCACCGTCGCCAGGTGCTCGGAGCTCGCCAGCGTTCCGATCGGTGAACAGCGCGACCCGCTTGAGTCCCAGCTCCTGCGCATGCGCGCCCGCTTCGGCCAGGCAACCGGCGCCGAAGGTGAACGTCGGCATCCCGACGGTGAATGCCTTGTCGCTGTCCGCGGTCAGCGCAAAGTCGGTGTGGCAGCAGCTCATCGAATCTCCTTTTGCGGATGGGTGCGCGGCGAAGCGTTAGGCATCGCGCAGGATCAGATCGGCCGCCTTTTCGGCGATCATGATGACCGGCACATTGGTGTTGCCCGACGTCAGGGTCGGCATGATGCTGCAGTCGACCACACGCAGGCCGTCGAGCGCCGTGCACGCGCAATTCGTGGTCGACTACCGCCAGCGGATCGGCGGCGTCGCCCATCTTGCACGTGCCGCTCGGATGGAAGATCGTTCCGCCGGTGTTCCTGGCGAATTCCAGCAGATCCGCATCGGACTGCAGCCGCCGGGCCCGGCCGGTATTCGCGCTTGACGTACGGCGCCAGCGCACCGGTCGCCGCGAGCCGGCGCGCAAGCCGGATGCCGGCAATCAGCGTTTCCCGGTCGACTGGCGCCGACAGGTAGTTCGCTGCATCGCGGGCGGGGTCAGCGGATCGGCCGAGCGGATGCGCGACCCATCCTCGCGATTGCGGCCGCAGCTGGCAGACCGACATCGTGAACCCGGAGAAGGCGTGTGTTGGCGAGCCGGCCATGTCGGACGAAAGGGTCGCGATATGGAATTGCACGTCCGGCGTCGTTGCGGTCGGGCAGCGCGCGCGCGAATATGCCGCCCTGGTTGATGCCGACAGCCATCGGGCCGTCGCGCGTGAACAGATAGTCGATGCCCATGCCGATCGTGCGCCAGAAGCTCGCGAGGTCGTCGTTGGTCGTGATCGGCCTGTGTGCATTGCGTAGATGACGCGCGCCTGCAGATGGTCCTGCAGGTTTTCGCCGACGCCGGGGAGCTCGTGCACGAGCGGGAATGTCGAAGCCGCGCAGAAGGCCTCCGGGGCCGACGCCGGAGAGTTGCAGCAGCTGCGGCGTTTGCAGCGCGCCGGCGCAGAGCAGGACTTCGCGGCGTGCGCGCGCCGTGTGCTCGGCGCCGCGACGACGATAGCTGACGCCGCTGGCGCGGCGCCGGTCGAACGCGATCCGCGTCGCCTGCGCGCCGGTCTCGATGCGGAGGTTCGGCCTGCGTCGCGCCGGCCTGAGATAGGCGACGGCGGTGCTGCAGCGCCATCCGCGGCGGGTCGACAGATGATAGTAGCCGGCGCCTTCCTGCACCGCGCCGTTGAAATCGTCGTTGCGGGCGATGCCGAGCTCTCCGGCGCCGGCGATGACCGCGTCGATCAATTCGTGCCTGCGCCGGATCGGCGAGCACCAGCAGCGGTCCGTCGCGGCCGTGGTATGCCGGATCGCCGCCGACCGCGTGCTCGAGCCGCTTGAAATAGGGCAGCACCTCGTCGTAGCTCCATCCGGCGTTGCCCGCCGCCGCCCAGCGATCGTAGTCTTCGCGCTGACCGCGCACATAGATCAGTCCGTTGATCGAGCTCGAGCCGCCGAGCGCCTTGCCGCGCGGCCAGTAGATCTTCCGGCCGTTCATGCCGGGATCGGGCTCGGTGTAGAAGCACCAGTTGTAGCGTGCGTCGAACATCGTTTTGGCGTAGCCGATCGGCACATGGATCCAGGGATAGGTATCCGGCGGCCCCGCCTCGAGCAGCAATACCGAGTAGCGACCGTCGGCGGTCAGACGGTTGGCCAGCGCGCAACCGGCCGATCCCGCTCCGACGATGATGTAGTCGTACTGCATTCGGCGGATTCTACGCAAGCATGGCCGCGCCGGCGCCGGCGCCGGCGCCGATGCAGCGCGCAGTAATCCGGGCAAAACGAGGCGCTGGTTTGACACTTGGGAATGGAAATTGCTAGACTATGCGGTTTCCCGGTTTCGACGGAGGGGTTCCCGAGCGGTCAAAGGGAGCAGACTGTAAATCTGCCGGCTCTGCCTTCGAAGGTTCGAATCCTTCCCCCTCCACCAGCGAAGAATTCAGGGGTCAGAAGACAGGCGACAGAAAGTAAAGCTTAAGCGGGCTTGGGTGCGGGCGGAACGGTTATTTCGGGTTGGCGACATCTGAATTCTCAATTCCTGAATCGCGGGTGTAGCTCAATGGTAGAGCAGAAGCCTTCCAAGCTTATGACGAGGGTTCGATTCCCTTCACCCGCTCCAGAATTTGCCCTTTTCCTGTCATCGGTGCGGCAAGGAGCGGTTCGACGGCATTCGCGGCAGCTCGCATGGGCGGGGTCGCTCGAAGGGTAGCAGGCGGCGCCCATGTAGCTCAGTGGTAGAGCACTCCCTTGGTAAGGGAGAGGTCGAGCGTTCAATCCGCTCCATGGGCACCACGGACTGTACGCGGAAGAAAAGCGCATCGGCGGGCGAAAGAACAGATATCGCAAGGAGCAACAATCATGGCCAAGGGCAAGTTTGAGCGGACGAAGCCGCACGTGAACGTGGGGACGATCGGGCACGTTGATCATGGGAAGACGACGCTGACGGCGGCGCTGACGCTGGTGCTGTCGAAGAAGTTTGGCGGGGAGGCGAAGGCGTACGACCAGATCGACAACGCGCCGGAAGAGAAGGCGCGGGGGATCACGATCAACACGGCGCACGTGGAATACGAGACGAAGAACCGGCACTACGCGCACGTGGACTGTCCGGGGCATGCGGACTATGTGAAGAACATGATCACGGGTGCGGCGCAGATGGACGGGGCGATCCTGGTGGTAAGTGCGGCGGACGGGCCGATGCCGCAGACGCGGGAGCACATTCTGCTGGCACGGCAGGTGGGGGTGCCCTACATCATCGTGTTCCTGAACAAGGCGGACATGGTCGACGACAAGGAGCTCTTGGAGCTGGTCGAGCTGGAGGTGCGGGAGCTCTTGTCCAAGTACGAGTTTCCTGGGGACAAGATACCGATCGTGATCGGGAGTGCGAAGCTGGCGCTGGAAGGGGACAAGAGCGATCTGGGCGAGCCGTGCATCGACCGGCTGGCGGACGCTTTGGACAGCTATATTCCGCAGCCGAAGCGGCTGATCGACGGGCCGTTTCTGATGCCGGTGGAGGACGTGTTCTAGATTCGGGGCGGGGCACGGTGGTGACCGGGCGGGTGGAGCGCGGGGTGGTGAAGGTGGGGGAGGAGCTGGAGATCGTCGGGTCTGAAGCCGACGTTGAAGACGGTGTGCACCGGGGTGGAGATGTTCCGGAAGCTGTTGGACCAGGGGCAGGCGGGGGACAACGTCGGGGTGCTGCTGCGGGGCACCAAGCGGGAAGAGGTGGAGCGTGGGCAGGTGCTGGCCAAGCCGGGGAGCATCACGCCGCACACCAAGTTCAGCTGCGAGGTGTACATCCTGTCCAAGGAAGAGGGTGGGCGGCATACGCCGTTTTTCCCGGGATACCGGCCGCAGTTTTACTTTCGGACGACGGACGTGACCGGGAGTGTGGAGCTGCCGGCGGGGACGGAGATGGTGATGCCTGGGGACAACATCCAGATGACGGTGACCTTGATCGCGCCGATTGCGATGGAAGAGGGCTTGCGCTTTGCGATTCGCGAAGGCGGCCGCACGGTCGGTGCCGGCGTCGTGGCCAAGGTGCTCGAATAACGCTTGCGCAGCGTGGAGCAGGGGCCCCGCGCAGCGGGGATGCGACCGCGGAGCAAGCGCACCGATTGAAGAATGGTAACGGATGCAGACGGCAGCGGCTGCAAGGAGCGCTGGTTAAGGATCGGCAACGGAACAACCTAATTAGGCCAGTAGCTCAATTGGCAGAGCGGCGGTCTCCAAAACCGCAGGTTGGGGGTTCGATTCCCTCCTGGCCTGCCACCCGAAGGTGGCGGCGCGGAGCAAGGGCGATGAATCGGGACGATGAACGTTGCAAAGACAGGTGCCGGCGGCCGGCGCCATGTTGAACGCAGGCCGCAGAATTCTGTCATCACAAAGGTAACGATGCTGGACAAGATCAAATTGGCCCTGGCGGCGGCGCTGGTTGTCGCAGGAGTGTGGGGCTTCTACCACTTCAGCGACACCGCGTCGGTACTGCGCGTCCTGATGGTGCTCGGCGGCCTGCTAGCCGCCGGTGGCGTTGCCTGGCTGAGCGAGCCGGGCAAGCAGCTTGTTCGCCTTCGGCCAGGAGGCGTGGGCCGAGGCGGCGAAGGTTTCGTGGCCGACCCGCAAGGAAACGCTGCAGACGACGCTCATCGTTTTCGCATTTGTCGTCGTCATGGCGATCTTCCTGTTCGCCGTCGATTCGTCGCTGGCGTGGATGGTCAAGCTGGCAACCGGGCGGAGCGAGGGATGAGCGACAAGAAATGGTTTGTCGTGCACGCCTACTCGGGTTTCGAGAAAAGCGTGCAGCGCGCGTTGACCGAGCGCATCAAGCGCTCGGAGCTGGTCGAGCAGTTCGGCAAGATCCTGGTGCCCGGTCGAGGAAGTCGTCGAGATGAAGAACGGCGCCAAGGCGATCTCCGAGCGCAAGTTCTTTCCCGGCTACGTGCTGGTCGAGATGGAGATGACCGACGACACCTGGCATCTGGTGAAGAGTACGCCGAAGGTGACCGGTTTCGTCGGCGGCACGGCGAACAAGCCGACGCCGATCACGCAAAAGGAAGTCGACGCGATACTGCGGCAGGTGCAGGAAGGTGTCGAGAAGCCGCGCCCGAAGGTGCTGTTCGAAATGGGCGAGGCGGTTCGGGTCAAGGAAGGACCGTTCACCGACTTTCACGGCAACGTGGAGGACGTGAACTACGAAAAGAGCAAGCTGCGCGTGTCGGTCACGATTTTCGGTCGGTCGACGCCGGTGGAGCTGGATTTTTCGCAAGTCGAGAAAGCTTGAATTCGTCGTTCCCGCGTAAGCGGGAGCCCAGTGTCTGCTTGAACGAACGCCACTGGGTCCCCGCCTTCGCGGGGACGACGGCACGCAACCGGGGAGGACATCGCGATCCGCTTGCACCCACTTAGGAGAAATGAGATGGCAAAGAAAATCGTCGGTTACATCAAATTGCAGGTGCCTGCGGGCAAGGCGAACCCGAGCCCGCCGATCGGGCCGGCGCTCGGCCAGCGCGGCCTCAACATCATGGAGTTCTGCAAGGCGTTCAATGCGCAGACGCAGAAGCTCGAAGCCGGCCTGCCGATTCCGGTGGTGATCACGGCGTTCGCCGACAAGAGCTTCACCTTCGTGATGAAGACGCCGCCGGCGACGGTGCTGATCATGAAGGCGGCGAAAGTCGACAAGGGCAGCCCGAAGCCGCACACCGACAAGGTCGGCAAGCTGACCCGGGCGCAGGCCGAGGAGATCGCGAGGACGAAGACTCCCGGATCTGACCGCAGGCGATCTCGACGCCGCCGTGCGAACGATCGCGGGAAGCGCCCGCAGCATGGGCATCACCGTCGAAGGGGTGAAGTGATCATGGCGACGACAGCGAACAAGGACACCCCGCGTCTTTCCAAGCGCATGAAGGTGGTGCGCGGCAAGATCGATCACGTCAAAGTCGTATCCGATCGACGAGGCGCTGAAGCTCGTCAAGGAAACGGCAACCGCCAAATTCGACGAGTCGGTCGACGTCGCGGTCAACCTGGGCGTCGACGCCAAGAAGTCGGACCAGACGGTGCGCGGCTCGGTCGTGCTGCCGGCCGGCACCGGCAAGAAGGTCCGCGTCGCCGTGTTCGCGCAGGGCGACAAGGCCAAGATCGCCACGCGAAGCGGGCGCCGACATCGTCGGTTTCGACGATCTCGCGGCCAAGGTCAAGGAAGGCTTCATGGATTTCGACGTCGTGATCGCGACGCCGGACGCGATGAAGGTCGTCGGCCAGCTCGGCCAGATCCTGGGTCCGCGCGGCCTGATGCCGAACCCGAAGGTAGGCACCGTGTCGGCGGACGTCGGCACGGCGGTCAGGAACGCCAAGGCCGGTCAGGTGCAGTACCGCACCGACAAGGCCGGCATCATCCAGTGCACGATCGGGCGCGCGTCGTTTACGCCCGATCAGCTCAAGACGAATCTGATGGCGCTGATCGAGGCGCTGAACAAGTCGAGGCCGCAGGGCACCAAGGGGATCTATCTGAAAAAGATCAGTCTTTCGAGCACGATGGGTGCAGGCGTCCGGGTCGACTCTTCGGTGTTCGGTCAGCAGCAGACGCACGCGTAAGCGAAAGCAATAGGAAACGCAAGAAACGAATTTGAGGGAACGCCGAACGGCGAGGCGGGGTTGAATGGTCCAGACCCTTTTCGCCGGGCCGGCGCGCCGTCAAAGACCGCAGGAGCGAAGGCTTAAAACGGGTCGATGGATTGGAAAGCGGGGGCTCTTCCCTGTTGACCGATCGCGAAAGACCCGATCCGGCGACAGATGGTGTCCCGAAGACAGGATTTTTCCTGACGTAAGGTCACCGTGGGAACCGTCCGGAAACGTTCGGACGGCGTGGAATCGGCGGCGAGGCCGCCGCGGTTCCGAAATGATGGAGGTAGACCTTGGGTCTTAATCTGGAGCAGAAGCAAACGGTAGTCGCCGAAGTGGCGAAGCAGGTCGCCGGCGCGCAAGCGATCGTCCTGGCCGAGAACCGCGGCATGGCGGTGGCCGCGATGACGCAGCTGCGGGCCAAGGCACGGGCATCCGGCGTGTATTTCAGGGTCGTGAAAAACACCCTGGTGCGCCGGGCGGTCGCCGATACGCCGTTCGCCTCGCTGGCCGACAAGATGGTCGGTCCGCTGGCGTATGGCATCGGCGCCGATCCCGTCGCCGTGGCGAAGGTGCTGAACGACTTCGCCAAAGGCAACGAGAAGTTCGTCATTGCGGGCGGTGCGATGCCCGGGCAGCTGATGTCGGCCAAGGAGATTTCCGCTCTGGCCTCGCTGCCTTCGCGCGAGGAATTGATCGCCAGACTGCTCGGCACGATGCAGGCGCCGATCGTCAAGCTGGTCCGGACGATGAACGAGGTCCCGGGCAAGTTCGTGCGGACGCTCGCCGCGGTGCGCGATGCCAAGGCTGCCGGCTAAGCGCCGGCGCAACGACTACCGAATATTCAACCTTACGATTCAGGAGAACGAAATGGCTGTTCAACAAGTGGAAATCCTCGACAAGATCGCGTCGATGACCGTGCTCGAGCTCTCCGAGCTCATCAAGGCGATGGAAGAGAAGTTCGGCGTGTCCGCTGCGGCTGCCGTCGCGGCCGCTGCGCCCGCCGCCGCCGCTGCGGCGCCTGCCGCCGAGGAGCAGACCGAGTTCACCGTCGATGCTGACTGCGATCGGCGACAACAAGGTTAACGTGATCAAGGCCGTGCGCGAAATCACCGGGCTGGGCCTCAAGGAAGCCAAGGACCTGGTCGACGGCGCGCCGAAGCCGGTCAAGGAAGGCATCAACAAGGCCGACGCCGAAGCCGCCAAAAAGAAGCTGGATGACGCCGGCGGCAAGGCGGAGATCAAGTAACGCGAAGTGAGCGCGGAGCAGGGGCCCCGCGAAGCGGGGATGCGACCGCGAACGAGCGCACCGTAATTGTTGCCGGGAGAGCCGCAAAGCTCGGTATGCACTGAAACATGATGTAGGCAGGAGCGGTGGGTTTGCTGAAACGCCGAACCCATCGCCTTCGCTTCGGGGATCGCGCAAGCGCTTCCAGATGCCGAAGACAAGCGAGTCAGCGTCGCCTCTTGAAAACCCTTGAGGTGGCCGCACATAGGCTTGCTTATCTTCGTCTTCTGAACCGACTGCAGAAGACAGGTTTGGTCGGACGGTGCAGCACGGGCCGTCGTCCGCCAGCGGTTGGTAGTGGCCAACCACCATCCCAAGGGGCGCAATGCCCCGCTTCAGTCGATGAACCAAGGGTGACGCGCCGGCAGCTTTCTTAGCGGTTGCCGGCGCGCGCCCGAAAGATCGCCCGAGAGGTCAAGGCCAATGGCTCAGTATTCGTTTACCGAAAAGAAACGCATCCGCAAAAGCTTCGCCAAGCGCGCAAGCGTGCTGCCGGTGCCGTTTCTTCTGGAAACACAGCTCAATTCGTACCGCGCGTTCCTGCAGGAGTTGACACCGATGGAAGCGCGCAAGAACGAGGGCCTGCAGGCCGCGTTCACCTCGATCTTCCCGATTTCCAGCCACTCGGGCAACGCCAGGCTGGAATTCGTCGGCTATTCGCTGCTGCCGCCAGCCTTCGACGTCACCGAATGCCAGCAGCGCGGTCTGACCTATTGCTCGGCGCTGCGCGCCAAGGTCCGTCTGATCCTGATGGACAAGGAAGCGCCGAAGGAGACGGTCAAGGAAGTCAAGGAGCAGGAAGTCTACATGGGCGAAATCCCGCTGATGACGAACAACGGCTCGTTCGTCATCAACGGCACCGAGCGAGTGATCGTTTCGCAGCTCCACCGCTCGCCCGGCGTGTTCTTCGAGCACGACCGCGGCAAGACGCACAGCTCGGGCAAGCTGCTGTTTTCGGCGCGGGTGATTCCGTATCGCGGATCGTGGCTCGACTTCGAATTCGATCCGAAGGACTACCTGTACTTCCGCGTCGACCGGCGCCGCAAGATGCCGGTGACGACGCTGCTCAAGGCGATCGGGCTGTCCAACGAGGACATCCTCAAGCAGTTCTTCGCGTTCGATACCTTCCATCTGGCCAAGAAGGGCTCGCAGATGGACCTGGTCCCCGAGCGCCTGCGCGGCGAAGTGGCCAAGTTCGACCTGCACGGCAAGGACGGCAAGGTGCTGGTTCAGAAGGACAAGCGCATCACCGCCCGGCATATCCGCGACCTGGCCGAAGGTGGCGTCAAGAAGATCGCGGTACCGAACGACTATCTGGTCGGCCGCAATCTCGGCGAGAACGTGATCAACAAGGACACCGGCGAAATTCTCGCGTCTGCCAACGACGAGATCACCGATGAGCTCCTGGTCAAGCTGCTCGACGCCAACGTGGCCAAGATACACACGATATACGTCAACGATCTCGACCAGGGTCCGTACATCGCGCAGACGCTGAAGATGGACGACACGCCGGACCAGACCGCGGCGCGCGTTGCGATCTACCGCATGATGCGGCCCGGCGAGCCGCCTACCGAGGATGCGGTCGAGGCGCTGTTCCACGGGCTGTTTTTCTCGGAAGAGCGCTATGACCTGTCGCCGGTCGGGCGCATGAAGTTCAACCGTCGCGTCGGCCGCAGCGAATTGACCGGCCCGGGCACGCTGACCAGCGAGGACGTCATCGCGGTCATCAAGATCCTGGTCGAGCTGCGCAATGGCCGTGGCGAGATCGACGACATCGACCACCTCGGCAACCGCCGCGTCCGCTCGGTCGGCGAGCTCGCGGAAAACCAGTTCCGCTCGGGCCTTGTTCGCGTCGAGCGCGCCGTCAAGGAGCGCCTCGGCCAGGCCGAGAGCGAAAACCTGCTGCCGCACGACCTGATCAACGCCAAGCCGATTTCAGCGGCGATCAAGGAGTTCTTCGGCTCTTCGCAGCTGTCGCAGTTCATGGACCAGACCAATCCACTGTCGGAGATCACCCACAAGCGGCGCGTGTCGGCGCTGGGCCCCGGCGGCCTGACGCGCGAGCGCGCAGGCTTCGAAGTGCGCGACGTGCATCCGACGCACTACGGCCGCGTGTGCCCGATCGAGACGCCGGAAGGCCCGAACATCGGCCTGATCAACTCGCTCGCCCTGTACGCGCGCACCAATGAATACGGCTTCCTCGAGACGCCGTATCGCAAGGTCGTGCACGGCAAGGTCACCGACGAGATCCACTATCTGTCGGCAATCGAGGAAGGCGCATTCGTGATCGCGCAGGCCAACGCGCAACTCGACAAGAACGGGAAGCTCAAGGACGAGCTGGTATCCTGCCGCTGCAAGAACGAGTTCATGCTGTCGACGGCCGACAAGGTCCAGTTCATGGACGTTGCTCCGGCGCAGATCGTCTCGGTCGCGGCGTCGCTGATCCCGTTCCTCGAGCACGACGACGCCAACCGCGCGCTGATGGGCTCCAACATGCAGCGGCAGGCGGTGCCGTGCCTTCGCGCCGAGAAGCCGCTGGTCGGCACCGGCGTCGAGCGGACGGCGGCGGTCGACTCGGGAACCGCGGTGCTGGCGCGTCGCGGCGGCAAGGTCGATTACGTCGACGCCAACCGGATGGTCGTGCGCGTGCACGATACCGAGACTGCGGCCGGCGAGGTCGGCGTCGACATCTACAACCTGACCAAGTACACGCGCAGCAACCAGAACACCAACATCAATCAGCGGCCGCTGGTCAAGGTCGGCGACGTTATCGCCAAGAGTGACGTCATCGCCGACGGCGCGTCGACCGACATGGGCGAGCTGGCGCTCGGCCAGAACATGCTGGTCGCGTTCATGCCGTGGAACGGATACAACTACGAGGACTCGATCCTGATCTCGGAGCGCGTGGTCGGCAACGATCGCTATACGTCGATCCACATCGAGGAGCTCTCGGTCGTTGCACGCGACACCAAGCTCGGTCCCGAGGAAATCACGCGCGACATCTCGAGCCTGGGTGAAGCCCAGCTCGGTCGTCTCGACGAGTCCGGCATCGTCTACATCGGCGCCGAAGTCGAGGCAGGTGACGTGCTGGTCGGCAAGGTGACGCCGAAAGGCGAAACCCAGCTGACGCCGGAAGAGAAGCTGCTCCGCGCGATCTTCGGCGAAAAGGCCTCCGATGTGAAGGACACCAGCTTGCGCGTGCCGTCGGGAATCTCGGGCACGGTGATCGACGTCCAGGTCTTCACGCGCGAAGGCATCGAGCGCGACAAGCGCGCGGCGCAGATCATCGACGACGAGCTCAAGGGCTATCGCAAGGACTTGAACGACCAGGTGCGGATCGTCGAGAACGACGCGTTCGCGCGGATCGAAAAGCTGCTGCTGGGCAAGACCGCCAACGGCGGCCCGAAGCGCCTGGCCAAGGGTACGCGCCTGACCAAGGACTACCTCGAGAGCACCAATCGCCACGACTGGTTCGACATCCGCCTGGCCAACGAGGAAGCGGCGCGCCAGCTCGAGGCGATGAAGGACTCGATCGCGCAGACGCGCGTCCTGTTCGACCAGGCGTTCGAGGCGAAGAAGAAGAAGCTGACGCAGGGCGACGAATTGCCGCCGGGCGTGCAGAAGATGGTCAAGGTCTACGTCGCGGTCAAGCGCCGTCTGCAGCCGGGCGACAAGATGGCGGGACGGCACGGCAACAAGGGTGTCGTGTCGAAGATCGTTCCGGTCGAGGACATGCCGTACATGGCCGATGGGACGCCGGTCGACATCGTGCTCAATCCGCTGGGCGTACCGTCGCGGATGAACGTCGGGCAGATTCTCGAAGTTCACCTCGGCTGGGCGGCGAAAGGACTGGGCCACCGCATCGGCGACATGCTCAAGGCGCAGGCGACCGCGGGCGAAGTCCGAAAATTCCTGACCAGCATCTATAACGGCACCGGCAAACCGGAGGACATCGAGTCTCTCAGCGACCACGAGATCGTCCAGCTGGCGGGCAACCTGACCGACGGCGTTCCGTTTGCGACGCCGGTCTTCGACGGCGCCACCGAGGCCGAGATCAAGAACATGCTCGAGCTCGCCGGTCTGCCGCGGTCGGGGCAGGTGACGCTGCATGACGGCCGCACCGGCGAGGCATTCGATCGCCAGGTCACCGTCGGCTACATGCACGTGCTCAAGCTGCACCACTCTGGTCGACGACAAGATGCACGCGCGCTCGACCGGGCCGTACAGCCTGGTCACCCAGCAGCCGCTCGGCGGCAAGGCGCAGTTCGGCGGTCAGCGTTTCGGCGAAATGGAAGTGTGGGCGCTCGAGGCCTACGGCGCCGCGTACACGCTGCAGGAAATGCTGACGGTCAAGTCGGACGACGTCAACGGCCGCACCAAGGTCTACGAGAACATCGTCAAGGGCGAGCACAAGATCGAAGCCGGCATGCCGGAGTCGTTCAACGTGCTGGTGAAGGAAATCCGCTCGCTGGCGATCGACATCGATCTGGAGCGGTATTGATGCGCGCCTCGCACACGCAAGATTGTCGTCCCCGCGAATGCGGGGATCCAGCGACGTTTGTCGCAAGACACTGGATTCCCGCTTTCGCGGGAATGACGATGATCAGGGAATCATTCGGGAGTAACGCATGAAAGCATTGCTCGACCTGTTCAAGCAGGTTACCCAGGAAGAAGAGTTCGATGCGATCAAGACCGGCCTTGCCTCGCCGGAAAAGATCCGCTCGTGGTCGTACGGGGAAGTCAAGAAGCCGGAGACGATCAACTACCGCACGTTCAAGCCCGAGCGTGACGGTCTTTTCTGCGCCAAGATCTTCGGGCCGGTCAAGGACTACGAGTGCCTTTGCGGCAAGTACAAGCGGCTGAAGCACCGCGGCGTGATCTGCGAGAAGTGCGGCGTCGAAGTGACGCTGGCCAAGGTGCGCCGCGAGCGCATGGGCCATATCGAGCTCGCCAGCCCGGTCGCGCACATCTGGTTCCTGAAGAGCCTGCCCTCGCGCATGGGCATGGTGCTCGACATGACTTTGCGCGACATCGAGCGGGTGCTCTATTTCGAGGCTTATGTCGTCACTGAACCGGGGATGACGCCGCTCAACCGCGGCCAGCTTCTGACCGAGGACGATTACCTCGCGAAGGTCGAGCAGTACGCCGACGATTTTTCGGCGAGCATGGGCGCGGAGGGCATTCGTGAGCTGCTGCGCTCGCTCGAGGTCAACATCGAGATCGAGAAGCTGCGCAAGGAGCTCGAGACCACCGGATCCGACACCAAGATCAAGAAGATCGCCAAGCGACTCAAGGTGCTCGAGGCATTCCACAAGTCGGGAATCAAGCCCGAATGGATGATCCTGGAAGTGCTGCCGGTGCTGCCGCCGGAGCTTCGTCCTCTGGTCCCGCTGGACGGCGGCCGCTTCGCGACTTCCGACCTCAATGACCTGTATCGCCGCGTCATCAACCGCAACAACCGGTTGAAGCGCCTGCTCGAGCTCAAGGCGCCCGACATCATCGTGCGCAACGAAAAACGGATGCTGCAGGAGGCGGTCGACTCGCTGCTCGACAACGGCCGCCGCGGCAAGGCGATGACCGGCGCCAACAAGCGTCCGCTGAAGTCGCTGGCCGACATGATCAAGGGCAAGGGCGGCCGCTTCCGCCAGAACCTGTTGGGCAAGCGCGTCGACTACTCGGGACGCTCGGTGATCGTCGTCGGCCCGCAGCTGAAGCTGCACCAGTGCGGCCTGCCGAAGCTGATGGCGCTGGAGCTGTTCAAGCCGTTCATCTTCAACAAGCTCGAAACGATGGGGCTGGCCACGACGATCAAGGCGGCCAAGAAGATGGTCG
Organism: uncultured beta proteobacterium; assembly: GCA_963828595.1. Classification (GTDB taxonomy): domain Bacteria; phylum Pseudomonadota; class Gammaproteobacteria; order Burkholderiales; family Casimicrobiaceae; genus PALSA-1003. The sequence goes on from CAWHEN010000005.1 coordinate 35,345, forward strand.
AAAGCCAGGAGCCCGTCGTCTGGGACATCCTGGAAGAAGTCATCCGCGAGCATCCGGTGATGCTGAACCGCGCGCCGACGCTGCACCGTCTGGGCATCCAGGCGTTCGAGCCGGTGCTGATCGAAGGCAAGGCGATCCAGCTGCATCCGCTGGTCTGCACGGCGTTCAACGCCGACTTCGACGGCGACCAGATGGCGGTGCACGTGCCGCTGTCGCTGGAAGCGCAGATGGAAGCGCGCACGCTGATGCTGGCGTCGAACAACGTCCTGCTGCCGTCGAACGGCGAGCCCTGCATCGTGCCGTCGCAGGACATCGTGCTGGGCCTGTACTACGCTACCCGCGAGCTGATCGGCGCCAAGGGTGAAGGCATGCTGTTCGCCGACATCTCCGAGGTTGCGCGCGCGTACGAGACGCGGCAGGTCGATCTGCACGCCAAGATCAGCGTGCGCATCAAGGAAGTCGTCGTCGGCGCCGGCGGCGAGCGCAGCGACAAGGTCACGCGCTACGAAACGACCGTCGGCCGCTCGCTGCTCTCCGAGATCCTTCCGGCCGGTTTGCCGTTCGACACCATCAACCGCCCGCTGAAAAAGAAGGAGATTTCGCGCATCATCAATGGCAGCTTCCGTCGCTGCGGACTGCGCGAGACGGTGATCTTCGCCGACCGGCTGATGCAGGCCGGCTACAGCCTGGCGACGCGCGGCGGTATTTCATTTGCCGCCGACGACATGCTGATCCCGGCGGAAAAGCATTCGATCATCGAGAAGTCCGAAAAGGAAGTGAAGGAAATCGAGGCGCAGTACACCTCGGGCCTGGTCACGCAGGGCGAGCGCTACAACAAGGTGGTCGACATCTGGGGCCGTGCGGGCGACGACATCGCCAAGGCGATGATGAGCCAGCTGGGCACGATGGAGGTCAAGGATCGCGACGGCAAGACGGTAAAGCAGGAGTCGTTCAACTCCATCTACATGATGGCCGATTCCGGCGCCCGCGGCTCCGCGGCGCAGATCCGCCAGCTGGCCGGCATGCGCGGCCTGATGGCCAAGCCCGACGGCTCGATCATCGAGACGCCGATCACGGCGAATTTCCGTGAAGGTCTCAATGTGCTGCAGTACTTCATCTCGACGCACGGCGCCCGTAAGGGATTGGCCGACACCGCGCTCAAGACGGCGAACTCGGGTTACCTGACGCGTCGCCTGGTCGACGTCACGCAGGATCTGGTGGTGACCGAGGACGATTGCGGCACTAGCAACGGCGTGGCGATGAAGGCGCTGGTCGAAGGCGGCGAGGTGATCGAAGCCTTGCGCGAGCGCATCCTTGGTCGCTCGCTGGCGGCCGACGTCGTCAATCCCGAGACGCAGGAAACGCTGTATCACGCCGGGACGCTGTTGTCCGAAGACGAGGTCGAGCAGATCGAGGCGCTGGGCATCGACGAAGTCAAGGTGCGCACGCCTTTGACCTGCGACACGCGTTACGGGCTGTGCGCGACCTGCTACGGCCGCGATCTGGGCCGCGGGCACCTGGTCAACGTCGGCGAGGCGGTCGGCGTCATCGCCGCGCAGTCGATCGGCGAGCCGGGAACGCAGCTGACGATGCGGACCTTCCATATCGGCGGCGCGGCATCGCGTACTGCGGCGGCATCGCAGCTGGAAAGCAAGTCGGCGGGCATCGTCCGCTTCTCGCCGGTGATGCGTTACGTGACCAACGGCAAGGGCGAGCTGGTCGTCATCGCGCGCTCGGGCGAAGTGCTGATCCACGACGACAACGGCCGCGAGCGCGAGCGCCACAAGGTGCCGTACGGCGCGACGATGCTGGTCAAGGACGGCGAGCAGGTGAAGGCGGGCAAGGTGCTCGCTTCGTGGGACGCGACCTCGCGTCCGATCATCACCGAGTACGCCGGCCGCGTGAAGTTCGAGAATGTCGAGGAAGGCGTCACCGTCGCGAAGCAGGTCGACGAAGTCACCGGACTGTCGACGCTGGTCGTCATCGATCCGAAGCGCCGCGCCGGCGCCGCCGCCAAGGGCGTGCGTCCGCAGGTGAAGCTGCTGAACGAGCAGGGACAGGAAGTGAAGCTCGCCGGCTCGGATCTGCCGGTGAACATCACCTTCCAGCTCGGCTCGATCATCACCGTCAAGGACGGCCAGGACGTGACCGTCGGCGAAGTGCTGGCGCGGATTCCGCAGGAAACGTCGAAGACGCGCGACATCACCGGCGGCTTGCCGCGTGTTGCCGAGCTGTTCGAGGCGCGTGCGCCGAAGGACGCCGGCACGCTGGCGGAAGTCACCGGCACGGTCTCGTTCGGCAAGGACACCAAGGGCAAGCAGCGGCTGGTGATCACCGATCTGGACGGTGTCGCGCACGAGTACCTGATTCCGAAGGACAAGCACGTCACCGCGCACGACGGGCAGGTGGTGAACAAGGGCGAGTCGATCGTCGACGGCCCGGCGGATCCGCACGACATTCTGCGGCTGCTGGGCGTCGAGGCGCTGGCGCGCTACATCACCGACGAAGTGCAGGACGTCTATCGGCTGCAGGGCGTCAAGATCAACGACAAGCACATCGAAGTGATCGTGCGGCAGATGCTGCGGCGGGTGCAGGTGCAGGATGCGGGCGACACGCGCTTCATACCGGGCGAGCAGGTCGAGCGCTCGGACCTGCTGGACGAGAACGATCGCGTGGCCGAAAAGGGCGGCGTCAAGGGCGGGCCGGACGCGAAGCAGCCTGCCACCTACGAGCACATGCTGCTGGGTATCACCAAGGCGTCGCTGTCGACCGATTCGTTCATCTCGGCGGCTTCGTTCCAGGAGACGACGCGCGTGCTTACCGAGGCTGCGATCATGGGCAAGAAGGACGAGTTGCGCGGCCTGAAGGAGAACGTCATCGTCGGCCGGCTGATTCCGGCGGGGACGGGGCTCGCCTATCACAATGCCCGCAAGAAGCAGAAGGCCGGCGGCGCAGCTGAGGGCTTGCTGCCCGAAGGGCGGTCGCCGAAACACCGGCAGCGGAGGTCAGCGCCGACGCGGCATGACAGGGCGATGGCGACGACGAAGCCGGCGGCGCGATCCGCCGGCTTTTTTTTGCGCCGCACTCGCACCCCGGCCAGGGGTTTGCCGCGGTCGGCTACGTTGACATACCCAGCATAAGCCCTTAAAATTGACAGTCTTTTCGCCCCTCACCGGGTTTGGCTCGGCCACGAAAGGCCAGGCGCCGGTGGGGCGCGCGTACCCGGCCGCATCGCCCGTCCATCGGGCACATGTCGGCCGAGGCGCGAGAAAGGTGGCCTGGGGCTGACTTGCCTTAAGGCCACTTTGATTTATGTGCTTCAAAAATCGCGTCCGGAAATCGGTTTGCCGCGCTTGTCGGCATCCGGCCCGGGCGGTGGAAAAACGAGCGGAACGAAAGCATGCCAACGATCAATCAGCTGGTGCGGAAGGGCCGCGTGGCCCCGGTTTCGAAGAGCAAGGTGCCGGCGCTCAAGCGCAGCCCGCAGAAGCGCGGCGTTTGCACGCGCGTCTACACGACGACGCCGAAGAAGCCGAACTCTGCGCTGCGCAAGGTCGCCAAGGTCCGGCTGACCAACGGCTTCGAGGTGATCAGCTACATCGGCGGCGAAGGCCACAACCTGCAGGAGCACTCGGTCGTGCTGATCCGCGGCGGTCGCGTCAAGGACCTGCCGGGCGTTCGCTACCACATGGTGCGCGGCGCGCTCGACACGGCCGGCGTCAAGGATCGCAAGCAAAGCCGCTCCAAATACGGCGCCAAGAAGCCCAAGGCGGCTTAAAGACTGAACGGAACGAGACGCATATGCCACGACGCAGAGAAGTCCCCAAGCGCGAGATCCTGCCGGATCCGAAATATTCGAACAGCGACGTTGCGAAGTTCGTCAACGTGCTGATGAGCCAGGGCAAGAAATCGGTCGCCGAGCGCATCGTCTACGGCGCGTTCGAGTCGATCGCGAAAAAAGGCGGCAAGGATCCGCTCGAAGTCTTCAACCAGGCGCTGTCGAATTCGAAGCCGATGGTCGAGGTCAAGAGCCGGCGCGTCGGCGGCGCGAATTTTCAGGTGCCGGTCGAAGTCCGTCCGGTGCGCCGGGTCGCGCTGGCGATGCGGTGGCTGCGCGAAGCGGCGCGCAAGCGCGGCGAGAAGTCGATGGGCCAGCGGCTGGCGGCCGAGCTGATCGAAGCGTCCGAAGGGCGCGGCGGCGCGGTGAAGAAACGCGAAGAGGTGCACCGGATGGCCGAAGCGAACAAGGCCTTCTCGCACTTCCGCTTCTAGACGGACAACATGTACCAGTGGCGGCGGACCCGAGTGGCAATTCCCCGCAGGCATTCAGGCATTGAGAAAACGTGGCAAGAGATACACCCATCGAGCGCTATCGGAATATCGGCATCAGTGCCCACATTGATGCCGGTAAGACCACGACCACCGAGCGCATCCTTTTCTACACCGGCGTGTCGCACAAGATCGGCGAGGTCCACGACGGCGCAACCGTCATGGACTGGATGGAGCAGGAGCGCGAGCGCGGCATAACGATCACTTCGGCGGCGACGACCTGCTTCTGGAAGGGGATGGAGAACAACCATCCCGAGCATCGGATCAACATCATCGACACGCCCGGCCACGTCGACTTCACGATCGAGGTCGAGCGCTCGATGCGCGTGCTCGACGGTGCCTGCATGGTCTATGACGCGGTCGCCGGCGTGCAGCCGCAGTCCGAGACCGTTTGGCGTCAGGCGAACAAGTACAAGGTGCCGCGGCTGGCGTTCATCAACAAGATGGATCGTCAGGGCGCCGAATTCTTCAAGTCCTACGATCACATCCGGACGCGGCTCAAAGGCAATCCGATACCGATCCAGATCCCGATCGGCGCCGAAGAGAAGTTCGAGGGCGTCGTCGATCTGGTCAAGATGAAGGCGATCTACTGGGACGAGGCGACGCAGGGCATGAAGTACGAGCTGCGCGACATCCCGGCGGGCCTGGTCGACGAAGCGAAGAAATGGCGCGAGAAGATGGTCGAGGCCGCGGCGGAAGCCAACGACGACCTGACGCACAAGTATCTCGAAGGCCACGACCTCTCGCTCGACGAGATCAAGCAGGGCCTGCGGATCCGCACGATCAAGAACGAGATCGTGCCGATGCTCTGCGGCTCGGCATTCAAGAACAAGGGTGTCCAGGCGATGCTCGACGCGGTCATCGACTACATGCCTTCGCCGATCGACATCAAGCCGGTCGAGGGCGAGGACGATCGCGGCAGGCCGGCTACGCGCAAGGCCGCCGACAGCGAGCCGTTCGCGGCGCTGGCGTTCAAGATCATGACCGACCCGTACGTCGGACAGCTGACATTCATCCGCGTGTATTCGGGCGTGCTGAAGTCGGGCGACACCGTGTTCAACTCGGTGCGCGACCGCAAGGAGCGCATCGGGCGGATTCTGCAGATGCACGCCAACCAGCGCGAGGAAATCAAGGAAGTGTATGCCGGCGACATCGCCGCCGCGGTGGGATTGAAGGAAGCGTCGACCGGCGAGACCCTGTGCGACCCGCAGCACGTGATCATGCTCGAGCGGATGGAGTTCCCCGAGCCGGTAATCTCGCAGGCGGTCGAGCCGAAGACCAAGGCCGACCAGGAAAAGATGGGCATCGCGCTCAACCGTCTGGCGCAGGAAGATCCGTCGTTTCGCGTGCGCAGCGACGAGGAGTCGGGCCAGACGATCATCTCCGGCATGGGCGAGCTGCACCTGGAAATCATCGTCGACCGGATGAAGCGCGAGTTCGGCGTCGAAGCCAACGTCGGCAAGCCGCAGGTCGCGTATCGCGAGGCGATCAAGAAGCCGGTCCAGGTCGAAGGCAAGTTCATCAAGCAGTCGGGCGGCCGCGGCCAGTACGGGCACGTCTGGCTGAAGATGGAGCCGCAGGAAGCGGGCAAGGGCTTCGAGTTCGTCGACGCGATCAAGGGCGGCACGGTGCCGCGCGAATACATCCCCGCGGTGGAAAAGGGGCTTCGCGAGACGCTGCCGAACGGCGTGCTCGCCGGCTTCCCGGTGGTCGACGTCAAGGTCACGCTGTTCGACGGCAGCTACCACGACGTCGATTCGAACGAGAACGCGTTCAAGATGGCCGCGTCGATGGCGTTCAAGGACGGCATGCGCCAGGCGAATCCGATATTGCTCGAGCCGATGATGGCGGTCGAGGTCGAAACGCCGGAGGACTTCATGGGCAACGTCGTCGGCGACCTGTCGGGGCGCCGCGGCATGATCCAGGGCATGGAAGATGTCGTCGGCGTCAAGGTGATCAAGGCCGAGGTGCCGCTGTCGGAGATGTTCGGTTATTCGACGACGCTGCGCTCGCTGTCGCAGGGGCGCGCGACCTACACGATGGAGTTCAAGCACTACACCCAGGCGCCAAAGAACATTGCTGACGGGATCATCAATCGCGACAGTCCCGACAATCCCGATAAGGGACCCAAAAAGTAACAAGGAAGACATCATGGCCAAAGGCAAATTCGAGCGGACGAAGCCGCACGTGAACGTGGGGACGATCGGGCACGTTGATCATGGGAAGACGACGCTGACGGCGGCGCTGACGCTGGTGCTGTCGAAGAAGTTTGGCGGGGAGGCGAAGGCGTACGACCAGATCGACAACGCGCCGGAAGAGAAGGCGCGGGGGATCACGATCAACACGGCGCACGTGGAATACGAGACGAAGAACCGGCACTACGCGCACGTGGACTGTCCGGGGCATGCCGACTATGTGAAGAACATGATCACGGGTGCGGCGCAGATGGACGGGGCGATCCTGGTGGTAAGTGCGGCGGACGGGCCGATGCCGCAGACGCGGGAGCACATTCTGCTGGCACGGCAGGTGGGGGTGCCCTACATCATCGTGTTCCTGAACAAGGCCGACATGGTCGACGACAAGGAGCTCCTTGGAGCTGGTCGAGCTGGAGGTGCGGGAGCTCTTGTCCAAGTACGAGTTTCCTGGGGACAAGATCCCGATCGTGATCGGGAGTGCGAAGCTGGCGCTGGAAGGGGACAAGAGCGATCTGGGCGAGCCGTGCATCGACCGGCTGGCGGACGCTTTGGACAGCTATATACCGCAGCCGAAGCGGCTGATCGACGGGCCGTTTCTGATGCCGGTGGAAGACGTATTCAGCATTTCGGGGCGAGGCACGGTGGTGACCGGGCGGGTGGAGCGCGGGGTGGTGAAGGTGGGGGAGGAGCTGGAGATCGTCGGGTTGAAGCCGACGTTGAAGACGGTGTGCACTGGGGTGGAGATGTTCCGGAAGCTGTTGGACCAGGGGCAGGCGGGAGACAACGTCGGGGTGCTGCTGCGGGGCACCAAGCGGGAAGAGGTGGAGCGTGGGCAGGTGCTGGCCAAGCCGGGGAGCATTACGCCGCACACCAAGTTCAGCTGCGAGGTGTACATCCTGTCCAAGGAAGAGGGTGGGCGGCATACGCCGTTCTTCCCGGGCTATCGGCCGCAGTTTTACTTTCGGACGACGGACGTGACCGGGAGTGTGGAGTTGCCGGCGGGGACGGAGATGGTGATGCCTGGGGACAACATCCAGATGACGGTGACCTTGATCGCGCCGATTGCGATGGAAGAGGGCTTGCGCTTTGCGATTCGCGAAGGCGGCCGCACGGTCGGTGCCGGCGTCGTGGCCAAGGTGCTCGAATAACGCTTGCGCAGCGCGGAGCAGGGGCCCCACGCAGTGGGGATGCGACCGCGGAGCAAGCGCACCGATTAGAGGAACGGCAACTGAAGCAAACGGGAACGATAAAGTTGGACTGGCATAGCGCATAGATAACTGAAAGCTCAAAATGCAGAACCAGAGAATCCGCATCCGCTTGAAGGCATTCGATTACAAGCTGATCGACCAGTCGGCGCAGGAAATCGTCGAAACCGCGAAGCGCTCGGGCGCCGTCGTCAAGGGCCCGGTGCCGCTGCCGACCAAGATCGAGCGGTTCGACATCCTGCGCTCGCCGCACGTCAACAAGACGTCGCGCGACCAGCTCGAGATTCGTACGCATCTGCGGCTGATGGACATCATCGATCCGACGGACAAGACCGTCGACCAGCTGATGAAGCTCGATCTGCCGGCGGGGGTTGACGTGGAGATAAAGCTCCAATAGTCGTTGCGAGAACGCGCAGTTGCGCTTGTAGTGCGTAGTCGGTGCCCGGGATGATTCCGGGAAAATTGGACGCTGCCGGTCAATCGTAATCGGCGGCTTTGAAGGAAGACGAAAATGAGTCTAGGACTAGTCGGCCGCAAAGTCGGCATGACGCGGATCTTCACCGACGACGGCGCCGCCGTTCCGGTGACGGTGCTCGACGTCGCCAACAATCGCATCACCCAGATCAAGACGCAGGAGGCCGACGGGTACACCGCCGTCCAGCTCACCTACGGCAAGCGTCGGGCCAGCCGCGTCAGCAAGCCGCAGGCCGGACATCTGGCCAAGGCGGGCGTCGAAGCGGGCGAGCTCCTGAAGGAGTTTCCGGTTTCCGCCGAGCAGCTCGCGAGCCTCAAGCTCGGCGAGACGGTCAGCGTCGAGACCTTTGCCGTCGGACAGCTGGTCGACGTTTCCGGCACGACCAAGGGCCGCGGCTTTTCCGGCGCGATCCGGCGTCACCATTTCAGCTCGAATCGCGCCTCGCACGGCAATTCGCGCTCGCACAATTCGCCCGGCTCGATCAGCATGGCGCAGGATCCGGGCCGCGTGTTTCCGGGCAAGCGCATGGCCGGCCAGTACGGCAACGTGAACCGCACCGTGCAGACATTGAAGGTCGTCCGGGTCGATGCGGCCCGCGGCCTGCTGCTGGTCAAGGGCGCGGTTCCCGGCGCCGACGGCGGCCATATCGTCGTCCGGCCGGCTGCCAAGGCCCCGCTGAAGAAGGGGGCCTGAACATGGATCTGAAACTGATCGACGACAGCGGCAAGTCCGCGGCGACGCACGCCGGATCCGACGCGCTGTTCGGCCGCGAGTACAACGAAGCGCTGATTCATCAGCTGGTGACCGCCTACCAGGCCAACGCACGCAGCGGCAACCGCAAGCAGAAGGGCCGCGCCGACATCAACAAGTCGCACAAGAAGCCCTGGGCGCAAAAGGGCACCGGCCGCGCGCGCGCCGGGCAGGCGAACAGTCCGCTCTGGCGCGGCGGCGGCAAGATCTTCCCGAACTCGCCCGACGAGAACTTCTCGCAGAAGGTCAACCGCAAGATGTTCCGCGCCGGCATCGCCGCGATCCTTTCGCAACTGGTTCGCGAGAATCGCCTTTCGGTGGTCGAGCAGTTTGCCCTCGATGCGCCGAAGACGAAGCTGTTCGCGCAAAAGATCAAGGGATTCGGCCTGACCGGCAGCGTGCTGGTCATCACCGACAAGTTCGACGACAACGTATTCCTGTCGTCGCGCAACCTGGCCGGCGTGCTGGTACTCGAGGCGCGGGAAGTCGATCCGGTCAGCCTGGTGCGCTTCGACAACGTGCTGCTGACCAAGGCGGCCGTCGCGCAATTCGAGGAGATCCTGGGATGAGCCCGACCAAGCCAACCGCGGCAACGAAGGACTCGGCCAAGGCGACCGCGAAGACTACCGACAAGAAGTCCGACAAGAAGGCCGACAAGAAGGCCGCGAAGACGTCGGCGAAGACGCTGGCGAAAGCGGCCGGCCCGAAATACAAGCCCGAGCGGCTTCTTACGCTGCTGCTCGCGCCGACGGTATCCGAAAAGGCGACGCAAATCGCCGACCAGCATTCGCAGGTCGTTTTCAGAGTCATGCAGGATGCGACCAAGCCCGAGGTGAAGGCGGCGGTCGAGCTCCTGTTCAAGGTCGACGTCGAGGCGGTGCAGATCGCCAACGTCAAGGGCAAGGCCAAGCGCTTCGGCGCCTACAGCGGCCGGCGGCGCCACTGGAAAAAGGCGTACGTGAGCCTGAAGCCGGGCCAGGAAATCAACTTCGCCCAAGAGGGCTGACATGGCACTGATCAAAGTCAAACCCACATCGCCCGGCCGTCGCTCGCTGGTCAAGGTCGTTACCAAAGAGCTGCACAAGGGTGCGCCGTTCAATGCGCTGACCGAAAGCAAGAAGCGCGGATCGGGCCGCAACAACAACGGCCATATCACGACGCGGCACAAGGGTGGGGGACACAAGCAACACTATCGCCTGGTCGATTTCCGTCGCAACAAGGACGGCATCGCTGCGACCGTCGAGCGCTTGGAATACGACCCGAACCGCAGTGCGCATCTGGCGCTGCTGCTCTATACCGACGGCGAGCGCCGGTACATCGTCGCGCCCCGCGGCGTCGCGGCCGGCACGCAGCTGATGAGCGGCTCCGAAGCGCCGATCAAGGCCGGCAATTGCCTGCCGCTGCGCAACATCCCGGTCGGCACGACGATTCATTGCGTCGAGATGCTGCCGGGCAAGGGTGCGCAAATCGCACGCTCGGCCGGCGCATCGGTGCAGCTCCTGGCGCGCGAAGGCGCGTATGCGCAGCTGCGCATGCACTCGGGCGAGATCCGCAAGGTGCATGTCGACTGCCGCGCGACCATCGGGACCGTCGGCAACGAGGAGCATAGCCTGCGCTCGATCGGCAAGGCCGGCGCCAACCGCTGGCGCGGCATCCGCCCGACAGTGCGCGGCATTGCGATGAATCCGGTCGACCACCCGATGGGCGGACGCACCAATGGTGGCGGAGGCAGGCACCATCCGATGTCGCCGTGGGGAACGCCGAGCAAGGGTTACCAGACGCGTCGCAACAAGCGCACCGACGGCATGATCGTTCGCCGCCGGCAAGCCGCGAAAAAGGGATAAGGGACCATGGCACGTTCGATCAAGAAGGGACCGTTCGTCGATCATCACCTGCAGGCGAAGGTCGAGGCGGCGCGAGCGACGTCGGACAAGCGTCCGATCAAGACCTGGTCGCGACGCTCGACGATCACGCCCGATTTCGTCGGGCCTCACGGTCGCCGTGCACAACGGCAAGCAGCACATTCCGGTGTACGTGTCGGAGAACATGGTCGGCCACAAGCTGGGCGAGTTCGCGTTGACCCGCACGTTCAAGGGTCACTCGGCCGACAAGAAGGTCGCGGCGCCGACGACGCCGCCGCCGAAGAAGTAAGGAGCAAGACATGGAAACCACAGCGATCCTGCGCGGCGTGCGCCTGTCGGCCCAGAAGGGACGGCTGGTCGCCGACCAGATCCGCGGCCTGCCGGTCGACCGGGCGCTCAACGTGCTCGCCTTCAGCCCGAAGAAGGGCGCCAAGATCATCAAGAAGGTGCTCGAGTCTGCGATCGCCAACGCCGAGCACAACGACGGCGCCGACGTCGACGAGCTCAAGGTCCAGACGATCTACCTCGACAAGGCGACCAACCTGCGCCGCTTCACCGCGCGCGCGAAGGGCCGCGGCAACGTCATCCTGAAACAGACCTGCCACATCCACGTCACCGTCGGTGACGGCAAAAAAGGATAGCTCATGGGACAGAAGATCAATCCGACCGGGTTCCGCCTTGCCGTCAACCGCGACTGGGCATCGAAGTGGTACGCCAACAGCAAGCATTTTCCGACGATCCTGAACGAGGACATCAAGGTCCGGGCCTACCTGAAGAAGAAGCTGGCGCACGCTTCGGTAGGCAAGATCACGATCGAGCGCCCGGCCAAGAACGCGCGGATCACGATCCACAGCGCGCGCCCGGGTGTCGTCATCGGCAAGAAGGGCGAGGACATCGAGACGCTGCGCGCCGAGCTGCGCAAGATGATGGGTACCGAGGTGGGCCTCAACATCGAGGAGATCCGCAAGCCCGAGATCGACGCGCAGCTGGTCGCCGACTCGATCGCGCAGCAGCTCGAGAAGCGGATCATGTTCCGCCGCGCGATGAAGCGCGCGATGCAGAATGCGATGCGACTGGGCGCGCAGGGCATCAAGATCATGAGCGCGGGACGACTCAACGGCATCGAGATCGCGCGCACCGAGTGGTATCGCGAAGGCCGCGTGCCGCTGCATACGCTGCGCGCCGACATCGACTACGGCTTTGCCGAGGCCAAGACGACCTACGGGGTCATCGGCATCAAGGTCTGGGTATTCAAGGGTGAAGTGATGCCGCACAACGGCGAGCCGCAGGCGGCGCCGGCACCGGCGCCGGAAGCGCCGAAGCGCGTGCGCAAGAGCGCAGGAGTGAAGAATGCTGCAGCCAGCTAGAAGGAAATACCGCAAGGAGCAGAAGGGCCGCAACAAGGGCGTTGCGACCGTCGGCGCCAAGGTGAGCTTCGGCGAGTACGGGCTGAAGGCGACCGGCCGCGGCCGGCTTACCGCCCGCCAGATCGAGGCCGCGCGCCGCGCGATGACGCGCCACATCAAGCGCGGCGGCAGGATCTGGATCCGCATTTTCCCCGACAAGCCGGTGTCGCAGAAGCCGGCCGAAGTCCGCATGGGTAACGGCAAGGGCAACCCCGAGTACTACGTCGCCGAAATCGTGCCGGGCAAGGTGCTCTACGAAATGGATGGCGTCGACGAGGCGCTCGCCCGGGAAGCGTTCGCGCTCGCCGCGGCAAAGCTGCCGATCAGGACGATATTCGTGCATCGATTGCTCGGTGGTTGAAGAGGACACGATGAAAACCTCCGAACGCAGGAAGGATTTGAACGCGAAGTCGGCCGAAGAGCTCAATACCGAGTTGCACGCGCTGCTGCGCGAGCAGTTCGGGTTGCGCATGCAGAAGGCGACCCAGCAGCTCACCAATCACTCGAAGCTGACGGACGTCCGGCGCAACATCGCCAGGGTCCGGACGCTGCTCCATCAGAAGGCGGGACCGGTATGAATGCGCAAGCCAATACGCAGGACGCGCAGCGGCGGCATCGCAGCCCGGCGCGACCAAGGGCAGCCTGATCCAGACGCAGATCGGGCGCGTCGTCAGCGACAAGATGGACAAGACCGTCACGGTCCTGGTCGAGCGCCGCGTCAAGCATCCGTTGTACGGCAAGGTCGTCACGCGCTCGCGCAAGTATCACGCGCACGACGAGGCCAACGAATACAAGGAAGGCGACCTGGTCGAGATCGAGGCCTGCCGCAAGCTGGCCAAGACCAAGGCTTGGCGGGTCAAGCGCTTGATCGAAAAGGCGAAGGTGATCTAAGCCTTTGATTGCGCGGGATACTTGCGCAGAAGCATAAATCCTGCCATACTTTTCGTTTCGCCGGCCGCCAGCTGGGCGTAAGGCTAAGTGAGGCTCAATCCAGGCGCTCGGCGGCGGTTCTACCCTGACGGGTTCCAAAACTGGCCGCCGCCAGCTCGTGCCGCAGCGGGTCAAGTTGGAGATTGTTGCAATGATTCAGATGCAGTCAATGCTCGATGTCGCCGACAACACCGGCGCCCGCCGCGTCATGTGCATCAAGGTGCTCGGCGGCTCCAAGCGCCGCTATGCGCACATCGGCGACGTGATCAAGGTCACCGTCAAGGATGCGGCGCCGCGCGGTCGGGTCAAGAAGGGCGAGATCTACAACGCGGTCGTCGTGCGCACCCGCCAGGGTGTCCGCCGCGACGATGGCGCCAAGATCAAGTTCGACAGCAATGCCGCGGTGCTGCTGACCCCGAAGCTCGAGCCGATCGGCACGCGCATTTTCGGGCCGGTGACGCGCGAGCTGCGCACCGAGCGTTTCATGAAGATCGTCTCGCTGGCGCCGGAGGTGCTCTGACCATGCGCAAGATCAAGAAAGGCGACAACGTCGTCGTCATCGCCGGCCGCGACAAGGGCAAGCGCGGCAGCGTCACCCAGATCGTCGATGACGAGCACGTCGTCGTCGCCGGCGTCAATCAGGTGAAGAAGCACACGCGGCCCAATCCGATGAAGAACCAGCCGGGCGGCATCATCACCAAGGAAATACCGATCCACGTTTCGAACGTGGCGGTGTACAACCCGGTCACGCAGAAGGCGGACCGGATCGGATTCCGCACGTTGAACGACGGCCGCAAGGTCCGCTTCTACAAGTCCAACGGCGAAGTGCTCGGAGCATGACGATGGCGCGCCTGAAGGAAGTCTACAAGAAGGAAGTCGTGCCGGCGCTGACCGCGCAATTCGGCTACAAGTCGGCGATGCAGGTTCCGCGCATCTCCAAGATCGTGCTGAACATGGGCGTCGGCGAGGCGATCGCGGACAAGAAGATCCTCGAGAACGCCGTCGGCGACCTGCAGAAGATCTCGGGGCAGAAGCCGGTCATCACCAAGGCCAAGAAGTCGATCGCCGTCTGGAAGATCCGCACCGGCTACCCGATCGGCTGCATGGTGACCTTGCGCCAGCAACGGATGTACGAGTTCCTCGACCGCCTGGTGTCGATCGCGCTGCCGCGCGTGCGCGATTTCCGCGGCGTATCGGGCCGCTCGTTCGACGGCCGCGGCAACTTCAACATGGGCGTCAAGGAGCAGATCATTTTCCCGGAGATCGAGTACGACAAGATCGACGCGCTCCGGGGCATGAATATCACGATCGCGACGACGGCAAAGACCGATGCCGAGGCGAAGGCGCTGCTCGCCGCGTTCAAATTTCCGTTCAAGAACTGAAGAGACGAGGACGCCATGGCTAAAACGGCTGTCATCAACCGCGATCTGAAGCGCCGCAAGATGGTGAAGAAGTACGCCAAGAAGCGTACCGAGCTGATCGCAGTCATCAACAACTTCAAGCTGTCCGAGGACGTCCGCCTGGATGCGCGGCACAAGCTGCAGCAGCTGCCGCGCGACGCCAGCCCGACCCGGCTGCGCAACCGCTGCAAGCTGACCGGCCGCCCGCGCGGCGTGTACAGCAAGTTCGGCCTCGGCCGCAACAAATTGCGCGAGATCGCGATGCGGGGCGAAATCCCCGGCGTGGTCAAGGCCAGCTGGTAGGGGTGACTCATGAGCATGACTGATCCGATCGCCGACATGCTGACGCGTATCCGCAACGCGCAGCTCGCGGAAAAGGCCACGGTGCAGATGCCGGTGTCGAAAGTGAAGCTGGCGATCGCCAAGGTGCTGAAGGACGAAGGCTACGTCGAGGGCTTTGCCGTCGTCGGCGACGAAGCCAAGCCGCAGCTCGAGATTTCGCTCAAGTACTACGCCGGCCGGCCGGTGATCGAGAAGATCGAGCGCGTGTCGAAGCCCGGCCTGCGCATCTACAAGAGCAAGGACGATATTCCGCGCGTGATGAACGGGCTGGGAATCGCCATCGTATCCACGTCGCATGGCGTGATGACCGATCGCAAGGCGCGCGCCACCGGGGTCGGCGGCGAAGTGCTTTGCATCGTTGCCTGACGAGGAGCCAAGCGATGTCCCGAATCGGCAACAATCCGATCAAGCTGCCGGCAAAAGTCGAGGTGACGATCGCCGGCGGCGAAGTCTCGGTCAAGGGTCCGCTCGGCTCGCTGTCGCGGCGCTTCGGCCCCACGGTCAGCATCGAGCAGTCCGGCGACACGCTGACCTTCAAGGCGGCGAACGCCGAGGCGAGCGCGATGCACGGCACGATGCGCGCGCTGGTCGCCAACATGGTCAAGGGCGTCACCGACGGTTACCAGAAGCGGCTGACGCTGGTCGGCGTCGGCTACCGGGCGCAGGTCGCCGGCGACAAGCTCAATCTGTCGCTGGGGTTTTCGCATCCGGTCGTCCACCAGATGCCCAAGGGCGTCAAGGCGGAGGTTCCGGTGCAGACCGAGATCATCGTCAAGGGGGTCGACAAGCAGCAGGTCGGACAGGTCGCCGCGGAAATTCGCGCCTACCGTCCGCCGGAGCCGTACAAGGGCAAGGGCGTGCGCTACGCCGACGAGCGGGTCGTGATCAAGGAAACCAAGAAGAAATAAGCGGCTTGGCCGACCAAGACTGGAGACTGGTTAATGAACAAGAGAGAAGCTCGTGTCCGCCGCGCCCGCAAAACCCGGGCGCGCATCGCCGAGCAGCGGGCAAACCGGCTGGTGGTCAGCCGGTCCAATTGCCATATCTACGCGCAGATCATCGCGCCGGACGGCGACAAGGTGCTGACCAGCGCCTCGACGCTCGAGGGCGAGATGCGCGAGGGCGCCAAGAACGGCGGCAACCGCGCGGCGGCGACGCTGATCGGCAAGCGCATCGCCGAAAAGGCGAAAGCGCTGGGCATCGAGACGGTCGCCTTCGACCGCTCGGGGTACAAGTATCACGGCCGCGTCAAGGCGCTGGCCGAGGCCGCCCGCGAGGGCGGCCTGAAGTTCTAGCGCCATACAAAGGACGGGACCGAACATGGCAAAGCCGATGGGCAGGCAGCAAGGCAGGCAGCAGCAGGACGATCGCGGCGACGGCCTGCGCGAAAAGATGATCAGCATCAACCGCGTCACCAAGGTGGTGAAGGGCGGCCGCATCCTCGCGTTCGCGGCGCTGACGGTGGTCGGGCGACGGCGACGGTCGGGTCGGCATGGGCAAGGGGAAGGCGAAGGAAGTTCCGGTCGCAGTGCAGAAGGCGATGGAGGAAGCCCGGCGCCGGATGATCAAGGTGCGGCTGAAGGGCGGCTCGCTGCACCATGCGGTCGTCGGCCGTCATGGCGCGACCAAGGTATTCATGCAGCCGGCGTCCGAAGGTACCGGCGTCATCGCCGGCGGCCCGATGCGGGCGGTGTTCGACGTCGTCGGCGTGACCAACATCCTCGCCAAGTGCCACGGATCGACCAATCCGTACAACGTCGTACGGGCGACGCTCAATGCGCTCGAGAACTGCAATGCGCCGGCGGACATCGCGGCCAAGCGCGGCCTGACGGTCGAGCAGCTGACGGAGGCTTGAGCGATGGCGGCGGAAAAGAAAGTTGCGGCTGCGCCGAAGAGACTGCGGGTGACGCTGGTGCGCGGACTGATGGGAAAGAAGCCCGATCACCGGGCCACGGTCACGGGCCTCGGCCTCAAGTGGCGCAGCCACACGGTCGAAGTCGCCGACACGCCCGAGATTCGCGGCATGATCGCCAAGATCGGCTACATGCTGGCCGTGACCGAGGCGAAGGCTTGAGTTGATTTTGCGGATAAAGGACCCATCTGGCCCTGTCGGGCCGATGAATGCGATCGAGGACACGACGATGCGGATGAACACGATCAAGCCTGCGGCCGGCAGCAAGCATGCCAAGCGCCGCGTCGGCCGCGGCATCGGGTCGGGGCTCGGCAAGACCGCGGGACGCGGTCACAAGGGCCAGAGCTCGCGCAGCGGCGGCTTTCACAAGGTCGGCTTCGAAGGCGGCCAGATGCCGCTGCAACGGCGGCTGCCCAAGCGCGGCTTTGTTTCGCGCATGCGCGACGACACGGCGGAAGTGCGCCTGTCGGATCTGGCCAAGCTGCCGGTGGCCGAAATCGACCTGCTCGCGCTGAAGGCGGCCGGCGTCGTGCCGGCGCTGGCCAAGACGGCGAAGGTGATCAAGACCGGCAAGCTCGACAAGGCAGTCAAGCTGTCGGGCCTCACCGCAACCAAGGGCGCGCGCGCGGCGATCGAAGCCGCGGGCGGCAGTCTGAGCGAATAGGCAGAACGAATTGGCCACGACCAACCCGGCGCAAAAAAGCGGCAGCCGCTACGCGGACCTGAAAAAGCGCGTGCTGTTCCTGATCGGCGCGCTGATCGTCTATCGGATCGGCACGCATATCCCCGTGCCGGGGATCAACGCGTCCGTTCTCGACGAGCTGTTCCGCTCGCAGCAGGGCGGCATCCTCGGGCTGTTCAACGTGTTCTCCGGCGGCGCACTGCAGCGCTTCTCGATTTTCGCGCTGGGCATCATGCCGTACATCTCGGCGTCGATCATCATGCAGCTGTGCACGGTGGTCGTGCCGACGCTCGAGGCGCTGAAGAAGGAAGGCGAAGCGGGCCGACGCAAGATCACGCAGTACACGCGCTACGCGACGCTGGGACTGGCGTTCTTCCAGGGTCTGGGCATCTCGATCGCGCTCGAGGCGCAGGCGGGGCTGGTCATCGAGCCCGGTCTCGCGTTCCGCTTCCTGTCGGCGACGACGCTGGTCACCGGCACGATGTTCCTGATGTGGCTGGGCGAGCAGATCACCGAGCGGGGCCTGGGCAACGGCATTTCGCTGATCATCTTCGCCGGGATCGCGGCCGGTCTGCCGCGCGCGATAGGCCAGACGCTGGAGCAGGTCAACACCGGTGCCTATTCGGTGCTGCTGGTTCTCGGCATCGCCGTCCTGGTCATCGCGGTCACGGCCTTTGTCGTGTTCGTCGAAAAGGCGCTGCGCAAGATCCAGGTCAATTACGCGAAACGGCAGGTCGGCAACAAGGTCTATGCGGGCCAGCAATCGTTCCTGCCGCTGAAGCTCAACATGGCCGGCGTGATTCCGCCGATCTTCGCCTCGTCGATCATCCTGTTCCCGGCGACGCTGGGGCAGTGGTTCGGCTCGAGCGAGAACACGATCTGGCTGCGCGACCTGGCGTCGACGCTGGCGCCCGGCCAGCCGGTGCACGAGATCCTGTACGCGTCGGCGATCATATTCTTCTGCTTCTTCTATACGGCGCTGCAGTACAACCCGAGGGAGACCGCGGACAACCTGA
Organism: uncultured beta proteobacterium; assembly: GCA_963828595.1. Lineage (GTDB taxonomy): Bacteria > Pseudomonadota > Gammaproteobacteria > Burkholderiales > Casimicrobiaceae > PALSA-1003. Next base: position 53,849 of record CAWHEN010000005.1, read on the forward strand.
AGAAGAGCGGCGCGTTCATTCCCGGGTATCGGCCCGGCGAGCAGACGTCCAAGTACATCGAGAAGATCACGCTGCGGCTGACGCTGATCGGCTCGCTCTATCTGGTCGTCGTCTGCTTCATCCCGAACTTCCTGATCGCGTGGAAAAACGTCCCGTTCTACTTCGGCGGCACGTCGCTGTTGATCATCGTGGTCGTGACGATGGACTTCATGACCCAGGCCTATGCCTACATGATGTCGCAGCAATACGAGAGCCTGCTCAAGAAGGCGAACTTCAAGGGCGGCTTGCCCACGCGCTGATGTCAAAGGAAGAAACGATACAGATGCAGGGAGAGATCCTGGAGACGCTGCCCAACGCGACGTTCCGGGTGAAGCTGGAAAATGGTCATGTGGTGCTGGGACACATCTCCGGCAAGATGCGGATGCACTACATAAAGATTTTGCCGGGCGACAAGGTTACGGTGGACCTGACTCCGTACGATCTGTCCCGGGCGCGGATCATATTCCGCGCCAAGTGAGCGGCGGCGGACGGGGTTCGGCAGCAGCGGAGATTTCAGCGGCGCGCGGTTGACGCGCGACGATTGGCGGAGAAACGGCAATGAAAGTACTGGCATCGGTAAAGAAGATCTGCCGCAACTGCAAGATCATCCGGCGCAACGGGGTCGTGCGGGTGATTTGCACGGATCCGCGTCACAAGCAGCGTCAAGGTTAACGGATCAGAACGATAGGGTAGGCATATGGCCCGCATTGCAGGCGTCAACATTCCGAATCACCAGCACGCCGACGTCGCGCTGACGGCGATCTACGGCATCGGCCGGGCACGCGCCCGGGCGATCTGCGTGGCCGCCGGCGTCGACGGCATGAAGAAGGTGAAGGACCTGTCCGACGCGCAAATGGACAAGCTGCGCGAGCTGGTCGGCCGCTACACGGTCGAGGGCGACTTGCGCCGCGAAGTGACGATGAGCATCAAGCGGCTGATGGACCTGGGCTGCTACCGCGGCGTGCGGCACCGCAAGGGCCTGCCGGTGCGCGGCCAGCGCACGCGCACCAATGCGCGCACGCGCAAGGGCCCGCGCAAGGCGCGGCAGTCGTCGATGACCAAGGGAACCGGGAAGCCCGCAGGCAAGCCCGCGCCCAAATAATCCCGGTAACCGGAATTCGGGACCGAACAAGGACCAAGGAAAGAGCGAATGGCACAGGCACCAACCAAGACCGGCACCACGCGAGCGCGCAAGAAGGTGAAGAAAAGCGTATCCGAAGGGATAGCGCACATTCACGCGTCGTTCAACAACACGATCATCACGATCACCGACCGGCAGGGCAATGCGCTGTCGTGGGCGACGTCGGGCGGCGCCGGCTTCAAGGGCTCGCGCAAGTCGACGCCGTTCGCGGCGCAGGTTGCCGCCGAATCGGCGGGCAAGGCGGCGCAGGAATGCGGCGTCAAGAACCTCGAGGTGCGGATCAAGGGACCGGGACCGGGCCGCGAGTCCGCGGTGCGCGCGCTCAATGCGCTGGGACTCAAGATCACCAGCATCTCGGACGTGACGCCGGTACCGCACAACGGCTGTCGTCCGCCGAAGCGCCGCCGCATCTGATGCGCGGTTGTCGTTGCAGTTATCGCTGGAAATCGACGGGCATCATTGGGCGACAAGCCGACGATTTCCAGGAAACCAGACCGGCCGAAAGCAGGTTTTTACTATTGGCCGAATTAGGATACAAAGTGGCTCGATACCTCGGACCCAAATGTAAGCTGGCGCGACGGGAAGGCACCGACCTTTTCCTGAAAAGCGCGCGTCGATCGCTCGACTCCAAGTGCAAGCTGGACTCCAAGCCGGGTCAGCACGGCGTGAAATCCGGCATGCGCCAATCGGACTACGGCAATCAGCTGCGCGAGAAGCAGAAGCTGCGGCGCACCTACGGCATCCTCGAGCGGCAGTTCCGCCGCTATTTCACGATGGCCGCGCAGCGCAAGGGATCGACCGGCGAAAATCTGCTGCAGCTGCTCGAGTCGCGGCTGGACAACGTCGTCTACCGGATGGGATTCGGCTCGACCCGGGCCGAGGCGCGCCAGCTGGTGTCGCACCGCGCGGTCACCGTCAACGGCAAGGTCGTGAACATCCCGTCGGCGCTGGTCAAGGCCAGCGACATCGTTGCGGTCAAGGAAGGCGCCAAGACGCAGCTGCGCATCGTCGATGCGCTGCAGCTCGCCGAGAAGATCGGATTTCCGTCGTGGGTCGAAGTCGACGTCAAGAAGATGGCGGGCACGTTCAAGGGTGCGCCGGACCGGTCCGAATTCGGCCAGGACATCAACGAAAGCCTCGTCGTCGAGCTTTATTCGAAGTAAGCGGCGCGCGGCATTTGGCCGGCACCGCTAGGGATTTGCCTTAAGGATTCCGCATGCAGAGCAATGCTTTCTTGAAACCGCGCATCATCGATGTGCAGAGTACGTCGCCGTTCCACGCCAAGGTCGTGATGGAGCCGTTCGAGCGCGGCTACGGTCATACGCTGGGGAACGCGCTCCGGCGCGTGCTCCTGTCGTCGATGCCGGGCTACGCGCCGACCGAGGTCAAGATCACCGGCGTGCTGCACGAGTATTCGGCGCTGGATGGAGTCCAGGAGGACGTCGTCGACGTGCTGCTGAACCTCAAGGGCGTCGTGCTCAAGCTGCACAACCGCGACCACGTGACGCTTAAGCTCGCCAAGACCGGCGAAGGTCCGGTTACGGCGGCCGACATCGAGCCCAATCACGACGTCGAGATCATCAATCCCGATCACCTGATCGCGCATCTGACCGCGGGCGGGAAGATCGAGATGGAGATCAAGGTCGAGAAGGGGCGCGGCTATCAGCCGGCCACGGTCCGGACCAAGCCCGACGGCGGACGCAGCATCGGCAACATCCTGCTCGACGCCTCGTTTTCGCCGGTTCGCCGCGTCAGCTACGCGGTCGAGAGCGCGCGGGTCGAGCAGCGCACCGACCTGGACAAGCTGGTGATGGACATCGAGACCAACGGCGTGATCGAGCCCGAGCAGGCGATCCGTTACGCGGCAAGCATTCTGGTCGAGCAGCTCGGCGTGTTCGCCGACCTGAAGGGCACCGAAGCGCCTGCCGAGCAGCGTTCGATGCCGCAGGTCGATCCGATCCTGCTGCGCCCGGTCGACGATCTCGAGCTGACCGTGCGCTCGGCCAATTGCCTGAAGGCCGAGAACATCTACTACATCGGCGACCTGATCCAGCGCACCGAAACCGAGCTGCTGAAGACGCCGAACCTGGGCCGGAAGTCGCTGAACGAGATCAAGGAAGTGCTGGCCTCGCGCGGCCTTTCGCTCGGGATGAAGCTCGAGAACTGGCCGCCGGCGAACCTCGACCGGCCGTAAGGGAAAAGATCATGCGTCACCGCCACGGATTGCGTAAGCTCAACCGCACCAGCAGCCACCGCCTGGCGATGCTGCGCAACATGACCAATTCGCTGCTGACGCACGAAGTCATCAAGACGACGCTGCCGAAGGCGAAGGAACTGCGCAGCGTCGCCGAGCCGCTGATCACGCTGGGCAAGACGCCGACGGTGGCGAACCGCCGCCTGGCGTTCAACCGGCTGCGCGATCGCGCCGTCGTCAGCAAGCTGTTCGACGAGCTCGGGCCGCGTTTCGCCAAGCGTCCGGGCGGCTATTTGCGCATCCTCAAGTACGGATTCCGCCAGGGCGACAACGCGCCGATGGCGCTGGTGGAGCTCGTCGACCGCAGTTCCGACACGGACACCGCGAGACGCCGAGACCAAAGCCGCGGCTGCCAAGCAAGGCTGCAGCGCCCAAGGCCAAGGCTTCCCGGGCCACTGCCAAGGCCGCCTGAACGACGCCTTCGCGGAGAAGAGCCGGGCTTTCGCGCCCGGCTTTTTTTCGCCCTGCGTCAGGCGGGTAATAGGATGAGAAGGTAGGGGGCGGATACCGCGCAAGCAGCTCGCGTAAGATAGCCTGATGGCAGACGCCGTCCTCGTCACCGGTGGTGCGGGCTATATCGGTTCGCACATCGTCGTCGAGCTCGCCCGCGTCGGGCATCAGCCGATCGTCGTCGACAATTTCTGCAACAGCTCGCCGTCGGTGATCCCGCGCCTGCTCCGCATCACCGATCGGCGATACCGTGCGTCACGGCCGACGTGCGCGACAAGCCGCCTTGTCGAGGATGTTTGCCGAGCATGCGATCGCGGCGGTCGTGCATTGCGCGGGACTCAAGTCGGTCGCCGAGGGCGAAGCGCAGCCTCTGACCTACTACGACAACAACGTTGGCGGCGCTATCGCGCTGGTCGAAGCGATGGCGGCGGCAGGCGTCAAGCGGCTGGTGTTCAGTTCGTCGGCAGCCGTCTACGGGCAGCCGGACACGCAATCCCGTCAGCCGAAGACGCGCCGCTTCGCCCGCACAGCGTCTACGGTCGCACCAAGCGCATCGTCGAGCAGCTGCTCGAGGATCTCGCCGCCGCCGACCGCTCATGGCGGATCGCGCTGCTGCGTTACTTCAATCCCGCCGGCGCGCACGCCAGCGCGACGATCGGCGAGGCGCCGTCCGGCATGCCGAACAACCTCGTCCCTCTGCTGGCCGGCGTCGCTGCCGAAAAGCTCGCCGAAATCGCGATCTACGGCGACGACTGGCCGACTCCCGATGGGACCGGCATTCGCGACTACATTCACGTGATGGATCTCGCCGCGGGGCACGTAGCAGCGCTCGCGCATCTCGCCTCGACGCCGGGTGCTCGTCGCGCTCAATCTCGGCACCGGACGCGGCCACTCGGTACTCGAATTGATTGCTGCGTTCGAGCGCGCCTGCGGTCGGACGATACCGCGGCGGGTCGCGCCGCGCCGGCCCGGCGACGTCGCCGCTTACTACGCCGATCCGGCGCGCGCCGAGACGGTGCTGGGCGTGCGCGCGCGACGCGACATCGATGCCATCTGCGCTGACGCGTGGCGATGGCATGCATCGTCCGGCGAATGAGCGCCCGCGCGCCGGCTGCAACGCACCCGCGGCATGATCACGCGTGAAAACAAGCGATGGAACGCTTCTATACCGCGCTGAATCGATTCGACGCCTACCTGCTGCTGCACCGGCTGCAGCATGCCGGTATCAGCGCACATGTCTTCAACGAGCACGCGTCGAGCATCGTCGGCGAGGTTCCGCCAGACATCGCCCAACCGCAGGTTTGGCTGGAGAACGAACGCGACCGCCCGCGCGCGGAAGCGGTATTGGCCGCGCTCGCCCGCGAGCGGGGGCAATCGGGCAGCGTGTTCTGCCGCTCGTGCCACGAGGAAAATCCGGCGAACTTCGAGTTGTGCTGGCACTGCGGCGCGAGTCTTTAGCGCCTGCGCCTGATGCGCGGCGCGAAGAGCCGCGCCTGCGAGTACGCGGCTACGCCGGCGGTTCGTCGTCGAGCAATGCGCGCGCGCGGGCCTCGACCGCGGGATCGCGCGTCGGTGCGGAGGCCGACGCGCGCTGCCGCCGCCGCAACACCTGCCACCACACTAGGCCGCCGCCGGCGAGCAGGGCAAACGGGCCGAACCACAAGCAGCCAGGTCGATGCGCTTCAACGGCGGGTCGTAGAGCACGAAATCGCCGTAGCGGGCGACAAGGTAGTCGCGGATTTCGGCATCGTTCTTGCCGGCAAGCGCCAGCTCACGCACTTCGCGGCGCAAGATCGCCGGCAAGATCGGCGTTCGAATCGGCAAGCGTCTGATTCTGGCAGACCAGGCAGCGAAGCTCGGTCTCGAGCTTCTTGAGCCGCGCTTCGAGCGCGGCTGACGGCGCGACCGGCGGCGCATCGGCCGCCGGCGCAGCGCCGGCGATGATCGTGATCGCGATCGCAATCAGCCATGCGCCGATCGCATCCTCGAGCCATCATTGCTGCAGCTGGCGGACCAGCGGAAGAATCTTCTGCTGCAGTGCCTCGACGGTCAGCGGTCCGATCTGCTTGTAGCGGACGACGCCCGCCTTGTCGATCAGGAATGTCTCGGGCACGCCGTACACGCCGTAGTCGATGCCGACCTTGCCGTCGCTGTCGACGATCGACGCGGTGTACGGGTTCCCGTGCTGGGCCAGCCACGCGAGAGCGTCACCGGTCTTGTCCTTGTAGTCGAGTCCGTACACCGGGACGACGTTGGTCTTGGCAAGCTGTAGCAGCAGCGGATGCTCGACGCGGCAGGACACGCACCATGACGCCCAGACATTGAGCAGCCATACCTTGCCCTTGAGATCGTCGGACCCGAGCGTTTTTCCCGCATCGTGCAACTGCACCAGCTGGAATGCCGGCGCGGGCTTGCCGATCAGCGGGGACGGAACCTCGTGCGGATCGCGTCCCAGTCCAACCCAGAGAAACGCGAGCAGCACGACGAAAACCGCCAGCGGTATCGACCACCGCAGCGGTTTCATCGACGAATGGTCATTCGCCCGCCGCGGCGCCGACCAGCGCGCCAAGCCGCCGGCGCACCGAGAAACGGTAGCGCCGATCGGAAACGGCGACAAAGCCGCCGAGCGCCATGACGAACGCGCCAAGCCAGATCCAGTCGACGAAGGGTTTCAGATAGATGCGCACACTCCACGCGCCGGCGATCGCGTCGTCACCGCCAATCGCCTCGCCAAGCGAGACATAGCGATCGCCGGAGACTCCTGTATCGATCGCCGCGATCGTCATCGTCTGGCCGGACGCGTTGTAAATGCGCTTTTCCGGATGCAGCGTCTCGATAAGACGCCCTTCCTGGCGAACCTCGACCGTGCCGACCAGCGCCCGATAGTTCGGGCCCGGCGCGGGCGTTACACCGAGGAAGGCGAATTCGTACGGGCCGACGGCGACTCGCTGCCCGACGTCGAGCCTCACGTCGCGCTCGATCTCGTACCCCTTGACCAGCGTGACGCCGACGATGAACAGGCCGACGCCGAAATGCGCCAGCAGCATGCCGTAATAGGAGGGCGGATTCGCGGCGAGCCTCGCCCACAGATTGCCGCGATGCGAGCCTTTTAGCCGCTGCCACAGGTTGACCGCGGTGGTCGCGAACAGCCACAGCGCGAGAAACAGGCCGACGGCGATCAGCGGCGACCAGCGCCCGAGCACGAACGGCAGCAGCAGCGCGCTGACCAGCGCGACCGCCAGCGCCCATTTGAGTCGAGCCGCAAGCTCGGGCACCGCGGAGCGGTTCCACCGCGCGATCGGACCCACGCCCATCAGGAAGACGGCCGGCGCAAGCAATGGGTAGAACACCGCTTCGAAGTACGGCGGCCCGACCGAAATCTTGCCCAGGTCGAGTGCGTCGAGGAACAGCGGATAGAGCGTTCCGAGCAGCACGCTCGCCATCGCGACAATCAGCACGATGTTGTTGGCGAGCAGCATCGACTCGCGCGAAACCAGCGCGAACGAGCCGCCGAGCCCGACGGCTGCCGGCGCGCCAGGCGAACAGCGCCAGCGAGCCGCCGATGACGATCGCCAGAAAGGCAAGGATGAACACGCCGCGCGCCGGATCGGTCGCGAAGGCGTGCACCGAGGTGAGCACGCCGGAGCGCACCAGGAAGGTCCCGAGCAGCGACAGCGAAAAGGCAAGGATTGCGAGCAGCACCGTCCAGCTGCGGAAGGCGCCGCGCTTCTCCGTCACGGCCAGCGAATGGATCAGCGCCGTGCCGGTGAGCCAAGGCATGAACGATGCGTTCTCGACCGGGTCCCAGAACCACCATCCGCCCCAGCCCAGCGTGTAGTAGGCCCACCCGCTGCCCAGCGCGATGCCGGTCGTGAGAAACGCCCACGCGACCGTCGTCCAGGGTCGCGACCAGCGCGCCCAGGTCGCATCGAGACGACCGCCGATCAGCGCCGCCAATGCGAACGCGAATGCGACCGAAAAACCGACATAGCCCATGTACAGCAGCGGCGGATGGAAGACCATGCCGGGATCCTGCAGCAGCGGATTCAGATCGCGTCCTTCGGGCGCGGGCGGGATCAGCCGGGCGAACGGGTTCGAGGTGAACAGCAGGAACAGCAGGAAGCCGACGCTGATCAGGCCCATCACCGACAGCACGCGCGCGGCCAGCGCTTCAGGAAGATTGCGCGAAAAGGCCGACACGGCGCAGCTCCAGCCGGCCAGCATCAGGGCCCACAGCAAGCAGCGATCCTTCGTGCGAGCCCCAGGTTGCCGCGATGCGATAGTGCAGCGGCAACTCCGAGTTCGAGTTGGCGGCGACGTTCTGCACCGAAAAATCGTTCGATGCGAACGACCAGGCGAGACATGCGAACGCGATGGCGACCAGCACGAATTGCATCCGTGCCGCCGGCCGCGCTAGCGCCATCATCCGCTGGCGGTTGAGCGCGGCGCCCAGCATCGGCACGATACCCTGCGTGGCGGCGACGAGCAGCGCGAGGATCAGTGCGAAGTGGCCGAGCTCGGGGATCATCGGTCTGCGCTTCGTCTCGTGCAGGCTCGGCATCGTCATTCCCTGCTTGGCCTTGTCGATTGCCGCCTGTGCCGGCGGCGGCATGTAGTTGGCATCGTGCTTGGCCAGCACTTCGGTAGCGTGGAAGCTGCCGTCGGCAGCCAGCGATCCCTGCGCGACGACGCCTTTGCCCTCCTTGAACAGGTCGGGCAGGAGGCCGGTGTAGCTGACCGGTATCGTGCGCGCGGTATCGGTCACACGGAAATGAACGGTCAGGCTGTCACGATCGCGGGTAAGGCTGCCTGCCTCGACCAAGCCGCCGATGCGGAAGGCGCGGCCGTGCGGCGCTTCGTTGGCAGCGACCTGCGACGGGGTGAAAAAGAACACGAGGTTGGACTGGAAGGCGTTGAGCACCAGCGCGGTGGCGACGCCGAGCAGCAGCGAGCCCGCCCGCGATCCAGCCGAAGCGGCGTGTCCGGGGCTTCACTGCGAAGTCTCCCTGTTGCCGGCGGCGCGCCGTCGCCGCCGCGAGACGCGCACGGACCAGCGACGATTTCAGCGGCGATCGGCCAGCGCGCACGCCGCGTAAGAGCCCCAGACGTAGAATCCGTAGCCGCCCATGGCGACGAATTCGGCGAGGCTCATCGCGCGGCCCTGGCTGCGAGCGCGACCTCGCCCACCCATCCGGTGTGGCGCTCGCGTTCGAGGATGATCGCGCGCACGCGGGTCAGCGCAATGGCGATCGAATAGAACCAGGCGGCCAGCGCCATCAGCAGCATGCCGGCCAGCATCACCGCGGCCATCGTCGGCGCCGAGGTCAGGCTGACGCTCGCGCCCTGGTGCAGCGTGTTCCACCATTTCACCGAGAAATAGATGATCGGCACGTTGACCGCGCCGACCAGCGCCAGCAGCGCGCTGGCGCGATCGGCGCGACGCGGGTCGTCGATCGCATTGCGCAGCGCCATGTAGCCGAAGTAGAGGAACAGCAGGATGAGCTCGGAGGTCATTCGCGCGTCCCAGGCCCAGTACGTGCCCCAGGTCGGCTTGCCCCACAGCGCGCCGGTCACCAGCGCCAGGGCGGTGAACAGCGCGCCGGTCGGGGCCAGCGCCTGCGCCATCATCGCCGCAAGGCGGGCATTGAACATCAGCGACACCGCGCACCAGAAGGCCATCACCAGGTAGATGAACATCGACATCCACGCGGTCGCCACGTGCACGAATATGATCCGGTACGCGTCGCCCTGCTGCGCATCGGTCGGGGCCGCGATCAGCCCGAGATAGAGTCCCGGCCGCCGCGAACACCGCCGCGGCCCCGCCGAACCACGGCGCGAGGCGCCCAGCCAGCGGAAAGAACGACGCCGGTGAGGCGAATCGGAACCAGTTCAATCCAGCTTCCTCCCGATCAATCGACCGCCATGCGTACCGCCGCCGCGGCGGCAAGCGGTCGCGCCGACCAGCGAAGCCAGCAGCGCCGCGGCGAGCAGCGACAGCTCGGCCGCTGGCGCCCAAGCCCGTGCGCACCGCGTCGACCGCGCCTGCGCCGAAAATCAGGACCGGAACGTATAGCGGCAGGACCAGCAGCGCGAGCAGCGCGCCGTTGCGCAAGCCCAGCGTCAACGCGGCGCCGACGGCGCCCATCAGCGACAGGGTCGGCGTTCCCAGCAACAGGCCGAGCACCAGTACGGTGAGCTCGTCGCCCCCGAGGCCGAACTGCAGTCCCAGCAGCGGCGAGGCGGCCACCAGCGGCAGGCCGGTTGCAAGCCAGTGCGCCGCTATTTTACCGGAGATCAGCGCCGGCAGCGGATAAGGCGACAAGGCCATTTGCTCGAGCGTGCCATCGGCGAAATCCAGCGCGAACAGGCGCGGCAGCGCGAGCAGCGAGGCCAGCAGCGCGGCGACCCAGAGCACGCCCGGCCCGAACGCGCGCAGCAGCGCCGGTGTCGGGACCGACGCCGAGCGGAACGAGGGCGACGACAATCACATAGAACAACAGCTGCACGCCGAGCTCGGCCTTCGAGCGCAGCGCGAGCCTGCAAGTCGCGCCGCACCGCCCAGGCCGCGCCGCGCCACGCGCCGGGCGGCGAGGGCGCTCGTCGACTTCGACCGCCGCGTCGGTCATGAAAGCGACAGGCCGCGCACCGACGGTCCGGACAATGCGATGTCCTGATGGGTGGCGATAATCGCCATGCCGCCTTGAGCCAGGTGCGTCGCTAGCATCTCGCACAGCAGCGTCGACGCCTGCGGTATCCAGCGCCGCAGCCGGTTCGTCGAGAATCCAGAGCGGACGCGACACCAGCGCCAAACGCGCCAGGCCGATGCGTCGACGCTGGCCCATCGACAGCGCGCGCGCCGGCAACGCGCGCTGTCGCTCGAGCGACCACAGAGCGAGCGCGGCAACGATCGCATCGCTGGCGGCGCTGCCGTCGTGCAGGCTCGCGAGCGAAGCGAGATTTTCCTCCGCCGTAAGCTCGTCCTTCAGCGCCGCGGCGTGCCCGATGTACATGACGGCCGCACGCAAAGCAGGATCGAGCGGCGCAACCGGAACGCCGCGCCACGACAACGTGCCCTGGGTGGCATGCGACAGGCCTGCCGCGATGCGCAGCAACGTCGTCTTGCCGCTGCCATTGGCGCCGGTGACGAGCAAGGCATCGCCGGGCGCGAGCTTGAAATCGATGCCCGAGAACAGCGTCGCGGTGCCGCGCTGCGCGGCCAGCTGCTTCGATTCCAGCATCGAACCTGCGCGGCGGAAGGAGGGGTCTCGATTATAGCCCAGCGCTGCATCGCTCCCCGCCGGGCCGGTGCGCGGCGGGGCGGCGGATGTGCTAAGGTTGCGCCCGGTCGCCGTTCAAATCCCGCCCGGCTAGGACTTATCGATGCCTTGGTCGTCCGGAGTCGCAATGCGCCTTGCCCGAAGCGCCACCGGATGCATGCCTGCGCTGCTGGCGGCGCTGCTGCTCGCGACCGCACCTCCGCCGGCGCGATCACCGCCATTCGGCGGTCGGCCCGCTGATCGCGCAAGTCGGCCGCCCGTTCGTTTCCAGCTTCATCCCGATCAACAGCCATTTGCCCAAGTACCCGGTCGACTGGAGCTTGAGTCCCGGGAACTGCCTGGCCGGATCCGGCATCGCCCTGGACGGCGGCACGGGCATGCTGTCCGGCACGCCGACGCACCCGGAACCTTTCCAATGCGTGATCGTCGCCGTCGACACCTACCCTGAGCCGCTCACGATCGCGCAGAGGGCGTTCACGCTGGTGGTCGAGACGGGACCGCAGGCACGAGCCGTCGATCAGCAGCGGTGCGCCGCCGGCGGCGACGGCGGGCTCGTCCCTATGCGTTCACTTGTGAGCGCTACCGGGAGTCCGACGCCGGTTCTGTCGGTCGCCGGTCTGCCGGCCGGTCTTGCCTTCGATGCCGCGTCGGGTCTGATCAGCGGCACGCCGGATGGCCGCGGGAACGTCGACTCTGACGATCACTGCGAGCAACGGCTGCATCGCGGCGGCGGTGCAGACACTCACGCTGACCGTCGACCGCGCGGCGACGCGCTGTCGCTGGCCGTGCTGCCGCAGGTCGCCGTCTTCGGGCAGCCGGTGACCGCTACGCTGGTCGCGTCCGGAGGCCCGGCGTCGCCGCAGGGCGCGGTCCAGCTTTGCGTGCGCGGCACGGGCGCGTTCTGCGGGCCGCCATTCGACACCGTGCCGCCCGGTACGCCGCCGGAAAAGATCGCCGCGCCGCTGTCCGGCGCGCTCGACCCGAACGGACGCGCGGACTTTCGCTTGACGGGGCTGACGATCGATGCCTTCACCTTGTCGGCCTTCTACGCGGGCGACAGCTCTCACCTGCCGGCGGGCGCGGGGCCCGTCGATGAGCTGGTGATCAAAGGCGTGCTGCTGCCCGTTGACGCCGGGCGGGAAGGCGAATGCTGCGGCGTCGACATCCGACGGCGAGTGGGATTCCCGTGCTTTCGTCGATCGGATTGGCACTGCTGTCCGTCGCGGTCGCGGCGCTGGCGATGGCGGCACTGCGCCGGCGGACGCGCCGCTAGCTCGTCCGCCGTGCGTCTCGCCACCGGGACGCTCGCCACGTGGCTGATCGGCGCGCCTCGCTGGCTCGTCGGCCTGCTGATCATCGCGGTCTTCCTGCTGCATCCGCTGACGCAGTTCGGCAAGACGAGCCTGCTGGCCAAGCTCGAAGCGATCTCGTACGACACACGACTCAAGTTGACGCTGCCGAATCGCGGCGATCCGCAGGTCGTCATCATCGACATCAACGAGCCCAGCTTGCAGCGCGAAGGGCGTTGGCCCTGGTCTCGCGACAAGCTTGCCCGGTTGACGACCGCAATTGCTGGATCGCTATCAGGCGCGAGCCGTCGGGTTCGACGTCGTGTTCGCCGAACCGGACCGATCGTCGGGCATCGACGTCCTCGAGCGGCTGGCGCAGCGCGATCTCAAGGAAGACCGCGGCTATGTCGCGACGCTCGACAGGCTGCGCCCCGAGCTCGACTTCGACGCGCGGTTCGCCGATGCCATTCGCGGCAGGCCAGTCATTCTGGGGTTCGGCTTCACCTACGAGGCGCAGCAGATCGGCGCTCTCCCGCCGCCGCTGTTCCGTGCCCAGGATATCGGCGGCGGCATCATTCCGATCCAGGCGGCCGTCGGCTATACGGCGGCCATCGCGGAGCTCGCGCAGGCGGCCGCGGGCAGCGGACATGTCGACCCGTTCTTCGATGCCGACAACGTCGTGCGCCGCGTTCCGATGGTCGAGCTTTACCGCAACGCCTACTACCCGGCGCTGTCGCTGGCAATCGCGCGGGTCGTGCTCGAAGCGAAGCGGGTGACACCGCATTTCGATTCCGACGAACAGCCTCGACGGTTTCGATATCGGCGGATTGGCCCTTCCCACCGCGGCGGACGGAACGGCGCTGATCCCGTTTCGCGGCAAGCCCAAGACTTTTCGCTACTATTCGGCCGCCGACGTGCTGACGGGCAGCGCACCGGCGGATTTCGCCGGCGCGATCGCGCTGGTCGGAACGACGGCCAAGGGACTGCAGGATCTGCGCCCGACTCCGCTGGCCGCCGACTTTCCTGGAGTCGAAATCCACGCCAGCCTGCTTTCGGGCATGCTGAACCAGGACTTGAAATCGGTTCCGGCGAACGCGAACGCGATCGAGGCGCTGATGATGCTGCTGACCGGACTGGTCGTGCTGTTCGTCATCCCGTATCGTGACCCGGTGTTCAATGCCCTGGGCGTCGTCGCCGTCATGGGCATAGTGGCCGCGGCGAATCTTCTGCTGTGGATCAAACTGAACGAAGTCGTACCGGTCGCCGCGACCTTGCTGATGCTCGCGGTACTGTTCGGCTGGAACATGCTGGCCGGTTTCATGCGAGAGGAACGCAAGATCCGCAAGGTTTCGGCGATGTTCGGCGAGTACGTGCCGCGCGAGCGGGTGGCGCAAATGGTCGAAAGCGGAGAGCGATACAGCATGGTTGGCGAGAGCCGCACGATGACCGTGCTGTTCTGCGATGTGCGCGACTTCACCGCGCTGTCGGAAAACCTGCCGCCGCGCGAACTGTCGGCGATGCTTAACGCCTACCTGACGCGGATGACCGAGATCATTCACGCGCATCACGGAACGGTCGACAAATACGTCGGCGATGCGATCATGGCGTTCTGGGGCGCGCCGGTCGACAATCCGAACCACGCGCGCGACGCCGTTCTCGCCGCGCTGGCGATGCAGCGCAGAATGTCGTCTCTGGCACACGAGTTCAAGAAGCGCGGCTGGCCAGAGCTGGTCATCGGCGTCGGCATCAACACCGGCGCGATGAACGTCGGCGACATGGGCTCGGAATTCCGCAAGGCTTACACGGTGCTCGGCGACGCGGTCAACCTCGCATCGAGGCTGGAGGGATTGACCAAGGAGTACGGCGTCGCCGTCATCATCGGCGAGGACACGCGCGCCGCCATGCCCGACATCCGCTGTCGCGAGATCGATCGAGTGCGCGTCAAGGGGAGGGCGAACCCGATCACGATATTCGAGCCTCTGCCGGAAGCGGGAGAGTCGACCGCCGGCGAACTCGCGGCGTGGGACCAAGCTCTGCTGCAATACCGCGAGCGGCGCTTTGCCGACGCGGCGGCGTCGCTTGCCGCCCTTGCCAGCGCGCATCCTGCCACGCGTCTGTACGCCTATTTCGCCCAGCGCTGCGCGATGTACGCCGCGGCACGGCCGCCGGCCGATTGGGACGGCGCCACCAACTTCGCTACGAAGTAGCCTGCGCCCGCCTAATGCACTAGCAGCCGCCGGGCCCGCATTTGCGATACCCGACGACGCCCTCGATCACGTTGCCGGTGCGGGTGTTGAAATAGTAGTCGATGCCTATGCCGGATCCACCCGGGCCGGCGAAGAAGCCGGTGAAGTTCCCGGCGACCAGCGGTTGACAAGCGCCGCCGGCGCAACCGGTCAACGCACCGCCGACGCCACCGGTCGAGAAGCGGCCATTGACGATGCTGGCCGTGCCGCCCATCGTATAGTTCGCATCGTTGAAGCCGGCGGTGAGGCCGGAGAGCCCGAGTTGAGCGGTGGTGAAGTTGACGTTTACCGTGCCGCCCGACACCAGCGTACCGACGGCGCCGGTGCCCGAGTCGGTCGGCCGCGTGCCACCGACCGCCGCGTACGAAACCTGTCCGGATGTCGGCAGCGCCGTCGCCGTGTTGCCGTAAATGTAATGCAGGTCGCCGCCGTCGTTGTGAACCAGCTGATTCCCCAGCGCCTGCGTGATCGTCGATCCCGGCCCGGACCAGCGGCCCCAGTTGAGACCGCTGCCGGCGGCAAAGCCTGACGGGATCGACCCGTCGCTGCCGACGTCGGTCAGCGCTGCCGAGCCGAGATCGGCCGAGAGCGAGCCGTTGCGAAACGAATGCAGCGCGCCGCCGACGATGCCGACCTGGAGGTCAGGATTCGACGTAGAGTCGAGCTCGAGCGTGTAGCGATCCGACCCAACGACGATCGTCTGTCCCGGCGCTAGCAAGCGCGAGCCGAGATCCTCCGTTGCCATGAACGTGAACGGTGCCTGCGGCAACGCCGGTGGCGGCGCGGTTTCGGGCACCTTGGCAAAACGCAATTCGGTCGGCGCAGTGCGCGCGACGCGCGCGCGCCGCTCGAGCTTGTCGGAAAGAAAATCAGGTGGTCCGAGCCAGCGCAGCGGCGCTTGTCCATCCGGCACGTAGAAAAATTCGTCGGCGCCGAACTCGCCGCTGCCGAAACCGTTGGCGACGACGACGCCGCCTTCGTAGGTCCCGCCGTACATTCCGGAACCCACCTCGGCGCCGCGGTTCTTGCACTGGCCGGCGGCGCAGATCTGGACCTGGTAGTGCGTACCGCGAATGCCTATGGTCGCCTGCGTGGTCAACAGCTGGTACTGGTCGCGGTTCAGTTTGCCGATCTGTCCGGTCAACGTGCGGAATCCGCCGCGCACCAGCCGGAAGACCGCGGCCTCGCTGCCATCCTGCTTGCCGGTGAAATTGAAGCGCTCGATGCGAAACTCGGTGTCCGGCTTGAGCGCCACCAGCGCATCGTCGCTGAAGCGGATCTGTGCATAACTGTCGGCTCCTGTGACGACGCTGTCGCCGGCGCCGACCAACGCGCCCGCGACCAGACGGATATGCTCGCCGCGACGGACGACGCTGACGTCGCCGACCGATAGCAAGACCTTCCCGGCCGTCTGCGCAAAGGCGAAATTTACGGTCAGCGCGCAGACGAGGAGCAAGCCGAAACGCAACGCGAGCTTGCACCGAAGCGCGATGGTCGTGCTATTTGAATTCATAGCGGACTTTCAATACGCCAAGGTGGCGCGTGTATTCGTAGAGCTCGAGATTGGACGTGTTTTTGGCGTACCGGTATTCGCCGCGCACGCTCAGATTCCGGTTGACTAGGTAGATCGCTCCGAGGCCTACGCCCAGGTTGCGGTCGCGCCGCGTCACGTCGAGCAGCGGGATCGGCGCGTCGTAGTCGCTTTGCGCGTACGCGAGACCCGCGTTCAGCGCCCAGAAGGGCGATGGCGACACGGTGACGTCGAAACTCGCGCCGACGATGCCGCGACCGAGATCGCCGCGGCCCTCACGGTTGTGCTCGTCGCCGTAGAACACCACTGCGTTGAGCACCGGCTGCCATCGGCGCAGCCAGCACTTGCCGATAGCTGGCGCTCAACGCGCTCAAATCGGCATCGCGTGCGGCGTTGTCGCCGGCGTAACCGATGCGCGCGTATTGCGGCGCAAGCGCGAGCGAAGACAGCTCCGAGATTTGTCGGCGCCACTCGAAGCCGATGCCGTCGGCCCAGCGATAGCGCGATCCGTCGAGCGCGATCTCGCCGTGAGCATACGCCAGAGAATACTCGTTGCGATCGGCCCGATAGCTCGCGCCAACTGCCGCGCCGTAATTCGCCAGATTGAATTCCGAGGCTGACGCGTAGAACGTGCCGCCGCCGTAGACGCTGGCATTGACCGTCCATCCGGGCGGACAGAGGATGGCGGAATCTCGGCGCCCGCCGCCAGCCATCCGAATGCCGACTCTTTTTGAACGCCGAAAGCATCGACGGTGACTGGCCCGAGCACCGGCAACCCGATGGTGGCCTGCGCAACGCCGGCATTGGCGTTGCTGTCGTAACCGCCGCCGAGCTCGACGAACGCCGTGCGCCGGCCGCGATAGCGGGCCTCGCGATCGGTCAGCGCCGCGAGATAGCGATCGATGCCGGCTTGCACCTCCGGCGGCGGCTGGCCTCTCGCCACTGCTTCGAATTCTTCGCGCGAGCGGACGTCGTCGCCGGCGTAGAAATAAGCGCGCGCCAGCTCGAGGCGGGCGCGCGCGTCTTCGGGAAATTGCAGCACGTATCGCTCGAGTGCCAGGACGCCTTCGCCGGAGCGGCCGATGTCGACGGCCGCGACGCCGCACCACAGATCGAATTCCGGCGGGCGCTCGGCGACGTCGATCGACGTTGCGCAATAGCGGGCGTACGCCGCTGCGGAGTCGCCGGCTTCGACCGCGGTGCGCAAATCGTCGACCGGCGCGGCGAGGGCGGCAATCGCGAAGGCGCTCGAGCACACCGCGATCGCAGCGATCGACGCATGCCGGCGCGGGTTCGAACGCTGTGCTGAGGAGTCGCCGTCCGAACGCTGTGCCATCCCCGCGCCGCCCCTCCCGAATTTGGCTGGCGGCGATCATAGCACGGCACCGCGATGCTTCCGGCGGAACGACTGCCTACGGTACGACCTGGTCTATTGTGATGCGCACGCCCGTCGCGCCAGGCTTGACCGGACCGCTTTTGCCGAACAGGTCACCGGGCTGCGCAAGCGCATTACCGGTTCGCGACAGGCGCGCTTCGACGATCACTTCGCTCGCACTCGAGAGTTTCGCTCCCGCGGCCATGCCCATCGCATCGTCCAGCGCGAAATCCTTCGGCAATTCGCTGGCCGGAATGCGCAGCGCGGCGAGCGGCATGCGCGGTCCGGTCGGAGCGCGCGCGAAAATGAAAACGGTATCGGTGGGTGCGACTTTTGCGGTCAGGCTCGGGCTCACTGCGACATGGCCGCTGACCGTGCCGCTGTTGCCTGCGGCGCTGGCGCCCGGCCCCGGTGCTCGCATCGTGTTCACGGCATCCGCCGCTCCGCCACCCAGCTCCGCGATCACGGCGGCAACCTGCGTTGCGTCCTCGGAGCCCGGGGGCAACTGCGCGGCGAGCCGGTGCCAGTAGGCGAGCGCCTTGGCAGGATCGTGTGCCTCCATCGCCGCGGTCGCCGCCAAGGCCAGCGCCTTCCCGTGTTTCGGATCGATGGCCAGTGCGCGCTCTACCAGCGCGAGCGGCTTGCCGGCGAGGTGGCGGCCCTGCAGCATCCCCAACGTATCTGCATAATCGGCGAGCAGATCGGGGCTGTCTGGCGCCCGCGCGAGCGCCTTCGTGTATGCTTCCGCCGCCGCGGAAAAGCGACCAAGCACGTAATACGAGCGCGCCAGCAGCGCCCAGCCTTCGGCATTGTCCGGATGCTGCTCGAGCCGACGCTCCAGCGCGCCGACCATCGCGGCGATCTGCGGGTCGCTCAATTCCTGCCCTCCGTCGGTGGCCGCGGCGACGGCTGAGGCTGCCGGATCGCCGAGACGGCCGTAGAGGAAAATCGCCAGCGCCGGAATACAGACCAGCAGTCCTATCGCCAGCGGCCAGGAGCGCCGTGCTATCGCGCCGCGCTCGGGCGAGCGGTGCGGCGCGCCGATTTCGTCGGCAACGCGCTGCGCAAGATCCGACAGCACGACCTCGCGCTCGGCGCGGGTGATCGCACCCGATGCGAAGTCCTGGTCGGTGGCGCGCTTTTGATCCCGGAATACCGCGATTGCGGCCGAGTCGGCGTCCGGCTCCGCGCCACCGCGCTGCGTGCGCAGCAGCGGCCAGAGGAGCACGCCCAAGGCGGCAACGAGCAGCGCCCCAGCGAGAAACCAGAAAATGAGCATTAGCAGAGAATTCCGCGGCAGACGCGATACGCGCATTATACGGTTAGCGCGAGCGCCGCCCGCCGCCTTTACGCCGCCGGGCAGGAGGGCGCCGGCATGGGCTTCTGCTATCATCTTCCCGCGGACGAACGATGAGCAAAGAGACGCCCGACCAGGACATACGCGAGGCCTCGCTCGAATATCATCGCGCGCATCCGCCGGGCAAGATCTCGATCCTGCCGACCAAGCAGCTGATCAACCAGCGCGATCTTGCGCTCGCTTATACGCCGGGTGTCGCGGCCGCCTGCGACGAAATCGTCCGCGATCCGGCCGAAGCTCGCAACCTCACCGCACGCGGCAACCTGATCGGCGTCATCACCAACGGCACCGCGGTGCTGGGCCTCGGCGCGATCGGTCCGCTCGCCGGCAAACCGGTGATGGAGGGCAAGGCGGTCCTGTTCAAGAAATTCGCCGGCATCGACTGTTTCGACATCGAGATCGACGAACGCGATCCGGACCGGCTGGTCGATATCATCTGCGCGCTCGAGCCGACGTTCGGCGGCATCAATCTGGAAGACATCAAGGCACCCGAATGCTTCTACGTGGAGCGCAAATGCCGCGAGCGCATGCGCATTCCGGTATTCCACGACGACCAGCATGGCACGGCGATCATCGTGGGCGCTGCGGTGCTCAACGGTCTGCGCGTCGTCGGCAAGGAAATGCGCGCGGTCAAGCTCGTATGCTCGGGTGCGGGCGCTGCCGCGCTCGCCTGTCTCGACCTGCTTGTGGAGCTTGGTGTCCAGCGCGAAAACATCTGGGTCTCCGACATCGCCGGCGTCGTCTACCGCGGCCGCAAGGAGGAGATGGACGACAACAAGGCGCGCTACGCGCAGGCTACCGACGCGCGAAAGCTGGCCGACATCATCCCCGGCGCCGACATCTTCATCGGTCTGTCGGCGCCGCGCGTGCTGAAGCCCGAAATGCTGAAGCGGATGGCGGACAGACCGTTGATCATGGCTCTGGCCAATCCCGAGCCCGAGATCATGCCCGATGTCGCCAAGGCGGCGCGGCCCGACGCGGTCATCGCCACCGGCCGGTCCGACTTTCCGAACCAGGTCAACAACGTCCTTTGCTTTCCGTTCATTTTCCGCGGTGCGCTGGATGTTGGCGCGACGACGATTAACGAAGCGATGAAGCTCGCGTGCGTGCGCGCGATCGCCGACCTTGCGATGGTCGAGCAATCGGACATCGTCGCCGCCGCGTACGGTGTGCAGGACGTCAAGTTCGGGCCCGACTACCTGATCCCCAAACCGTTCGACCCCAGATTGATCGTGATGATCGCGCCGGCGGTCGCGCGGGCAGCGATGGCGTCCGGCGTCGCGACGCGTCCGATCGCGGACTTCGACGCCTACCACGAGCGCCTGTCGCAGGTCGTCTATCACTCGGGCCTCTTGATGAAGCCGATTTTCCAGGCCGCGAAGAAGGCGCCGAAGCGCGTCGTCTACGCCGAAGGCGAGGAGGAGCGCGTGCTGCGCGCCGTGCAGGTCGTCGTCGACGAGGGTCTGGCCAAGCCGATGCTGATCGGTCGCCCCGCGGTGATCGAGCGCCGGCTGGCGCGCTACGGGTTGCGCATCAAGCCGGGCGTCGACGTAGAGATCGTCAATCCGGAATCCGATCCACGCTACCGGACCTACTGGACCGAGTACTACCGGCTGGCGCAGCGCAAGGGCGTGTCGCAGCAGTTCGCCAAGATCGAGATGCGCCGCAGGCTGACACTGATCGGCGCGATGATGATACACATGGGCGACGCCGACGGCATGCTCTGCGGGACGTTCGGCGCGCATTCGGCGCACCGGCACTATGTCGAGCAGGTCGTCGGCCTGCGCGAGGGCGTGACTACCTGGGGGGCGATGAATGCGGTGCTGCTGCCTGACCGGACGGTGTTTATCGCCGACACCTATGTCAACCGGGATCCCACCGCCGAGCAGATCGCGGAGATCGCGCGCCTGGCGGCCGAGGAAGTGCGCCGCTTCGGCATCACTCCCAAGGTGGCGCTGGTGTCGCATTCGAGCTTCGGTTCGAGCGCCGATCCGCAGGCGCGCAAGATGCAGGCGGCGTTGGCGCTGATCAATGCCCAGGAACCCGATCTCGAAGTCGAAGGTGAGATGCAGGGCGACGCCGCGCTGTCCGAGCAGATCCGGCGCAAGGTTTTTCCCGACGCGCGGCTCAAGGGCGATGCCAATCTGCTGATCATGCCGACGCTGGACGCGGCCAATATTTCGTTCAACCTGCTGAAGGTCGCCGCCGGCAGCGGGCTGACGCTGGGCCCGATCCTGCTCGGCGTCGCCCAGCCGATTCACATCCTCACTCCGTCCGCCACCGTCCGGCGCATTGTCAACATGACCGCATTGGTTGTCGTCGACGCCGCGGTCGAGCGGCAGCCCGCGCTGATCTGACGTTGCGGCTTTCCGCCGTCTAAGTGCTCTTCGCTGTAAGAATTACACGCAGGCCGGGCATTTTTGGTCGCAATCGATCCGGCAGCGCGAGCGCTGCAGCGGCTGCGAGGGTCGGCATGATTCCTGCTGCGGACTGTTCATTCGCGGGTTGGCACTTCGCCTCCGCGCCGGTCATCCCCAGGAGACGTCATGAGCAAACAACAGCCATTTCTTTCCGACGTCGCGACCTTGCGCAAGCGCGCACGGGAGCACATCGAAGAAGGCGCGGTCACCGCCGGATACGGCGGCGACACCCAGACCGCGATTCGCGTGCTCAACGAAGCGCTCGCCACCGAAATCATCTGCGTGCTCCGCTACCGGCGCCACTATTTCATGGCCCGCGGGATACACGCCGGGCCGGTGGCCGCCGAATTCCTCGAGCATGCCACCGAGGAGCAGGCGCACGCCGACCTGATCGCCGAGCGCATCGTGCAACTCGGCGGCGAGCCGAATTTTTCGCCGGAGGGGCTGGCGACGCGCAGCCATTCGGAATACGTCGAAGGCAAAGACCTGATCGACATGATCAAGGAAGATCTGGTCGCCGAACGGATTGCGATCGACAGTTATCGCGAGATCGCGGCGTATTTCGCACCGTTCGATGCAACGTCGCGGCGGCTGATGGAGGAAATCCAGGCGAAGGAGGAGGAGCACGCCGACGACCTTGCCGACCTGCTGACCCATCTGCCGACGAACCTGAAAAACTGATCGCGACGTAGGTCGTTGTCCGACAGCCGGCGCGCTTGCCGCTGACACGAGAAACAGTCGCGGACCGATAGCGGCAACGTGTGGCACTCGGCATAGTCTGTCTACCACAGGGGGACAGGCATGTTCAGGCAAGCTCAGGAAAGCACCAGCACCCGGACACCGGACCTGTTCCCCAACGTGGAGGTGAAGCGCGCCGGGTTTGGTCGATCGCCGATCGTCGGCGCGAACAGCCTGCTTGGCTGCATCGTGCTCGACAGCCAGGGCCAGCGCGTCGGGGAGTTGCTCGACGTTCTGGTCGACATGCACGCCGGCCGCGTCGCTTACGGCGTTGTCGTTCTCGATCACGCGCCGGACTGGAGCGAGCGTCTGATCGCGGTGCCCTGGAACACGATGTACATGCAGGTCGACGGCGACGGTATCTGCGTCAACGCCACGCGCGATTGGATCGAGCGAGCGCCGTCGATGCGCGTCGAAGCGATGAACGAGCTGCTCGACCGCGAGCTGGCCGTATTCATCCATGCCTATTTCGGGGCGAAACCGTATTGGGAGCGTGCCGCACAACAGTGCTAGCGGCACGAGGCCAGAACCGCCGGCCATGAGGCGGGAACAGACATTTGCAAGGAGCAAAAATGCACAGTCATCTAAAGCCTATGATCGCGATTACAGCGCTGGCGTCGAGCTTGCTGCTTGTCGTCGGCTGCGGCCAACAGGGTAGCGGTACCGGCACGACCGTCGGCCAGAAGATGGACCGGGCGGCCGACAAGGTCGCCGATACCACTACTAACGCGAGCGCGAAGGTCGCGATGGCGGCCGACGACACAGCGATCACCGCCAAGGTCAAGGCAGCGCTCATTGCGGAGCCGGGCCTGAAGTCGACCGACATCAACGTCGACACCAAGGAAGCCACGGTGACCCTGTCAGGGACCGTTGCCTCCAATGAGTTGCGCGACAAGGCGAAGCAAATCGCTTCGTCGACCAACGGAGTCAAGAACGTCGTCGACAATCTGGTCGTCAAATCAGCCTGACGGCGCAGCATCGGAGCAGCGATGAATCGTGATCGAATCGAAGGACGCCTGAGGTCTTTCATCGGCGCGCTCGAAGAGAACTGGGGCCGCGTGATCGGCGATCAAACGCTGCAGTTCCGAGGCGAACGCTCGCGCTCGCTCGGCCGGATTCAATCCGGGTACGGGGCGGTGCGCGACCGGCCGGTGCTCGACCGCCGGCGTAGCGCAGGTTGACCCCGACGCGGGCGGCGCCTTCGGCGCGCCCGCGTCGGGCTGGCGGCCGGCTTAAGCGTTCTGTTTCGGGATCGTCACTACGACGGTCGTTCCCTCTGAAGTGGAGGACACCGACAGGTTGCCGCCGAAGTGCTGGGCCCGTTCGCGCATGCCCCGGACGCCATGCGACATCGGCTTGCGCAAGTCTTCCTCGCTGATGCCGCCGCCGTCGTCCCGGACAGTCAACACGTAGGCGCGGTCTGTCTGCGCCAATCCTATCCAGGCATTAGTGGCATTGGCGTGGCGCGCCACGTTGGTGACTGTTTCCTGGAATATGCGGAAAAGCGCCAATCCACGTTCGCGATCGATCGCAATGTCGGGATTGGGCGTGTCGAGATGAAGCCCCAACTTCGTGTGTTTTTCGTATTCGCCGATCTGCCAGCGCAATGCCGCGGCGAGACCGAGATCATCGAGGATGCTGGGTCTTAAGTCGGTCACGATCTTGCGCGTCGTTGCCACGGCGGAGTCGACCAGCTGAATCATCGCGCTGCGCTTGGCTCTCGCCTCCGAGAGGTCGGGCGGCAGCTGCGCATCGAGTGACTCCAGGTCCATTTTCAGCACGCTCAGCGTCGCGCCGAGCTCGTCGTGCACTTCCCGCGCGATGCGCTGCTTCTCTTCCTCGCGCACCGTCTGCAGGTGCCGCGACAGCTCGCGCAGCTCCTCGCGTGAGCGCTCGAGCTCCACCTGCGACAGACGGCTTTGCGTGTCGTCGAACACGACACCGTCCCAAAGCACGCCCGCGTTTTCCGCCTGCCTGGGGCGGGCCCGAATGGAGATCCATCTTTCGGTCGACTCGTGGCGCGGCTGGATGCGGCCGCTCCAGCTCCAGTTCGAGAGCTGCGCGGCGGACGCTTCGAGAGTTGCCTCCAGATGCGGTCGCTCGGTGGGCGCGACGAGGTCGAAAAACGCCGCGCTGTCCGTGGTCAGTGCCGCCTCGGTAGCGCCGGTCAGCGCGACGACACCCTCGCTGACGTACGAAAACGACAGCTTGCCGGCGGGATCGCGCAGCAACTCGAACACCATGCCCGGCACGTTGGCCGTCATGCCCTGATAACGCGCCTCGCTTTCCTTGAGCGCACTTTCCATCGCGCGCCGCACCGTGTTGTCGTAGCAGGCGTTCAGGTAGCCGGCAAAGCGCCCCTGCATGTCGTAATACGGACGGCCGTTGCAGATGATCGATCCGAAGCTGCCGTCAGCGCGGCGCAGCCTGAACTCGTATTCGAAGTTCTTCTGCGCGGCAAAGGTTTCGGCGATGATGTCCCGCCAGCGGGCGCGATCGTCCGGGTGCACGCCGTCCAGCCAACCCGAGCCGAACTCCTCTTCCTGCTTCCTGCCTGTGTACTCGAGCCATGCCTGGTTCAGGTAATCGCAGGCTCCAGTGGTGTCGGAGCGCCAGACCAGGTTGGGGAATCCCGAGAACAGCGAAAAATAAAAGTCGCGAGCGCGTTCGGTCTGCTCACGCAACTCGAGTCGCATCGTCGCGTCGCGGGTGACGACGGAAAAGCCGCGCAGATTGCCGGGCTCGTCGCGAATCGCCGAGATTATGTCGTCTCCGCAATACCGGCTGCCGTCCTTGCGCAGGTGCCAGCATTCTTCCTCGTACCAACCGCGACGGGCCGCAACGGCGAGCTCCTTTTCCGGCGGGTCCTTGCGATCGGACGGGTAGAGCACGGAAAAGTGCTTGCCGACGATCTCGGTCGCCGTATAGCCATTCAGGGCTTGCGCGCCGGGATTCCAGCTTGCAACCCGGCCTTCGGTGTCGAGCATGTATATCGCACAATCCTTGACGGCGTTGATGATCAGGCTGGTGCGGCTCTCGCTTTCGCGCAGTTCCTGCTCGACGTGATAGCGCCGCGCGATGTCGCTGACCAGCCGCTCGTTGGTTCGCTTGAGATCTTTTGCATTCGCGCGGGCGGTCTGGAAAAGGTAGGTCGAAAGCGCGAGCAGCGTGGCTAGGATCGTACCAAGCGCCAGTGCGGCGATCGGCAGCGGCGAGGCGCCGCCGGCGACGAGATTCTGCGTCGGCGTCGCACGCAGGGTCCAGTGAGCATTCTGCACGACCAGCGGGAGATCCTGCGACCATTTAGCGGCAGCCTTCGGGCCGTCGGCAGCGACAGTGCGCATCGCCCGTCCGTCCTGCATGATCTCGATGTACTGCTCGGGAAAGCGCTGGTCGAGGATCGACTTCGGCCATCCTCCCCGCGCCAGCGTGGCCGAGATGATCGCGCGCAACTCGTCCGCCTGGAATACCGGCACGTACAGCACCAGACCCTCGCCGCCGACGACCAGGTCGAGAAACGGGCTGAGCGTGGCGTGGCGTGTGCGTACTGCAAGGTCGATCGCCGACCGTCGCTGCGCGTCGATCCGCCGATCGAGGCCGACGACGGCCAGCGCGCTGGCAGGAACCGCCTGCTGGATGACGTAATCGGGGCCGCCCAGCGTCACGGTCTCGACCGCTGCGACACCTTTGAGTAGCCCTTCGGCGTCGCGTTTCCATGCCTGGGGATCGGAATACGCCAGCGAGCGCTCGGCCAGCCGCTCGACGATGTCGATGCGCGCGTACAGATCGCGCTGGATCTGGCCGCGAGCGTCCGCTGCGACCAGCGCGGTGCTGCGCTGGATGAAGCGCGTCTCCTGCACGGTCAGCGCGCGCCACAGAACAAGCACGCACGCGAAAACGGCAAGCCAGACGATGAGCGGCGCCGACCGGCGCAATGCCTTCCGTTCGCCGCCGCTAGTCAGCATCGCGTAGCCCAGCATCGTGGCGGCGAGCACCGTGTAGATCGCGCCGGTCGCTCGCTCGCCGCCGGTCAGCTGCAGCGACTCGGACGCGACCGTGCTGCCGCTCCATGCGGCAAACAGCATCAGCAGTGAGAGTGCCAGCGCGATCGAAGTGAGGAGTGCCACGGTGATCGCGTGCCACGGCCTGCGGCTTTTCCCCGGTCGAAGCAACAACAGCAGGGCAGCGCCGATAACGACTGCGATCAGCGCCGTGAGCAGCCCCATGTCGTTGTAGGAACCGGCCGCAAGCGGCAGCCACGGATTGGCGAGCATCGGATGCAGCGGAATGCCGTCCGGCACAACCCAGGCGGCGAGCCTCACGCCGCCGAGAGCTAATGTAACCAGCGCAAACAGGCGAGCGATTCGTGTTGCAGCGACGACGTGCAGCGCCAATGCCGCGCTCGCGAAGGCGATCGCCCACGCGGCGTCGTACTGAATGCGATCGAAACCCGCGGCCATCGGCACGGGTTCTGGCGCGTGCCAGCTGACGATCATCAGGCCCGCGAAGACGGCCAGCCCGGTGCCGACGGCAAACAGCAACGCCGGAATCCAGGGATCCAGCCGGAAGGAGCGGGCGGTCGGCATAGGGTCTTGCGCACGCCGCAAGGCAAGCGCAAAGAATGGATGTTAGCTGATCCCGACGCAGCGGGGCGTGGAATGCGGCCGGGCAGCGATTCAGCGATCGAACAGCTTATAGCGTTGCAATGAGGTGCGCTCAACGCACCCGATGGCGGACGTGCGTGTTCGCCGCGACATGGGCGTCAATGCCGCCTTGCGCGGATCGCAGGCAGTGGTGAAAAGCCGACGGGACCGATTGCGGCGACAGCTCAGCGAGGAGCCTTCCCCGGACGCGGCGGACGTCGTCGCTGATCCGAGTCGGCGTCGGGATCGCTGTCGGGCTCGGTCTCCGGGGCATGCTCTTCAGGATTGTCTTCCGGCTCCTCGACTGGCGGATGCCGCCGCGGCGTGTGCGCTGCCGGGATATCGCGCTCTGCGTCCCGTACAGCGTCCGTATCGACCGGAGATTCGATATTCGTGCGTCGGTCGCGTTCTTCGCCAGCGCTCGGCGACTCGACGGCAACTTCGTCCCGCGGATGGTCCGAATTGGTCTGCATGGCATTGTCCATTTGTCAGGTCTCGAACTTGCGCGGCGACTCTCGCAAGCGTCATGCCAAGGGGTCGCGTCCCACGCGAGTCATGACGCCGCGATGCTTGCGACGTTTCTACAAACGATCTGTCGTTTATTGCAATCCGGATTGCAACTCGTGCCGCGGCGCAAGCTGCGCATGAGTCCGCTGTCGAGTGAGAGCGATCCTGGCACGCGGCTTGCGACAGACTGCGCGCAGGGCGTCGGGAACATTGGGTTCGTTCAGCCCTCCCATGAACCGAGTTCGATACACCCGGCGCACCTGCTCCACTCTTCAATAGCGGCTCCGCAGCGATCGTGCGGGACGCCGCGCGGTAAGATCCGCCGCGCGCTCATCGGCCTGTCAATGCGGCCCAGGGGCGTTGCAATCTCCTCGCCGACGTCGGGGTCGAACGGGCGAGTCTGTCCGTTGTAGGACTTGATCCTACAAGGCTACCCGTTACGCCTACAGAATTTACAGAGCAAGACCTATACCGGCTCCAACCCGCCTAGGGGAGTATTGGCCCGTCCAAAGTTCAACAACAACGGAGAGGGCCATGTTTGGAGAGCTTCAGAGCATCGCTAATCTTGCCAAGTATCCGGCCAACGCACCCGCTGACGTTGCGCCGCGCGCGACAGCCAGGATATCCAGCGAAAAGCGTCTCGAGCGTTTCGGTCTACTGTACGGCGCATGCCAACCGATGCGCGATCTGTTTCACGGGCTCGATCGCCTGTCGCGCTCCACCGCGCCGGTGATGATCCTCGGTGAAAGCGGCTCCGGCAAGGAACTGGTCGCAACGACGCTGCACCATCTCTCCCCACGCAAGGACCGCCCGTTCATCGCTGTCAATTGCGGCGCGATCCCGGAGACCCTTATCGAAAGCGAACTGTTCGGCCATGAGCGCGGCAGCTTTACCGGTGCCGCGAGGACGCACCGCGGTTGCTTCGAACGGGCCGACGGCGGCACGCTGTTTCTGGATGAAGTGACCGAGATGCCTGTCGAAATGCAAGTGCGGCTGCTGCGTGTCCTCGAGACGGGCCGGTTCACGCGTGTCGGTGGCGATCAGGAAATCGGCGCCGACGTGAGGGTGCTGGCGGCGAGCAACCGCGATCTGCGGCAGGCGGTAGCGTCGGGCAAGCTGCGCGAGGACCTGATGTACCGGTTGTGCGTCATCCCGGTCAACGTCCCGCCGCTGCGCGATCGCGGCGACGACGCGGTGCTGTTGGCGGAAATGTTCCTTAGCGAGCTCAACGAAGAGCAGGGCGAGCAGAAGACGCTCAGCGCCGACGGTCGGCGCAGGATAGTCGAGCACACGTGGCCGGGCAATGTGCGCGAGCTGAAGAACGTGATCCATCGGGCGTTCGTGCTTTCCGACGAGGAAGTCCAGATCGACATCAGCACTTTTTCGGCACTGGGCCAGGACCGCGGCGAAGACGGCGGCACGGCGGCGACCGGATCCACGATGGGCACCCCCGCAATGTCCGATTCGTCGGCATTGCGCATTACCGTCGGCATGTCGCTGGACGACGTCGAAAGGACCTTGATCACGGCAACGCTGCAGGCGGTCGGTGGCAGCAAGACTGAAGCCGCGCGTCTGTTGGGCATCAGCCTGAAGACGATGTACAACCGGCTGCATGCCTATGGAGATGGATGCATACGGCGCAAGCCGATGCAGTCGAACGGCTACGATGCGCTGGCTGCGTGACCGCCGCGGCTGGCCGGGCGCGACGGCCCGACCTATAATCAAGGAGAGCCGTGATGCGTGAAGGGGGGGAAACTATGACGCAAGGCGAACGTGCCGCGCTGCCGGGACGAAAGACGCGCGTACTGATCGTCGACGATCACGCGCTGGTTCGCGCGGGATTCAAGCAGCTGCTCGACACGACGGACGACCTCGAGGCTGCGGGCGAAGCCGGAACCGCGGCCGCCGCCTTGAGCCTGGCGGCGACCGGTCGATTCGATATCGTCTTGCTCGACATTTCGCTTCCGGACGCCAACGTCCTGGAAACGGTGAGCTCGCTGCGCCGCAAGCAGCCGGAGCTGCCGATCCTCATCGTCAGCATGTATCCGGAGGAGCAATACGCAGTCAATCTGCTGCGCGCAGGTGTCAGCGGTTTTTTCCCGAAAGCCGGCGAAGCCAAGGACATGCTCCAGGCCCTGCGCACGATCGCGACCGGCAAGAAATACATCAGCGCCTCGCTGGCCGAGGCGCTCGCGATGGAGGCGGCGGGCGATGCCGCTGAGCCGCTCCACCGGCAGTTGTCCAACCGTGAGTTTCAGATCTTCGTGCAGCTTGCTGCGGGCAAAACCGTCACCGACATCGCGGGAGAACTCTGTCTAAGCGTCAAGACCGTGAGCACCTATCGCACGCGCATTCTCGAGAAGATGAATTTCGCGCGCAATGCGGAGCTCACAGCGTATGCGCTCCGACACAGTCTGATCAGTTGATGCGCGCGGCTCTCCTGGTGAAAACTGCGCTGCGCGTCTTCGTGGTCGAGGATTCGGCGCTGATCCGGCGACGGATCATCGACAATGTCCAGTCGATGGGCGGGTTCGACGTCGTCGGCTTTGCCGAGTCCGAAGACGAGGCGATCGAGGCGATCAAGAAGCTGCACCCGGACGTCGTGGTCACCGACATTCGGCTGAAGGAAGGCAATGGTATCGCCGTCGTCCGCAATATTCGCGCCGACGAAATGACGCCGCAGCCGAAAATATTCGTGCTGACAAACTTCGCCTATCCCGAATATCAGGTTCAATGCTCCCTGGCAGGCGCAGACGCCTTTTTCGACAAGTCATCCGAATACGACAGCTTTCTGACGCGCCTTCGTCAGATCATGTAAGCCTCGCGCTTACGCGCTGCCGGCGCTTTCCGCCTGCGGCGACGCCACAAAACTTCTCCGATCAGCAGAACATCCGGCGGGCCGCCGACTGGCATGCGCTTTGCGTCATTTTCGCCAGGTAGGCGTGGCGGGCACATAGGGCAGAGATTTGCGCGTCATGGTGCCCGCGTCCGAGTAACTCTTGCTCTAGGTCGAGCAGAAAGGATTGAAAATGTTGCATTACGCTATCGTGTTTTTTGTCATCGCGCTGATCGCGGCCTTGTTCGGCTTCGGTGGCATCGCCGCCGGCGCAGCCGAAATCGCCAAAGTCCTGTTTTTCATCTTCCTGGTGCTGTTCGTCGTTTCGCTGGTGGTCGGCCTGTTCCGCCGCGGGGGCGGCTAAGTGCGGCGCCACGCTGGGGCGATCTTGAACGGCACGCCGATACCGGTCGTCCTGGCGACGATCGCACTGGCCGCCGGCATCGCTGCCTGCGACCGCTCAGCCGACAGGTCTGCGTCGGCAAAGCCCGAGTTGACGCCGACGGCTCCCGCGATCGCGCCGCCGCCGGCCAACCCGGCGCCGGTGATGCCGCCCAAGGCGGACGCCGTCCTGGAGACGCCGCCGCAGACAGCGGCAGCCGGGCCGCCTTCGGAGTCCGCCGAGAAGCAGCAGCCACCCGCCGAGCAGACGCCACAGGGCAGCGACCCGAAGGCGAAAGAGCCGATGAGCAAGGAAGAAGAATCGACCGCAATGCCCAAGCCGGCGCAGGCGAACGACCACTCGACGACGGCTACTGACGGTAAGCAGTGAGGTTGATGCCAGGTGGCCGAAGACGATTTTTTTGCCATGTCATTGCGTCCCCGCGGGCGGAGCCTTCCGGTCCCTTTCCAACCGCTCCGCCCGTGTTTTTTTCAAGGACCAATGGCGATTTCTGATTGAGGAGGACGCAATGGAACTTACCGGTAACAACAACGCGATAGAGCGCACCGCAAGCCAGGCGCACCAGACCGTCGACGAGCTCGCGCGCCGAGCTACTGACACGGCGGGGCCAGCCATCGATCGCGTCGCGCGCGCCGCGCATCAGACGGTCGACAAGGTCGCGCAAGCGGCCCAGCCCGCGGCGGAATGGATCGGCGATAGTGCCGAGCGGGTCAGGCAGACCCAGGACCAGATGGTGACGAGTGCCCGCGACTACATCCGCGAGCGCCCGCTGATCACACTGGGCGTCGCGCTGGCCGCTGGCTATCTGATCGGGCGTCTCGGACGGTGAGCGATTCGACGATCGGGGCGCCAGCGCGTTCCGACGACTCGCCGTCGTCGCTCGCGGCGGCGGTCGGGCACCTTTTCGGCTCCGGCCGCGAGCTGGTCGCCGATGCGGCGGATCTGGTCGCGGCCGAGGCACACGTCGCGCTTCAGATGATGACTGCGCTGGCAGTGACTGCCGTGTGCGCCGCGGTGCTGGGCGTCCTCGCGGCAGCCGGTGCTCTGGCCGCGATCGCGATGGGAATGGTCGAGCGCGGATTCTCGGGCGCAGCGGCGACCGGTGCAGTTGCGCTGGTCTGCGCGCTCGGGGCTGCCTGGTTCGTGCTCCGCCTGCGCGCGCTCGCCCGGCACGCGCTGTTCGCGCGAACGAGGCAGCAGTTGCGCGGCGACGCGTGAGGAGCAGATATCGTGCTTTTCGACGTCGCCGACAGCGAGGCCCGGTGAGCCGAGCAGAGGTTGCGTGACGACAAGCGGGCGCTCGCCGAGGCAAGGCGCGCGTTATATGAGCAATCCCGGCGAACGCTGACCCGGCCATCGACGCTCGCGCTGCTGGTCGTCGTCGGAGGGCTGTTGGGCGCACGCCCGAAGGCTGCGCAGGCGGCGGAGAGACGACGCGCCGGCTCCGTGCTCGGCGCCATCCTGCGGTCGATCTGGGCGCCGCTGTTCAGGGGCGTGACGGCTGTCGCCGTCGAGCGCGCCTTGCATCGGCATCACGATGAGGCCGAGCCGGCATCGCGCCGGCACGACCAGGCGACCGGGATCGCTGCCTAGCTGCGCGACTCTCGCGCGGTGGCACGGCGATTGCTGTTATGAATGCAGGTGGCACCGGCCGCCTTGCAGATAATCATAAGGAGATCGGTCATGTGGAAGAAGATCGTATTAGCGTTTGCAAGCATCGCCGTCGTGTCGTTGATCAGCGCCTGCAATACAGTCGAGGGCGCAGGTAAGGACGTTTCCGCCGGCGGCAAGAAGATCCAGGAAGAATCCAAGGAAGCCAAGCAGAAGATGTAAGCGCGCGTCTCCATGCGCCTGGCCGGCATAGCTTGTCGGCCGGGCGGCTGGAGTGAAGGACACGCCCGCTACCGAGGGAGGCTCGATGAAGGCGGATAGCAGGGCCCGTGCGCGCGCCGTCACGACGCGAGCGCTGGAGGATGAGCGGGCGCAGAGCGAGACGCCGCTACCACCACCGCGTCCATCGACGGTCGCGTTGACGTTGATCGCGCTGATCCTTGGATTGTTCGCGATTCGAGCGGGTGCTGCGTTTTTCATCCCGCTGCTGCTCAGTCTGTTTCTGAACTACGCGCTCTCCCCGGTAGTGACACGGCTGGCCGGCTGGGGCGTGCCGCGGGCCCTGGGCGCCGCGCTCGTGGTCCTTGCCTTCAGCGCCGCGATCGCCGGTGCGATCTACCGTGTCGGCAGCGACGCCGGCGATGTCATTCAGGAGATCCCTTCGGCGGTGCAGCGATTGCGCATTGCGCTCACGCACGCCAAGCAGGACCACACCGGTACGCTGGAGCACGTACAGCGGACCGCTTCCGAATTGCAGAAGCTCGCCGAAGCGGCGAGTCCGGCGGGCCCGGCGAGCCCGGCGACCACGCGGCCGAAAGAACCTGCTGCCGGTTCCGGCGTGGATTTCAGCTCAATGCTGTTGATCGGTACCAGCAGTTTCGCGACCGCGCTGGGACAGCTCGGTTCGGCTCTTTTCCTCGCTTTTTTCCTGCTCTCCGCCGGCGACCTGTTCCGGCGCAAGTTTTTGCACGCCATCGGCGGCGACTTTTCCCGACGAAGGACGACGCTGCGCATCCTCGACAACGTCGACCGGCAGAATCAGCGCTATTTCGCGATCGTGCTTCTGGTCAATGTCGCCGTCGGCCTCGCGATCGGCGCCGGCTTCTTTGCGATGGGGCTCGAGCGCCCGACGGTATGGGGTATCGCCGCGGCGGTTCTGCACGCGATCCCCTACGTCGGGGCGGCGATGCTGGCCGGCGCCGCTGCGCTGGTCGCCTACGGTCAATTCGGCACGCTGCAGATGGCCTTGCTCGCAGCGACAATACCTATCGCCGTCGCTGTCATTCTCGGCATATTTGTGCAGACCTGGCTAATGGGACGCGCCGCTCGAATGAACACGCCGGCGGTGTTCGTATCCCTGCTGTTCTGGGGGATGCTTTGGGGCGGCTGGGGCCTGCTGCTGGCGGTGCCGATCATGGTGGCGATCAAGACGCTCTGCGACCACGTCGAACGGCTGAAGCCCTACGGCGATATTCTCGGGCCC
The DNA here is from genome assembly GCA_963828595.1 of uncultured beta proteobacterium. Classification (GTDB taxonomy): domain Bacteria; phylum Pseudomonadota; class Gammaproteobacteria; order Burkholderiales; family Casimicrobiaceae; genus PALSA-1003. The sequence goes on from CAWHEN010000005.1 coordinate 87,449, forward strand.
TGAACAAAAAAACGCTCGCTGATGCACGCGCAGCGAGACTCGGCGCATAGGCGGCAGTCCGACTGCAATCCTTCGCTTGCTTGCTGCGCGATGCGACATCGTCGCACTCGTTCAAGCAGCATTTACAGCAGATCAGGCAATTCTTACGCTGCTCCCGTTGCGCCGATCCGATGGTTTGATTCAAGTCGTTGTTTTTACGAGATAAATTTGTCTGGCACGGGGGTTGCTGAAATCGACGTACAGATGCAGCTGGCGTTGGCTGCGACTGCATCACCGAAAGGACAAAAGATGAATTGGGATCGCGTAGAAGGCAACTGGAAACAGATGACCGGAAAAGTGAAAGAGCAGTGGGGCAGGTTGACCGACGATGCGCTTGCCGAGATCGGCGGTCGACGTGATCAGCTTGTCGGCAAGATTCAGGAAACCTATGGCATCAGCCGTGACGAAGCCGACCGGCAGGTGAAGGACTGGGAAAAAATGCACTAGTAGCCTCCCGGGCATTTTCGCGCTCGGCGGGAAGCTTGCCGCTGTGGCACGAAATCGGCAAACCAAACCAAGGAGAAAACGATGAGAATCGCGATGAGAGAAGTGATCTGTGCCACGGCCCTCGGCGTTTTCGCGCTGAACTGCTACGCCATGGGCGACGAGACCAAAAAGGCCGACAAGGCGCAGTACAAGCAAGCCGTTGCCAGCGCCGAGACTCAGTACAAGACAGAAAAAGCCGCCTGCGACGCCAAGTCGGGCAACGACAAGGACGTGTGCATCAAGCAAGCGAAGGCGAATCTGACCAAAGCCAAGGAAGACGCCAAGGCGACCCGCAAGTCGAAGGACGCAATGGCGACGGCGTCGCACGAAAAGACCGAAGCCAATTATGCGGTCGCGAAGGAAAAATGCGATGCGCTGAGCGGCGACGCGAAGAGCAAGTGCGTAGCAGACGCCAAGGCTCACTATAACCAGTAACGCGCCGTCAGGCGATCGCGACCGCCCGGCGGAGATCGGCCGGCAAAGGAACGCATGCCTTTGCCAGTGTCGATCTCCGGCCGGATGGTGGTTGACTTCGCCGGATGCCGGACGATTCGCATTTCCGCCTAGCCAGGCGAACACGGAGGCAAGCCATGACTATAGGCACCATTCTGCTGATCATCCTGATCCTCGCGTTACTGGGCGCGCTGCCCGCATGGCCATACAGCCGCGGGTGGGGCTATGGACCCAGCGGTATCGCAGGACTGGTCGTCGTCGTGCTCATCGTCTTGCTGCTAATGGGACGGATCTAGCGAGCCTGCCGCATTCCAGCGTATCCAAGACGGGTGCGGCGCCGGTCATAGCACCGGCGCCGCGCACCCCGCGAAACCTTGCGCGCTCGTCCCGGGCGCGATCACAATACATAAAGCGATGAGCACGTTTCAGATAGATTGCGAGCTCGAATACGAGGTCGCGGCGCAGACGGTCTTCGTCTTCAACGTGGCCGTTCCGGACGACTATCGCCAGCGCGTCGTCGAGGAAAGGGTGGAGCTCGAGCCGTCGTTGTTCTGGGACGAGCTGCGCGAGCCGCAGACGCTCAATCGCTTCATTCGCGTCGACGTGCCGCCCGGTCCGTTCCGCGCGCGCTATCTGGCGGTGGTCGATGTGACGCCGATCGAAGCGGACACGCAGGCGGCCGAAGTTCCGATTACCGCCTTGCCGGTCGACGCGTTAGCCTGCCTTCGCGGCAGCAAGTATTGCCAATCCGAGGAAGTCTTCAATCTCGCGTGCCGGCTATTCGGCGGGCTCGCGCCGGGCTTTTCGCGCGTCGACGCAATCTGCCGCTGGATACGCGCCAACATCGACTACTTGATCGGGACATCGACTCCGAGCTACTCGGCCCGCGATGTCCTCGCCCTGCGCGCCGGCGTCTGCCGCGATTTCGCGCATCTCGCGATCACCTTTTGCCGCGCGTTGAACATTCCCGCGCGCTTTGTCACCGGTTATGCGCGCTACGCCGAGCCTCCGCCCGATTTTCACGCGGTATTCGAGGCCTTCCTCGGCGGTCGATGGCAGTTGTTCGATCCGACCGAGCTCTCGCCGATGCGGGACCTGGTGCGTATCGGCACCGGGCGCGATGCGTCGGAAGTCCCGTTCGCGACTTTTTTCGGGACGGCGCGGTTGCGCCGATTGAGTGCGCTGATCGAGGCCGCGCCGGAAGGCGCGGGTCTTGTGCGGCTGCAGACACCCACGTCCGGCATCCAGCTGGCCGCCTGAAATCCGGACTAGTCCCAGTAGGGGCGATAGCCGTAGTAGGCGTGCAGATGCGAGGCCCAATCGGGATCGGCCATCGCCGGCCAATGTTTTTTGTCGAATCCGGGTGCGCCTTCGAGCACGCCGCGGTCGACGTTGAGAATAAAGCGATGGCGGTCAGCGTCAAATGTAAAAGCGTTCCACGGGATCGCGAATAGCTTCTCGCCCAGTCCGAGGAAACCGCCGAAAGTAAGCACCGCGTAGGCGATGCGACCGCGCCGGACATCGAGGACGATGTGCTCGACTCTACCCAGCGCATAGCCTTTGGGATTGACGACGGGGTCGCCCTTGAGCGCGTGCGCCGGCATCAATTCCGGCCTCGCGGCCAGGCTGGCCGGGCCCCCGCCCAAGACCGCCGTGCCTACCGATTGCGGGTCCTGCGATGTGGTCGCCCGGATGTCGGTCATCGTTCGTCTCCCCATTCGGTCCAGCGTCAACTCAAGCAATCGACGTGCCATCGAATTGGTGCCGCAATCGCATCGTGCGGCACCGAAAGTATCGGCGTTTGCGGGCAAGAAATGCAACTGGTAGTAGGTCTTGCAAGGGAAGCGGCGGGCGCTGGCGGCGCGATCACGCCGGCTGCCGGCCAGCCTGCCTTGAATTCCCGGCGCGCACCGCAAACTACCTGGCATGTCGCCACTCGACGGTCACGCAGGTCCGCATCTGCGTCCGGTGCTCGATCAGGCGTCCGCCGCAGCGCCGGCCAGGCGCGAAGGCGCGGTCGATGATGCGGTCTTGCTCGATGCCTATTCGGCCGCAGTCGTCGGCGCGGTCGAACGCGTGCGCCCGGCGGTCGTCCACATTCGAGTCGAGCGTCCCGGCAAGGGACGCGGCGAAGGCCGGGCTCGGGCTCGGGCTTCATCATCGCGCCCGACGGATATCTGCTGACCAACAGTCATGTCGCGGGTGGTGCGAGCGCACTCGAAGTCACACTGCCCGACGGACGCACCGCGCCGGCCGAGCTGGTCGGCGAAGATCCCGATTCCGATCTTGCGGTCGTCAAAGTCGGTGCGCCGGAGCTGGCCTATTCGCGACTGGGCGATTCCACGCGGGTCCGGGTCGGACAGATCGCGATCGCAATCGGCAGCCCCTACGGGTTTCAGCACACAGTCACCGCGGGTATCGTCAGCGCGCTCGGGCGGTCGATGCGCAGCCGGACCGGCCGGCTGCTCGACAACATTATCCAGACCGACGCGGCGCTCAACCCGGGCAATTCGGGCGGTCCGCTGGTCAGTGCGGCCGGCGATGTGATTGGCGTCAACACCGCGATGATCCTGCCTGCTCAGGGGATCTGCTTCGCGATTGCGGCCAATACCGCTGAGCGCGTCGCTGTGGCGCTGATGCGAGAGGGCAGGGTGCGACGCGCGTATCTGGGCGTCGGTGGCCACGATACGCCGATCGCGCGGCGCATCGTTCGTCATTTCGATCTGGTCCACGAATCGGCCGTGCGCGTTTCGACGGTCGAGAAGGATTCGCCCGCCGCGGCGGCCGGAATGCGCACCGGCGACCTGATCGTCGCTTTCGGCGACGAAGCGGTCAAAGGCATTGACGACTTGCAGCGCCTGCTCACGGGACGGCGCATAGGCGACGCGGTCGACGTGATTGTGCTGCGCCGCGATCAGCGCCTGCTGCTGCGCACAACGCCGCGCGAGCTGTCGCGCCGCTGACACCGCAGCGCATCGTCCACGGCCTGGGGGGCGCGCTTTCCAACCCCGCCGAACTATGCAAGAATATCCGCAACGCGCAGAACTACAGGTGTCGCGATGCTGGACCGTGACGGCTATCGCCCGAACGTCGCCATCGTCATCGTCAACTGCAAGAATCTGGTCTTCTGGGGCAAGCGGATCCGCGAGCACTCGTGGCAGTTTCCGCAAGGGGGCATCAATCCCGGCGAGACGCCCGAGCAGGCGATGTACCGGGAGTTGCGCGAGGAAGTCGGGCTCGGGCCCGACCACGTCAAGATCCTCGGCCGCACGCGCGACTGGCTGCGCTACGAGGTTCCGCAGCACTGGATCAAGCGCGAATGGCGCGGCAGCTACCGCGGCCAGAAGCAGATCTGGTATCTGCTGCGCCTGACCGGGCGAGACAGCGACGTGAGTCTGCGCGCCACCGAGCATCCGGAATTCGACGCCTGGCGCTGGCACGACTACTGGATTCCGCTGGAGAACGTGATCGAGTTCAAGCGCGAGGTCTATCGCCGCGCGCTGACCGAGCTCGAGCGCTACCTGCACCAGCGGCCGCAGACGCGGCGCGAGCGTCTGTACGGCTGGGCGCACAGCGTCGTGCCGTCGCCCTACACCAATCCGACCGGCAAGGCCTGACGTCGTACGCAGACGCGGAGCCGGCCTGCTCGGCCCCGGTCAGCGCATCATTCCGAATCCCGCACCGGTCATCGCGCCGCCGAACATGGCGGACATCAGCACGCCGCCGAGCACGATCGCCAGCACGATGCCGCACAGCACGACGACGATCGTGTAGGCGACGGCCTTTTCCGGCGGGCATTTTTTCAGCACCGGCACGCCCAGAAAGAACGTGTACCAGGCGTAGATCGCCGCGAGGAGGCCGATCAGGCCGCCGATCGTGCCGCCGAGCAGCAGGAAGATCCCGGCGACCCAGGCGCCGTGTAGCTGAATAGGCGATCAGCTTCAGCGAGGCGATGAAGTCCTTCGTGCCGCCGAACGACGGCGCCAGCGCGTCGACGATCAGCGCCAGCAGGTAGGTGATGACCAGCGCGATGACGTACTGGGCGATCGCGGCCGCGATTGCGATACCGCCGGTGCGGATGAGCAGAGCGAGCGGCGCGATGGCGGCGAGCACATGATCTAGCCGATGTAGAGCGACTGCACCGTTGCCGGCTCGCCGGCGATCTTCGGCCATTCGGTCCGCGGAGCCAGCAGGATGTTCTTGATGCGGTCGACCAGATTCACGATGCCCTCCCTTGGTGTCGATCGAAGAGTCGGCCGCTCGCTCGTTCACCAGCGCAATCGGAGCGGCTTCTTGTGCCGCGAGTGTAGGGGAAGGCGAAGCCTGTGTCGATTTCGGGGCAGCGACCGGCGATCGCGCAATACACGCTTCAGAGCACGACCAGATTGTCGCGGTGGATCAGCTCGGGCTCGTCGACGTAGCCCAGGATCGTCTCGATCTCCGCCGAGGGCTTGCCCAGGATGCGCAGCGTTTCCGCGGCGCTGTAGTTGACAGCCCGCGCGCGATCTCGCGGCCGTCCGGCGTCGAAGCAGCCGACGAGCTCGCCGCGCTCGAATTGACCGGCGCCGGCGATGACGCCGATCGGCAGCAGGCTCTTGCCTTCGCGCGCGAGCGCGCGCACCGCGCCGGCGTCGAGCGTCAGCCGGCCCGCGAGCCGCACGTGGTCGGCCAGCCACTGCTTCCGCGCCGCCAGCGTCATCATTTCGGCGGCGATTTCAGTGCCGAGCATTTCGCCTGCGGCGAGCCGGGTCAGCACGTCGTCCTCGCGGCCGCAGGCGATCACCGTCGTCGCGCCGCTTCGCGCGGCGCGCTTCGCCGCGAGCACCTTGGTCAGCATGCCGCCGCGGCCGAGCGCGCCCGGCGCCGCCGGCCATCGCTTCGAGCGCGGGATCGCCGGCTCGCGCGCGCCGCAGCATCGTCGCGGCCGGATCGGTGCGCGGATCGGCGGTGTAGAGCCCGGACTGGTCGGTGAGCAGGATCAGCACGTCGGCTTCGATCAGGTTGGTGACCAGCGCGCCGAGCGTGTCGTTGTCGCCGAAGCGGATTTCGTCGGTCGTCACGGTGTCGTTTTCGTTGATGATCGGGATGACGCCGAGCCGCGAGCAGCGTGAGCAGCGTCGTGCGCGCGTTCAGATAGCGGCGGCGATCGGCAAGATCCTCGTGCGTCAGCAGGACCTGCGCGGTATGCAGGCCGAAGCGCTTGAACGCCGTTTCATACGCCTGCACCAGCCCCATCTGTCCGACGGCAGCGGCGGCCTGCAGTTCGTGGATCGCCGCCGGGCGCGTGGTCCAGCCGAGGCGCTGCATGCCTTCGGCGATCGCGCCGGAGGACACGAGCACCAGCTCCTTGCCGCTCGTCGTCAGCGCCGCGATCTGCTCGGCCCAGCGGCCGACGGCCGCGTGATCGATGCCGCGCCCTTCGTTGGTGACCAGGCTCGATCCGACCTTGATCACCAGCCGCCGCGCAGTGGCAACGATCGATGTCGTGCCCGTCGCGCTCATGGCTTAAGCGGGGAGCGCTTCGGAAGGATGCGCTTCCAGCCAGCGCTGGACGGCGTAGACAAGATCGCGACACCCTTCGCCGCTGATCGCGGCAATCGTGAACACCGGACCTTTCCATCGGTACGACTTGACGAACGCGGCAACGCGCGCTTCGCGCTCGTCGGCGGCGATCAGATCGAGCTTGTTCAGCACCAGCCAGCGCGGCTTGTCGTACAGCGCGCGGTCGTAGCGTTCGAGCTCGCGCACGATCGCGCGCGCGTCGGCGACCGGATCGGCATCGCCATCGAGCGGCGCGAGGTCGACGATGTGCAGCAGCAGCCGCGTGCGCTGCAGGTGGCGCAGGAACTGGTGGCCGAGTCCCGCGCCTTCCGCCGCACCCTCGATCAGTCCGGGAATGTCGGCGACGACGAAGCTGCGGTTCTCGTCCACGCGCACGACGCCCAGGTTCGGCGCCAGCGTCGTGAACGGGTAGTCGGCGACCTTCGGCCGCGCGGCCGAGATCGCGCGGATCAGCGTCGACTTGCCGGCATTCGGCATGCCGAGCAGGCCAACGTCGGCAAGCACCTTCAGCTCGAGTCGCAGCAGCCGGTGCTCGCCGGTTTCGCCGGGCGTCGACTGGCGCGGCGCGCGATTGGTGCTGGATTTGAAGTGCAGGTTGCCCAGGCCGCCCTGGCCGCCTTTGGCGAGCTGCGCCGATTGACCGTGCGCCGCGAGATCGGCGATCGTTTCGCCTGTCTCCGCGTCGGTGATGACCGTGCCCACCGGCATGCGCAAGACGATGTCTTCGGCGCCACGGCCGTACTGATCGGCGCCGCGGCCGTTTTCGCCGCGCTTGGCGCGATGGATGCGCGCGAAGCGGTAGTCGATCAGCGTGTTGATGTTGCGGTCGGCGATCGCATAGATGCTGCCGCCGCGGCCGCCGTCGCCGCCGTCCGGGCCGCCGCGGGGCACATATTTCTCGCGGCGAAACGAAACCGCGCCGTTGCCGCCGTCGCCGGCAATGACTTCGATCTTCGCTTCGTCGATGAATTTCATCTACGCGTATCACGCGCGAGCAGGTATTCGCTCACCGGGATCAGGAGGCCGGCGCCGGGCGCTGGAACAGCAGGAAGCGTTCGGTGTCGTCGCCGCGCCGGCGGCCCTCCCAGATCTTTTGCCAGCGACGAATCCGGTGGCGCATCGCTGTCGTCGCGGCCGTACTGCAGCAGCAGCAGCGGACATGTATTCGCCGCGGCGAGATCGTCGCGCACCGTCACGATGCCGGCGAAGTACTCGATCAGCGCTCGCTGCGGTTCGCCCAGATTCCGGCTGGCAACGCAGGACGTCCCCGCGGGCAGCTGCTGCGCCAGGGATTCGGCGACCGGACGGTAGCTGCGCCGCGAATCCAGGTACGGCAGCCAGATCGTCGAATAAAGCCCCCACACGAGCGTCATGCCGGCCGCCCAGTTCAGCACTGCGCGCCGATTCGATCGCCGCGCGGGCCGGACCAGCACGAGCCAGAGCAGCCTCAGAGAATACCGACACGAGCAAAACCAGCGGCTGCAGCGGCGGCCGAAAGCCCGGCTGCGTATCGCGAAAGATGCGCGCGACTGGCTCGGGCAAGCCGTGCCACAGCGACTCGAGCCACAGCGCCCAGACGATGACCGCCAGCAGACCGAAGGTCAGGATGCCGAACCAGTCAAGTGCGCCTGAGATGCCGCGCTTGAGCGTGTCGACTTCCGCTGCGCCGAGCAAGGACAGCGGCAAAAGCAGCGGCAGCGCCAATGTCGCGCGGGGCTCTGCGGCGGCCGAAAGAATCGCGAGCAGTACGAGTGCTCATCGTCGCCGGCAACACTGATGCCGGGCTGCCGCAAGGCCGCCGTTGTAGCCGCGCCCTCGCAGCCAGAGCGTCCACAGCGCCAGCGGCAGCGCAGGCCAGGCGAACCACGGCAGATTCTTCAGATAGTAGAGTGGCTCGACCGGTCGGCGATCCGGCGGCGAAACCGAAGAAACGGGCGACGCTTTGCCCATCCCGCCACAGCGCGAAAACAGCGGGATCGCGCCAGTACATCGCCATCGGCCACGCGATCAACAACGGCGCGGCAACGATCACCGCGAGCGCCAGCGGTGCCCGCGTAATGGCGCGCGCGCCAGGGCGGCAAAGCGACCAGCAGCAGCGCGGTCAGCCCGATCATCACCGGCCCAAGGCGTGCCTCGAACCAGGAACGCGATGCCTGCGCCGCGCCGAGCAGCGCGCCCGAAATCAACGGGCGCCGCGGCGCCATCGCCAGCGCATAGAGCGCCAGCGCGTACGCCGGCAACAAGCCCAGTTCGGGCGCGAGCACATGGGCGCGATCCCACAGCCCGACGCAAGCCGATCAACACCAGCACCGGCAGCCAGCGAAAGGCGCGCCCGTAGAGTTCGCGACTGGCGAGCGCGAGCAGCCACAAGGTCAGTCCCAGGCAAAGCGCGTCGGCGACGCGTGCGCCGTCATGCAATGCGAGCGGCGGTCGCAGCGTTGCGGCGCTCGCGGCCGCCAGCGCATAGAACAGCGGCGGTCGCACCGCCACCGGTGCGCCGGCGAGGTGCGGCACGAGCTAGTCGCCGTGCTGCAGCATGTCGTGGGCGATGCCGAACGTCGTCGCGTCGTCGGGCTTCCAGGGGTCGTGCCCGAACAAGCCGAGCAGGATCCATGCTGCGCAGAGCAGCACCAGCCCGGCCTGTTTGAGCGCGCGATACTGCCGGCAGGCGACAGACTGGACGCTCGTCGGAGGCGCGGTGGGATCGGCAAGAGGCATCGGGGCGCTGCGAATTCGGGCTTTGGGTTCGTCCGGTTCAGAACACTAGTGGTTTATGGCGGCCGCGCCACTCGACCCGCTTCAGGATGGCCGCCGGTCGGCGAGCAACAAAAAAGGCAGCCGAAGCTGCCTTTCGTCGCGACGGTCAGCGCTTACGCGGACTTGGTCGCGATTCAGGCCGCGGCTGCGCCCCCTTGGCAGCGCTTTGGGCGTGGTCTTGGCTGCCGGCGCGGAGCGGCTTGGCCGACGGGCGCGCGGCTTCGCGCCGTAGCGCTGGCGGAATTTCTCGACGCGGCCGGCCGTGTCCACGATCTTCTGCTTGCCGGTATAGAACGGATGGCAGGCCGAGCAGACCTCGACGTGCAGCGGCTTGTTGATCGGTCGAGCGGGTCGTGAACGTGTTGCCGCAGCTGCAGGTCACCTGGATTTCGCTGTATTGCGGGTGGATGGCGGTTTTCATCGTACCTCGGATGGCGGGCGTCGAAAGGCACGCGCCGGGTTCGGCCAGGTCTGGCTCCGGAGCTTGGCGGCCGGACAAAGCCGCGCCGTACAGCCGAAAATTATGGGCCTTTTGTCGCTGCAGTGCAACAGGGTGGGAACTCGGCTTAGATGGCGGCGTCAATGTCCGGTTCAAGCCCGGCGCGTCGAAGACGATCGAACTAATGGCTCGGCCCGCCGGCCCAGCCAGGTCAGGTCGATTGCGACAGGATTCGCGCCGCCCCTCATCCACCGGAACCCTGTGGCGTAAGTGACGATGTTCCGTTTAAAATCAATGGCGATGACTCTCTTGCTCGCGCTGTTGTTGGCCGTACCCACGTTTGCCGGGCGGCCTCGCCCGAGGTGCACGCAACCACGGCGATGCTGGGATGCGCCGCTGGCAGCGTTCGCCGCGGCCGACGACAAAAAGGCGCCACCGCCCGCCGGCGTGCGATTCGTCGCGAAGCTCATCGGATCCGCCTGTGGGATGGCCTGGCGACCGATTTCGCGGCCTTGCCAGTGGTCATGGATCGGCGGGGTTGACGTCGGAGCTCAGTTGCCTCGTCGCATCGAGTCGAAGAGTACGGCGTCGCAGGGCGGAGCAGGGGCCCCGCGCACAGCGCGGGGATGCGACCCCGAAGACGGCGAACGGAATTCGGACGAGCTAGTTGCCTCGCCGCATCGAGTCGAAGAATTCCGCGTTGTTCTTGGTCGGCTTGACCTTGTCGAGCAGGAATTCCGTCGCTTCGAGCTCGTCCATCGGGTAGAGCAGCTTGCGCAGCACCCAGACCTTCTGCAGCACGTCCGGCTTGAGCAGCAGCTCTTCCTTGCGGGTGCCGGAGCGGTTGACGTTGATCGCCGGATAGATGCGCTTCTCGGCCATGCGGCGGTCGAGGTGGATTTCCATGTTGCCGGTGCCCTTGAATTCCTCGTAGATCACGTCGTCCATGCGCGAGCCGGTGTCGATCAGCGCGGTGGCGATGATGGTCAGCGAGCCGCCTTCCTCGATGTTGCGCGCGGCGCCGAAGAAGCGCTTCGGGCGCTGCAGCGCGTTGGCATCGACGCCGCCGGTCAGCACCTTGCCGGACGCCGGCACCACGGTGTTGTAGGCGCGCGCCAGGCGCGTGATCGAATCGAGCAGGATCACGACGTCCTTCTTGTGCTCGACCAGGCGCTTGGCTTTTTCGATCACCATCTCGGCGACCTGCACGTGGCGCGTGGCCGGCTCGTCGAAGGTCGAGGCGACGACTTCGCCGCGCACGGTGCGCTGCATTTCGGTCACTTCCTCGGGGCGCTCGTCGATCAGCAGCACGATCAGCACGACGTCGGGATGGTTGGCGGCGATCGAGTGCGCGATGTGCTGCAGCATCACCGTCTTGCCGGATTTCGGCGACGAGACCAGCAGGCCGCGCTGGCCCTTGCCGATCGGCGCGACGATGTCGATGATGCGGCCGGTGATGTTCTCCTCGGCCTTGATGTCGCGCTCGAGCATCAGCGGCTCGTCGGGAAACAGCGGCGTCAGGTTCTCGAACAGGATCTTGTTCTTGGCGTTCTCCGGCGGCTCGCCGTTGACCTTGTCGACCTTGACCAGCGCGAAATAGCGCTCGCCGTCCTTCGGCGTGCGGATCTCGCCCTCGATCGTGTCGCCGGTATGCAGGTTGAAGCGGCGGATCTGCGACGGCGAGATGTAGATGTCGTCGGTGCCGGCGAGGTAGGAGGTGTCGGGCGAGCGCAGGAAGCCGAAGCCGTCGGGCAGCACTTCGAGCGTGCCGTCGCCGAAGATGCTCTCGCCCTTCTTCGCCTGATTTTTCAGCAGCGCGAAAATCAGGTCGTGCTTGCGCATGCGGTTGGCGCCGTCGATCTCGTTGGTGTTGGCGATCTCGACAAGTTCGGTGACGTGCTTGGTCTTGAGGTCGGACAGGTGCATGGGAGGAATGGGTTACAGGAAGAAGGCGGGACGGTCCCGGACAAGCTAAAGGCCGCGAAACCATAATGCGATAAGGGAGGTTGGCGCCGGATAAGACCAACTGCGTGCGGCGGCGCCGGTGACGACGTCCCGCCGGACTAGTCCGGGCGGGGCGCGTACTTCAATGGGTTAGAAGCGGTAGCGTGTTCAGATGTGGCTGTCAATAAAGGCTGTGAGTTGCGATTTGGACAGCGCGCCGACCTTCTGCGCGGCCACTTCGCCACCCTTGAACAGGATCAGGGTCGGAATGCCGCGGATGCCGTACTTTGCCGGGCGTCGCCGGATTGGCGTCGATGTCCAGCTTGGCCACTGTCAGCTTGCCCGCATAGTTTTGGCGACGTCGTCCAGGATCGGCGCGATCATCTTGCAGGGGCCGCACCATTCGGCCCAGTAGTCGACCAGTACCGGCGTGCCCGACTTCAGGACGTCGTTGTCGAAAGTGGCGTCGGTGACGTGCTTGATGTGCTCATTCATGGTGATCCTCGCTGAAGCGCTTTCGCGGCGCCGGTGGTCTGCCTGGAAGGTCGCTGCCTTCGCGTCCCCAAACCTAACTTAGCGCAAAGGAACGGCAGGCGCAACCCGTCGCCATGCGCCGGGCTGATACGTAGCTGGGGCCGATTTGCTAAAATTCAAGACCGGTTCGGCATACGGGATAAAGCGCGATGACCTACGTCGTCACCGAAAGCTGCATTCGCTGCAAGTATACCGACTGTGTCGACGTCTGCCCGGTCGATTGCTTTCGCGAAGGCCCGAACTTCCTGGTCATCGATCCGGACGAGTGCATCGATTGCACCCTTTGCGTCGCCGAATGTCCGGTCGAGGCGATCTACGCCGAAGACGACGTCCCCGACGACCAGCAGCAGTTCAAGGCGCTGAATGCCGAGCTCGCGAAGGCGTGGAAGCCGATCATCGAGCGCAAGCCCGCGCCGCCTGACGCCGACGAGTGGAAGACCGTCAAGGTCAAGCTGCCGCTGCTCGAGCGCTGAAGATCCTTGAAGCGCGCGGATCCGATGCTGTTTGACCGGCGTTGCGGCCAGCCCGTAGAATAGCCGGGCTTTAAGACGCCCGCCACCAAGCCATTTGCGCCCGTTGCGGCAATCTCATGAAAGCCGTCGATGACCAGACTGTTCTTGCTTGCTGCGGCCTTCACGCCTCGCCCTGCCGGGAGCCGCGTCGGCGCAGACACCGGCGCCTGCGGGCGACTCCGCCGCCGGAGCCGCAGAAAATCGAGATGTGCATCGGCTGCCACGGCATCGCCGGCTGGCGCACCGCCTTTCCCGAAGTCTACAAAGTGCCCAAGATCGGCGGTCAGCACGAGGCCTACATCGTCCGGGCGTTGCAGGCATATCGCGACCGGGGAGCGCAGCCATCCGTCGATGAAGGCAATCGCCGCGATCGCTGTCGGACAAGGACATCGCCGACCTCGCCGCGTACTACTCGGGGCGCTGCCGAAGACGGCGAGCAAATGACGACGAAAACGATGATCAGAAATTCTGCTCGGGTTTTTCGCGATGGCGGCGTTCAGTGCGGCAGTGCCGCTCTCGCCGCCGACCTCAAAGCCGGCGAAGCCAAGGTCAAGGAGGTCTGCCAGGCCTGCCACGGCGCTCGACGGCAACAGCCAGAAGGCCGACTATCCGAAGCTCGGCGGCCAGTATCCGGACTATCTGGCCAAGGCGCTGCGCGATTACAAGTCGGGTGCGCGCAAGAATCCGATCATGGCGTGCATTCGCGGGAACGCTCTCGACCGCGGACATAGAGAATGTCTCCGCCTATTACGCGGCGCAACCCGCGGTGCTGGTCACTAGACACTGAACAGTTCGTAGCACGTCGCGAAAGGCGCCGTTTACGGCGCTTTTTTCGTTGCAGCGGCGCTTACACCGTCTTACGGCGGTATTCGCACAAGTCGACGATCACGCATTGCGGGCAGAGCGGCTTTCGCGCCTGGCATATGTAGCGGCCGTGCAAAATCAGCCAGTGATGCGCATCGTGGCGGAATTCCGCCGGGGTGAACTTGACCAGCTTGCGCTCGACCTCTTCGGGCGTGCGCCCGGGTGCTAAGCCAGTGCGATTGGCGACGCGAAAGATGTGCGTATCGACGGCGATCGTCGGATCGCCGAAGGCGACGTTCATCACCACATTGGCCGTCTTGCGGCCGACGCCGGGCAGCCTTACCAGCGCATCGCGGTCTGCGGGCACTTCGCCGCCGTGCTCGGCGATCAGTTGCCGGCATAGCGCGACGACGTTTTTCGCCTTGGTGCGAAAGAGTCCGATCGTGCTGGATGTACGGAATTAGCCTCGCTTCGCCGAGCTTGACGATCGCCTGCGGCGTGCGAGCGACCTGAAAAAGCTTCGCCGTTGCCAGATTGACGCTCTTGTCGGTCGCCTGAGCAGACAGCACCACCGCGATCAGCAGTTCGAACGGCGTGCGATAGCTCAACTCGCTGCGAGGATGCGGATTCTGCCGGCGCAATCGCTCGTAGATCTCGCGCCGCTTCGTCGGATTCACCGGCCCTCCCGAGCCCGGCGGGCGCGGGCTCGGGCGAGCGCTGCCGCGACGGCCTGCCGGCGCGCGTCGGGCGTCGCATTCTGCACGCGTGGCCTGGCCTTGGCATCCGGGCGCGGTGTGCGCTTGGCGGTCTCTTGGGCGAGCCGAACCTGGCGCGATTGAAACCGGGTGCGCGCCGCCTTCGCGTCGTCGTCGGTCCACGCGCGCCCCGCGCTCGCCATGACGATGCAATCGACGGGACACGGCGGCAGGCAAAGTCCGCAGCCGGTGCAGTGGTCGGCCAGAACGGTATGCATCCGCTTGGCGGCGCCGACGATTGCGTCGAGCGGACAGGCCCGGATGCACAGCGTGCAACCGATGCAGACGGTCTCGTCGATGCGCGCCAGTGTCAGCGGCTCGGCGACGCCGAAGGCGGGGTCGGGCGATGGCGCCGGCACATCGAGCAGCGCGGCGAGTGCCGCGATCGTTGCCGTGCCGCCCGGCGCGCAGCGGTTGATTGGCACCGTGCCGGCGGCGATCGCCTCGGCATACGGACGACACCCGGGGTGCGCGCAGCGGCCGCACTGGGTCTGAGGCAGCAGGTCGTCGATGCGGTCGGCGAGCGCGGCGGTGTTGCGCATGCCGGCATTCTACCGGCGCTAAGCGTTGCCCGCGATGCGCGCTTGGTCGACAATGAGACACGCGAGCGATCATGCCTGCCCACCACCATTCCCCTGCAAGGCCGCGCGGCGACACGGCGACAAGCGCCGCGGCGCGCGAACGCCGCGCACTGCGTCTGGCCGTCGCGCTGACCGGCGGCTTTGCGCTGGTCGAAGCGGGTGGCGGCTGGCTCGCAGGCTCGCTCGCGCTGCTCTCCGACGCCGGCCACATGGTGACCGATGCCGCGGCGCTGGGCATCGCACTGTTCGCGCAGCACGTCGCGCGGCGGCCGCCGTCGCGGCGTGCGAGCTACGGCTACGCCCGCGCCGAGGTGCTCGCGGCGTTCGTCAACGCGCTGGTGATGCTTGCTGATCGTCGGGTCATCGTGTCGAGGCGGTGCGCCGGCTGCTGCGCACCGTCGCCCGTTGCCGGCGGCATGGTGATGGCCATCGCCGCCGTCGGCCTGCTGATCAACATCGTCGCCGCCTGGAGTCCTGTCGCGCGCGACGTCAGCTGAACAGCCGCGCCGCGCTGCTGCATGTCATGCGGCGACATGCTGGGCTCGGTGGCGGCGATCGTCGCCGGCGCCGTCGTCGTCGCTCGACCGGCTGGATGCCGATCGATCCGATCCTGTCGCTGCTGGTCGCGCTGCTGATCCTGCGCTCGACGTGGCGGCTGCTGCGCAGACGTCGAACGCGTGCTGATGGAGGGCGTGCCCGCGCACCTCGACTACGAGGAAATCGGCCGCGCGCTGACGCGGCTGCCCGGCGTGGAAGCGTGCACGACCTGCACGTCTGGCACATGACCAGCGAGCGGGTCGCGTTGTCGGCGCACGTCGCGATCGCGCGACGCGCAGGCATGGCCGCAGCATCCTGGCGCGGCGCAGCGCATGCTGCGCGAGCGGTTCGGCATCGATCACGTGACGCTGCAGCCGGCCTGGCCGACGCGCCGCCGGCCGACAAGCGCGTGATTCCGCTGAAGCCGATTGCCGGCGACGACGAGCCGCGCCTGCACTAGACGCCTAAGCGCGCGCGGGGCTGCTACAGCCAGCGCGATCTTCTTGAACCAGAGTCAGAGCCCGACATCGATCGCCACCATCAGCGCAGAGCGAACGGATAGCCAGACGACCAGTCGAGCTCGGGCATGTGCTTGAAGTTCATGCCGTAGATCGCCGGCGATCAGCGTGGGCACCGTGATGAGCGCGCCCCAGGCCGCGAGCTTCTTGGTGACTTCGTTTTCGGCAGATGCTGATCAGCGCCAGGTTGACCTGGATCGCCGTCGTCAGCATTTCGCGCATGCTCTCGATCGTCGGCATTGAGGCGCATCAGGTGGTCGAACACGTCGCGGAAATATTCCTGCATGCCGACGCAGACTCGCGGCACGCGGCCGCCGTAGAGCTTGCCGACGGCCTCCATCAGCGGCGTCCACGGCGTGCCGCAGCGTCATCAGCTGCTGCTTCAGCCCGTAGAGCGCCTCGATGTTGCGAGCGCGCCGCGTTGCTGACGAACATCTGCTCCTCGACGCGCCTCGAGCTCGGTCTCGAGCGGTCGAGGACCGGGAAGTAGCGGTCGACGACGTTGTCCATCAGCGCGTAGAACACGAACCCGGCGCCGTGGCGCAGCAGTTCGGGCTCGTGCTCGGTGCGGGCGCGCACGCGGCGAAGCCGTGCTGCGGTGTCGCTGGCGCACCGACAGCACGTAGTTGCGGCCCGACGAAGACGTCGACCTCGCCGATCGAGGAGCGTCCCGTCGTCGGCGGCCATCTCGACGGTGTGCAGCACGGCGAACAGCGAGTCGCCGTACTCCTCGATCTTGGGCGCGCTGGTGGCCCTTGCGCGCGTCCTCGACGGCGAGCTCGTGCAGGCCGAATTCCTCGCGCCATCTCGTCGAGCTCGGCCGTGCGTCGGCTCCGAACAGCGCCACCCAGACGAAGCAGTCCGGGCGGCTCACGTAGTCGCTGATGTCCTCGACCGGGATGTCGGCGAGCTTGCGGCCGTCCTCGTAGGCGACGCAGTTGACCAGCATGGCCGCGCATCGATAGCGGACGGTCGATCATAGCGGCCGCGGCCGGAATGCCACTGCGCGGACCCGTCCGCCGCGGACGTGCCGCGCTCCGGCGACGGGTACGGTAACATCGCGGCACCATGGCTGCCGTTCCCGCCGCGACCCCGATGATCATCGAGTCGCTGCTCGACACCGACCTGTACAAGTTCACGATGATGCAGGTCGTGCTGCATCATTTTCCCGGCGCGCAGGTCGAATACCGCTTCAAGTGCCGCAACGCCGGACGTCGACCTGGCGCCCTACGTCGCCGAGATCGAGCGACGAGATCCGCGGGCTGTGCGCGCTGCGGTTCGCGCCGAGCGAGCTCGAATACCTGCGCCGCTGGCGCTTCTTCAAGAGCGACTTCGTCGACCTGCTCGGGCTCTTCCAGCTCGACGAGCGCTTCATCCGCGTGACGCGCCGCGGCGACGCGCCGGGCGAGATCGACATCACGATCAAGGGGCCGTGGCTGCACACGATCCTGTTCGAGGTGCCGGTGCTGGCGATCGTCTCCGAGGTCTACAACCGCAACGATCACGCGCGACCCGATTTCGCCGAGGGGCGCGCGCGGCTCGGCGCCAAGATGGCGCAGATCAACGCGCGTGCGCCGACCCGGCGTTCCGCATCGCCGACTACGGCACGCGGCGGCGCTTCTCGCGCGTGTGGCAGGACGAGGTGCGTGCGCGCGCTGAAGGACGGGCATCGGCCCGAAGTTCGTCGGCACCAGCAACGTGCAAGTTCGCGATGCGAGCACGACCTGACGCCGCTCGGCACGATGGCGCACGAATACCTGCAGGCGTGCCAGGCGGTGGGGCCGCGGCTGCGCGATTCGCAGGTGTTCGCGTTCAACACGTGGGCGCGCGAATACCGCGGCGACCTCGGCATCGCGCTGTCCGACGTCTGCGGCATGGACGCGTTCCTGCGCGACTTCGACCTCTTCTTCTGCAAGCTGTTCGACGGCGTGCGCCACGACTCGGGCGATCCGTTCGAATGGGGCGAGAAGCTGATCGCGCACTACCAGCGGATGCGCATCGACCCGCGCGGCGAAGACGATGGTGTTCTCCGATTCCCTCAACGTGCCGCTGGCGATCCGGCTGTTCGAATACTTCCGCGGCCGCAGCGCAGACGGCGTTCGGCATCGGCACCAACCTGACCAACGACCTCGGCTACGAGGCGCTGCAGATCGTCATCAAGATGACGCGCTGCAACGGCCAGCCGGTCGCGAAGATCAGCGACGAGCCGTCGAAGACGATGGACTACGACCCGTCGTACGTCGCGTACCTGCGCGAGGTGTTCCAGGTGCCCGAGCCGGTGGCAACCAGCGGCGGCGACGGGCTCGACGCCGACTAACTAACCTGCCTCGGCGAGCGCGGCCTGGTACACGGCGAGCACGTCCGCGCCGGCGCAAGCGAACACGATCCTCTGCAGCGCATCGAGCCGGTCGAAGGCTCGCACCGTCGCGACTGCAATCGGCACCGCCTTTGCGAGCGGATAGCCGTACGCGCCGCAGCTGATCGCCGGGAACGCGATCGACGCGATCCCATTTCCGAGGGCGAGCTCCAGCGAATTCCGGTAGCACGACGCCAGCAATTGCGGCTCGCCGGCGTCGCCGCCACGCCAGACCGGTCCGACCGTGTGGATCACGTGGCGCGCCGGCAGGCGATAGCCGCGCGTAATCCGGGCTTCGCCGGTGGCGCAGCCGCCCAAGTCGCCGGCATTCCCGAGCAATCGCGGCCGGCCGCGCGATGGATCGCGCCGTCGACGCCGCCGCCGCCCAGCAGCGTCGTGTTCGCGGCGTTGACGATCGCGTCGACGGCGAGCGTCGTGATGTCGACGCAATGCGCGACTTCGATGCATGGCGCATTCGCATCCGCGAGGCCACCGCGGGTCGTTCGCACGACGGCGGCCGGCTGGCGGCACGCCGGCGTGCGGTTTATAGTAGCCCGATGGCCACGGCCACCCCGATCAATACGCCTGCGCCGCCGCCGGCGCGCCACCGCCGCAGCGGCGGCGCGGACGCCGGACCGGCGTCTGCGCACTCGACGACATCCTGAAACTGATGGTGGCCGACGGGCTGATCGCCGCCGCCGAAGCGGACCAGGTCGCACGCTCGCGCACGCAGCGCTACGAGCATCCGCTCGAGCTGATCGCCGACGCAGAAGCTGGCGGTCGCGAAGCCGCCGCACAAGCTGATGACGCTCGAATGGCTGGTCGAATGGCTGGCCGGCAAGCTCGGCGTGCGCTACTAGCACATCGATCCGCTGAAGATCGACCTCGGCGCGGTCACCGGCACGATGTCGAACGCGTACGCCGAGCGCTATCGGATCCTGCCGGTCGCGCTGTCAAGGGCGACGCTGACGGTTGCGACCGGCGAGCCGTTCGTGCGCGCGTGGGCCGACGAGCTCGAGAAGATCCTCAAGGTGTCAAGATCAAGCTCGTCTTCGCCAACCCGCCGGACATCCGCCGCTATCTCGGCGAGTTCTTCAACTCTCGCGCGCTCGATGAAGAAGGCGCGAGGACGCGCAGAAGGGCGACTTCTCGCTCGCGCGCAATTTCGAGCAGCTGGTCGAGCTCGGCAAGCCACGGCCACCTCGACGCCAACGATCAGCACGTCGTCCACATCGTCGACTGGCTGTGGCAATACGCGTTCGACCAGCGCGCGTCGGACATCCACATCGAGCCGCGGCGCGACGTCGGGCCTGGTGCGCTTCCGCATCGACGGCGTGCTGCACCAGGTCTACGCGATCCCGAATCCGGTGCTGATCGCGATGACGTCGCGGATCAAGCTGCTCGCGCGCATGGAGATCGTCGAGCGGCGGCGCCCGCAGGACGGGCGCATCAAGACGCGTGTCGCCGGACGGCGAGGAGATCGAGCTGCGCATCTCGACGATGCCGACCGCGTTCGGCGAGAAGGTCGTCATGCGGATCTTCACGCCCGACGTGCTGGTGCGCGATTTCCAGGACCTGGGCTTCACCGCCGACGACCGCGCGCGCTGGGAGCACGATGACCAGCGAGCCGCACGGCATCATTCTGGTCACCGGCCCGACCGGCTCCGGCAAGACGACGACGCTGTATTCGACGCTGAAGCTCCTCGCCACGCCCGAGGTCAACGTCTGCTCGATCGAGGATCCGATCGAGATGATCGCTCCCGAGTTCAACCAGATGCAGGTGCAGCCGGCGATCGGCGTCGATTTCGCGAGCGGCGTGCGCACGCTGCTGCGGCAGGACCCCGACATCATCATGGTCGGCGAAATCCGCGATCGCGACACCGCCGACATGGCGGTGCAGGCGGCGCTGACCGGGCACCTCGTGCTCTCGACGCTGCACACCAACGATGCGCCGACGCGCGGTCACGCGCTTGCTCGATCTCGGCGTGCCGCCGTACCTGATCAGCTCGACGCTGCTCGGCGTGATGGCGCAGCGCCTGGTGCGCACGCTTTGCCCGCACTGCAAGGCGCCGGCCGACCCGCCCGACGACGGACATGTGGCGCATGCTGACCGCGCCATGGCGCAGCGACAAGCTGAGCAGCACGTGCACGCGTCCCGTCGGCTGCCTCGAATGCCGGATGACCGGCTACTTCGGCCGGATGGGCCTGTACGAGATCATGACTATGACGCCAATCATCCGCCGCCTGATCCATGCCGACGCCGACGATTCGAAGATCCGCGAGCAGGCGTACAAGGACGACATGAAGCCGCTGCGCGTGTCCGGCGCGACGAAGGTCGCCGCGGGGCTGACCACCGCCGAGGAAGTCATCAAGGTCGTGCCGCTCGGCTAGCGTACACGGGGGCCGGATATCGGCCGCCCGGCGTTGCGCGCGGCCTTGACTCGCTTCGGATCGCCCTGAAATGATCATCACACGATGAGCACGCAAGAACCGTTACGCCCGATGCACCTGTCGCTGCGCTTCATCGCGCCGCTGGCGGTGGCGCTGGCGCTGCTCGCGTATCTGCTGGTCCCGGTGGTCGACAAGCTCGCCTTGCGCTGGTGGATCAACGACCTCGACATGCGCTCGGAGCTGGTTGCCAACACACTGCAGGACCAGCTGGCCGGGGTGATCGAGCAGGGCTCGACGGCCAAGGTCGAGCAGGTGTTCATGCGCGCGCTGCAGGACGAGCGGCTGTATGCGCTGGCTTTTTGCGATGAGAAAGGGAAGCTGCGCTATTCGACGCCGACCTATCCGATGACGCTCGGGTGCCGGCCGCCGGCGAGCGCGGCGGGGGAGGCGCACTCGGTGATCCGCCTGCGCCAAGGCCCGCTGCATGTCGTCCAGCGTCCGCTGCTGCAGGGCAACGACCGGATCGGTACGCTGATCCTGGTCCACGATATGAGCTTCGTCGACCGGCGCAGCGCAGATACGCGCCTTTATCTGATCGGCCTGTTCGTCGTCCTCGGCGTCGTCGTGTCGCTGGTCACCGTGTCGATCGCCCACCTTTCATGGCGCGGCTGGGTCGCCGGCGTGCGCTCATTGCTGCGCGGTGAAGGCATACTGCAGCCCTTTTCGCAGCCCGGCTCGTCGCCGGTCCATCCGCTGGCGAGCGAGCTGCGGGCGCTGTTGCGCGAGCTCGACCAGGGCCGCCGGGGACGCGACCAGAGCGCGATATGGAGCCCGGAGATGTTGCGCAACGTCCTTCACGAGCAGCTGCTCGGCGACGAGGTGCTGGTCGTATCCAATCGCGAGCCGTTCATTCACAACCGGGAAGGCGATGCGATAACGCTGTTGCGCCCGGCCAGCGGATTGGTCACCGCGCTCGAACCGGTAATGCGCGCCTGCTCCGGTACCTGGATCGCTCACGGCAGCGGCGGCGCGGACCGCGAGACCGCCGATGCGCGCGGGCGGCTGCGCGTGCCTCCCGACAATCCGAGTTATACGCTGCGGCGAGTATGGCTGAGTCCGGAAGAGGAGCGCGGCTACTACAACGGCTTCGCCAACGAAGGGCTGTGGCCGCTCTGCCACATCGCCCACGTGCGGCCGGTGTTCCGTTCCGCCGACTGGGAGCAGTACGTCCGGGTCAATCGGCGCTTCGCCGACGCAGTGCGCAACGAGGCCCATACCGAGGACCCGGTCGTTCTGGTCCAGGACTATCACCTGGCGCTGGTGCCGCGGATGATCCGCGAGCGGCTGCCGAAAGCCACGATCATCATGTTCTGGCACATCCCGTGGCCGAATCCGGAGTCGTTCAGCATCTGTCCATGGCGCGAGCAACTGCTCGAGGGCATGCTGGGCAGCACGATCCTCGGTTTTCACACGCGTTTCCATTGCCAGAATTTCGTCGAGACCGTCGACCGGCACCTGGAAGCTCGCATCGAGCGCGAGTCGTCGACGATTTCGTACGGGGGCCAGTTGACGCGCGTCGAGTCGTACCCGATTTCGATCCAATGGCCGCCCGAGTGGATCGATTCGCAGTTGTCAGTCTCGCTCTGCCGTGCCAAGGTGCTGCGAATCGAGAGGCTTCCCGACGACGTCCTGCTCGGCGTCGGCGTCGACCGGATGGACTACACCAAGGGAATACTCGAGCGCTTTCTCGCGGTCGAGCGCCTGCTCGAGATACATCCCGAGCTCATCGGCCGGTTCGTTCTGGTGCAGATTGCCGCGCCTTCGCGATCGTCGCTCGACGAATATCATAATTTAGAGACTCGAGTCCGCTCGCTGGCGGCGCGCATCAATACGACCTTCGGCCGCGACGGCTACGAGCCGATCCGGCTCAAGATCGAGCATCACGAGTCGCAATCGGTCAACGAGTACTACCGCGCGGCTGACGTTTGCGTAGTCACCAGCCTGCACGACGGGATGAACCTCGTCGCCAAGGAATTCGTGGCTTCGCGCGAGGACGAGCAAGGCGTCCTCGTCCTTTCGCAGTTCACCGGCGCGGCGCGTGAGCTTCCGGACGCGCTGATCGTCAACCCGTATCATATCGAGAATTGCGCTGATGCCCTGTACAAGGCGTTGACGATGCCGGCCGACGAAAAGCGCGTGCGCATGCGCAGCATGCGGCGGCTGGTGCAGGAGTTCAACGTTTACCGCTGGGCTGGCGCGATGCTGCTCGATGCGGCGCGGCTGCGGCAGCGTCAGCGCGTATCGGCGCGGATATTCGCGCACCAGCGCAGCGCCGGCATCGAGGCATGAGATATGCGCTCGGGACTGCGTCGCTGACGCAAATACGCAATGTGGTGTCGGGGCGGCCGATGCTGGCGTTCGACATCGACGGCACCCTGGCGCCGATCGTCGCCGAGCCCTGGCGCGCGCATATTTCGGAGGAGCTCCGCGCCTACCTTCGCTCGCTGGCGGCCAGAACCCCGGTTGCGATCATTACCGGACGCGCGGTCAAGGAGGCGCGTCCCTTGCTGGGCTTCAGCCCGCACTATGTGGTCGGCAACCACGGCGCGGAAGGGATCCCTGGATTCGAGGCCCAAAGCGCCGGCTTTCAACGCGTTTGTGCGGCGTGGCTCGCCGAGCTCAGCGCTACGCCGGACGCGCGCGGATGGCGCGCGATGCCGGGGATCATGCTCGAGGACAAGCAATATTCGCTGTCGTTTCACTACCGCCATACTGCAAGGCCGGTGCTGGCGCGTGAGTTGCTGGAGCAGCGCATCGCTCGGCTGGTGCCGCCGCCCGACATTGTGCACGGCAAGCGCGTGCTCAACCTGCTGCCGCCGGCCGCGCCGCACAAAGGCGAGGCGCTGCAAAACCTGCTCGGCCTTTCCGGCTGCACGCGGGCGATGTACATCGGCGACGACGTCACCGACGAGGACGTGTTCCGCATGCGCATGCCGGAGGTTCTGTCGATCCGGGTCGGACGAAAGCGGAAGAGCGCGGCCGAAATGTATTTGAAGAACCAGGCCGAGGTTGCTCGGCTGGTGCGCCGGCTGGTCGCGATGCTCGATGGCGGCAGGCAGCCGTCTCGGCCGCTCGGCGCAACCGCTTCCCCGATCACGCGATGAGCGACGCCGCCGGCCGCATGGCGCCGAATCTTTCGCTGGGCGTCATCGGGAATTGCGCGTTCAATGCGTTGGTCGACGAGGGGGGCTCGATTGTCTGGTGCTGTCTGCCCCGACCGGACGGCGACCCTGTGTTCCACGCGCTGCTCGGCGGCGCCGAGCGCGACAACGCGGCGCGCGGCGCATTCGACATCGAAATCGAGAACTTCGCCCGCGCGACGCAGCATTACGTCACCAACACGGCGATACTGGTTACCGACCTGTTTGACCGGCAGGGACACGGGGTGAGGATCACCGACTTCGCGCCGCGCCTGCGCGATCGCGGCCGTGTGTTTCGTCCGTTGCTGTTCATCCGGCGGATCACGCCGCTTTCCGGGCGGCCGCGCGTGCGCATACGCGTGCGGCCCAGCTTCGAGTACGGGGCGGCGCGACCCGAATTCACCCGCGGCAGCAACCACATCCGGTACGTGCATCCGACGCAGTCCTTGCGCCTGACCTGCGACATGCCGGTCACCTACATCCTCGACGAGACCTTCCATCTGCTCGACCAGCCGGCCAACCTGATCTTCGGCGTCGACGAGACGATCGCCACCGGCATCGCCGAAACCGCGCGCGATTTCGAGGAGCGCACCGCCGAGTACTGGCAGCACTGGTCCCGCGCACTGGCGGTGCCGCTCGAGTGGCAGGATGCCGTGATTCGTGCGGCGATCACGCTGAAGCTCTGCATGTACGAGGAAACCGGCGCGATCATGGCTGCGATGACGACCAGCATTCCGGAGGCGCCGGGGACCGAGCGCTGCTGGGATTACCGCTACTGCTGGCTGCGCGACGCTTTTTTCGTCGTTCGCGCGCTGAACGGGCTGTCTGAAGTCGCCACGATGGAGAATTATCTCCGGTATCTGTTCAACGTCGCCGACACCGCCGCCTTGCAGGGCCACCTTCAGCCGCTGTACGGCATCAGCCTGGAAAGCGAGGTCGTCGAGCGCTTCGTCGACACCTTGCCCGGGTATTGCGGCATGGGGCCGGTCCGCGTCGGCAACCAGGCCTACGAGCACCGACAGCACGACGTCTACGGCCACGCCATCCTCGCCGCGACGCAGGCATTCTTCGATCGCCGGCTGCTGCATCCGGCGGGCATCGACGATTTCCTGCGGCTGGAATGGCTGGGAGAGCGCGCGTTCGCGTTGCACGACAAGCCCGATGCGGGGATATGGGAGTTGCGCACGCGCAGCGGCGTGCATACGTCGTCGACGGTGATGTGCTGGGCCGCTTGCGACCGCCTGTCGAAGATCGCGCTGCATCTCGGCCGTCCCGACCGGGCGAGCGAATGGCGCAACCGCGCCGATGCGATCAAGGCGACCATACTCGAGCTTGCCTGGAACCAGCAGCGGCAGGCCTTCGTCGACGTCTTCCGCGGCGAGCACCTCGACGCCAGCGTGCTGCTGATGAGCGAAGTCGGCCTGGTGGGCGCCGACGACCCGCGCTGGCGGTCGACGCTTGCCGCCGTGCGAGGTGAGTTGCTGAGCGGCGGTCATCTCTACCGCTACGCGACCGCCGACGATTTTGGCACGCCCAAAATGGCATTCACCGCCTGCACGTTCTGGCTGATCGACGCGCTGGCGCGCGCCGGCGATACCGGCGAAGCGCGCGAGTTGTTCGAGGGCCTGGTCGCGGCGAGAAATCCGCTCGGCCTGCTCTCCGAGGACATCGACCCTGCGACCGGCGAGCTCTGGGGTAATTTTCCACAGACCTATTCGATGGTCGGTATCATCAACGGCGCAACCCGGTTGAGCCGGCGCTGGGAAACCGTGCTCTAGTCCGTGGCCGCGCCGCTTGATCGGAGAAAGAGAGAAATGCCGGCAATCCGCTGCTTGCTGGTCGCCTTGCTGCTCGTCTTTATCGCTGGCTGCGGCAAGACCAGCGAGCAACGCGATCAGAAAAGGATCGCGCGCGAGACGGCGCTGCGCCAGGCGCTCGAGAAGTCGCTGGCCGAAGAGCAGCAAAAAGACCGCCGCATGCGCGAAGGCGCCGCGGCCGAGGCCTTCGAGCGGCTGGTCAACGAAGCGGCCGAGCACGAACAGGAGGTCGCGCGCGCCGCGGCCGCGCCGCCCAGTCCCGAGGAACAGCAGGCCGAGCGCGCGAACCTGCTGCGCCAATACACCGAAACGCTGAAAAGAACGCTCAGCGATCCAGCGTCGATGCAGGTGCGCAATGCCGAATTGAGCCCGAAGCAGCCCGGCATGTGTGCCGAATACAACGCCCGGAACAAGGCCGGTGCATACCAGGGCTACAAGCGGGTGGTCGTCATCGACAACCGGGTTGCGACCGAGGAAGCGCCGGTTCGCGAGACCTTGCCGCAATTCCTGGCGTTCCAGATCGCCGCGCGCGACAGCGGCTGCTTTCCCGACGTCGAGAACGTCAAGATATTGCAGTAACGGCGCTGGTACGGCAGCCGACCGACCAACGAATCCATTGACTTTGCCCTACCGCGCAAGTAAGTTTTCGCGGAGAAACCGAGGCTTGGTCCCGGGCCATGAGAGGAAAGACAATGTCGACGCGAATCCTGTCTGCACTGCGCGCTGTCGTGACTATTGCAGGGATTGCGAGCTGCGTTGCCGTCGCGCCCGCGGGCGCCCAGACGATCATCGATCAATGGAGCTCGGTAAGCGCACCGCCGGCCCCGCCGTTGAAGGCGGTCATGATCGACAAGAGCACGACCGTGCTGCTGATGCTCGATTTCAACGAGCAAACCTGCAACATGCAGCGTCGACCGCGGTGCATAGCATCGATCCCCAAGGTCAAGACGCTGTTGACGGCGGCGCGCACGGCGGGCGTGCCGGTCATCTACACCCTTGGCGCCGGCGGCAAGCCAGCCGATCTTCCCAAGGATCTCGCCCCGTCCGCCAACGAGCCGGCGATGCTGGCAGGTCTCGATAAGTTTATGGGTACGGATCTCGAGAACATTTTGAAGGAGAAAGGCGCCAAGACGGTCATCGTGGTCGGCACCGGCGCGAACGGGGCCGTGCTCTACACAGGAAGCGGCGCGGCCATGCGCGGGATGAAAGTGATCATCCCCGTCGACGGCGTGTCCGGAGACACGACGTATATCGAGCAATACGTCGCATGGCATCTGGTTAACGCGCCGGTTATCGGTCCGGCGTTTACGCTGACGACGATCGATCAGATCACATTCTGACAGCGCAGCCCAAGCACGTCGACGCCGCGTCGCGGCCTCAGATGGCCGCGCCGCGGCTGCAGTCTATGCGGACGAAAAAAAGCGGCGCGCTGGAGCGCGCCGCGATGTGCCAAATCAAGCTTCTGCTGAGAAGCGGCTACTTGTCCCAGTGGCCTTCGTGGAAATGGTAGCGGCCATTCTCTTCACGCCACTCCGGCGCAACATAGTGCTCGCCGCGCCGCTCGCGTTCGTACCCGCCCTTCACCCAGACGTGCTTGTGGGTGTCGGCATCAAACCGGTAATACCCCGGCGTGACGACATACCCTTCACGGGGCGGCAGCTGCTCGTACACCGGTGGCGGAGGCGCGACGTCGACGTCGATGCTGAAATTTGCCGCATGGGCCGCAAACGGGCCGGCGAATGCGGTCGCAAGTCCAATGGCCAAAAGTGTCTTTCGGACGCTCATTAACAGCTCCTTTTTTAGCTACGGGCTTTTATGTTCGCGCGGGCGGCTCCCGCTGCCTATCAGACGCAGGCTGAAACACGCGTAGGACTCCGGACGAAACTCACGGTGCCGTTGCCGACACGCCGGATTTCAAGTCCGGTGCATTCAACCGCTCTGCCAACCTTCC
The DNA here is from genome assembly GCA_963828595.1 of uncultured beta proteobacterium. Classification (GTDB taxonomy): domain Bacteria; phylum Pseudomonadota; class Gammaproteobacteria; order Burkholderiales; family Casimicrobiaceae; genus PALSA-1003. The sequence goes on from CAWHEN010000005.1 coordinate 115,085, forward strand.
TCAATGACTTACGTCTCCCGACCTTGAAACTGTGCCATAGATGTGACTTGACTAAATAACGGCCGGATATTTCGTGCCCTAGCCAGCCACCGTCAGCAGCATATCGACTGGCACCATCTTGTCGCAAGGCGCCGGAGACTCGTTCAATGACCCCTAACTCAGAGACTTCTCAAAGATTCCCGATGACATTCTGCGCATCCTGGCCGACAGAGCGAACAGGATGGAAGCGAAAGAAGGGGAACTCGCCGGCAAGCAGCAAAGACTGCTCGACAAGCTGCGCCCGAACAAAGCGCCCGCCGCCGCGACCAGCTCATTGCCGGATGACGCGCAGCCAAGGCCAAAGGACTCAGCGCCAGTCCAGCCCGACAGAATTAGAGAAGCTGGCGCAGCGCATCGCCTCTCGGGCGCAACGCTTTACGCCCGAGGAGAAGGAGATGATTGAGGCGTTCGGGTTCTCGACGGGTGAGCCGCTACAGTCGGACGATACGAAGTAATGCCGGGGTTGCAGCGAGGCGGGGTTCACCCCTCCGGTGTCCGCGCGAACGATACGATAGCGTAAGCTGCGGATGTCCTTGCGGCTCGCAAGCAACGCGCTGCCGCTACGCACAATCTAACCCACGCTGATCGTCGGTTTCGCCCACCGATGCGGCAGCGGACGCCTGAACTGAACCGGTGGCAACAGGCTTGCACTCTTGGTGCACCAGCATTTTCAGATCTGCAAACCGGGCAGCGCGCCCGCGACCATACGCTGGCCGTACTGCAGGGCGAATTGAGCAGCCGCGCGGCGCGAAGCAAACGTACGGCCATAAAAGGGTGATTCGTGCTCCGTGAAGGCTTGGCGGTGGACTGCGGCAGTACGCTCGCCCGTGATCTCCAGCCAGGGCTCCCATTCGTGGATGTCCGCTCGGAACCGCGCCGTACCTATAACCCGATAGTCCCCGACCTTTGCCGACAATTCGAACGAAGCCAAGGTCAGCTTGCCACGAAAGTATCGATGAATAGCGTCTGCTGCAGCGCATTCCGCATCGACCCGTGTAGCGTAGCTATCGGGCAGATCCAAGCGCACGACGAAACGCGAGCGCGGAATCCGTGGTCGCGGCAACGGATAGACGCAAACATAGGCCCGGCTGCGACCATGCGCATCGGATGGCTCCAGAACGAGCTCCCAGTCGTGCCAGTTTTTGGTCGGCTGACGACGTTTCGCGGATCGCCCAGGCAATGAATCGCTCATTGCAGCAGCTCTTCTGTGCCGGTCCTCGCAACCCATGCAACAGCTTGCTTGATTGCTCGCGGCCTCAAAACGCATGCGTCAGCGCTGCAAACCACGTCCTGCGCCCTCCGTACTGCGGAGCGCCCACGCCGACCCCGGACCCGTCGCGAATCAGGTAGGTCTTGTCGAACAGATTGGTGATGCCGACCCGGCCTTCCATATTGCCAACCGGAGTCTCGTTCCACTGATGGACGAAGGTGAGATCCATCGTGGCGTAGGCGGGCAGCTTTCCGGAATTCGGGGGTGCGCCGTCGGGTGTATTGCGCAAGCCGCTGCCGTAGATCATGTCGCCGCTGATGCGGTTGGCGCCGAATCGATAGGTCAGACCGCCGGAAAGCGAATAGCGCTGATCGTGGTCGAGGTAGATGAAGTGGTCGGCGATGTAGGCAAGCTCGTCGGGCGCGAACAGCGATTGTCCCGAGACGATCTCCTTGCCCTTGGCTTTGCTGACCGCGAAATTCAGGTATCCACTCCACGGCGGCCCGGCGTAGGTCAATGACAATTCGACGCCCTGCGCCCGGCCCTCGGCGTAGTTGAACGGCGTTAGGATCAGTGCCTGACCGAATTGGCCTTCGTCGATCAGGTTGGTGATGCGCTTGTAGTAGGCGTCGACACCCATGCTCAGGCCCGGGGACAGCGTGTGCGATACGCCGACGTCGAAGTAGTGCGTCCGCTCGGCCTTGACGGTGTCCGATACCGCGACTTCCGGCGCATTGCTGGTTCCCGCATACAGATCGATGCTCTTTTGCTCGACCAGCTCCTGCGGCGGTGGCGTGAAATAACGCGAATAGCCGGCATGGATCGCCGTCGCATCGGTCACTTTCCACAAGGCGTTCAGGCGTGGGCTGAGCTGGTGCTCGTTGGTGAACGCGGCGACATGGTCGAAGCGGACCCCGTAGTTGACGGTGATACGCGGGTCGAGGCGCCACTCGTCCTGGACATAGAGGCTGGTGAGGTTGCCGCGTTTTTCCGAATTGTCGACGATGGTCAATGGATCGCTTCCGATCTGGTTGCCTGCATCGTCGACGGGGAATACACCGACGCTGTTGTTGCTTTGAGTCAATTGATGGGTAAACGCAAACCCGAAGCGCGCGGTATGGGCTTCTGCCAGTTTATATGAGGCATCCGCTTGGATGCCGGCGGCAGAGTTGGACTTGAAGACATCGGATGCAACGCCGTTGTAGATAAGATCGCCGCCCTGGGGATCGGGCAGATAATGGAGCATCGAATATTGGTAGAACACCGACGCCTGGTAGTCGAACGCGCCGCGGCTTTGCTGAATCGACATGACGGCGTAGTGGTTGGCCTCGCGCTGGCGTTGATCGAGATCGGATGACGGCCGGGCATTGAAGCCGGAGTCCACGTCGCTGACGCCGGTGAGCGAAAAGGCAGGCGCCTGGTCCGGATTGTTCGGGATCTGGAAGCGACCGGTGTAGGTTCCGACCATCAATCCCAGTCTCGTGTTGTCATTCAGCACGTACGACAGATAAGCGAAGCCGCGCAGCTGCTCGGTACGGTCGTGAATGGCGTTGGTGGTCGGCAGCGGATTCTCGATGCCCAGGGTGTTGGTCACGAAGTTGCCGGTCAGGTAGTAGCTCAACGGCCCCTTGGATCCGACGAGCTCGATGCTGGGCTGGAAGGCATCGTGCCCGCCGACCAGAACCCCGACGCTGCCGCCTGCCTCCGTCGTTGCCCCGTCCTTGGTCTCGATATCGACTACCCCTGCAGTGCGGAGGCCGTACTGTGCTGGCAGAGCGCCGGTCACGAAATCGATGCGGTCGACGAACCGACTGTCGACCGATTGTCCGAACCCGCTGATGCCTTCTGGCAGCTGAATGCCATTGATGCGATATTGCACGTTGGCGTGGTCGCCACGGACATGCAGCGAGCCGGAGGCCTTCGAGTCCTGAGCAACCCCGGGCAGGCGCAGAAGGACTTCGTTCATCGGCGTGTTCTCGCCCGCTCCATACTCGGCGACCAGTTCCTGGTCCAGCGTATAAACGGTCGTGCCGACCTTGGGCGACAGGGCAATACGGGCTTCCTTCAAGCGGCTGGCGGTTACTTGCACCGCGATACGACTGTCACTCGGCAGGACGAACGCGACGACGGCGGTCTCGGCGTCGCTCACGTCGACGGCGCGGGGACCCGGTATCGTGGTCGTTCGGTCGCTTTGCACGGTGTAACGGCCGGGAGCGATGTTGGCAAAGGTCGCCAGTCCCTGATCATTGGTCGGTTGCTGTCCGATCTGGACGCCGTCACCACCGCGGAGCGTCATGACTACCCCGGGGACGGGCTTGCCGGCGGAGTCCTTGGCGGTTGCGTTGAGCGTCGCCGCGACGGCGGGCGTCAGGGCCAGGAAGGCAGCGGAACATACGGCCAGCGACCGAAGATAACGTAGGGCGAGCATCGTCTTCCCTTCGCGCATAGGACAAGAGACCGCGCCGGAAGAGGCGGCGGTGATCCATCAACCATGAATTCAGCGGCCGGGAACCGGCCGCCACTGGCTATGCGGCGCCAGGAGGGCCGCAACTGGGCGGCAGGACGACGACGAGCCCGCGAGCGACTTGCGCGGTGGCCGGGAAGTGCTGCCAGAACTGCGCGGGATCGGCGGGTGGAACGACGACCGGCGGCGCGGCGGGCCCTTCGAGCTTGCCGATGACCGCGGCGCAGACAGCACACGCCTCGTCGGCGTCTGCGCCGACGTGCAGGTGCGTTGCCGCGACCGAGACCAGCAGCGCAAAGGCTACGGCAGAAGCCGTTGCGATCAATACTCGATAGCGCATCAGGCTCGACCAGCGCCAGCGATTTCGGTGCGCCTGAGACCTTGGCTTCATCCAGTTCAGCAGCCCGACGGCTATTGTCACTTTGCCGATTTCAAGCTTGATCATCCGCGTGCTACTTCAGTTTGCTATCAACCGGCTCCGCGTCCACGATGCGGTACAGCAGTCCGGACTGATCGTTCGTCAGCACGCTCAGCTTGCCGGTCATGATGATCGGTTCGAACGCGTACTTGACGGGGCGCTTGCTTCTGATTTCAACGATCGCCTCGGGACCCGCCGGCATGCAGAATGGACAGGACGGCGGTACGGCCGAGAGCAGGAAGTGCTTTTGCTGATCAGTCATGTCCAGAGGCATCATGAAGCCATAGACGCGCACGAGCTTCTTATCCAGAGCCAGGATCTCATCGCTGAATTGCAGCACGATCTTAGAACCACGCTTGATCGGCTCGACCTGGCCAAGCGTTTTCCATGACACGGTTCCTTGCAAATCGGGCAGCAAAGTCGCGCTGTAGTCCGCCGCGCTCGGCAGGGCCTGCGCTGGTACGGCCTGGTTGACCGCATCGGCGGGCAGCGAGCTGACCGCAAGTACCGCGGCGATCGCCATGCTCACGAGCGGGTGCATGGTGATCGTTCTCCTCGACAGGTTGGTAGCCAGTTCAACGCGACACGCGTCCCGGTAGCTTGGCGGCCACATCGCCCGGCGCGATCATGCTTGCGGCGAGAGCCGCCGGCGGCACGTCGCCTTGCGCCATGCCTATTCCCGGCCCAGAGCAATCGGCTCCGCGTCGGTAAGGCGGTAGAGCAGGCCCGAAGGGTCGCTCTGAAGGACTACGAATTTGCCGCTCATGATGACGGGCTCGAAGCCGTACTCGACCTTCTGTTGCGCCAGGACCTCGACGATCGCTTCGGGTCCCGCCGGCAGGCAAAACGGGCAGTGCGGCGGCACCGCCGAGAGGAGGAAATGATGCTGCTTGTCTCCCAGGTCGAGCGGCAGGATGAAACCCTGAACCCTTGCCATCTTTTGGTCGAGCCCGAGAATTTCATCGCTGAATTTCGGAACGATTTGGCCATCCTTGATGCGAGGCTCGACTTTGCTCAAAGTCTTCCAGGAGACAACGCCTTTGAGCTCGGTGAGCAGGCTCGAGCTGAACTCTGAGGCGCTCGGCAACCCGGCGGAAGGAATGTCAGTGTTCAGGCCTACCACCGGAGACGCGGCGACCAGTAGGACCGCCCCAACGAAGGCTAAGAAAATATGCCGCATCTATGACTCCTTGGTGAGGCAGCAGCTACGCTAAAGCGTGCTGCCCAGCCCGAACGCACGGCCAGTATAGACCCGAGCTCGGCGGCCTTGTTCCTCGCCCCGGTCCCGCGTAATTTGCCACTCGCGGCCTTTATGATAATGCTATATCATTATCGTAAGTCCGGTCCACATCTCTGTCAACCTTTGCTTACTTCGCGCCGATGAAGCGATCGACACGCCAAAGTGATGCGATCAAGTCCGCAATGCAAAATGCGAAGCGGCCCCTGTCGCCGCGCGAAGTGCTGGACGAAGCCCGCGTTGCCGTGGGCGCCCTGGGAATCGCGACTGTTTATCGCAATCTGAAGCAGCTGGTGGCCGACGGAGTCGTACAGGTCATCACTCTGCCGGGTGAGAGCGCGCGTTACGAAATGCGCGCATCGTCGCATCACCATCACTTCCAATGTACTTCGTGCCGCCGCGTTTACGATGTTCCCGGCTGCCCCGGAAACTTGAGGCGTCTGGCGCCGCGCGGTTTCACGGTCCAGCATCACGACGTGACGCTCTACGGACATTGCCTGGACTGCGGCAAGACGGGGCCTCGAGCCGCTCGATGATAGAGGCGCGGGATCTCCGGTTCGGCTATGCGGCCGGCGTCGACGTACTGCGGCTGCATGAATTTGTCCTGGAGCCGGAAAGCAACATCCTCGTCGTCGGGCCTTCGGGCTGCGGCAAGACGACGCTTCTGCATTTGATCGCAGGCCTGCTGCTGCCCACCGGCGGCTCGATCGTTGTCGATGGGCAGAACCTGTCGGCGCTGTCTCCGGCTGCGCGCGACCGCTTTCGTGGGCGGCACATCGGTGTCGTGCTGCAACAGTTCCACCTGCTCCCGACCCTGACCGCAATGCAGAACCTGCTGGTTGCGCAAGGCATCGCCGGGCTGCCCGTCGATCGTGCGGCGGCTTCGTCGATGCTCAACGCTTTGGGTGTCGACGAGCGAGTCGACGCCTACCCTCATCAGCTTTCGGTCGGTCAGCAGCAGCGGGTCGCCATTGCACGCGCGCTGGTGAATCGGCCAAGGCTGTTGCTCGCCGACGAGCCGACATCGAACCTCGACGACGAATCCTGTGAATCGGTTGCCGACTTGCTGCTTAGCGCCACGCGACAACACGCGGTGTCTCTGGTCATCGCTACGCACGACTCCCGGCTGAAATCGAAAATTCCTCGTCAGCTGGCGCTGCCGCGCCGGCCGGTTGCGGCGGCGGCATGAATCTTTTTCAGCTGGCGTGGAGTTACCTGCGCGCGCGGCCGCTCGGGACGCTGCTCAATGTTCTGCTGCTCGCGTTGGGCGTCGGAACGATCGGGTTCGTCCTCATTGTCGACGGACAGATCGGCGAGAGCCTGAACCGCGATGCGAAGGGCATCGACCTCGTCGTCGGCGCCAAGGGCAGTCCCATCCAGCTGATGCTTGCCGGGATTTTTCACCTCGACGTACCGACCGGGAACATACCCCTCAAATCGGCGCAGGAGCTGGCCAAAAATCCGCTGATCCGGCGCGTGATTCCCCTTTCGATCGCCGACAGCTTTCGCGGCTTCTGGATCGTGGGCACGACGCCGGACTATATCAATCTGTACGACGGCACGTTCGCATCCGGGGGAGCCTGGACCGATCGGATGCAGGCGGTGTTTGGCTCGACCGTGGCGGCGCACACAAAGCTCAGTGTCGGCGGTCGCTTCGTCGGCTCGCACGGCCTGGCCGAGGGAGGGCCGGTCCACGGCGACTCGGTCTATACGGTGGTTGGCGTGCTGAAGCCGACCGGAACGGTTCTCGACCGCCTCGTCCTGGTTAACCCGGAAAGCGTGTGGTTCGTACACGAGGGCAACGTCACCGACCCAGAGGAAAAAAAGGTGATCGAGGACGAGCGGCAGGTCACCATCCTGCTGGTGCAGTATGCGACGCCGCTGGCCGCGGTTTCGCTGCCGCGCAAGATCAATGCCGAGACCAATATGCAGGCTGCCTCGCCGGCCTACGAGACCGCACGGCTGTTTCGCATGATAGGCGTCGGCGCCGATGTGATCCGGGCCTTTGGCGGCGTGGTCCTGGCGACGGCCGCGTTGTCCCTGTTCATCGCGCTCTATCACGCCCTCAACGAGCGCGCCTACGACATTGCCGTGCTGCGCACGCTTGGGGCGCGCCCGTTCAGCATCGCGATGATGCTGATGCTCGAAGCGCTGATGTTGGCGATCCTCGGCGGCTTCTTCGGCTTGTTGCTGGCGCATGGGCTTGCCGCCATCCTCGCGTGGTGGATGGCGCGACAGGAGAGCCTCCCGATCAACGCCTGGGCTTTCTCGTCCGGGGAATTATGGCTGGTGGTTCCGTCGCTTCTCGCGGCGACACTGGCGGCGCTGTTGCCGAGCTGGCGTGCGGCGCACGCCAACATCTCGGCGACACTCGCGCGTCGCGCGTAACTTGGAGAGAAGGAGGTTGTGATGAAGATCCTGTTTGCATTGCTGTTTGCCGCGACGACCCTGGCCGTTGCGACCGCGGCAGACGCCGCGGGCGGCGGGGCGGGAAAGCCCGCAGCGTCCAAGGTCGATCCCGCGCTCGAAGCCGCGCACACCAAGGAGGACGTCAGGCGCCACCGGATCATCGCCGCCGCGCATGAAGCCGCGGCAAAATGTCAGGAATCCGGGAAAGACGAAGAAATTTGCGATGCGGAATTGCAGAAGGCATGCGCAGGCATCGCCTACGGCAAATACTGCGGCATGAAACACCCGGACTAGAAATGGCTCGCGCGCGGCGTTTGGTCGTCGCTGGGCTGGTCGGCCTGGCGATAGCGGTTCCGGTCGTCGATGCCGCCGCGATCAAGACGGTCGCCGCCGAAAACGTCTATGGGAACATCGCCCAGCAGATAGGTGGATCCAACGTCGCCGTCTCGAGCATCCTGAGCAATCCCAATCAGGACCCTCATGAGTTCGAGGCCAGCGCCTCGATCGCGCGCCAGGTCGCCGACGCAGATCTGGTCATCTATAACGGGGCAAGCTACGACCCCTGGATGACCAAACTGCTGTCTGCTTCCCGCACAACGTCGCGCCAGGTGATCGAGGTCGCGCGCCTCGTCAACAAGCGGGAGGGCGACAACCCGCACATGTGGTATGACGTCCACGCAATTTCGGCGCTGGCAAAGGCGCTCGCTGACACGTTTGCAAAGCTGGACCCGACGCATCAAACGGAGTTCGGCGAGCGCCACGCGGCATTCGAGAGATCGATGCGGCCAGTCGTCGAGCGGATCGCCGAGCTTCGCACCAAGTACGCGGGCAGCGTGGTAACCGCCACCGAGCCGGTGTTTGGCTACATGGCCGATGCGCTTGGGCTCAACATGCGCAACGACCGGTTTCAGCTTGCAGTAATGAACGGCACCGAGCCAAGCGCGAGGGACATCGCCGCTTTCGAGAGAGATCTCAAGTCACGATCGGTCAAGGCCCTGTTCTACAACAGCCAGACCAGCGGTGCGCTCGCCGACCGCATGCGAACGATCGCCGTTGATGCTGGCATCCCGATCATCGCGGTTAGCGAAACCCAGCCTCAAGGCTTGACCTACCAGCAATGGATGGTCTCGCAGCTTGATGCGTTCGCTCGGGCTCTCGGGCAACGCTGACATGCTCGCGATCGAACTGGAGGACGTGACGATTGCACGAGCCGGACGGACTATCCTTTCGGATGTAAGTGTCGCGATAAAGGCTGGTGAATTCATCGGGGTATTGGGTCCCAACGGCGCGGGGAAGACCACGCTGCTGCACGCTATTCTTGGGTTGCTGCGGCCTCTGGCGGGCGAAATCAAAGTGTTGGGCAGGCCACCGACGCGCGGCAATCGCGACGCCGGGTATCTGCCACAGCAGCGCACGTCGGTCACCGATCTTCACCTGCGCGGATGGGACTTTGTAGCGAGCGCGCTGCAAGGCGAGCGCTGGGGAATTCCGCTGAAGGGTCCGGTCGGCCGACGCGAGGTCGACCGCGCGATCGCGACAGTCGAGGCCGAGGACATCGCCGCTCGGCTTCTGTGCGATCTCTCCGGGGGCGAACTGCAGCGGCTGCTGCTGGCGCAAGCGCTGCTCGGCAAGCCGAAGTTGCTTCTGCTCGATGAACCGTTGCTAAGCCTGGATCCTAACTTCCAGCAGGCGACCGTCACGCTGATAAATCGGATTCGGCAAACCGAGCACATCACCGTACTCTTCACCGCGCACGAGTTGAACCCACTGGTCGATGCCATCGACCGCGTTCTTTATCTCGGTCAGGGTCGTGCCGCGCTGGGCACGGTCGACAAGGTCATCACCAACGACGTGCTGTCGCGTCTTTACGGGACACCGATCGAAGTCTTGCACGTGAACAATCGCGTTCTTGTGGTGTCCGGAAACGGGTTGGTCGACGTCGATGCCCATCGCCACGATGCTTGAATACGATTTCATGCGCACTGCCTTCGTGGCCGGCGGCCTCGTGGCTATCGTCGCCGGATCGGTGGGTTTTTTCCTGGTGCTCCGTAACTTGGTGTTTGCCGGGCACGCGCTTTCGCACGTGGGTTTTGCCGGCGCGACCGGCTCGGTCCTCCTCGGCATGCCCCCCCTATGGGGGCTTCTCGTCTTCACGCTCGTGTCGGGGATCGCGATGGGAATGCTCGGCGATCGCCTGCGCGGCCGCGATGTGGCCGTCGGAATCGTCCTGTCGCTGGCACTGGGTTTCGGTGTTCTCTTTCTCTACCTGTACTCCACGCATGCGAGCCAGGCGAGCGCCATACTTTTCGGCAACATACTGGGCATCAGCCCCGCAACGGTGGTGGATCTCCTGGGATTGACCGTCGCCAGCCTGTGCGCGCTCGCCGCGATCTCGCGGCCGTTGTTGTTCGCCACACTCGCGCCGGAGCTCGCCGAAGCGAGAGGCATCTCGCTTAGGATCATCTCGGTCCTGTTCCTCGTCATCGTCGCCGTGGCGGTAGCGGAGGCGGCCCAGGTGGTTGGCGTACTTCTCGTGTTTGCGCTGATGGTCGCGCCTGCGGCGGCGTCGCTCCGTTTGACGTCGCGGGTCGGCCACGGAGTCGGGCTGGCCGTACTATTGGCGCTGGCGGTAACGTGGCTTGGGATAGCGCTCGCCTACCATACAGACTGGCCAACGACCTTCTGCATTGTGCTGCTCAGTTGCAGCGTCTACTTTCTCAGCCTGATTCCACCGATGAGACTGTCGAGGCACGCGTGAATCAGCGGCCGCTGCGTGCCATCGGGCCCGGCCGCGCATTGTCGGGTCCGGGTGCACCTTATCGCATCTTAAGACTGCCTTAAGTATCGAGGCTGTAACATCCTGCGCGGTGGCCAGATAAGGCGCCATCGGCATCTTTGGAGGTCCTACCGTGTTAGCCAGACTGCTCATTCTGTTTTTTGCACTCCTGCTTGCCGGCGGCGCCGTCGCCCAGGACAAGAAGCGCCTCGACAAGGCCGCAGACCTGCCGCGCTTTACCTACAAGCTCGACAGCAAGATCGAGGACATGGTTCGCGACGACGCCAAGTTCAAGCCGTTCGCCAGAGAGTTGCGCCGCGATCTCGACAGCGTGCTCGCGCAGTACGACATCGCAGACAAGGCCACGTCGCGCCAAATCCTGAGCGAGCTCGCGCAACTCGACATGCTCGACGGCAACTACGACGCCGCTCTGGCGCGCATCGCGCAGGTCAAGGCGCTCGAGGACAAGCCGGCCGACAAACTGCTCTCCGGCGTCACCGCGCGGGCGATAGTCGCGGGAACGAGGGCGAATCCGGACCGGACTTCGGCTGCGTACCGGAGCGCGGTCAGACAGTCGATCCAGGACGAGCTTGCCGGTATGCCCTATGACGTGATCGCCAACCAGATGAAGGAGGCCAAGGCCGGTGCCGAGTTGCTCGGCGAAGGCCGATTGTTCGGAAACATCCGTGAAGTGCTGCAGCCCGCCGTCGACAAGAACGGCTCGCTGTCGTCCGATCTTACGCCTGGGCTCGTGCGCATCAAATATACGTACCAATACATCCTGCCGCTGAAGCCGGTGCTTGTCGACGTCGCTACTACCTACCTCGCGGCGCACAAGATCGACAAACCCGATATCTGGGCTGCCCGCGCGGTGACGCTACCCGCGGGCCGCAACTACACGCCCGTTAAGATCGCGGTGTGGGATAGCGGCGTAGACACAAAGCTGTTCCCCCAGAACCTCGCGATGGTGAACGGCAATGTGCCCGTCATCGCGTTCGACCGCTTCTCGGAACCGGCAAAGGGCGAGCTGCAGGAGATCCCCGACTCGCTCAAGAACAAGGTCCCGCAACTGAAGTCGCGGCTGAAGGGTTTCTCCGACCTGCAGTCGAACATCGACAGCCCCGAAGCGAGTGAGATCAAGAGCTACATGTCGACGCTCAAGCCCGACGAGTACAAGGCGTTCGTCGAGGAAATCGGGCTGGCCAGCAACTGGATGCACGGAACGCACGTTGCAGGCATCGCCGTCGCCGGCAACCCGTATGCGCGCCTGGTCGTCGGCCGCATCGAGTTCGACTGGCACTTGCTCCCGGATCCGTGCCCGACGCGCGAGCTCGCATTGCTCGATGCGAAGAACGCCCAGTCGTACGTCGACTTTTTCAAGCGCCAGGGCGTGCGCGTGGTGAACATGAGCTGGGGCGGTACCGTGAAAGGCACCGAGGACCAGCTCGAGCTCTGCAATATCGGCAAGACAGCCGACGAGCGCAAGGCGATCGCTCGCGACTACTTCGACATCCAGAAAAATGCGCTGACCAAGGCCTTCGCCAGCGCGCCCGGCATCCTGTTCGTGACCGCCGCGGGGAACAGCAACGAGGACGCGTCCTTTGTCGAGGACATCCCGGCGGGTATCGTGCTGCCCAACCTACTTACCGTCGGCGCGGTCGACAAGGCCGGGGACGAAGCGTCGTTTACCAGCTACGGCCCGACCGTCAAGGTGCACGCTAACGGGTATCAGGTCGAAAGCATGATCCCCGGCGGGGAGAAGCTCGCCGAGTCCGGCACGTCGATGGCCTCGCCGCAAGTGGTGAACCTGGCAGCGAAGATTCTCGCCGTCAATCCGAAACTGACGCCCGAGCAGGTTATCGTGCTGATTCGCGACAACGCCGACAAGACGCCTGACGGCCGTCGCACGCTGATCAACCCGAAGAAGACGCTAGCAGCCGCACACCCATGAAAGGCGGGGTGACGCCACTCGCCCGGGCCAAGGCGGTTCGTCTTGGGATTCCGCGAATCAGGACGCGTTGGGATTCCCCGCGCCGCCGGTGCTGAAATTGAGCAGGCAATGCAATTCGTAGGGAGTATACGTAGACGGTGCCGCCTTCGCCGGTCACGCATCGCGCGGCTACCACCGCATCATGACCGCCGCAGAGCTGTCAATGCACTTACAGGGAAATGATTTGTCACAGAACGATGGTCCAAAGCGCCCATCACGCTGCGCTCAAGAGAGCTACCATTGTTTAACGGATTGGCCGGCCACCGTTCGGCTATGTCCGCCATCGAAGGAGGTCCATGAAAACATTGCTCATCCTTGTCTCCGTCATGCTGCTGTGCTCGTGCGCGGGAGCGCCGGTAATGTCTGGTTCGGTCCGGAGTTCGTTCAACGGGACGACCTACTCGCCTGGGCCGACCAGCGCCGACGACCCTCGGCTTCGCGCCCCCCAGTTCTATATGGACGATGACAAATCGGTGCCCCAGCCGCAGGCGGCTCCCGCTCCGATGCGGTTCGGTTCGGTCGACGCTTTCTGCGCGGCGAGTTGTCAGGCCCGCCACTACTCGGCTGCGTATTGCAGCGACGCCTGTAGTCACTAGCGCACGAGTTGTCGTCCGCCAGTTTTACTCGCTCGAAGGACGGCTCACTTAATGGCAGTTGCCCATTCGGCGACTGCGGCCTTGGCTTCTGGCCGCGGGCTCTGCTTCAAGTAGGTCAACATGGCGTAGCGGGAGGCGGGATGCTGCGCAAGGTCCGACCGCAACAGCTCGACATACTCTGGTCCTGCGTCCCAATAGTTCCACGCCGCCAAGTCCTGCGCGACAAATCCGGCAAGAGACTTATGAACCGCGATGAAGGTTTGGTAGGATTCGATCACGCGTTCCCGCGGAATCTTGGCGTTCGCACCGCCCTGAACGCTAAGTGCTAGCAGTACGGCTTGGAGCTCCTGACTGGTCCGATCTGGATCGCGCATGTACTGCGCGTCGATCCACGCCATCCGGAATGGGCCACCGAGCTCGAGGCTCGCCGCAAGCATGGGGCCCAGGTTGATCGCATCCTTCGCGTTCCAGGCCGTGGTGAGTTGTTGCTCTATGCGCGCGGCGTCGGTCGCGTCACCCTCGACACCCAGCAACAGCGTGTATAAGGATTGCCGCTTCGTAAGCGCAGGATCGGCAGTCCATCGACGGAGCGCGCGAATGTCGAGATGACCTTTCAGTGACCGCAGCGTCAGGTAGGGCGCTCGCGCGAGCTCGCCGTAAGCAATCTCCGCCGCAAGCGGCTCGGCATTCTCGAGGTAAGGGAGCACCAGCGCAACCTCGGCCGCCCATTCGGCGTCTGTCATCTCGTTCGTCGGCTTGCTTGCCGAAAGCCGACGCAGCCATGATGCGTGCTCCACTCCGATGGAACCGACATTGGCCCACGATTGCCATTTCCGGCTTCGGAGCAGCAATAACGGTTTCGCGCTCGCGGCGGCGGCATGGTTGAGGCCAACAACCGATGACGGTTCGATCATCGTTCCCGCCGGCGTTTCGCCGCGTATTACCTCGACCACCTTGAACCGCGTGCCGCCGTCCACCGGCAACGCAAGCACTGCGCTCGCGCCAGCGACGCGGTCCAAGCGATAGCGCACGTCCGATGTCGGGGCTCCCTCCCGGACCACGTCAATGACATCAGGTGGTACGCTGGCGCTCCCGCCGTAGGCAGTGGAGCCACGTTGGCGGGAAACGAGATCCTGCGGCGATCCATACGCTTGCCAATCGCCGCAAAGCGGGCACGCGGCAGCTACGCTGCAGACCAGAAGCAGCAGCACCGCGGCTACCGAAGGCACGTTGCCTCCATCGGATCGTCCAAATGTTCTCCTTCGACGCACACGTCGTCACGAACCTCCACGCGGCCCGGCGTTGTCGGACGGGCTGCAGACCAGATCACATCGTACATCTGACCCCGGCCGAGTCAAGTTCGAAAGCGATTGATTCGCCCATCGCGCATATGCGGTCCTGGGTCGACGCCATCCCCAAAACGAGACTATGTCCTATGCCTTCGGACCAGTTATCGAAAAAATATCGTGGGACTGGTTCTTGGCGGAAGGTGTGAGATTCGAACTCACGGTGCCGTTGCCGACACGCCGGATTTCAAGTCCGGTGCATTCAACCGCTCTGCCAACCTTCCTTCATTTTCAATCAACCGCTTACGACACTATCCGCGGGTTGCCCGACTGTGCTGGATTTGTACAAGATCTTGTCCAGCTTTCCGGCCATCGCCTGAAGGTTGTCCTTCGAAGGTGCGCGTACGTCCGCAGCATAGCCTGCGTCTTCCAACCTCCGGCGTCCATGAGCTCAGAGTCAGAGGCGCCCCGCTGCTTCAGAAGCGATGCAGGTGTGCCGAATATCGTGAAACTGTCGAGCAGCGAGCGCGCTATGAGGATCGAAATCCACAGTCAACATGCTGCCGCATCAGTGGCTGAAAATTCGCCCGAAGCAGCGGCGCAGGTTCGCCAAGTCGCACTAGGAGGACGTTAGTCCTCAGCCGTACGCCGCGGGCGCTCGATGTTGGGCACGGGCAGCGACTGTCGCAGCACCGTTTCCTCGAGCCATTCGGCAGCACGCCGCGCCCGAGCGACGACGGCATCCGGAGGCATTTGCTGATAATCGTCATTGTAGACGTCGAAACTGTAGACACCGCTATAGCCCAGTGTGTCTAGCCTGCTGACGAACGCTGCGAGATCATCGCTGTGGGCACCTTCGCCCGGGAAAACGCGAAATCGCGTCTTAGTCGCCGCGTTCCCCGCGATCGAGGGAACCGTTTGCCACTTGAAGTCGGACAACTGGACCACGAAGATCTGTTCCGGGTCGATCGCGTCAAGGTCTTCAAGCGGTACCTGTGCCCCAATGATGTCGAAAGCATCGATCGCGAGTCCCAGGTTCCGACAGTTGGCCAGAAGCACGAATTCGCCGGCTAAAGCGAAATTGCTGGCTGTCCGGCTCCATGAAACTCCCTTGAACGCAATGCGCACACCCTTCGGAATCGCCAGGATCGCCAGCGTGCGCAAGTCACGGATTATCTCGTCGGCATTTGTATTGGCGTGACTCGACGTCGAGGCCTCGACGATAAGCAGACGCCCACCGAGCTCTTGGCAGAGCTCCAGCATGGATTTAGCGACGTCCACCTTGTAGTCATGCAACCGACCGTCGAGACCTTCGAAATCGCGCAGCGTTTCCAGGCCCGTTACGGCGAGGCCGCTATCGCGTACGGCGCAAACCCCTCCGGCTACGCCACCAGGATGCCCAACGATCTCGCTGGCCGAGATCATCACCTGCGAGAAGCCGGCACGCCGTATCGCGGCGAGCTTGGCGTCCAAAGGACCCGCCAGCGAAGCGGTGTCCATCCCGAAGTCACGGATGATCATTGAGGTGCTGTGTGGATACTGGGTTCGTCATGCACGAGCTCGAACATGACGCTGCCGAGACAAGGCTTTGTGAGCGCTCCGCGGTCGTTCGCGTGAACCTTCTCCGAAGTAAGAAATTCGATCCCGCGCTTCTCGAGCAACGCTACCGTTGCCGTTACATCCGGTGTCCCGAAGCCGATACGCTGCAAGTGTTCTTGGATGGCAGCATAACGTGCGTCGCCGTCGGGTTCGATCAACTGGAGGAAAAAGCTGCGACAGGGACTCTGCAGGAGCAAACCCTTGGGCATGATGCCGAAACGGACGCGATCGGGAAGTGGCGTAAAGCCGAAGAGCTGCGAATAGAACCATACCCAGTCTGCGGTCCGGTCGGGGCCGATGTACTGAACGATACCGAAAAAGTGCAGGTCGCCTATCGCGGCAGGCTTCGTTTCGACTGAGGGGATGGCGCGAAAGTCGATGTCATAGATCGAGAATTCGTTATAGCGGTCGACAAAATAAATGAGACTCTCGCCAGCGCCATGAATTGCCGGGATGTTGAGCTCCATGGCTCGCGCACGTACAGGGATCTCCCACGCGCCCATATCCCGAACCCGCCGGAACGCGGCTTCTGCATCGCGTACGCGAAGCGCGAATGCGCTTAGAACCGGCGTCTCGGCCGGATGCACCGTATGGGGACGATCCGCTGGCTGGGAATTGACGACGATATTCATCGACCCCTGCCGGTAGAGTTCGACCTCTCGCGATCGGTGCCGCGCGACCGGACGGAACCCCAACTTCTCAAGCAGGCCGCCGAGCGCCTGCGGCTTAGACGTGGCGAACTCGATGAATTCAATGCCACTGATGCCAAGGGGATTGGGGCCTTCTTCGGGGACCGCTTCGTGTTCTAACACGTTGGTCATTTTAGATTCTCGTCTTCTGTCGTCGACGCCCGAGTGTTAGTGCGAATCATCGGCCAGACTATACCAAAGAATCGATCGGTATGATAGCCGGATCCGCTTGCGCGGCGACTTTCGCGGGCGACGCAACTGGTCAGGGCAGCAGCAGCGAACCGAGTTCCAGGGAGGCGTCGTGCAAAGGCCGGTAGAACCGCTCTGCCATTTCTGCGCGGTCAACCAATCGTCCCTGCAGGATAACGTTGATCCCTGCGACGTAGTGCCCGGCCACGTCACGGACTGGAACCGCCAGCGTGCAAATGCGTGGTTCCATCAGCTGGCTCGCGAACGCGAATCCCGATTCGCGGACCGCGGCGAGCAGCGGCAGCAGCTTCTCGGCCGAGGTAGGGGTGTGATCCGTATAAGGATGGAACTTCGCGTACGCTAGGTAATCGTTCAACTGGTCTTGCGGCAAATGCGCAAGCATGACGTGCCCGATAGACGTGCAGTAGGCGGGGAGGCGACGCCCGACATTGAGGGCGGGTGACATGATGCGAGACGACGACGAGCGCGCGATATAGACGATTTCTTCTCCATCCGGCATCGCGAGCGAGCACGCCTCGCCCAACGAGTCGCTAAGGCGATCGAGAATGGGCTGCGCGAGAACGGCGATCGGAGATGCCGATAAGTAACCGTGGCTGAACGACAGCACGCGGGGACGCAGGTAAAACCGCCGCGCGTCATCCGCCGCTACAAATCCCAGCTTCTCAAGTGTATGCAGGCTGCGACGCGCCGCAGCCCGCGGAATCCCCGTGCGATGGCTGACCTGTGCGATCGTCATCCGCCGCTTCTTGTCCGAAAGGGCTAACAAGACGCCTAGTCCCCGAGCCAATGCAGTGACGAAGTCCGGATCATCGCCGAACGCAGCGATCTTATCGGTCACCAATCCGCTCGGATCCGGAATGGTGGATTTGGTAGGCACTCCGGTTTCAGACTTGTCTCGAGCGATTCCTGGTTGTTGGATTACTCGAGTGGGGCTGTGCATTTCTTGACCTCTCTAATTGAGAAGCTACGTTCGCGCTACTGCGTTTCAATATCGCGCTGCTCGGTTGAACTCTGGCATTCAGCTTTGACGAGGCGCGCTGATAACCATCCGAGATAACAAGGCATTTTGGGCGTATAGCGCCCGAACGCAACCGGATACTGGGCGAAAATACCACAATCGCGCCCCAATGGGCTAATTGTGGGCGTCTACCGCACACATTGCCGATATACGCCCTTGCCCATAGCAACGCAACGTCCTATCGTTGCTCGTATTCGACGCGCGGGCGCCGCCCAGCGCCAAGCCCGTTTGGCGAAGATTCTGGCGCGCATGAAAGCGCTCATCGATTTCCGATTACAACGACTGCGCAACATAGCGTGGCCGTTCTTCAACACCTAGACACCCGGAGTGCCCCTGATGGCCGCTACCGAAATAAAGAAGGCAATCACCGATGAACAGCAACAGGAACTGGACGCGGTTTTCGAGCGTGCGGGCAAAGCCCTTGCGATTATCGAGACGTACGATCAAGCACGAATCGATCGCCTTTGCCAGGCCGTGGCCTGGGCGGTCGCCAACAAGAAGAGCTTCACGCGACTGGTCGAGATGGGTATTGCCGAGAGTGGTTTGGGCGACGCGGTAAGCCGAATGGGCAAGCGCATGAAGATTCGCGGGGTGCTGCGCGACGCGCTCCGCCAGAAGAGCGTAGGCGTAATCGAGGAACTGCCCGAAAAGGGCATCGTCAAGTACGGCAAGCCGGCAGGGATCATCGCCTGCATAGTCCCCACGACGAACCCGGACCTTACCCCCGCCGGCAATGCAATTTACGGGATCAAGGCGCGTGACGTAGTCATCTTCTCGCCGCATCCGCGTTCGAAAAAGACGTCGTTTGAAACGGTGCGCCTGATGCGCGAAGCGCTGGAGCGAGAAGGTGCTCCTGCCGACATCCTGCAATGCCTCACTAAGGTCAACATTCCGATGTCGCAGGCTCTGATGGCGCGGGCCGATTTGATCGTGGCTACCGGCGGCCAGCCGATGGTCCGCGCCGCATACAGCTCGGGTACGCCAGCTTACGGCGTGGGAGCAGGCAACTCGACGATGATCATTGATGAGACGGCGAACATCGCGGAAGCCGCACAAAACACTCGCCTGTCCAAGACGTCGGATTTCGGGTCGGGATGCTCGGCTGACGGCAATCTGCTGATCGAAGCTTCGATCTTCGATAAGCTGCTGGAACAGCTTCAGAAGGAAGGCGGATACCTCGCGAACGATCAGGAAAAGACACAGCTGCGCAGCGTCATGTGGGATGACGAGCAGCACCGTACGGCGGACACCGTAGCAATTGCGCCGCAGCAACTCGCGAAAGTCGCAGGTTTCACGATCCCATCCGACCGCAAATTCATCATCGTCCACGGAGACGGAATCGGCAAAGAACATCTTTTCTCCGGCGAGAAGTTGACCACGCTGCTGGCCGTATACAAGTACAAGGGCTTCGATCAGGCGCTTGCGATGATGCGCGGTATCTACGAAGTGGGCGGCAAGGGTCATTCCTGCGGGATCTACTCGTTCGATCAGGACCACATCAATCGCCTCGCCCTCGCTGCACCGGTGTCCCGGATCATGGTTCGACAGCCCCAATCGAAGGCCAACGCCGGCGCGTTCAACAATGGGATGCCCATGACCTCGAGTCTCGGCTGCGGTACGTGGGGCGGCAACATCGTTTCCGAAAACGTGCACCTGAAGCACTACATGAACACTACCTGGGTGTCAGTGCCGATCAAGGAGGACAAGCCCTCAGATGAGGAACTGTTCGGCACGTTCTATGACCCGTCGATGGAAGCCGAAGTCGAATTCATCACAACCTGAACATGGAGACACCACACGCAACCCGGCCCTCGACGAGACTCCTATGACGAAGAAGACATCGGAAGAGTTGATTGCCGAATGCGGCGTATGGTGGGACACGGCCATTATCGACATCCATCCGGGCGAAATCGCGATTCGCGGTTACCCGATCGAACAGTTGATCGGTCGGGTACGTTTCCCCGATATGATCTGGCTGATGTTACGTGGTGAATTGCCAACACGCGGCCAATCGGATTTGCTCGAAGCGGCATTGGTGCCAGGCGTCGACCACGGTCCACACGCGCCGTCTATCGCGATTTCGTGCATGGCGGTGAGCTGTGGGCTACCGGTCAATGGCGCCATGGCCTCGGCGATCAACGTGCTCGACGACGTTCATGGTGGCGCGGGGCAGCAGTGCATGGAGTTCTACCGGCAAATCGCCGCGCAGGCGGGGGACAATGGCGATGTTGTCGAGGCCGCGACCGCCGTCATCCAGCGCCACCGGGACACTGGCGAGAAGATCGTCCCGGGCTTTGGCCATCGCTTCCATCCGGTGGACCCCCGGACCGCGCCGCTGTTCGCCCTCGTCGCCAAGGCGGTTGCCGACGGCACGGTGTCGGGTCGTTGGGCGGCGATCGGCCACGCGGCCGAGGATGCGCTGAAGGCGATCACGGGCCGCCACATCCCGATGAACATCGACGGCATCACGGCCGTCATCTTCTGCGAACTGGGCTTCGAGCCGGAACTCGGCCGCGGCCTGTTCATCCTGTCGCGCTCGGTCGGCATTCTCGCCCACGCCTGGGAGCAGAAGCAGCGTGGCCGCCGGATGATGGGGCCGATGCCGAAGGAAATTCCGTACCGCTACAGCGGCCCCGCGCGGCGCGCGGTACCGACGCCAGGCAACGACTGAGACGGCCACTCGCCGCGGGCCTAGCCGCAGGCAGAAAAGGGACTGAGGGAACACGCCATGAAAGACACGATCGCGAACCAGCTGGTGAAGTACCTCGAGGCGCGCGGCATCGAGCACATCTTCGGCCTGTGCGGGCACACCAACATTGCTGTGCTCGCGGCGCTGTCGAAGAGCAAGAAGATCAAGTTCGTCAACACGCGGCACGAGCAGATCGCTGCGCACGCGGCCGACGGTTACGCGCGGGCGACCAAGAAGACCTCCGTCGTGCTGACGCACCTCTCGCCCGGGCTCACCAACGCAGCGACCGGTGTGGCGAACGCGGGGCTCGACTCGATTCCGATGGTCGTAATTGCCGGCGACGTGCCGACGCACTACTTTGGCAAGCATCCGCACCAGGAAGTGAACCTGCACGCCGACGCGTCGCAGTACGAGATCTACCGGCCGTTCGTGAAGCGGGCGTGGCGCGTGGATTCGGCGCCCTTGTTTCCCGAGATCCTGGAGAAGGCGTTCACACTGGCCGAGAGCGGCCGGCCCGGACCGGTGTTGGTCGACGTGCCAATGGACATTTTCTCGACGGAGGTCGACGTCAGCCTGTTCAAGCGCGTGCTGGCGAACGCGAAGTCGCTGCACAAGCCCTCACTCGACGAAATGGCGGCGGAAGAAATCATCCGCACGCTGCTGAAGGCGAAGACGCCGCTGCTGTACGTGGGCGGCGGCATCCTCTTGGCCGACGCGGCCGAGGAGATGCGCGAGCTGGCCGAACAGCTGTCGCTGCCGGTCGCGCACACACTGATGGGCAAGGGCGCGCTGCCGGACGACCATCCGCTGATCCTCGGGATGACCGGTTTCTGGGGCACCAAGTTCATCAACGACAAGTGCAAGGGCGCCGACTGGATTCTCGGGCTCGGCACGCGCTTCTCGGAGGCCGACTGCAGTTCCTGGGAGCCCGAGTACACGTTCAATTTCCCGCCGACGAAGCTGATTCACATCGACATCGATCCGGCCGAGATCGGCCGAAACTATCCGGTCGCGATCGGCGCGGTGGCAGACCTCAAGGAAGCGCTGAAGGTGCTCAACCGCGTCGCGCGCAAGCTGGCGCCCAAGGGGTTGCAAAGGCCAAAGCTCGTGGCTGAGTTGGCGGCCAACCGCAAGGAATTCATTGCCAGCAACAAGAAGGCGATGGAGAGCAATGCCTGGCCGATGCGGCCGGAACGGATTCTCGCCGACCTACGCGCCGCGGTACCGCGTGACTCGATCCTGTGCACAGACGTAGGCTGGAACAAGAATGGCATGGCCCAGCAGTACCCGATCTACATCCCGGGCACCGTGTTCACGCCAGGTGGGTACGCGACGATGGGCTTCGGCGCCCCGGCCGCGCTGGGTGCCAAGGTTGCCCTTCCGGACAAGGTGGTGGTGGCGCTGGTTGGCGACGGCGGCTTCGGCCAGAACCCGGCCATGCTGGCCACCGCGTTCGAGGGAGACATCGCGGTGATCTGGGTGATCATGAACAACCACGCGTTCGGGACGATCGCGGGCCTCGAGGCCGCGCACTATGGGACAACATTCGGCACGGTGTTCGAGAAGGACGGCAAGACGTGGTCGCCCGATTACGCGGCGATGGCCAAGGCCTACGGCATCGACGGCATCAAGGTCGAATCCGCCGCAGGGTTCAAGCCGGCGCTGGAGAAGGCGATCAAGGCCAAGCGCCCCTGCGTGATCGACGTCTACATGCAGAACGAGCCGGTGCCGACCGATGGGCACTGGAACATCATGGACATCTATTCGCCCGGCAAGAAGGTGCATCACGCGAGCACCAGTACGGTCGCGGCGGACTGATGGTTGCAGACAGGAGGAGCGCGAACATGCGACACGACTATTCGCTGGCTCACCTCACCGTGCTGTCGCTGACGCCGCCTCAGGTCGTGGAGGTGGCCGCGCGCGCGGGGTACCGGTACGTGGGTCTCCGCCTGACGAGGGTCACGCCAGATGAGTCTTTGTACGACCTGGCTCACGACCGTGCGCTGATGAAGGAAACAAAGGCGCGGCTTGCCGACACCGGGATTGAGGTGCTCGACGTTGAACTCTTTCGCATGGATCCGTCCCTTGATGCTGAGAGTTTCATCCCCGTCCTCGAAGCGACCGCCGAACTCGGTGCGAAGAACATCATCGCGCAGTTGCCCGATCCTGACCGCAATCGGGCCACTGAGCGGTTCGCCAAGCTTTGCGATCTCGCGAAGCCGCTAGGAATCTTCGTCAGCCTCGAGTTTCCGCATTGGACCGAGACTGGCAATCTTGCGGCTGCAGCAAAAGTAGTGCGGGCCGTCAAACGACGCAATGCTGGCATCTTGGTCGACATGCTCCACTTCGGCCGCTCCGATTCGCGTCTGGACTCACTCGCCAAGCTGCCGCGCCAGTGGTTTCGTTTCGCCCATGTTTGCGACGCAGCCAAGGAGGTGCCCCCCACCATGGCCGGCATCATCCATACCGCGCGCGATGAGCGCCAGTTCCCGGGCGAGGGCGGGATCGACGTCCGCGGCATCCTCGACTGCTTGCCGCAAGACATTCCCTATGCGCTGGAAATTCCTCGCGTGGAGCTGACCAAAGCCGTCGGTCCGGAAGAGGTTGCTCTGCTGGCGCTACGCGTCGCGCGGAGCCATCTCGACGGCATTGGCGGAGTTGCAGGCAGGCAGGCATCGAGGGACACCACCGAAGTGCGGCATGACGCGCTCCGCTGAGTCCGGCTTCCCGGGTATCGCTTGCGTCTCCGCGAACGAGCAGTTAGGTTCGGCGCTTCCAGCGGGCTATGGTGCGGAGGGGGTGTGCCCGCCAGACGCCTGCAGGCGTCGTCGATATCGTCTTCTGTTGGCTGATGCACAAGTCCGTTTTATAGTCCCGCAGTTAAGTACTTCATCAAGGAGGAAGTCATGGATTTCAAGATCGATCGCCGTTCCGTACTGAAGGCCGGCGCCGCGCTCGCGGCCTCGGGCATCGTCCCCGCATGGGCGCAGGACAAGCCGAAGCTGCGCTTCGCCGCCGTGTTCTCGGACAAGGACATCCGCGCGGACATGATCCGGATGCTCGCCAAGGACATCGAGGCCGACTTCACGCTCGAGCCGTTCTACGGCGGCACGATGTTCAAGCAGGGCACCGAGCTCGTCGCGCTGCAACGCGACAACCTCGAGATCGGCAACGTCGCGCCGCAGGACATCTCCAAGCAGCTGGCGGCATGGTCGGTCCTGACTTCGGCCTACACCTTCCGCGACGCTCACCACGTGCTCGCATTCTTCGCGAGCGACCTAGGCGCGCAGATGAAGAAGCAGGCCGAGGACCAGCTGAACATCAAGATCCTCGGGCCGACGTTCTACGGCACCCGCCAGGTGGGATTGAAGCCGAAGAAGAAGATCAACACGCCCGCCGACATGGCCGGGATCAAGCTTCGGATGCCGCCCGGGGACGCGTGGCAGCTCCTCGGACGCTCGATCGGCGCGAACCCGACCCCGATGGCCTATGCGGAGACCTACACGGGGTTGCAGACGGGAGCCATCGACGGGCAGGACAACCCGCTGCCCAACGTGCAGAACATGAAGTTCTACGAGGTGATGTCGCAGATCGTGCTGACCTCGCACCTGGTCGCCTTCGACGTGCTGTCCATGAACCTCAAGACCTGGAACGCCATGGGCCCGACCAAGCAGAAGACCTTCCAGACCGCGGTCGACAAGGCGATCACCTGGAGCACGACGGAGCACCTGAAGAAAGAAGCGGAGCTCGCCGACGGCTTCAAGAAGCAGGGGCTCGACGTCTACGCGCCCGACGTCAACGCCTTCCGCGCGTATGCGCAGAAGGTCTACTTGGCCTCGGACGAGGCGAAGTCCTGGGCGCCGGGGATCCTCGACAAGATCGCAGCGGTCAAGTAACCATGGCGTGCCGCGGACCGCGGGGGCGGTTCGCGGCGCCAACTGCCTCGCGACCGCCTCGTGCGGTCGGCGCCGGTTTCCTATGAACGACGGGTTCCCGTGAAAGGGAAGGGTTTGGCATGAATCCGACCATCAGCAGTGCGGTTGACTGGATGCGGCGACGCGCGGAGAACGTGGTGGCGGCCCTGCTCGGCATCATGTTCATCTGCTTCCTCATTCAGATCGTGTTCCGGTACTTCTTCAATTTCCCGATCGGCTGGACGTCGGAGCTGTCCGTCATCATATGGCTCTACATGACGCTGCTGGGCTCCGCGTTCTGGTTGAAGGAAAGCGACGAAGTTCGCTTCGATCTCATCTCGGGCTCGCTGGGCCCGACCGGACAGCGGGTGCTCGGTCTCGCCGTCGCGATCGCGACCGTCATCCTGTTCGGCACGGCGATGCCGGCCACCATCAAGTACGTGGCCTTCATGAAGGTCGAGAGCTCGTCGTACCTCAATATCCGGCTCGACCTCCTCTATTCGGTCTACGTCGTCTTCGCGGCGGCTGTGATCGTCCGATACGTGTGGGCGATAGTGACCTTGCTTCAAGGCAAGCCGCCCGAAGAAGCCGACGTCACCAAGGCGAGCTCCGGACTATGAATCCAGTCAGTCCATTGCTCCTCGCGCTCGTCGCCATCATCGGCTTGAGCATCATCGGGCTGCCGGTCGCCTTCGCAATGATCGGCGGGTCCATCCTCTGGCTGTTCGTCTCCGGCCGCGACATGGGGACCGCCGCCGAGCAGTTGCTGAACGGCATGATGGCAAGCCAGCTGCTGCTCGCCATCCCGCTGTTCATCCTCGCCGCCTCGTTCATGAGCACTGGCAGCATCCTGGACAGGCTGCTGAAATTCTGCAACGCGATCGTCGGGCGCTTCCGCGGTGGGCTCGCGCAGGTGAACGTCCTGCAGGCCATCGTCCTCGCGAGCATGTCGGGTTCCGCGCTTGCCGACGCGGCAGCCTCCGGAAAGCTGATGCAGACGCTGATGACCAAGGACGGCAAGTACCCACCCGCTTTCGCCGCCGCGCTCACCTGCGTATCGTCGGTCATCGGCCCCATCATCCCGCCGTCGATCCCACTGGTGGTCTATGCGCTGATCTCGGACACCTCGGTCGGCTACCTCTTCCTAGGTGGCGTGATACCCGGCTTGCTCCTCGCTGCCGTCCAAAGCAGCCTGATTGCCGTCGTGGCGAAGCGCCGCAACTTTCCCGTCGAGAAGCCCGTCCCGCTGCGCGAGATTCCGCGCTTGACGTGGGAGGCGCTGCCGGCGCTGCTGATGCCGGTGATTCTCCTCGGCTGCCTGTACAGCGGCATCAGCACGCCGACCGAAGCCGCCGCAATCGCCGCCGCCTACGCGCTGCTGGCATCGGTCCTGATCTACCGCAGCCTTCGCTGGAAGGACGTCTACGAGTCCCTCGTCAGCAGCGCCCGAGTCACCGTATCGATCGGCATGCTGATCGCGGGCGCCCTGGTGTTGAACTACGTCATCACCTCGGAGAACATCCCGAAGACGCTGAGCGCGCTGTTGAAGACCTACGAACTCTCGCCACTGATGTTCCTGTTGGCGGTAAACGTCCTGCTGCTGATCCTGGGTTGCTTCCTCGAAGGAACGACCATCATACTGGTGATACTCCCCGTGCTGCTGCCCACCGCGCAGGCGCTCGGTATCGACATGGTGCACTTCGGCGTAATGGCCGTCGTCAACATCATGCTGGGACTCGTCACGCCGCCGTTCGGGCTGCTGCTCTTCATGATGACCAAGATCGCCAACGTTCCGCTGCGCGACATGGTGCGCGAAGTGATGCCGTTCCTGTACGTCATGATCGGCGCGCTCGCGCTGATCGCGTTCGTGCCGGGCTTGGTGCTCTGGCTGCCGAGGCTGATGGGCTACACGGGTTGATAGGGTCGTAAGAGCGCAGGGCCGCTGCGATCGACCATGAACAGGATCCAGGGGACAGGTCGGTGAACACGGGCAAGTCAATCGAAATACGCGACAAGACGCTAGGCGGCGGTACGCCGCTCATTTGCACGCCCCTGGTGGGGCGCACCGCCGAGCGCGTGCTGGCGGAAGCCGCGAGCGTCGTCGCGAAAAAGCCCGATGTCGTCGAATGGCGTGTCGACTATTTCGACGGCATCGCCGACACGTCGGCCGTGCTAGGCGTTGCACGCGCGCTGCGCGATGCCGTCGGCAATGTGCCGATCATCTTTACCCGACGTTCGATCGCCGAGGGCGGCGAGCCGATCGCGATCGGCAACGAGGAAGTCGTACAGCTCTACGACGCCGTCGGCGCAAGCGGCCTTATGGACTTCCTCGACTTCGAGATGAGCAACGATGCCGAGCAGGTGCGGCGCGTGCGTGAGAGCGCGCAAAAGCACGGCGCGCGGGTCATTCTGTCGTACCACAACTTCGGGTACACGCCGGGACTCGACTTCCTAGTGCAGCGCTTCCTCGAAGCGGAGCGCCTGGGTGGGGACGTGGCGAAGGTTGCGGTGATGCCGCGTGATCGCGCCGATGTGTTGACGCTCCTGGCGGCAACGGCGCAGGCGGATGCGAAGAGCCGCATCCCGCTCATCAGCATGGCCATGGGACCGCTCGGGTCGGTGACGAGGATGATAGGCGGAGAATTCGGCTCGTCGCTCAGTTTTGCGGTGGGTGAGGGCAGCAGCGCCCCCGGCCAGATCCCGATCGCGGACCTGGCCGCGGTGTTCGCCGTCTTGCGTCGCGCGCGCGGCGCTCGCTAAAGCGGCGGAACCCGCAAGCTGACCAGGTCTCCGCGAGGGCGCGCGCACCCGGACCGATGTCCTTGTGACGTCGGTAACCTCGAGTGCCGTCCGAGCGCGCCGCCAGGCGCATTGCGCCGCGCGCGTAACACGAGTGCGATCAATGGGTCACGACGACGTCCGCGTCAAAAGCACGAGCTGGCCGATGAGCGGGCTATGGCATAGTCGCTCCATCGTAGACGAGCTTGATGCCGATGAGTCTTAGGGTGTCTACTTGAGGGAACCACGGTTCTCCTTGTCATCGTTCCGATTTTGATTCCAACGGCGAAGGCACTCGGCATTGATCTCGTGCATTTCGGGGTCGTGGTGGTCGTCAACATCATGATTGGCCTGCTCACGCCCCCATTTGGACTGTTGCTGTTCGTCGTCGCAAACATGACCAAGAAGCCGCTGATGTCGATTGTCCGCGAAGCGACGCCTTTCATTTTTGTTGCAATAGTTGTCCTGGCGATCATCACCTTCGTTCCACAAACCATACTGTGGTTGCCCCGAGTCATGGGCTACAAGGGTTAGGTATGCCCGCACATCGGCCAAATGAATCGCGACAGGCACCAGGCCAATCTTAGCCTTGAATGGCCGCCCAGCGTCGCAATGAGAACCAATGGCCCTACTTGGTAACGCAGCAATGCTGCTCTGGTACGACATCGTCCAGGAGCAGGTGGCAGAACACGATGACTGGCACACGCGCCAGCATTTCCCCGAAAGAGTTGGCATCCCCGGATTCATACGGGCTCGACGGTGGGTCGCCACGTCATCAGGTGAGAGATATTTTGTCGTGTATGAAGTCACGGGCATCGAGGTACTCTCCTCGGCACCGTATTTGGAACGGCTCAACCACCCGACACCCTGGACGAGCCGGATGATGCCGAGTTTCAGGGGTATGGTCCGAGGGTTTTGCAGGCTGGAAAGTCGCCACGGTTCCGTACTTGGAACAACGTGTGTGACTTTGCGATACTCTGCCGCGCCGGGTATGGAGGATCGTTTGCGTACGTGGTTGAATGGCGAACTGATTCCGAGCTTGATGCAGCGGAAGGGGATTACAAGCGCCTTCACGCTCCGATCTGATCGCGCGCCAGAGATGACGGCTGAACAGCGAATTCGCGGTCGCGATGCGAGCGTGGACCGAGTATTGCTCGTGACCGGCTACTCGCCTGAACCGGTGGCAGGCTTGGCGCAAGATGACCTACGTGCAAAGAATCTCGAAGCCCACGGAGCGTCGCCAGGTACGACCTCGGGCGTTTTCCGCCTCGCCTGCCTGTCCGGCGCTCCCCTATCGGGTTCCTGATTCGCCCTTTACAGACAATTGCGCAATAGACAGCGGCACTTCCGCCGCGACCATCAGAGGAGCATTCCCGCATGACCGAATCATCCCCGCGCCGTCTCCGGATCGGCGTCCTTGGCGCCGCCAATATTGCTCGCCTGTTCGTTGAAGGCGTGCGTCCATCGCCCAAGGTGGCCGTGACCGCGGTCGCGAGTCGCGACGTCGAAAGGGCGCGAAAATTCGCAAGCGCAACCGGCATCGCGCACGTTCATTCGACGTACGCGGCACTCTTGGCCGATCCCGACATCGATGCGATCTACAACCCGCTGCCGAACAGTCTACACGCTGAATGGTCGATCCGCGCCGCGAATGCGGGGAAGCATGTCCTTTGCGAAAAACCATTGGCCACATCGGCAAGCGAAGTGCGCGCGATGTTCGAAGCCGCAACCCGAAACGGTGTCTATCTTGCGGAAGCATATCCATACAGGGCGCAGCCTCAGACATTGAAGCTGCGCGAGCTGCTGAAGGAGAACGCGATCGGCCGCCTGCAACTCATACAGGCGGCCTTCGGCTTCCCCCTGTCCGATGCCTCGAATATCCGACTGAACCCCGTGCTGGCAGGCGGCTCGCTGATGGACGCCGGCTGCTATCCGGTCAGCCTGGTCCGGACGATCGCCGGGGAACGGCCGAATCGTGTCCACGCGGTGGCTCGGTGGAGTGAAAGCGGCGTTGATCGGACACTAGTTGCAACGATCGAATTCGCGAGCGGGCTGCTTGCGCAGATATCGTGCAGCTTCGCCACCGCGCGCCATCGACACGCGTTCGTTGCCGGCGACGTCGGGTCGATCCGGACGACGTATTTCAACGACACATCCGCCACGTTCCCGCCCGTGCTCGAAGTAAGGCGCGGGCCAGGATGGGATGCGAAGCAGGAAGTGATCGAGACCGCGGCGACTAACGGCTTTTTAGCAGAAGCCGAGGCCTTCCGCGATCTTGTCATCCACGGCCGCGACCGATGGGAGGGCGCTTCCCCGGAAGAGTCGATCGACATCGCGCTGACACTTGACGCCCTAGCCGCCAGCGCGCGCCAAGGCGTCGCCATCGAGGTTGGGAATTAGCGCGGTCCCCTAATCATTAACGACCTCTGGATGGGCGGTGCTGCCTTATGTAGTTGTCGCTAACGCTTCGTCGGCCGCCTTCGGGTAAGCGCAATTGGAATGCCTGCTGTTGCGCGATCAATAGCGCAGCTTGGCGACCGAACGCAGGACTTCCGGCGTGGTGCTCGGGAAGCCGAAAAACTCTAGGTAGGCGGGTATCTGCTCGAACAGCATGTCGGCTCCCACCTGGAAGCGGCAGCCGCGGGCCTGCGCCGCCCGCAGGAACGCGGTCATCTCCCGCTTCATTACTACTTCCCCAACGAACGTCGATGGCGCGATCCGCGACACGTCCATCGGCATCGGGTCGCCCTCGTTCATGCCCATGGGCGTCGCATTGACCACGAGGTCGAAGTTGGTGGGGTCGTTCGACCCGGTGGTGACGGCGAGCGCTGGATAGTGGCTGCGCAGGCGGGACGCCAGCCCTTCCGCAGATGCCGCGTGGGAATCGAACAGACCGATTGCGGCGATTCCCGCCGCGGCGAGCGACGCTGCAATAGCCGATCCCACGCCACCGCAGCCCACGACTAGCGCGCGCTTGCCTGCGAGTTCGAGACCTTTGCGCACGATTCCGCGCACGAAACCGGCACCATCGAACATATCGCCCAGCAGGCTTCCATCAGGCCGGCGCAAGATGGCGTTGCACGCGCCGGCAATCCTGGCGGTTGGGCTGACCTCATCGACGAGGCCTGTCGTCGTAACCTTGTGCGGCATCGTTACTAGCGCCCCACGAATATTCGTGAGCTTGAACAGACTTGCAAGGACGCCGCGATAGTCTTCGGCCTTGACACCCATCGGCATGACCACCGCGTCGATCCCGGCCTGCTCGAAGTACGGGTTGTAGATCATCGGCGCCTTGAAGGCTTCGGTTGGATAGCCCAGGTGAGCGATGAGGGTAGTGGTGCCGCGAATCACGAGGGTTTCCCTTTGGACGCTGCGTACGATTTGGCGCTACTTCGCTTCCTGAACAGCCGCAATCCCTGCCTCGGCTGCCCGCACGAGCGACTCGGCTTCGGCCATTGTAGGTGCAACGGGCCTTTCCAGCAGGACCTTGGCGGGACCGCAGGGCGGCCAGGCGCTTGAATTGGGCACACGAGGCGGCATATTGCAGTTTATTGCCCTATAAAGAGCGCAGTTGAAACTTGGGGTATTTCTGCTAGTCTTAGCCACGTGACGGGAATCCGTCACCTTGGAAAGGGAAATCTGATGGAACCGCAACTGAAACCCGTCCGGATCGATAGCGCCCAGCCCGCTTGGCAGGAGCCTGCGCCGCCGGCCCAGTCCGGCGCGACGGTCGTCACGAGCGACCAGCAGAAAAACGTTCTTCGCAACACCTACTGGCTGCTCGCCCTGTCGATGCTGCCGACGATCGCCGGCGCATGGTTCGGCACGTCGATCAACTTCGCCGGCCTGTTCAAGACGTCGCCGATCATGGCGCCGATCCTGATGTTCGGCGCGATGTTCGGCATGCTGTTCGTCGTCTCGGCGCTGCGCAACAGCAGCTGGGGCGTGCTCGCGATATTCGGCTTCACCTTCGTGTCGGGCGTCATGCTGGCGCCGATACTGCAATTCGCGGCGCAGGTCAGGAATGGCGGGCAGCTGGTGGCGCTGGCCGGCGGCATGACCGCGGCGGTCTTTTTCGTCATGGCGACGATTGCCACGGTGTCGAAGCGGGACTTCAGCTTCCTCGGCAAGTTCCTGTTCGTCGGGCTGGTCCTGCTGATCATCGCGTCGCTGGCGAACCTGTTCCTGCACATCCCGGCGCTGTCGGTGACGGTCTCGGCGATCGCCGTATTGATCTTTTCCGCCTATTTGCTGCATGACGTCAGCTCGATCGTCCGCGGCGGCCAGACCAACTACATCATGGCGACGCTGGCGCTGTTCCTCGACATCTACAACATCTTCGTCAACATTCTCAATCTGCTGTTGATCTTCTCCGGCCAGCGCGACTGACGCGCGTCAGTCGCCGTGACCCAAGGGCGCCTTCGGGCGCCCTTTTCATTCCCGGCCGATCAGCGCGTGAACAGCGCGACCGACTCCACGTGCGCCGTGTGCGGGAACAGGTTGACGATTCCCGCCTTGCGCATCGCGAAGCCGTGCTCGTGGACGAGCACCGACGAGTCACGGGCGAGCGTGGCCGGATTGCACGAGACATAGACGACGCGCGACAGCCTCGCTGCCGGCAGCGCCTTGACCAGCGCGATCGCGCCTTCGCGCGGCGGGTCGAGCAGCGCCTTGTCGATTGCGCCCAGCGCCTCGAGGCTCGCCGGTGTGGCCTCGAACAGATCGGCGACGACAAAGCGGGCACGATTCGCGAGCTCGTTGGCCCGCGCGTTGGCTTGCGCGCGGCGCACCAGCGGTGCACTGCCCTCGACGCCGACGACCTGCGCCCCGCGCCGCGCGATCGGCAGGCTGAAGTTCCCCAGGCCGCAAAAGAAATCGGCGACCGCATCGCCTTCCGTCGGCTCGAGCAAGCCTATCGCGCGGCGGACCAGCATGCGATTCATCGCGACATTGACCTGCGTGAAATCGGTCGGCTGAAATTCGATGCGCACGCCGAAATCTGCGAGCGCGTAAGCCAAGGTGCGGCCAGGCGGATGAAAGGCCTGCACGGTGGCGGGACCCTGCGGCTGCAGGTAGAGTCGCACGCCGTGGCGGTCGGCGAAGTCCGCCAGCGCGCGCTCATCATTGGCCGTCAGCGCGGCGAGATTGCGCAACACAAGGACTTCGTTGCCCGTCCCGTCATCCGCGTCGTCGCCGACCGCGAGCTCGATCTGCGGCAGGCGATCGCGCAGAGACAGGCTGCCGATCAGCTCGCGCAGCGACGGCAGCAGCGACGAAATATGCGGCGGCAGAACCGGGCAGCTGCGCATGTCGGTGATGAAGCTGGACTTTTTCTCGTGGAAGCCGACCAGTACTCCACCCTTTTTCGGGACGTCGCGCACCGACAGCCGCGCCCGCTGCCGGTAGCCCCATGCCGGTCCGTGAATCGGCGCCAGCAGCTCGCCCGCCCGCACGCGCCCGATATGCCAGAGCGCGTCCTCGAGCACGCGCTGCTTGGCGGCGACCTGCGCTGCCGCTTCCAGGTGCTGCAGGCTGCAGCCGCCGCAGACGCCGAAATGCGGGCAAAGCGGCACGACGCGTGAAGGGCTGGCGCGCAGGATACTGGTCGCGCGGGCGAGCTCGTAGGTCGGCCGCTTGCGATAAATCTCGATGGTGACGAGTTCGCCGACCAGGCCTCCTTCGACGAACACCGCCTTGCCGTCGATGCGCGCGATGCCGCGGCCTTCCTGATCGAGCGCGGTGATGAGGACCGTATCCATTGGCCTGCGGCGCAAATCGATTATTGTACCGGCGCGGGCGGGCACGACATGGTGCAGCCCCTCGGCGGTAAAATGCGGCGATGCGAATCCTCGCCATCGATACCTCGACGGAAACCTGCGCAGTCGCGCTGGGCGATGACGGTGCGTGGGACGAGCGCTCGGTCGTCGCCGGAAACCGTCACTCCGACTTGCTGCTGCCGATGATCCGCGGCCTGCTCGACGACCACGGCGCGACGCTCGCGCACCTGGACGGCGTAGCATTCGGCGCGGGCCCGGGAGCGTTCACCGGATTGCGCATCGCCTGCGGGGTCGCGCAAGGCTTGGCGCTCGGCGCCGGACTGCCGCTCGTCGGCGTGTCGACGCTGGAAGCGCTGGCCGAGGAGGCTCGCCAACGGCATGCGGCCGGCAAGGTCATCGCGGCCCTCGATGCGCGAGCGCAGGAGGTCTATGTCGCTGCCTACCGGCATGACGGCATTCGCTGGCATGAATCCGTTGCGCCCGCGGTGATCGATCCGGCCGCGGTGACGCTGCCGGAGGACGGCGGCTGGATGGGCGTCGGTAGTGGCTTCACCGCGTATCCGGCGCTGCGCGAGCGGTGCCTTCCGGTGCTCGCTGCGTGCGAGCCGACGCTTTCGCCGACGGCGACGGCGATCGGCACGCTCGCGCTGGCGCGTTTTGCCGCCGGCGAGGGCGTTGCCGCGCGCGATGCGGCACCGATTTACCTGCGGCACAAGGTTGCGCTGACCAGCGCAGAGCGCGCCCTTGGACGAGCGCGGTGAGCGCCGGTGTCGAAGCGGGGATCGAAACGATGGTGATCTGGAGGCCGATGCGGGAGGAGGATTTGCCGGTGGTCGCGACGCTCGAGCAAGCCTCGCACGCGGCGCCATGGAGTGAAGGCAATTTCCGCGACGCCTTCGCCGCCGGTTACGGGACGCTGGTCGGCGAGCTCGACCGCAGTGTCGTCGCGTACGGCGTGCTGATGCTGGCACCTGGCGAGGCGCAGCTCTTGAATCTGACGGTTGCGGCGCCGGCGCGCCGGCGGGGCCTGGGCCGCAGGCTGTTGCGACGCCTGCTGGACGATGCGGTCGGCGTCGGCGCCGAACAGTGTTTTCTCGAGGTCCGCGAATCGAACCACGCGGCCATCGCGCTTTATCTGCGCGAAGGATTCGCGCCGGTTGCTCGCCGCACCGGCTACTATCCGGCGCCGGGCGGCGCCGACGGGCGCGAAGACGCGCTGGTGATGCGTCGCCGCCTCGGGAGCGATTCGCATGGTTGATCGCAGCGACGTTCTGCGCGAGCTGGGCTTGCTCCCGGTATGGCGACTGCGCCCACCACCGCGCGATGTCACGCCGCCGGTGATGCGCGATGCCGCCGTCGATCCGGTACGCACTCCGCTGGCGTCCGGTGCGGAGGACCGCATCGCGCGCATCGCGACGCTCGGCTGGTCTGCCTTCGCCGCCGATGTGCAGGCATGCACCGCATGCGGATTGTGCCGCTCGCGCCGGCAGGCGGTCCCGGGAGTCGGCGACGCCGGCGCCGAATGGATGTTCGTCGGCGAGGCGCCGGGCGCCGAAGAGGACGCCAAAGGGGAGCCCTTCGTCGGTCAGGCCGGACGGCTTCTCGACAATATGCTCGCGGCGCTGGGCATGCGCCGCGGGACCAACGTCTACATTGCCAATGTGCTCAAATGCCGTCCACCTGGCAACCGCACGCCCGAACCCGGTGAAGTCGATGCCTGCCGGCCGTATCTGGACCGTCAGATCGAACTGATACGCCCGAAGCTCATCGTCGCGCTCGGCAAAAGCGCGGCGACGACCCTGCTCGCCGTCGATGCGACGATCGCGAGCCTGCGCGGCCGCGTGCACCGTTATCAGGGCGTGCCGCTGATCGTCACCTACCATCCCGCGTATCTTTTGCGTAACTTGCCCGACAAAGCCAAGGCATGGGAAGATCTCTGCCTCGCGCGGGCGACGATTCGCGCTTTGCACGACGCCGGCGGCTTGCAAAGCGCGGCGGTGGCCCCCAAATAGAGGCCGGCGGGCAAGCTTGCCCGAGGAACGCACGCCGCGCGGCCATCGAACGCGCGGCGACTTCTGGGAGGGAATGGCATGCGCAAGAATTCTGGCCTGGCCGCGGCGGTCTTCGCCGCGGTGTTCGCGACGCTTCTCCTGTCCGGCTGCGGCTACAACGATTTGCAGCGTCAGGACGAGCAGGTCAAGTCGGCATGGTCGGAGGTGGTCAACCAGTACCAGCGGCGTGCCGACCTGGTGCCGAACCTGGTCAATACCGTCAAGGGCTACGCCGCCCAGGAGCAGCAGGTCCTGACCGAGGTGACCAACGCGCGAGCCAGCGTCGGCAGCATCAAGGCGACACCGGAACTGCTCAACGATCCGGCGGCGTTCGCCAAGTTCCAGGCCGCGCAGGGCGAGTTGCAATCCGCGCTCTCCCGGTTGCTCGTCGTCGCGGAAAATTACCCGAACTTGAAGTCGGACGCGCTGTTCCGGGACTTAAGCTCGCAGCTCGAAGGCACCGAGAATCGAATCACCGTCGCGCGCAACAGGTTCATCAAGGCGGTGCAGGAGTTCAATACCACGGTTCGCTCGTTTCCGACCAACCTGACCGCGATGCTGTTCAAGATGGAAGTGAAGCCGAACTTCACCGTCGACAACGAAAAGGCGATCAGCGCGCCGCCGAAGGTCGATTTCAGCAAGCCGCCTGCGCAACCTGCGCCTGCGCCGGCACCGGCGCCGAAGAGCTGAACACCGCACGCCGCGCGGTCAGCCGCGCGGCGATGCGGCTCTCGCGCCGCTTGATGATCCATTCTCGTCTGCTCGGCCGCGGCCTGGCGCTGCTGACGTTCGTCATGCTGGCGTCGTTCGCGTTCGCCGTGGCCGGCGCGCCCAACGATGGGCTCGCGCCTATCCCGCCACTGGTCAACGCCGTCACCGACCAGACCGGAACGCTGTCGGCTTCCGAGCGCCAGATGCTCGAGGCCAAGTTGCGCGACTGGGAAGCTCGAACCACCAACCAGCTGGCGGTGCTGATCGTGCCAACCACCGCGCCGGAGCCGATCGAGCAGTACTCGCTCCGCGTCGCCGAGGCCTGGAAAATCGGGCAGAAGGACAAGGACAACGGCGCGATATTGCTGGTCGCCAAGAGCGACAAGCGCATTCGGATCGAAGTCGGCTACGGCCTCGAGGGCGTGTTGACCGACGTCACGTCGCGCCGGATCATCGCCGAAAACGTCGCGCCCGAATTCAGCAAGGGCAATTTCGCCGCGGGGATCAACGCCGGTGTGGATCGGATCATTGCGGTCGTCGATGGCGGTGACCCGCTGCCAGCGGTGACAGGGCAGCGCAAAGCGGCGTCTCCGCGCCGATTCGATTTTGGCACGATGCTGGTTGTGCTGCTGGTTGCAGTGCCGGTCCTCGGCAGCGTGCTGCGCTCGATCTTCGGCAAGCTCGGCGGTTCGCTGGTCGGCGGCGGCATCGTCGGCGCAATTGCGTGGTTCGTCGCCAGTTCGCTGCTGATCGCCGGCGCCGCGGCGGTCATCGGCTTCATCGTCATGCTATTCACCGGCCTCTCGGGCCGAGGCGGCCCGGGCATTTTCATACCGGGCGGCGGCGGATTCGGTGGCGGAGGCTTCGGCGGCGGCGGAGGTTTCAGCGGCGGCGGCGGCAGCTTCGGCGGCGGCGGCGCCTCCGGCGGCTGGAACTAGAGACTCGCGATGAGCACACTCGCACAGCGTCCCTGGCGTTTCTGGCGGCATCTGCGCATCGATCACCGTACGGCGCGGCGCGTTTTTACGCCAGCCGCGCTGGATCGGATACAGCGCGCGATCGCCGACGGTGAACGAAGACATGTCGGTCAGGTTTGCTTCGCCGTCGAAGCAGCGTTGCCGCTGTCGCTGGTGCTGCAGCATGAGACGCCGCGCGCACGCGCCCTCGAGACATTCGCCCGGCTGCGCGTCTGGGATACCGAGCACAACAGCGGCGTCCTGGTCTACGTGCTGCTCGCCGACAAGGACGTGGAAATCATTGCCGATCGGGGCATCCACCGCCAGGTGGGCGAGGTGGCATGGCGGAACATCTGCCAGACGATGGAGTCGGCGTTCGGCGAAGGCCGATTCGAGGAGGGCGCGGTTGCCGGAATCGAGGCGGTCAGCGCGCTTCTCGCCCGGCATTTTCCGCGCGCGGCGGCGGGCGGAAACGAGCTGTCCGACCAGCCGGTGATCCTCTAGAGGCTCCGGGCTCTCTTGCGCGGCGGCTACGCCTTGGTGCCGCGCGTAGCCGCCCGGGTGCGAGGACGATCGCCGCCCGCGAGCAACTGCAGCAGATCGCCGGTAGCGACGTTGATCCTGTGTCGCCACATGACCAGTGCCATCGTCCCGGCGACGAACAGCCCGAACAGCACGATGACCTCGTTGGTCGACAAGCCGAAGAAGACCAGAAGCGCGTAGAACGACAACATCACAAGGACGCCGATGTTCTCGTTGAAGTTCTGCACGGCGATCGAATGGCCTGCGCCCATCAGCACGTGCCCGCGATGCTGCAGCACCGCGTTCATCGGCACGACAAAGAACCCGGCCAGCGCGCCTATTACCGTCATCAGGAGGACCGACGTCTCGAGCTTCTGCACGAAGATCATGATGATAACTGCGATGCCCATCAGGACGCCGAGCGGCAGCACCTTGACCGCGTTCTTCAGCGACACGAACCGCGCCGCCGCGACCGCGCCGAGCGCGATGCCGATTGCAACGACGCCTTGCAGATACGAGGCGCGGGAAAGGTTGTAGCAAAGGTGCGACGCGGCCCAATCGATGACGATGAATTGGAGGGTTGCGCCGGCGCCCCAGAACAGCGTCGTCGTCGCCAGCGAGATCTGGCCGAGCTTGTCGCGCCAGAGCAGCGCACAGCAGTGACCGAATTCACGTATCAGAAAGATCGGATTCTTGCTCGGCATCCGGTGGTCGACGCCGGTGTCGGGGATATACCAGTTGAACAGCGCGGCGATCGCATATGTGCCCATGATCACCGCGATCGCAGCCTCCGGCGGCGTATCGATGCCGGTATCGATCCGAGGAACGTCGATCGCCAGCAGCGCGCTGGACACCGGTCCGCTGATCAGCGCGCCGCCCATCAGTACGCCGAGGATGATCGACACCACCGTCGTGCCCTCGATCCAGCCGTTGGCGACGACGAGCTGCCGCGGCGGCAGGAGCTCGGTCAGGATGCCGTACTTCGCCGGCGAGTACGCGGCTGCGCCGAGGCCGACGATCGCATAGGCGACCAGCGGATGGAACATCATCAGCATCAGCGAGCAGCCGACAATCTTGATGCCGTTGGTTATCAGCATCACGCGGCCTTTGGGCATCGAGTCGGCCAGCGCGCCGACCAGCGGCGCGAGGAGAACGTACGAGATGACGAAGCACTGCTTGAGCGCCGGCGTCATCCACGCAGGCGATTCGAGATCGCGCAACAATTGGATTGCTGCGACAAGCAGCGCGTTGTCGGCGAGCGACGAGAAAAACTGCGCCGCCATTATCGTGTAGAACCCGGCCTTCATTGTCCTCAGTAGCGCGTGCGCTCTTGTAAGCGGCGCCGGCGGCGGAAGCCGGGAGACGCGCGCTGCGCTTGTGTATAATAAAAAGAACTGGCCGGCGCTCGCGGCTCGCGCCTTATACCACGTTTTCTCTTCTCAGACCAAACCGGCCGGGCAAGGTTCGTTAACAGACCCGCGCCGTTTGACCGTCATGCGTCCGATCCTCGCACAGATCAATCTGGCCGCGCTGCGCGCCAATCTTCGCGTTGCGCGCGACCATGCGCCTGGCGCCCAGATTCTGGCCGTCGTCAAAGCCAATGCCTACGGGCACGGCCTGATGCGTGTGCTGCCCGCGCTGGCCGATGCCGACGGCCTCGCGCTGCTCGAGCTCGACGCGGCGATCGCGCTGCGCGAGCATCACTATGCGCGCAGAATTCTGCTGCTTGAAGGTTTTTTTGGCATCGGCGAGTTGCCGGAAATCGCGGCGCGCCGTCTTGCGGTTGTCGTGCACCACAACGAGCAAGTGCGCATGCTGGAGTCGACAAGTCTGGCCCGCCCGCTCGAGGTCTTCATCAAGATCAATACCGGGATGAACCGCCTCGGATTCAAGCCGGACCAGGTGCGCGACATCGCCGCGCGCCTGTCGCGGGCGAGCAGCGTCGCCGCGCTGCGGCTGATGACGCATCTCGCGCGCGCCGAGGAGGACGACGGCGTGCAAGAGCAGCTGCAGGCGTTCGAGCGTGCGTGCAGCGGCCTGTCGTATCCGCGCTCGGTGGCGAACTCAGCCGGGGTCGTCAAATACGAGACCGTCGGCGGCGACTACGTTCGACCCGGCATCATGCTGTACGGTTCATCGCCGTTTCCGTACGACACGGCGGACATGCTGGGCCTGAAGGCCGTGATGACCTTGCGCAGCGAGCTGATTGCCGTCCAGGACCTGAAGGCCAACGACAGCGTCGGCTACGGCGGAGGCTACACCGCCGCGCGCGCGCACCGGGTCGGCGTGATCGCCTGCGGCTATGGCGACGGCTATTCGCGCCACGCGCCGAACGGCACGCCGGTGCTCGTTTGCGGCAGGAAAGTGCGCACTGCGGGCCGCGTGTCGATGGACCTGATGACCGTCGACCTGTCGGACGTGCCCGAGGCTGGAATCGGCAGCCCTGTCGTGCTTTGGGGCGGAGGGCTTTCGGTCGATGACGTCGCCGCCGCGGCCAGCACCGTTGGCTATGAACTTCTTTGCACAGTGACTGCCCGCGTGCCGTTCGTGACCACCGAGGTGGGCAGCGTCGACGTAGAGCTTTAAGGGAGACCGTTTGTATATCATCGTCACCGGCGCCGCCGGCTTCATCGGCTCCAATCTGATCAAGGCCCTCAACGCGCGTGGCGAGAGCCAGATCGTCGCCGTCGACAACCTGCAGCACGCGGACAAGTTCCGCAATCTGGTCGACTGCGAGATCGCCGAATACTTCGACCAGGACGAATTTCCGACCCGGCTCATCGACGGCGACTTCGACGACGACATCGCGGCGGTTTTGCACCAGGGCGCGTGCTCGGACACGATGCAGACCGACGGGCGCTACATGCTCGCCAACAACTATCGCTATTCGATGGTGCTGCTGCGGCACTGCCAGGACAACGACATTCCTTTTATCTATGCCTCGTCGGCCGCGGTGTACGGCGCCGGCCGCGAGTTTCGAGAGGAATCGGCGGCCGAGGCCCCCCTAAACGTCTATGGCTATTCAAAGCTGTTGTTCGACCAGCACGTGCGGCGGACCCTGCCGGAACGAACCGCTCAGATCGCCGGCTTCCGCTATTTCAACGTGTACGGACCGCGTGAAGCGCACAAGGGCAGGATGGCATCGGTCGTGTGGCATTTTTTCAACCAGTATCGCGCCAGCGGCAAGGTGCAGCTGTTCGAAGGCTCGGGCGGGTACGCCGCCGGCGAGCAGCGCCGCGATTTCATCAGCGTCGACGATGTGATCAAGGTGAACCTGGACTTTCTCGACCATCCGCAGCGCTCGGGCATTTTCAACGTCGGGACCGGAAGCGCCGCGAGCTTCAACGCAGTGGCCGCCGCGACGATCAATGCCTGCCGCGCGGCCGACGGCGTGCCAGCGCTGTCGTTCGACGAATTGCATCGCACCGGAGCGATCGAGTACATCGGCTTCCCGGCGGGACTCGCCAGCCGATACCAGAGCTTCACGCAAGCCGATCTGGGCCGCCTGCGCGCCGCCGGCTACACCGCGCCGATGGCGACGATCGAGCAGGGCGTCGCGAACTATGTCCGGTCGCTGCTCGCGCCAGTGGACGTCAACCCTTAGCAGCGCTCGCGCGTTTCACGGGTCCGGAGATATGCCGGACAAGTCATTACCATCCCAGGGGAAACAACCATGAAAAGACTCTTGCTGCTGCTGGTGACCGTGCTGTTCTCGGCGCTGGCCTTGGCGGCGGTGAACATCAATACGGCGAATCTCGCCGAGCTCGAGGCATTGCCCGAGATCGGGCCGGTGAAAGCGCAGGCGATCATCGACTATCGCAACACCAATGGCCCGTTCAAATCGCCGGAAGATGTCATGAAGGTGAGCGGCATCAAAGAGGGCACCTACGGCAAGATCAAGGGGCTGATCTCGGTCAGCGGAGCGTCGACGCCACTGCCTGCGGCCGCGCCTGCGAAAGCCGCCGCGCCCGCACCCGCGCCGGCGGCAAAGACGGCCTCGCCGGCGGCAATACCTCCAGCCGCCGGAGCGGCCGGTGCCGCGTCAGGCACCGACGCGGCGGCGGCCAAGGACGCCAAGTCCAAAGACGCCAAGATGACCAAGAAAGAAAAGGCCGAGGCCGACAAGGCAGCGAAAGCCAAGGCGAAGGAAGACGCGGCCAAGGCCAAGGCGGACGCAGCCAAGGCGAAGGAAGACGCCTCCAAGGCCAAGGCGGAAGCAGGCAAGGCGAAGACAGACGCCGCGAATGCCAAGGCGGACTCGACCAAGGCCAGGCGGCGTCGACAAGGAAGCCGCGCCGACCAAGGCCGAAAAAGCGGCTGCCGACAAGGCCGCCAAGGCGAAGGCGAAGGAAGAAAAGGCCGCGGCGGCCAAGGCCAAGAAGGAAGCCGAAGCTGAAGCCAAGGCGAAAAAGGACGCTGAAGCCAAGGCAAAGAAGGACGCTGAAGCCAAGGCAAAGAAGGACGCCGAAGCCAAGGCAAAGAAGGACGCCGAAGCGCCGCAGCGGCCAAGGCTGACGAAAAGGCGAAGAAGTAGGGGCAAGCAACTTCTTCCGCCCATAAGCAAACCCCGCAGTCGCGGGGTTTGCCTTTTCAGACTCCCGTTCCGACGCGCGCGTTAAGGATCGGAACATGGTCGCTCGGGTAAAATGGCGTCCGTGTACAAGACCATCGAACAAACGGTCGGCAACACGCCGCTGGTGCGAGCTGCAGCGCATCGGCCAAGGCGTCCGGCAATGTCGTGCTGGCCAAGCTCGAGGGCAACAATCCTGCCGGCTCGGTCAAGGACCGCCCGGCGCTGTCGATGGTCGCGCACGCCGAGAAGCGCGGCACGATCAAGCCGGGCGACACGCTGATCGAGGCGACCAGCGGCAACACCGGCATCGCGCTGGCGATGGCCGCGGCGATGCGCGGCTACCGCATGATGCTGGTCATGCCCGAGAACCTGTCGCTCGAGCGGCGCCAGACGATGCGCGCTTTCGGCGCCGAGATCGTGCTGACGCCAAAGGCCGGCGGCATGGAGACCGCGCGCGACGTCGCCGAGCGCATGCGCGACGATGGCAAAGGCATCATCCTCGACCAGTTCGCCAATCCGGACAATCCGCTCGCGCACTACGAGGGCACCGGCCCGGAAATCTGGCGTGACACCGGCGGCCGGATCACGCATTTCGTGTCCAGCATGGGCACGACCGGCACGATCATGGGCGTGTCGCGCTATCCTGAAGGAGCAGAACCCGGCCATCGTCGATCATCGGGTGCCAACCCGACGAAGGCTCGCAGATTCCCGGCATCCGCAAGTGGCCGGAGGCATACCTGCCGAAAATCTTCGATCGCAGCGCGCGTCGATCGCATCGAAAACGTCTCTCAAGCCGACGCCGAAGACATGGCGCGGCGGCTGGCGCGCGAGGAGGGATATTCGTCGGCATATCGTCGGGCGGCGCATGCGCGGTCGCGCTGCGCATCGCCGACGAGGTGAGGAACGCGACGATCGTGTTTATCGTCTGCGATCGCGGCGATCGCTACTGTCGACGGGGTCTTCCCTGCCTAGCGCGGCGTTGCGGCGTCCGTTTGCGACGCGCGCACACCGCCAACACCAATGACGCCGATCCTCGCCTTCGACATCGAGACGGTGCCCGACATCGCGGGATTGCGTCGGCTCGAATCGCCTGTCCCGCCGCGTTGTCGGACGCCGAGGTCGTGTCCTGGTTCGGCGCAGCAGCGGCGCGCGGCGACCGGCAGCGATTTCCTGCCGCTGCACCTGCAGCGCGTCGTCGCCATCGCCTGCGCGCTTGCGCGAAGGCAGGACTTTCCGCGTCTGGTCGCTCGGCGAGGCCGGCGACAGCGAGCCCGAGCTGATCCGTCGCTTTTTCGACGGCATCGAAAACTACACGCCGCAGCTCGTTTCGTGGAACGGCGGCGGCTTCGACCTGCCGGTGCTCAATCACCGCGCGCTGGTCCACGGCGTCGGCGCGGCGCGCTACTGGGATTGGGGCGACGACGATCGCGAGTTCAAATTCAACAACTACCTCGGCGCGCTACCACACGCGGCATCTCGATCTGATGGACGTGCTGGCGATGTACCAGCCGCGGGCGACCGCCGGGTCTGGACGCGATCGCGCGGCTTTGCGGCTTTCCAGGAAAGCTCGGCATGGACGGCAGCGAAGTACACGCGGCATTCGAGGGGGGCAAGATCGACGCGATCCGCTGTTACTGCGAAACCGACGTGATGAACACTTACCTCGTCTACCTGCGCTTCCAGCTGCTGCGCGGAACCTTGTCGGCCGCACAGTATGCAACCGAGCTATCGTTCGCGCGCGAAAAGCTCGCCGCAACCGGTGCGCCCCATTGGCGCGAGTTCATCGCCGCCTGGGATGCGAATGCGCAGACC
The DNA here is from genome assembly GCA_963828595.1 of uncultured beta proteobacterium. Taxonomy (GTDB): domain Bacteria; phylum Pseudomonadota; class Gammaproteobacteria; order Burkholderiales; family Casimicrobiaceae; genus PALSA-1003. The sequence goes on from CAWHEN010000005.1 coordinate 158,809, forward strand.
GCAGGCGGCGCCTAGGCTCTGAGCAGCGAGAGAGGCGTGAATCGGCCGCCGAGCGGGCCGGTCGACGGGACGTTCCACCAGCGGTCGAGTGCCGTCGCGTAGACACTGCGAAAATCGATCGAGTATCCGGTGTTGCCGTCGCCTGACAGGCGCTCGAGCGACGGCTGCTCGCCGAACAGTCCACCGGCGACGCGGCCGCCGAGCACGAAATGCGCGCTGGCGGTGCCGTGATCGGTGCCGTTCGACAGATTCTCTTTGGGCCGGCGGCCGAATTCGGCGTAGGTGAGCACCAGCGTGTCGTCCCAGCGCTTGAGCTCGCCGAGCGCATTTTTCAGCGCGACGACGCCTGCCGCCAACTCGCCCAGCAGTCGCGCCTGTGTCGGCGCCTGCCCGCTGTGCGTGTCGTAGCCGGTCTGCGTCACGCGAACGACCGCGACGCCCGGACGGTTGGCGATGACCTGGCAGGCGGTCCGGATCGCGTTGCCGAACGGGCCCTGCGGGAAGCTTGCCAGGAACGCATAATCGGATTTGAGGCGCGCCGCCGCCTGCACGATATCGGCTTCGACCTTGAGGATGTGCTGCAAGGCCTTGTTGCGCGTCTGTCCTTCGGCCGTGGCGAAGCGGGACTGGCGAAGGAACTGCTCGGTATTGGCCAGCGCGATCGCGCGCGTGCCGCCGCCTGAAAGTGGCCCCAGATCGGGCGAGCCGACGATCACACCGTCGGCGGCGAAATCTGCCGGCGTGGGCGCCAGCGCGAACGTGCGCGTCAACCAGCCGTCCTGCAGATACTGGTGACTGCCCGACGCTGTGTCCCAGATCTCGATCGAGCGAAAATGCGACAGGTTGGGCTCCGGGTATCCGACGCCCTGAAGCACGGCGAGCTGACGAGCACGCCACAACGGCAGCAGCGGCTCGAGGGCAGGATGCAGGCCGACCGCATCCGAAAGCTGAATGACCGAGTCGCGCGCAATCGCGAGCTTCGGGCGCAATGCGTAATAAGCCGGATCGGCGAACGGAACCAGCGTATTGAGTCCGTCGTTGCCGCCCTTGAGCTCGATGAGTATCAGCAGTCGCCGGTAGTCGGCGCCGGCCGGCGCAGCGCCGAAGGCGAGGCTCGCCGCCGCAAACGCCGGTGCGAGGCCGGCGACAGGCGCGCTCGCAGCGAGCTTGAGAAAACGGCGTCGATCCATCATTCGGCTCCTCCGATCACGCGCTCATTTGAGCTCGTAGGCCGCGTCGAGCACGAGCTCGCGCAGCATCGCCACCGGTTCGGTCGCTTGCGGCGGCGTCTGCGGTGCCACGGCGAACAGCAGCCGGACCGCGCCGTCGTTGCGCTTCTGCGCATCCACCGGAGCTTTCCACTGCGCGAACCACGCCGCGCTATCGAACTGCACACTGCGTATGCCGCTATCGACGGCGCGCATCGAGCGCGCGCGGCCCGCCCGCTGGGCGTCGTCCGCCTGCGGCCATGGCGTACGATCCGACGCCGTCATTGTGTCGCCGGGCATCGACTGCGGCATGCCTGCGGCGCTGCCGTCGGCGCGCATCAGCCGGTCCAAAAACTGCTTGCGCGCGAGCAGGCTGCTGGTGTTGATCCACGTCTCTTGACCCGGCCAGCCCCTGACGTTCGGCGGCGCAAACAGGTTCTGACCCATGCCTGCCGTAGCGACGGCAAACGGGATCGTGTCGGTCGGATGCATGCCAAATTGCCGCATCGTGCCGACGACCAGATCGATCGGCGACTTGACCAGGGCGCCGCGGTTTTCGCGCGCATAGAAGGCGTCGGAAGTCAGCAACGCGTACAGCGCGGCCCTGATGTCGTAGCCGGAATCGCGAAAACGCGCGGCGACACGCCTGACTTCGGAAGTGTCAGGTTCGGGCGAGACGAATTCACGCCACAGCTTGCGACTGACGAATTCGGCGGTCGACGGTTGCGCGAGCAGAATATCGATGACGTCGTCGCCGTCGAAATTACCCGTCCTGCCGAGCACCGTCTTGGGCCCGTAATCGTGCAGGGCGCGGCGGAAGACGAACTCACCGCGCTCCCGGTCAAGGCTCCAGCCGGTGAACGCGCGTGCCGCTTCCTTGACGTCATGCTCGCCATAGTTGCCTTCGCCCAGCGTGAAGAGCTCCATCAGCTCGCGCGCGAAATTCTCGTTCGGCGCGCCCTTGCGGTTCTGTGCGCTGTCCAGGTAGACGATCATCGCCGGATCGCGCGCGACGGCGTGCAGCATCGCGCCGAAGTTGCCGAGCGCGTGTGCGCGCAGCGTGACGTTCTGCCGATACATCAGCTCGGCGAGTTTCACCTTCTGCTGGCTGGACACGAAATGGTTGTGCCAGAACAGCGTCATCCGCTCGGTCAGCGGCGACGCCGTCGACATCATTTCACCAACCCACCAGCCGCGCAGCTCCAGGCCTTCGCGGACCTGCTGCCGGCGGAACATCTTGAGCTCGTCGTCCGACGCGCCCGCTCCGCGGCGCGGATATTGCAGCGGTCCGGTCGCGATCATCGCCGGCGGCGGCGATGTTACCGCCGTGGTGCGCGAGGTCGCGAGCAGCGCTTTTGCCGCCTGCTCGCGCGACATGCCGACGTAGTGTTCGATCTCGGCTTGCGTGGCGCCGAAGCCCATGCGGTTGAGCAGAAGCCTCGCGTCGTCGTAATCGAGCGCGCCGGCGATCGCGGCATCAGCCGGCGGTGCACCGAGCGACAGAACGACTGCGATCGTGGCAAACGAGGTGCGGGCGCGCATGCGTAGCCGAGGCGGTCCGATTTGCAATCAACGGCCCAGTGTAGCGAGCTGTTGACCTTGCGTGCGCCTTCGGTTGTAACAGCGTGTTGCGCTTCGCCGGCGAGCGGGGGTCAGAGCCTGATCGTGCAGCGACCGAGCTCCAGCACTCGGCCCGAGACGAAAATGCGCCCGTCGGCATCGACGTCGAGGCCGAGGCGGCAGGGGCGTCCTACGGCTTCACCCTGGGCGACATTCAATGACTGCGGCCGCGCAGCGCCGGTCGCCACCAGCCACCCGCCCAGATTCGCGCAGGCGGAGCCGGTGCCTGGATCCTCGACCACCGCGCCGTGCTTGGAAAAGAAAAAGCGCGTCGAGACCGAGCCCTCGCCAACCCGCGACCAGACGTAGGCCATCGCGCGCACAATGCGCGCGCTGCCGGGCGGCCCGGGCAGATCAAGGCTTGCATGGCGCAGGAGCAACTCCGAATCCGGGGCGCAGCGCGCCACTGCCTCGGCGCTGGTCAGCGGAATCACCAGCTGCTCGCTGCCGGTATCGACCCACAGCGGCGTGGTGCCGAGGTCGGCGGTAGTGAGCCCGAGCATCGCGGCCAGCACATCGCGCGGCGCCGCGACATCGCGCGTTCGGGGTGCCTTCGCTTCGAGCGTCCAGCGATCAGCGCGCGCCCTGACCGGCACGACACCGGCGCGCATCTCCAGGGTCAGCGAATCGCCGCCGCGCACGCAATCGCGGACGACGTGCGCTGTCCCGAGCGTCGGATGGCCGGCGAACGGCATTTCGAATGATGGGGTAAAGATCCGAACGCGCGCGGTCGCGACGGTCGACGGCAGGATGAACGTCGTCTCGGAGAGATTGAACTGCAGCGCAAGCGCCTGCATCGTCGTCTCGTCGAGACCTCCGGCATCTTCGAACACCGCGAGCGGATTCCCGCTCAACGTGTCCTCGCGGGCGAACACATTCAGAATTCGAAACCGGTAATCGTTCATCATCGCTCCATCACCGCCATCCTGGAGTCGTCGCTTGCGGCAAGCACGTCGGCAGCCAGCGCGGCAAAGCCCGCCGGCGAGGGATCGCGCAAGCCGAACACGGCGCTCGGACCCGCGGCCGGGAAATGCCGGGCCATCGAGCGTCCATACAGCGGATCGTAATGCGATTCGAGCAGCTCACCGATCAGCGCGTCCCAGTCGCCGCTCGCGGCGAGCGTTTCCCAACGAGCGAATGCCGCCTTGCCGTGGAATTCGACCAGCGGACGCAAGCGGTCGAGCAGCAGCGCCGGACTTTGCAGGAAGTGACGGTACTCGGACTTGAGCAGCGCGATGCGTTCCGACAGCGGCGTGCGCAGGATGATCGTCTCGCCATCGTGCATCCGCTGGACCAGCGCATCGGGCAGCTGGATCGCGCCGATCCGCCGGCTCTCGGCCTCGACGTACACCGGACGCCGCGGGGTCGAGGAGGCCCAGTGCGGCCAGGAGATCAGTTTCGAATTTCTTCTGCGAGGGCTGTGGCGTGCCCGGGACCTGGCCCAGCAGCGAGCCGCGATGCTGTGCAATGCCCTCCAGATCGAGCGTTTGCGCGCCTGCGCCGGCCAGCGCGCCGAGAAGCTGGCTCTTGCCGGAACCGGTCAAGGCGCATATCACCCGGAAGCGATACCGTGCCGGCTGCACTGCGAGCCGCGCGACGACATGGCGGCGGTACGCGCGGTAACCGCCGTCGAGTTGCACGGCGCGCCATCCGACCTCGTTCAGCACATGCGCGACGGCGCGGCTGCGCTGTCCGCCGCGCCAGCAATAGACCAGCGGCTTCCATTCGCGCGGCTGCTCGGCGAATGCCGTCTCCAGCATTTTCGCGATGTTGCGCGCGACCAGCGCCGCACCGAGCCTGCGCGCCTCGAACGGCGAGGCTGCGTGCATGATGCCGATCCGGGCACGCTCGTCGTCGTCGAGCACCGGATGATTGCGCGCGCCGGGAATATGGTCTTCGGCGAATTCGGCCGGGCTGCGGACGTCGATGCGGTCGGGGTGCGCGGGCAGTGCGTCGACGTCGACGCGGCTGCCCGGGTAAAGTACAGCGCTCACGCGGTTTTCGCAGCGGAAAGCAGCGGCGCGAGCGACGGCCAGACATTGTCCAGCATCTTTGCCTGCGCGGCCGGCCAGCGGATGGATGCGATCGGGCTGGAACATCGAGTCGTTTTCGGCGAATCCCTCGAACAGGAACGGCACCAGCGCGGCCTTGCGCGCGCGGGCAACCTCGCCGTAGGTCGCGGCGAAGCGCTCGCCGTAAGCCGCGCCGTAGTTCGGCGGAACGCGGCATGCCGATCAGCAGCACGCGCGAGCCGGCGTTCTGCGCCGCCGAGGTCATTGCGTCGAGATTGTCGCGCATCGCCTCCAGGCTGCCGCCGCGCAATCCGTCGTTGCCGCCGAGCTCGATGATCGACGATCGCCGGATGGTGCTGCGCGAGCAGCGCGCGGAGTCGAGCGCGACCGCCGGCGGTAGTGTCGCCGCTGATGCTTGCATTGACGACGCGATAGCGTAGATGCTGCGCGTCCAGCCGCTGCTGCAAGAGGGTTGCCCAGCCGGCGCCGGTCGGCAATCCGTAACCGGCTGAGACGTGTCGCCGACCAGCAGGATGACCGGCGATGCGCGCTGTGCCGATGCAGGACGGCTGCGGCGAGCAGCGCCCAGCACGTCGACGATGGCGAGCGTACGCACGAACATCGAGTGAAAACGGGGAGTCACGACGCATTGTAGAGCCAGGGGCGGGCGGCGCCAAAGGGCGCCGAGGCGGCAAGGTAGAATGCCGGCAGCGACCGATGAATCCGACGCGCAACGCCTACGCTCTTCCGCCTTCCCCGTTCACGATCGAAGCGTTGACAAAGCGCACGCCGCCGAAGCGGATGAAGCAGGCCGATGGCTGATCCGGTCATTCGCGCCGTAGGGCTGTCCAAGACTGGTGATCAGCGGCGAGGCGCCGCTCGAAGATCCTGGACGACGTGAGCTTCGACATCGCCGCCGGCGAAAGCGTTGCGATCGTCGGCGCATCGGGCTCGGGCAAGACGACGCTGCTGGGATTGCTCGCGGGGCTCGACCTGCCGACGACCGGCGAAGTGTGGCTCGGCAGCACGGCGCTGAACGGCCTGTCCGAGGACGCGCGCGCGGCGCTGCGCCAGCGCTGGGTCGGCTTCGTCTTCCAGTCGTTCCAGTTGCTGCCCGCGCTGACCGCGCTGGAAAACGTGATGCTGCCGCTCGAGCTCGCCGGCGCGAGCGACGCGGGCGCGCGGGCGCGCGAGTGGCTCGCCCGCGTCGGGCTCGCGGCCCGCGTTACGCACTATCCGAAGCAGCTGTCGGGCGGCGAGCAGCAGCGCGTGGCGATTGCGCGCGCGTTTTCCGGCGAGCCGCAGGTGCTGATGGCCGACGAGCCGACCGGCAACCTCGACGGCGCGACCGGCACCGAAGTCGCCGAGCTGATGTTCCGCCTGAATCGCGAGCGCGGCACGACGCTGCTGCTGGTCACGCACGAAGTCGACTCTCGCCGCGCGCTGCGCCCGACGATTGTCGCTGGCGGCCGGACGTCTGGTCGGCGACGAGCGAAGCAGCTTCGGCGGAGCGACCGCCGCATGAAGAGCCCGACACCGTGCGGCTGGCCTGGCGGCTGCTGTCGCGCGACTGGCGCGCGGGCGAACTGCGCGTGCTGATCGCCGCGCTGGTGCTCGCGGTGGCGAGCGTCGGCACCGTCGGTTTTTTCACCGATCGCGTCAAAGGCGGCGCTGACGCGGCAGGCGAATCTGCTGCTCGGCGCCGATCTGTTGATCTCCGGCGACCGTCCGTTGCCCGACGAGTTCATGCGCGAGGCGCGATCGCGCGGGCTCGCGGCGGTCGCCGGCGATCAAGTTCAACAGCATGGTGCAAGCGCCGCGGGACGACGCGGCGCTGCGGTGCTGGCCGACGTCAAGGCCGTCGACCGCCGGCTATCCGCTGCGCGGCGCGATCTTGCTCGTCGATCCGGCGAATGCCGGCGGGCAAAGTCGCGCCAGGCGTTCCGCCGCCGGGCGAAGCCTGGATCGACAGCCGGCTTGCGGCGCGTCTCGGCGTGCAGCAAGGCGCGAAGCTCGCGGTCGGCGAATGCGACGCTCGACCGTCGGCGCGATCGTGCAGCAGGAGCCCGAGGTGACCAGCGGCCTGCTCGCGCTCGGGCCGCGCGCTGCTGATGAATCTGGACGACGTCGCGGCGACGCAGCTGCTGCAGCCGGGCAATCGCGCGACATACCGGCTGCTGGTCGCCGGCGACGCGATGCGCATCGACGCTTCCGCGACTGGGCGCAGGCGCATCTCGACCGCGGCCAGCGGCATGGAATCGATGCGCGACTTGCGGCCCGAAGTACGGCAGACGCTCGAGCGCGCCGAGACAATTCCTGGGCCTCGCGGCGCTGGTCGCGGTGATGCTCGCCGCGGTCGCCGATCGCGCTCGCCGCGTCGCGCTACCTGCGCCGCCATCTGGACGCGGCCGCGATGATGCGCTGCCTCGGCGCGCCGCAGCGGCAGATCCTGGCGCTGTTCGCGTTGCAGTTCCTGGTGCTGGGCGTTGGCGCGAGCGTGGCCGGCTGCGCGTCGCGCTCGGCGGCCAGCAGCTGCTGGTCGTTCTGCTGCGGCGATCGTCAGCGCGGACCTGCCGTCGCCCGGCCGCATGGCCGGCAGTCGCCGGCGTCGGCGAGCGGCCTCGCTGATGCTGCTCGGCTTTGCGCTGCCGCCGCTGTTCGCGCTCTCGCGCGTCGCCGCCGCTGCGCGTGCTGCGCCGCGACCTGCGGACTGCCGCGCGCCGGCGGCTCGCTCGCCTACGCGCTGGGCGCGGCGACGATCGCGGTGCTGATCGGCTGGCAGGCGCAGGATGCGACCACCGGCGCGATCATGATCGGCGGCATCGGCCGCGCTGCTCGCGGTCGCCGGCGCGGTCGCGTGGGCGCTGATCGCGCTTTTGCGGCTGCTGCCGCAGCGCGGGTACAGCTGGCGGTACGGCCTGGCCAATCTGCGCCGCCGGCCGCTGGCGTCGAGCCTGCAGATCGGCGCGCTCGGCGCTGGGGCTGATGGCGCTGCTGCTGCTGACGCTGGTTCGCGGCGACTTGCTGCGCAACTGGCGCGCGAGCCTGCCGGCCGATGCGCCCAACTGTTCCTGATCAACATCCTGCCCGACCAGGTCGACGGCATGCACGCGCTGCTCGAGCGCGAGCTCAAGGCCGACGTGCCGCTCTATCCGATGGTGCGCGGCCGACTGGTCGCGGTCAACGATGTGCCCGTCGATTCGACGCGCCTGACCGACGCGCGTGCGCGCCGGCTCGCCGAGCGCGAATTCAACCTGTCGTGGATGACAGAGCTGCCGCGCAGCAATCGCGTCGTCGCCGGGCAGTGGTGGAAAGCGGGCGATGCCGGCGTCATGTCGCTCGAGGATGGCATCGCCGAGACGCTGGGCGTCAAGCTCGGCGACGTGCTGACCTACGACATCGCCGGCACGCGCGTCAGCGCCCGGGTGGCGAACCTGCGCAAGGTCGACTGGGACAGCTTCCGCGTCAATTTCTTCGCGCTCTACCCGCCGGGCATGCTCGACGGTCTGCCGACGACCTACATCGCCGCGGCCCGCGCGCCGGACAACCCGCGCGTGGCTCAACGGACTGCTGGCGCAGTATCCGAATGTGCTCGTGATCGACGTCGGCGAGATGATGCGGCAGGTCGGCGCATCATGGAGCAGGTGGCGCGCGCCGTCGAATTCGTGTTTCTGTTCACGCTGGCCGGCGGCGTGCTGGTGCTGCAGGCGGCGATCGCCGTCGACGCAGGACGAGCGCCTCTTCGACGCGGCCGTGCTGCGCACGCTGGGCGCAAGCCGGCGGCAGTTGACCGTGGCGCAGCTCGCCGAATTTCTGGCGCTGGGGGCATTGGCGGGCCTGGTCGCGGCGGCGGGGCGACAGCGATCGCCTACGTGCTGGCCGATCGGGTGTTTCACATCCCGTTCGGCTGGAACCCGTGGTTATGGGTCATCGGCATCGTCGGCGGCGCCTTGGGCGTGGCCGCCGCCGGCTGGCTCGGCACCCGGCGCACCTTGCGGCAGCCGCCGCTCGCCCTGCTGCGCCAGTTCGGCTAGCGGCCATAAGCGAAACCAATGCGGAACCAACAGGCGGATGCAGCTTTCAAAATGAGAACGATTCGCGTTACCATACGCGCTTGTTTGTTATCCGACCGTAGCCCGATGCTGCACAACGATCATGGGTAATGCCCTTTTCATCATCTGGCGCGAATCGGCCGAGGCGATGCTGGTCGTCGGCATCCTTTACGCATGGCTGCGCAAGCATCCGGACGTCAAGCGCGGCATGCGCTATCTGTGGGCAGGTGTTGGAGCCGGGGTCGCGCTGGCGCTGGCGCTCGCCGCGGTGATGCTCGGAATTGCCAAGACCTTGTCCGACCAGGGCCTCGAATACTTCCAGGCGGCGATGATGCTGATCGCCGCCGGGTTGATCGTGCAGATGGTCTTCTGGATGCGCCGGCATGGCAGGACCTTCAAGCGCGAGCTCGAGCACGACATGCAGAAAAACGCGTCGGCGGCGAACTGGTGGGGCCTGCTGACCGTGGTCGCGCTGGCGGTCGGACGTGAAAGCGCCGAGACCGTCGTATTCCTCTACGGCCTGGGTACGCAATACGCGAGCTTCTGGAGCTTTATCGGAATCCTCGTGCTGGGCCTGGGCGCCGCGCTGGCGACGTTCTGGGTGTTGCAGCAAGGCGGCAGGATCGTGTCGTGGCGCACATTCTTTCGCGTCAGCGAAATCCTGCTGCTGCTGCTCGCCGGCGCGCTTCTGGTCGGCGCCGTCGAGAAACTGATTTCGTTCGATCTGCTGCCGTCGCTGGTCGATACGCTCTGGGATACGTCCGCCGTGCTCGATGACGGCAGCCGCGTCGGCAGTCTCTTCGCCGCGTTCACCGGCTATCGCGCCCATCCCTCGCTGCTGGTGCTGCTGGTACTGGCGGTCTACTGGGCGGGTGTCGTCGGGATGTTGCGCCGCGTCTCACGCTAGAAACAGTCCGACCTCAATCGTCTTTAGCGGCCGGCGAAGACATCCTCGCGGCGCAAGAGTCGCGCCGCCGCCAGCAGCGCGACGATCGTCAGCAGCACAGGCAGCGCCGCGCTCTGCAGCCAGTCGGCGAACGCGATCGCATCGCCGCGCAGAGCGCGGGTGAGCAGCGTGTACTGGCTGGAGACCGGAACCCACAGCAGCCACGCCGGTTCCTTTTTCTGCAGAAAGAGCTGCACGACCGGGACCATGCTGACGACGAAGACCAGCGCTGAGACATTGCTCTGCGCCTCCTTCAGCGTGCGGCCGCGCAGGCCGACATACAGCAGCACGGCGGGCAGCAGCATCACCAGCGGCAGCAGAATGGCCACGAAGCGCCCGAGCTCGGGGCTGCCGAAAAGAAACGGCACGCCGATCGCAGGCAGCGGCGCGAAATTCAGCGTCAGGTAGAACCCCGCCAGGGTCAGCAGCACGACCAGTAAGTCGAAGGCGCCGATCGCCAGCCACTTGCCGACGGCGAGCTGCAGGGTCGAAAGCGGCGTCGCGAGCAGCGGCTCGAGCGAGCCGCGCTCGCGTTCGCCCGCAGTCGCGTCGAGCGCGACGGCGACGCTCCCCATCAGCGAGGCGAACAGTCCGTAGTAGGCGACCAGAAACAGGATCAGCGCGCCGCTCTGTTGCGGAGTCGCGAGGTCGACGCCTTGCGCGTCGAGCGGAGAAGCAACCTGCGGCGCGATGCCGCGGAGCAGCAGCCGTTGCGTTCCCCATTGGCGGTTGTACGCGCGCAGCAGCGATTCGGCCGAGTCGATCGCGGCGCGCGCTCGATCGCGCGAACGGTCGTAGATCAGCCTGACGGTCGCCGCCCTGCCGGCGGCGACGTCGCGTTCGAATTCCGCATCGATCGAGAGCACGACGTCGAGATCGCCATCGCTGATCCTTGCCTCGTAGTCGGCCGGCGCCGCCACGACGGCAACCTGCTGCCGCTCGAGAAATGCGATCAGTGCCGGCGCGTTGCCTGCGCCATCCACCGGGAGCCTGAGCTCGCGCGCTTTTTCCGCCTGGTTCGCGGCCATGTTGAGAATCAGCGCGAGGAAGACCGGGCCGGCGGCAGTCGCCATCAACAGGGTGAGCAGCATCGTGCGCCGGTCGCGCCAGACATCGGTCAGTTCCTTGCCGCCGACGGTGACGATGCGCTTGATCGGTGTCATGCGGTTCTTTTGCGGCGCGTTCATGCCGCAAGCCCTTCGGCGGATCCCAGGAGGCCGACAAAGGCGTCCTCGAGCGAACCTTCTCCGGTGCGCGCCAGAAGCTCGGCGCCGGTGCCGGAGGCCTGGACCCGGCCATGGCCGAGGATGACAATGCGATCGCACAGCAGTGCGACCTCCTGCATGACGTGGGTCGAGATGAGGATGCACCTGCCGGCCGTGCGCAGAGCAGCGCAGCTGCTCGCGCAGGCTGCGGATGCTCATGACGTCGAGGCCGCTGGTCGGCTCGTCGAGCATGATGGTCGCCGGATCGTGCACCAGCGCGCGGGCGATCGCGACCTTCATTTTCTCGCCCTGAGACAATCCCTGCGTGCGCCGATCGGCGAGCGCGGTGAGCCCGAGCTGCCCGAGCAGCGCGTCGACGCGCGCCTCTAGCGCGGTGCCGCCGAGTCCATGCAATCTGCCGTAGTAGCGCACGTTCTCGCGTGCGGTCAGCCGCGCATAGAGCCCGCGGGCGTCGGACAATACGCCGATGCGCTCGCGGACGCGGGCGCGCTCGCGCACGATGTCGAGGCCGTCGATCGACGCAACACCCGCGTCGGGTGGGATCAGGGTCGCGAGCATGCGCAGCACCGTCGTCTTGCCGGCGCCGTTCGGCCCCAGCAGACCGGTGATCGCGCCGTCGTCGGCCACGAAAGCCGCGCCGTCGACCGCGCGAATTTCCCTTCGTCTGCCGAACGCCTTGACCAGCCCGTCGACGACGATCATCGCGCTTCCAGCACCGACGAGTACAGCGGCGGCCGTGCGCTGGCCGAGAAATGATCGAGGCACGCCGACGGTAGCGTCGCGAAGCCCGCATCCTCGACGAATTTTTCGATCAGCCGCGGCGCGCAGGCATGCGGCGACACGATATGGCCGTAGCCGGCCGCGACGATGTGGCGGCTGTGCGACAAGGTCCTGGCGACTTCATCGCCCGCGGCCGGCGGCGTCACCGGATCGAGACCGCCCGACAGGATCAGCACCGGCTTGTCGCTGACGACCGGCGCGTAGAAATCCGCCGGCGCTGGCGGCCGGGGCCAACCGTCGCAGGCGGCGAGATCGCGCCGGGCGAGTTCCGGTGCGCGCAGCCGTGCCAGCATGCGATCCGTCTCCGCGGCATTGATGCGCGGCGCATCCTCGGCGCAACTGACCGCGAAATGGAGCGCGAGATTCACCGTCTTCGCGACATCGTCGTTCAACAGCATCGTGGCCGCAATCAGCGGCGCGTAGTCGCCGGCTTCGGCGCGCGCGAGCAGGGCAGGAATTAGACTCGCCGACTCCGGCGCATAGACCAGTCCCTGCAACGCACCGATGACCGTGTCGAACGACGGCTTGAACATCCGCTGCACACCGGTGCGCGGATCGGCCACGGTGATGGTGCGCGCGCGGGCGAGATCGGCGCGAATGCGCGCCAGCGTCGCGTCGAGGTCGGGATACGCCTGTCTGCACGCCGGACTTGCCGCGCATGCGGCGATGACCTGGTCGAGCGCCGCGTCGCGCGACAGCCAGGGATCGAAGCCGACCCGCATCGCGGGTGGGGCGGCGCCGTCGAGGACGATGCTGCGCACATGCTGCGGATACCGGCGCAGATATTCCTGCGCGACGCGGGTTCCGTACGAACCGCCCCAGAGATTTATCCTGTCGTAACCGAGCGCAATCCGGACCGCCTCGAGGTCGGCCACGACGGCGGACGTCGTGTACTGCGCCGGGTCCGCACCGCCGCTGGCGCGCAATTCGGCGATGCAGCGCTGCGCCGCGATGGCGATCGTTTGTTCTTCCGCCATCTCGTCGAAGGCATCGCGCGGAGCGAGGGCGGCGCAGCGCAATGGGGCCGATTTGCCGGTGCCGCGCGGATCGATCAGGACGATGTCGCGGTTGCGACGCACCCCGCCCAACGCGCCGGCGAGAGGCGCGAGCGCGTCCGACGATTGTCCCGGTCCTCCGGGCAGCATGATCAGCGGATCGGGTTGCGGCGAAAGCGTGGCCGCAGGCAGCACGACGACGGCGATCGCCAGAGTGCGCCCCGCCGGTCGGCCGCGGTCCTCCGGAACCGAGATCTTGCCGCACTGCGCGGCGGTGGCGAGCTTCGGCACCCGGCATTCGGTCAGCGCGATCTGTCGGACCGGAGCCTTGCTGCCGCATGCGGCGACGAGGACCAGGCAGGCGCCCAGCGCCGCGGCGCTGGCGATCGTCCGGACGCATGTGATTGCGCGCCCGGCGGCGTTGGGCCAATGCGGCATGCGCGAATTCTAGCAGAGCAGGAACGCGCTATAACGCGTGTGGACACGCACGATCGCGCTTCCTATACTGCACCGTCATCTCACGCGACTCATCGCCATGCCGCATCAGCTCGAACCGGGCATCGTTACCGACTTGCGCGATCGCCTGACGTATACCGGCTATCTTTGCCTCGACACGCTGCTCGGCGCGCAGAGGCCGCTATCCGGTTCGGCATCGGCGCCGGCGCGCCACGACGAAATGATGTTCATCATTCAGCATCAAACGTCGGAATTGTGGATGAAGCTGATGATCCACGAGCTCGAGGCAGCGATACGCTTCGTTCGGGCCGACCAGCTCGATTCCTGCTTCAAGATCCTGGCGCGCGTCAAGCTGATCCAGAAGCAGCTGTTCGAGCAGTGGGCAGTGCTGGAAACGCTGACTCCTTCGGAGTACGAGGCATTCCGGCCGGCGCTCGGCAGCGCGTCGGGCTTTCAGTCGCCGCAATACCGGGCAATCGAGTTCCTGCTCGGCAACAAGGACCGCGCACGCGCCGACATCTTCAGCTACGACGCGGCGACGCATGCCGGATTGATCGACTTGCTCGAGGCGCCGTCGCTCTACGACGAATTCCTGCGCCACCTGTCGCGGCGTGGATTGCCGGTGCCGCCGGCCTGCGTCGAGCGCGACTGGTCGTTTCCGCACCAGCGCAACGCGGCGCTGGTCGAGGTGTTTAAGACGATTTACGAGAACCCGCAGCAGTACTGGGACGCGTACGAAATGGCGGAAAAACTGGTCGACGTCGACGAGGCCTTTGCTCTCTGGCGCTTCCGTCATATGAAAACCGTCGAGCGCATCATCGGCTACAAGACAGGCACCGGAGGATCCAGCGGCGTCGCGTTCTTGCGCCGTGTGCTCGAGCATACGTTTTTTCCCGAACTGATCGATGTGCGCACGGTGATCGGCGCGCCATGAGCACCGACGGGCAGCTCCGAGGCGCGAATTCCGCCCCGCGGGGGCAGCGCAGCGGCCGCTTTGGCCAACCCCGTTGCAAGCGCGGGGGGATCACATGAGCCCGCGCGCCGATACTGCGGCCACCATCGCGGCGGCGATCGCGGCGATGGGCCCCGATCCGCTGACCGAGGAAGGCATCGCGCGCCACGTCGCGCCGCTGTTCTCGCGCGTGCTGCACCCCGATCGGCCGGTCTATCTGGCCAATCATTCGCTGGGCCGGCCTCTCGACGCGACGGCGGACGATGTCGCCGAAGCCGTCGGGCTCTGGCAGTCGCAGCTGGGCAACGCGTGGGACGCGTGGCTGGCGGAGATCGCCGCCTATCGGGCGCGGCTCGCCGCGCTGATGCACGCGCCGCGCGCCGACTGCGTCGTGCCGAAGACCAGCGCGGGACAGGGGCTGCGCGCCATCCTGAACAGCTACGATCGTCCGCCGCGCGTGGTGGCAACCCGCGGCGAATTCGATTCGATCGATCTGATCCTGAGGCAATACGCGCTTCGCAAGCGCATCGAGCTCCGGTTCGTCGAGGCCGGCGCCGACGGGATGTTCGAAGCCGACGAGCTTCTCGCGGCGATCCGCGACGTCGATCTGGTCGTCGTATCCCAGGTGCTGTTCAATACCGGCCAGTTGCTGCCGGCGTTGCCTGCGCTTATCGGTGCGGCGCACTCCAGCGGCGCGCGCGTGCTGCTCGACGTCTATCATTCCCTCGGCGTGCTGCCGGTCGACATCAGCGCGCTCGATGCCGATTTCGCGATTGGCGGCAGCTACAAGTATTTGCGCGGCGGACCGGGCGCCGGGTTCATGTATCTGCATCCGCGGCATCTGGACGGCGGCTTCAGCACGCTGGACATCGGCTGGTTCGCCAAGAAGAACAAGTTCGACTATGTGCGCCCCGATCCGCCGGAATTCGCCGCCGGCGGCGACGCTTTGCTGGAATCGACCCCGCCGGTACTGACCTGCTATCAGGCGCGCGCGGGGCAGCTGTTCACGGCGGCGGCCGGTGTCGCGCGGCTGCGTGGATATTCGCTGGCGCAGCAGCGCACTCTGATCGGGCACTTGAGCGAGCGCGGCGTGCGCGGGGAAGGCGGCTCCGACGATCGCGGCGCGTTTGTCGTCGTGCGCAGCGGACAAGCCCGCGCGTGGGCAGGCGAACTCGAGCGCCGCGGCGTACTCGTCGACTCGCGCGGGGATCTCCTTCGCCTTTGTCCCGACCTGCTATCGACGAAAGCGGAGCTCGCCTTCGCCGCCGAGCGTCTGGGTGACATCGCGGCGCGGTAGCGCTTGCCGCAGCCAGCCAAGCCTATTCGTCAAACGCCGAGAAAATGCCGGCGCCGGGCGGGGCGTCCTTGCGGGCGTTATCGAGCGCTGGCTTGATCCGCGCCGCATCGGCAAAGAAGGCCTCTTCGCTTTGCGGCGCCGCGAGTCGCAGCGCCGGCGGCTTCAGATGCCGCAGGTACGACTGCTGGCCAAAGCGCGAACGCATTTCCGCCTGCGCAACCGATTGCGTCGCGATGGCCACCGCGGTGAGTGCGGCCAGCGTCGCCGCCTTGGCCTTGAGCCGACTCGGCCCGATCTCGCGCAGATGGAAGAAGCACAGCGTCGCGAACAGCAGCCAGTTGGCGACATAGCTATAATCGGCAAGCCAGCGCCCCGACAGAGAGAATGCGGCATAGTCGAGGAACTCGCCGAACAGCGCAAACCCGAGCACGCCGATCAGAGCGATGCGCAGGTGCCGGTCGAAGCGCGCGTGCCCGGTAAAGATGCGCGACAGGATCGCCCATGCGGTCGTCCACACGAGCAGCAGCACCGCGACGATCAGCGGCGGGAGCAGATAATAGGCGGTCTTCGGCTCCGAGGTCTCGGCCAGCCACAGGCTGACAAGCTCGAGTCCCAGCAAAGTTGTGGCCAGCCACAGCACTGTCGGCAGGACGCGCATCGGCGCCGCCAGGCGGCGCTCCGGCGGAACCGCGTAGCTCGACTCGCGCACGCGCAGGTAAGTGCGGCCAATCCGGATCGGGCGGTCGCCGTCCAGCACAAGGCGCACCGAACGCTTGTCGCTGTCGCCCTCGAAAAGGCCGTTGGTGCTGCCCAGGTCCTCGGCGATCAGAGCGCCGCCCTCGTCGCGAAAAATGCGCAGATGGTGCGCGGCGACGGCCGGATCGTCGACGACGATATCGTTGTCGTAGGCACGCCCAACGGTCGTCGCAGAGGCATCGCTGCGATACCGCGCGACGACATCGCGATGCCGCGAAAGTACCTCGACCGAGATCATTTCGCCCACGAGACGGCTCCTAGGAAGCGTTTCGCCAGCGCAATCGCATTGCTGTAGGTGACCCCTTGCATCGACAGGCGCGAAATCAACGCTTCGCGGCTGCGGTCCTGGGTGACTGCGATCACCGAGACATCGTAGAGGTCCTCGAATTCGCGATAGGCGCGCGCACACCACACGGCCCGCAACATCGGGTGCGCGCCGTCCGCCGCGGCTTCGATGAAATCCTCGTGGCACTGCTGCGCCGTCAGCCGCTTGGGCGAGCGCGTGCCGGTGCCGAACCACGAAGGCTGGTATTGCCGCGACAGAAAGGTGCTGAACTGAAATGCATTCAGGTCGATGCTGCTCACGTAGGAATGCGCGAGATCGACCTGACCGGTTTGCAGGTCTCCGGCAATGAACAGCGAAGTCTGCATGCTGCAATTGGTCGTGCTCGCCAGCGCGCGCGGCTTTGGCAGGACGTCGGCGTTGGTGCGCGCCCAGCAGGTGAACCAGGGCGCATTGCTCTCCGGCGCAACGTAGGGGCCGAATACGGTGGTGCGGAATCCCTGCTCGCCCAGCGCCTGGTACAGCCCAGCCTGCCAGACGCCGAGCTGACGCCCGATTTCCTTGCGGCTGTCGGCTGTCGTCAGCGGCGGCGAACTGCGCGCGCGATCGACCAGCGCCTTGGCGAACCTTGCCGGCACCAGGAAGCTCACCAACTCGCCGCCTACATGCTTGGCCACGTTGACGCCGACGATCTCGCCGTCGGTGGTAACGACCGGGCCGCCGCTCATGCCCGGATTGATGGCTCCGGAAAAGTGGATCCGCTCGTTATAGCTCCGCTCGACCAGGCCGTTGTACGTTCCGTCGACGATGGTGAAGCCCAGATCGAGCGGATTCCCCATCGAATAGATGCGCTGGCCCTTCGGCATGTTGCCTTCGAGCGCTCGGGCATTGAAGGCAAAGAATTGCCGGCTCTGGTTGTCGTCGCGCGGCTCCAATTGCACGACCGCGAGATCGTTGACGACGTCGATCGCGCGCAGTTTGACCGTGCCATGCGAGCCGTCGGGGGCGGCATACTCGAGGCGGTAGGTCGCCGGCTCCAGCGCGTATTGCGACACGACATGGTAATTGGTGACCGCCAGGCCGTCGGCGCTAATCAGGAACCCGGAGCCAAGCGACGCCTGTCGTCCGGCGGAGTCCAGCAGCGTCCGAATTTGCAGCAATCTCGGCCGCGCGCTGGCATAAACGCGGTCGGCGGTGGATGACTGCCCGTCGATGCCGTTCTGCGCGCCGTCAGATTGGGCGATCGCGGCGGAGCAGCACGCGAGCGCCGAAAGCGCGGCCAAGGCCGAATGGCGCAACGACGAGAGGATCCTGGCCACGGCGCTCGCGCTATCCGTTGCGGATAATGATCTTCACCAGCACGATGAGGACGAAGATAAAAATCGCCGCGCCCAGCAAGCCGGCGACGACGACGTGCAGCGGCTTGATCGTCACCATGTCGCGCTCACCGGCGGCCTTGCGGCGAACCCCGAAAAAGCTCCAGAAGACTGCGCCAATGACCTGGATGAATCCCGCCTCGCGGTTGGCGCCGGGTTGCTGTGGCGGGGATGGCGGCAGGACGGGGTCCGGCATGATCGTCGATCGGGCGGACGCGACGCCGAAGCCTAACACAGCCGCCAGGACCCGCATCCGGCAGCCTCGTCTGATCGTATATGCCGGTACAGCGCTTCCCGCGCTGCCACGACGGTAGAGGAGGCAAGATGAACGCAAAATTGCGCAAGCTGGGGGCCCTGCTGGGCATGGTCCTGCTGCTCGGCGCCTGCCAGAACATGGGTATGGCGCCGACGCAGCAGAAGTCGCTGTACGATCGCCTTGGCGGCAGGGATGCGATCGTGGCCGTGGTCGACGATTTCGTCGGCAACGTCGCGGCCGACAACCGCATCAACCGTTATTTCGCCAAGACCGACATCCCGCGGCTGAAGCGGAACCTAGTCGACCAGATTTGCGCCGGCACCGGCGGCCCCTGCACCTACACCGGCCGCGATATGAAGACCGCGCACGCCGGTATGGGCGTCACCAACGCAGACTTCGACGCGCTGGTCGGCGACCTGGTCAAGACGCTGGACAAGTTCAAGGTGCCGGACAAGGAAAAAGGCGAGCTTCTGGGCATCCTGGGACCGATGCGTCCATCCATCGTCGGCCAGTAGGACCGGCCGCGGAGCGCCCCGGACCGAGCGACTCGGCCGGGGCGCAAGGGCGCGCGCGCAATCCGCGCCGAATCAACCGCTTGAACCGACCAAACGGCTTGAAATACGGGACAATCTTCCCCATGTTCCCGTTAGGCTCATTGCCGCAAGGGCGGGATCATGCGTTTCGACAAGTTCACCACCAAACTGCAACAGGCTCTCGCCGACGCACAGAGCCTGGCACTCTCCAACGACAACGGCTTTGTCGAGCCGGCGCACCTGCTCGCGAGCCTGCTCAATCAGGAGGACGGCGGCACCGCCTCGCTCCTTTCGCGCGCCGGCGTCAACGTTTCGGCGCTCAAGGCCGCGATCGAAAAAGCGATCGCCCGCCTGCCCAAGGTCGAAGGGCAGGGCGGCGAGATCACCGTTTCGCGCGAACTCGGCAACCTGCTCAACCTGACCGACAAGATCGCCACCAAGCGCGGGGATCAATTCATCGCCAGCGAATTGTTCCTGCTGGCGCTGGCCGAGGACAAAGGGGAGACGGGACGGCTGCTGAAGGAGCACGGGCTGGCCAAAAAAGCGCTCGAATCGGCGATCGAAGCGGTGCGCGGGGGTGCGTCCGTCGATACGCAGGAAGCCGAAGGACAGCGCGAGGCGCTGAAGAAGTACACGATCGATCTCACCGAGCGCGCGCGTCAGGGCAAGCTCGACCCGGTGATCGGACGCGACGACGAGATCCGGCGCACGATCCAGATCCTGCAGCGGCGGACCAAGAACAACCCGGTGCTGATCGGCGAGCCGGGCGTGGGCAAGACCGCGATCGTCGAAGGGCTCGCGCAGCGCATCGTCAACGGCGAAGTGCCGGAGACGCTCAAGAACAAGCGCGTGCTCTCGCTCGACATGGCGGCGTTGCTCGCCGGCGCCAAATATCGCGGCGAATTCGAGGAACGGCTCAAAGCCGTGCTCAAGGACATCGCGGCCGACGAAGGTCGCACCATCGTCTTCATCGACGAGCTGCACACGATGGTCGGCGCCGGCAAGGCCGAAGGCGCGATCGATGCCGGCAATATGCTCAAGCCCGCGCTGGCCCGAGGCGAGCTGCATTGCGTCGGCGCCACCACGCTCGACGAATACCGCAAGTACATCGAAAAGGACGCCGCGCTCGAGCGGCGCTTCCAGAAGGTGCTGGTCGACGAGCCGTCGGTCGAGAGCACCATCGCTATCCTGCGCGGCCTGCAGGAGCGCTACGAAATCCATCACGGCGTCGACATCACCGACCCGGCGATCGTCGCCGCCGCCGAGCTGTCGCACCGCTACATCACCGACCGTTTCCTGCCCGACAAGGCGATCGACCTGATCGACGAGGCGGCGGCGCGCATCAAGATGGAGATCGATTCGAAGCCGGAAGTGATGGACCGGCTCGACCGCCGCCTGATCCAGCTCAAGATCGAGCGCGAGGCGGTGAAAAAGGAAAAGGACGAGGCGTCGAAAAAGCGCCTGGCGATGATCGAAGAGGAGATCGAGCGGCTTGAGCGCGAGTACGCCGATCTCGACGAAGTCTGGCAGGCGGAAAAGGCCCAGGTCGTCGGCACGCAGCACATCAAGGAAGAGATCGACAAGGTCAAGCTGCAGATGGAGGAGGCCAAGCGCAAGGGCGACTGGCAAGCGGTCTCCGAGCTGCAGTACGGCAAGCTGCCGCAGCTCGAGGCGCAGCTCAAAAAGGCCGACAGCAAGCTGGCGAGCGAAGAGGCTGCCAAGCCGCGGCTGTTGCGCACGCAGGTGGGCGCGGAAGAGATCGCCGAAGTGGTGTCGCGCTCGACTGGCATTCCGGTATCCAAGATGCTGCAGGGCGAGCGCGAAAAGCTCTTGCACATGGAAGACGCGCTGCACCGGCGCGTCGTCGGACAGGACGAGGCGGTCCGGCTGGTCTCCGATGCGATCCGCCGCTCGCGCTCGGGACTATCCGACCCGAATCGACCGTACGGATCGTTTCTGTTCCTCGGTCCCACCGGCGTCGGCAAGACCGAGCTGTGCAAGGCCCTGGCCGGTTTCCTGTTCGATTCCGAGCAGTTCCTGATCCGCATCGATATGTCGGAATTCATGGAAAAGCATTCGGTCGCCCGGCTGATCGGCGCACCGCCCGGCTATGTCGGCTACGAGGAAGGCGGTTATCTGACCGAGGCCGTACGGCGCAAGCCCTACAGCGTGATCCTGCTGGACGAGGTCGAGAAAGCGCATCCGGACGTGTTCAATGTGCTGCTCCAGGTGCTCGACGACGGACGCATGACCGACGGCCAGGGGCGCACGGTCGACTTCAAGAACACGGTGATCGTGATGACGTCGAACCTTGGCTCGCAGATGATCCAGCAGATGTCGGGCGACGACTACGGCGTCATCAAGCTCGCCGTCATGGCCGAGGTCAAGACGCATTTCCGGCCCGAATTCGTCAATCGCATCGACGAGATCGTCGTCTTTCACGCGCTAAGCGAAAAGGACATCGAATCGATCGCCAGGATCCAGTTGCAATCGCTCGAGTCACGGCTGGCGAAGATGGACATCCGGCTGGACGTCAGCCCGGCGGCGCTTGCCGTGGTTGCGCAGGAGGGGTTCGATCCGATCTACGGCGCGCGGCCGCTGAAGCGCGCGATCCAGCAGCAGATCGAAAACCCGCTGGCGACCGAAATCCTCAAGGGAAATTTCGCTCCCGGCGAAACGGTGCACGTCGCGGCAAAAGGCGGCAAGCTGAGCTTCGTCAAGCGCTGACCGGGCGCGGATGCTTGCCCGGTTCGGCGCGGGCGGTCAGTAGTAGGGGGCGATGCGCCGCGCCTGGCGGAATGTCCAGCGCGCCGCTACCCGCGCCGCGTGTCGCGCGAGCCATGCGACGGCGCGGCTGGCGGGCGTGACTTCGGACAGCAGGCGGAAGCGCGAGTCCTCTTCGGCAGCGATCACCGTGCGACCGGTGCGATCGATCTCGAAGCTCATGCCGGGTAGCAGCACAATGTCCCGCGGATCGCGCTCCATCGTCACCCAAAGGCACCCGGTGTCGACCGTGATCGTCGTTCCTTCGGCGTTGTTCAATATCAGCGACTCGCGCTGCGGCAAGTACGCGCGGCGGCTGCGTTGGGGGGTAGACGGATCGAATGGCATTGCTATCTCCTAGGTCATGCGTAGTATTCATGCATCGGCCGGTCGCTCAGCTGCCGCGTTTCCGGTCTGTGCAGCTGAAGTATCGGCGGCGGTCGAGGGCTTGACCAACGAATTCGCTGCATGGATAGCATGACAAAATGGAATGCTAATCTGCGCGATGCCGCAGGGCCATTCGTAGCACCGCCGACGTGTGGCCGGAGCAGGCCCGGCCCCGTGGCGCCCTGATGCATAATGCGCATGCATTCGGCGACGCGGGGACGCCGATCGGAATCCGCCATCCGAAGCGCGGCGGCGCACGGCGAAGCGTGCCGCGCGCCGGCGTTCCGGCCTGCGGCTGCATGAAGGTTCAGCATGGACAAGACCGCCACATCGAAGCCGCGTGCGCGACCGCGCCTGCCGTCGCTCGACCTGCTGAAGGGGTTCGAGGCGGCGGCGCGCCAGCTTTCGTTCACCCGCGCTGCCGAGGAGCTGTTTCTGACCCAGTCGGCGCTGTCCCGCCAGATGCAGACCCTCGAAGAGCAGGTAGGCTTCGCACTGTTCGAGCGGCGACACCGCGAGCTGCGCCTGACCGACGCCGGCCAGATCCTGCAGGCAACCGCCCGAAACGTGCTCGACGAGCTGGCGCAGGCGGTGGCCAAGATCCGCCGCGAGCAGAAATCTCTGCCGCTGACCGTTTCGACCAACCAGCCGTTCGCCTCGGTATGGCTGATCCCTCGACTGGCGCGCTTTCGTGCCCGCCATCCGGCCGTCGACGTGTTCATCTCCGCCGACAATCGCATCGTCGATCTGGAGCGCGAGCGCATCGATCTGGCCGTACGGTATTGCAGCGATGCGATGGCGCCGCCCGGCGCGGTGCGGCTGTTCGGCGAGCGGCTGTTGCCGGTGTGCAGCCCGGGACTCGCCGCCGATCGCGCGCGTCCGCTCAAGCGCCCCGAGGACCTGGCACGGCACGTCCTGCTGCATATCGATGACGAACGGGGCCGCTTTCCGTGGCTCAACTGGTCGGTGTGGCTGGCGGCCAACGGCATCGATGAAATCGAGTCGGCGGGATCGCTGCGCTTCAACCATTTCGATCAGGTGATGCAGGCCGCGCTGGATGGCCAGGGGGTGGCGCTGGGCCGCGTGCCGCTGATCGACAGCCTGCTCGCGCAAGGCAGGCTGGTGGCGCCGTTTCCCAACCGTTATGCGACGACACGCTCCTATTTCATCGTCCGCGGCACGATTTCCGCATTGCGTCCGGAAGCGCAGGCGTTCATCGACTGGCTGATCGAGGAGGCCGCGGCCGAAAGCGCGCTCGACGTGAGCGGCGAGCCCAAGCCGGCACGCAAGCCGCGTCGGGCCAAGCGATGACCGACGCGACGACTCACGCTGCGCCATCGCCCTGGATCACGCGCTTTGCGCCGCTGATTCCACCGGGAGCGCGCGTGCTCGATCTCGCTTGCGGACAGGGCCGGCACAGCCGATTCCTTGCCGCTCGCCTCTGCGACATCGTCGCCGTCGATCGCGACAGCCAGGCACTTGCCGCGCTGGCCGGTGTGCCGCGAGTAACGACGATCGCCGCGGATCTCGAAGGCGGGCCATGGCCTTTGTCGGGCCAGCAGTTCGATGCCGTTATCGTCGCCAACTATCTGCACCGGCCGCTGTTCCCCAAGTTGCTCGACTTGCTGGATAGCGGCGGCGCGTTCTTGTACGAGACATTCGCGGCCGGCAACGAAGCCTATGGCCGCCCGTCGAATCCGGAGCATCTGCTGGCCGCCGACGAACTGCTTTCGCTTTTGCGCGAGCGACTGACCATTGTTGCCTTCGAGCAGGGCCTGGTAGGCGCCGTGCGGCCGGCGGTCGTGCAGCGCGTCGCGGCCGTCGGGCGCGGACGCCGCTGGCCGCCGCTATTGCCGCTGCTGCCAGCTGAGGCCGCCGCCGCGCAGGACGCTGCCGCGCGCTGACGTCCCGATCTCGGGTTCCGCCGCGGTGCCTTGCCCGCTTCGATTCGGGTAAAATGGCACTTTTCCCAGATTGGCCTCGATGCTGACCGGAAGTTTTGTTGCGATCGTGACGCCGATGCAGCCCGGCGGAGCGCTCGATCTGCCGGCCCTGCGCACGCTGATCGATTTCCACGCCGCCAACGGCACCGCAGGCATCGTCGTTGTCGGCACGACCGGCGAGTCGCCGACGGTCAGCGTCGACGAACACTGCCTGCTGATCAAAACGGCGATCGACCATGCTGCCGGGCGCCTGCCGATCATCGCCGGCACCGGCGCCAATTCGACCGCTGAAGCGCTGGAACTTACCGAATACGCGAAAGTCGCTGGCGCCACCGCGTGCCTATCGGTGGTTCCCTATTACAACAAACCGTCACAGGAAGGCCTGTACCGGCATTTCAGAACGATCGCCGAAAAAGTCGATTTGCCGCTGCTGATTTACAATGTGCCCGGCCGAACGGTCGCCGATATCGGTAACGACGCGGTGCTCCGTCTGGCGCAACTGCCGGGCATTATCGGCATCAAAGACGCCACCTCGGACCTGGTCCGTCATGTCGATCTGATCGACCGGTTGCCCAAAGACAAGTCGTTTGCTCTTCTCTCGGGCAACGACGACACCGCGCTGGCGTACATGCTTCTCGGTGGCCACGGCGTCGTTTCGGTGACCGCTAATGTGGCGCCCCGCGCAATGTCCGAGCTGTGCGCGGCGGCACTGGCCGGAAAGCTCAAGGAGGCGCGAGAGGTCAACGCGCGGCTGATGCCGCTGCACGCCAAGTTGTTCGTCGAGGCCAACCCCATCCCGGTCAAGTGGGCGCTAGCGGAGATGCGTATGATCGCGCCGGATTTGCGGCTCCCGTTGACGCCGCTCGCTGCTCAATATCACGATACCGTCCGCGCGGCGCTCAAGCGCGCGGCGTGCCTGTAGGAGAAATTCGCATGCATCTTTTTTCCCTGCTGCGGCGCTTGCCGCGCCCCGCTCTCGCCGCCGCCATTGCCGCCGCTGTCGGCGCCGTGCTGTTGTCCGGCTGCGAAACGATGAGCTTCGATATGGGCAAGAAGATCGATTACAAGTCCGCAGGGTCGGCACCGTCGCTCGAGGTGCCGCCCGACCTGACGACGCCGACGTACGACGATCGCTATCAGTCGACGACCGCCTCGGGCGCAGTCGCGGCGCGCGCCGCGCCGCGCCCGAGCGAGGTTTTGCCGTCCAATCCGGACGCCCGCGTCGCGCGCGCCGGCAACGAGCGCTGGCTGGTCGTCAAGGCGAGCCCGGAGGCCGCCTGGGCGACGTTGAAGGACTTCTGGACCAAAAACGGCTTCGTTGTCGCCGTCGAGCAGCCGGCGCTAGGGATCATGGAAACCGACTGGGCGGAGAGCCGCGCCGAAAAGCCCGAGGGCTGGCTGCAAAAGTTCGCGAACAAGTACGTCAGCTTCGCGGTCGATACCTACAAGCGCGACAAATTCCGGACGCGGATCGAGCGAGGCAGCGAGCCGGGCACGGTCGAGATCTACATCAGCCACCGCGGCTCCGAGCAGAAGCCGATGAAGATGGGGCAGGGCGGATCGCCGGAAGACTGGAATTGGACGCCGTCGCCTCCGAACCCGCAGCTCGAAGCCGAATTCCTCGAAAGGCTGATGGTTGCGCTCGGCACGCCGGCGCCGGCGGCGGCGCAGGCGCTCGCGCCCGACAGCAAGACTCCCGACCGCGCGCGCATCGACACGGGCGCCGACGGCGTTCGGCTGGTCGTCGACGATACGTTCGATCGCGCATGGCGCCGCGTCGGTCTGGCGCTCGATCGCACCGGGTTCACCGTCGTCGACCGCGATCGCTCGAAGGGCCTGTATTTCGTCCGCTACGCCAATCCCGAGCTCGAGAACAAAAAGAAGTCCGAGGGGTGGCTGGGCGATACCTTGACCAAGATGCAGTTCTGGAAAACGACGCCTCCGGACAAGCCTGAACAGTATCGCGTCGTCGTGACCCAGGCCGATCCACTGAGCGTAATTACCGTACAGGATCCGAACGGCGTCGTCGACCGCACCGCCAACAGCGAGAAAATTCTTGCGCTGCTCAAAGACCAGTTGAAGTAAAGCGGGACAGGCCCTAGTGCGTTTCGCCTGTCTCGGCAGCGGCAGCGACGGCAACGGCCTGCTGGTCGAGTGCGGCGGCACGCGCGTGTTGATCGACTGCGGCTTCGGCATTCGCGATGCCGTCGCGCGTCTTGCCCGGCTGGGTGTGGAAGCGGAGAGCGTCACCGCGATCATCGTCACTCATGAGCACAGCGATCATGTCGGCGGCGTCGCGGCGTTCGCCGCGCGTTATGGCACCGCGGTGTGGCTGACCTTCGGCACCCTGGCCACCGTCGCCGAGCGCTTCGCAGAGCTGCCGCGCGTGTACGGATTCGACAGCCATGACCGTTTTGCGATCGACGACATCGAAGTTCGGCCGTTTCCGGTACCGCACGATGCTCGCGAGCCGGTCCAATTCGTCTGTTCTGACGGCCAATGGCGGATCGGCGTGCTGACCGACCTCGGGGTCTCGACCGCGCACGTCGAGGCGAGCCTGTCGGGCTGCGACGCGCTGGTGCTCGAATGCAATCACGACGTCGACATGCTGGCTAATGGCGATTACCCCTATCCGCTGAAGCAGCGCATCGCCGGCAAGCAGGGACATCTGGACAACGCGGCCGCGGCGGCGCTGCTCGGACGTCTGGACAACTCGCGGCTCAAGCATTTGTTCGCCGCGCATTTGAGCCAGCACAACAACCGCCCCGATCTGGCGCGTGCCGCGCTGGCTGGCGCCCTTAACTGCGCGCCCGATTGGATCGGCATCGCCGACCAGCACGAAGGGTTCGCCTGGCGCGAATTCGTCTGCTAGGAGAGGGGCATGGAGAAACGCCAACAGCTGTACCGCGGCAAGGCGAAAACGGTCTATGCGACCGACGATCCGGCACTGGTGATCATGCATTTCCGCGATGACACCAGCGCATTCGACGGCACCAAGGTCGCGCAGTTGCCGCAGAAAGGCGAGACCAACAACAAGATCAACGCGTTCATCATGGGCAAGCTCGCCGAAGCCGGCGTTGCGACGCATTTCGTGCGCCTAATGAACGAGCGCGACACCTTGGTGCGTGCGCTGAAGATGATCCCGGTCGAGTGCGTCGTGCGCAACATCTGTGCCGGCTCGATGGCCAAGCGCTACGGAATCGCCGAAGGAACGCGCCTGGCCGAGCCGATATTCGAGTTCTTCTACAAGAGTGACGCGCTGCACGACCCGCTGGTCAATGACGATCACATCCGCGTGCTTGGTTGGGCGAGCACGGACGAGATCGCGCAGATGAAGGCGTTGACGCACAAGGTCAACGCGGTGCTGCAGCCGCTATTCTCGCGGGCGGGGATCGACCTGGTCGACTACAAGCTCGAGTTCGGGCATGCGCTGGCCGAGCCGCAAGGACCGCTGCTGCTCGGCGACGAGTTCACGCCCGACGGCTGCCGCCTCTGGGATCACTCGACCCAGGAAAAACTGGACAAGGACCGCTTCCGGCGCGATCTGGGCGACGTGATCGCCAAGTATCGCGAAGTAGCGCGCCGGATCGGCGCCCCGCTCTGACACTTTCCTGACACTTCTGCCACGCTGCAACGCGACTCGCGTGCGGACCAAAAAAAGCCGGCGCAAGCCGGCTTTTTGTTTGATCAAACTCGAAACTATTTCTTATTCGGGGGGAGCGTGTTGTCTGACTTGGACTGATCCGGCGCAGGCGCCATCGTGCTGGCGGGCGGTGTCGTTGCGGGCGCCATCGTGCTGGCAGGCGGCGTCTCGGCTGGAGCCTTCGTCGAATCCATCGGAGCGGTACCCGCCGCCTTGGCCGCATCGGTTGAAGCCTGGTTCGCGGCGGTGCCCGCGTCCTTGGCCGCAGCCGCAGCCTTGTCGCTCGCGTCCTTGGCCGCGGCGGCAGCCTTGTCGGATGCTGCCTTGGCGTCAGCCGCCGCTTTGCCGTTGTCGCCGCAAGCGTTCAGCGCAAGCGCCAACGCAGCGGCGAAGAATACCGATACAAACTTGTTCATTGGATTCCCCTACTCGTGTATGAAGGATGGAGATTCAGCGGTCGAATATTCGGTGGCGAAAATCGGCTTCCGCAGACGGCCGATTCAAGCGTTTCGGCAGGGCAACGGAGGTGCAACCGACCCCAAAATGTTAGCACAAAGACGACGGATTTACATGCCTCGAAGCATGCAAGATGCGCTTTTGCGCCACCGCGCTCAAAGGCCCAGCACGGTGCCGCTCAAGCCCGCTTCGCCGGTTGCCCAGATCTCGTCGAAGCGGCTGGCCAGCGGCTGCGTCTGCTCCGGTTGATCGATGCCGAGCGAGGCGCGCGGCTGCTCGAAGTGAAAGCGATGCAGATAATGCCTGCCATCGACGATCACGAGAGGATCGGTTGCTACCTTACCCTCTGGACCGGTCTGATAGATCGTCAGCGCGTGGCCGTAGTTGCGCAGCAGGCCCAGCAAGTGCGGGCAAGCGCTCTGCAGATAACGCGTGTCGTGCACGATGATGTCCAGTCGCCGGCCGCGGACCTGACGCAGGAACGCAGCCAGCCGATCGGCGCGGCCCGCGCCGCCCCACCCGGTTTGCGACAGGTCCTGATCGAAGACGCGGATATGTTGCCGCGCCAGCTCGATCAAAGTGTCGACGGCTTCGGTCTGCTCGGCCAGCGTTGAAAGCTCGAGCAGGCGTGGCTCGGCGGGCGCCTCAGCCGGCGTTGGATCGGCCATGGCGGATTGCTTTAACCAAGGTGGAGATAGCCATCGCAATACCATCGATAGAGCAGTTCGGCCGGCGCGGCCATCGCCGGTTTGCCGCTTGCCATGCCGCGGGCATTGGCCAAAAGCTCGATCGCCGGTCCGCCTGTTCCAGGCCGCGCGATCGCAGCACCATTGATAAAGACCCAGCGGCCATCGTATAGCAACTGCGTGCGCGCGTCCAAACGCACACCGCGTCGCGCCGCTGCCGCGGCGAACGCGCGCGGCGTCAAAGGACGCCGCGGCGGCGTGAAATAGACGTTCTGTTTGGGCTCGGTCAGATAGCAGCCGAGAAAGACGTCAGTCGCAGAACGGTTCCAGCGGATGCGGCCAAGCGCGTCCGCGCATTGCGCTTGCATTGCCGCACCGATGCGCGCCGGCGCGCGCGCCGGCCGCAAATCCGGATCGGCGTAACGCCCCTCGAGTGCGACTTCATCGCGCAGCCAGTCGAGAAAGGCAGTCGCGAGTTGCTGCGTCGAAGCTGCGCGGAACCCGACCGAATACGTCGTACAGGCGTCGATGGCAACGCCCTCGTGCGCGTGGTCGGGCGGCAGGTACAGCATGTCTCCCGGGCCCAGCGTCCACTCGCTGTCGGGACTGAAGTTCGCGAGCAGCTTGAGCGGCGATGCCGGCTTGAGCGACAGATCGCGCTGCCGGCTGATGCGCCAGCGCCGCCGCCCCTCGCCCTGCAGCAGGAAGACGTCATACGAGTCCGCGTGCGCGCCCACACCTCCGCCCGGCGCGGCGTAGCTGATCATCAGGTCGTCGAGTCTCGCGTACGGGATGAAGGCGAAGCGGCGCAGCAGCGCATCACCGGCGGGCAGATGCAGATTGACCCCCTGCACCAGCAGCGTCCATTGGCGCGAGGGAAGCGAGGTCAAGTCGGCCGCGCGGAACGGTCCGTGCGCCAGCGACCAGCGGCCGCGCTCGCGCAGCACCAATCTCGATTCGACGTCGTCGCGGCAAGCGAGGCGGAACAACTCGGCCCGCGACACGAGCCCGCCGAAGCCGCGAATCGCTTCGCGCACCAGCAGCGCGCGTTTCTGCCAGTGCCGGCGCAGGAACGCTGCCGGTGTCAATCCTCCGAGCAGGCTCCGATCAGCGGCGTCGGACATCGTGCAATTATAGCTGCCGACATCGCCGGTCGACGGTCGGCCGCGTTGCGGTAAAATCGATGCCGCATGCACGCATCTTTTGCGAAGCCGCGCCAACCGACCCGATCCGCCGATGAACATATTCTCGAATACCGTCGTCACTCTCAACTACAAGCTTTTTTCCGCCAGCGGCGAGCTGATCGAGGAGTCGAGGCAGCCGATCACCTACCTTCACGGCGGGCACTACGGCATTTTCCCGAAGGTCGAGGAGGCGCTGGCGCAAAAGAAGGTCGGCGACCAGGTCTCGGTCAGTCTCGAGCCCGAAGACGCGCTTCGGCGAATACGACGCCGACCTGGTGCGCGATCGAGCCGCGCGATCGCTTCCCAGCGGAGGTCGAGGTCGGCATGCGATTCGAAGGGCGGGCGACGGCGACGAGCAGGAGGGCATCGTCTACACCGTCACCGACATCGCCGACGGCAAGGTCGTGGTCGACGGCAATCATCCGCTCGCTGGGCAGCGGCTGCGCTTCCGCTGCACGGTGCTTGGCGTGCGTCCGGCGACGCCGGAAGAGCTCGCCCACGGCCACGTGCACGGCGCGCACGGCCACCATCATTGATCACCGCGGAGCTTGCGGCCGCGCCGGCAGCGCAGGCCGCTCCTACGCGTCGTCCGCCAGACGCTTGAGCTCGTAGAGGTCTCGAGCGCGTCGCGCGGCGACATCGCGTCCGGGTCGAGCGCCTTTCAAGGATCGCGCAGCGCGGATGTCCGCCGGAGCCGGATCGGCGGGCGGCGCGATAGCCGGCGAACAGATCGGCTGCGTCGCGGCGCGCGCTGAAGCTGGTCGAGTCGCGCCAGATGCGTGCGCGCGCCGCGGATCACGGCTCGGCGGGAACGCCCGCGAGCTGCGCCACCTGCAGGCCGTAGCTCTGGTTCGCCGGGCCTTCCTCGACCGCGTGCAGGAACACGATGCCGTCGCTTGGTGCTCGACCGCGTCGAGGTGCACGTTGGCGCAGGCCTCGAGCTCCGCCGGCAGCGCGTGAGCTCGAAGTAGTGCGTGGCGAACAGCGTGAGGCTGCGGTTCTTCGCGCGAGGTGGCGCGCGATCGCCTAGGCGAGCGCCAGGCCGTCGAAGGTCGAGGTGCCGCGCCCGATCTCGTCCATCAGCACCAGGCTGCTGCGGTGTCGCGTTGTGGAGGATGTAGGCGGCCTCGGTCATCTCCACCATGAACGTCGAGCGGCCGCCGGCGAGGTCGTCGGCGGCGCCGATGCGCGTGAAGATCGCGTCGAGCGGGCCCGATCGCGCGCAGCGCGCGCCGGCACGAAGATGCCGCAGTGCGCGAGCAGCGCGATCAGCGCGGCCTGGCGCATGTAGGTCGACTTGCCGCCCATGTTCGGGCCGGTGATGAGCAGCAGCCGGCGCGCGCGCGCGAGCGCGACGTCGTTGGGGATGAACGGTCTCGACCTGGCTCTCGACCACCGGGTGGCGGCCGCCGCGCGATCGCGATGCACTGGCTCGGTGCGTGAATGCGGGGCGCGACAGTCGCAGCGCCTGCGGCGCGCTCGGCGAGCGCGGCGAGCACGTCGAGCGTCGCCAGCGCGGCCGCCGCGACGCCTGCAGCTCCGGGATCGCCGGCGCGAGCTCGTCGAGCAGCTCCTCGTAGAGCAGCCTTCTCGCGCGCCAGCGCGCGCTCCTGCGCGGACAGCGCCTTGTCCTCGAACGCCTTCAGTTCGGGCGTGATGTAGCGCTCGGCGTTCTTCAGCGTCTGGCGGCGGCGGTAGTCGTCCGGCACCTTGCGCCGACGTTGGCGTGGGTCACCTCGATGTAGAAGCCGTGCACGCGGTTGTATTCGACCTTGCAGGTTGGCGATGCCGGTGCGCGCGCGCTCGCGCGCTTCGAGCTCGAGCAGGAACGCGCCGCAATTGGTCTGGATGGCGCGCAGTTCGTCGAGCTCGGCGTCGTAGCCCGCGCGCGATCACGCCGCCTTCGCGCAGCATCGGCCGCGGGCTCGGCGGCGATCGCGCGCGCGAGCAGCTCCGACCACGCGGGTCGATCGGCGAGCGCGCGTGCGGCCGCGTCGTCGAGCAGCGGCGCGGCAGCTCGCGGCCAGCGCCTCGTGCGAGCGCGGGCAGCGCTGCGAGCGTGTCGCGCAGCCCGGCGAGGTCGCGCGGGCGGGCGCTGCGCAGCGCGATGCGCGCAGTGATGCGCTCGACGTCGACCGTCGCGCTTCAGCGCCTTCGCGCAGCGCGTCGGCGCGATCGCGGCGCCGCGCGCCAGCGCCGCGATCGCGTCGTGGCGCCGAGCGGCGGCCGTCGCGTCGCGCAGCGGGATGGTGCAGCCAGTGCGCAGCAGGCGGCTGCCCAGCGGTCGCGCAGGTGTCGAGCAGCGAAGAGCGTCGGCGCAGGCTCGCCGCGCAGCGTCTCGGTGATCTCGAGGTTGCGCCGCGTGGCGGCGTCGAGCGCCACGATTCGCTCGCGCGCTCGACGCGCGAGCGCGCGCACGTGCGCGAGCGCCGCCTCTGCGTGCGCCGCGCGTAGTCGAGCAGCGCGCCGGCGGCGCCGAGCGCGAGCGGCGCGTCATCGGCGCCGAAGCCGGCGAGGTCGCGCGTGCCGAATTGGCGTGCGCAAGCGCGCGCGCGCCGGTGGCGCGATCGAAGTGCCACGGCGGCAAGCGCGTGCACCGGCGCGCCGCCGCGAGACGATCGGCGGCGCCGTCCTCGGCGAGCAGGATCTCGGCGGGTGCATGCGCTCGAGCGTCGCTGCCGAGCTTCGGCCAGCGGCACGTCGGCGAAGGTGCAGCCGCCCCGGCGCGAGATTGAGCCACGCGAGGCCGGCGCGCGCGACCGTCGCATGCACCGCGAGCAGCAGGCTGTCGCGCTTGCTCGTCGAGCAGGGCGGCGTCGGTCAGCGTGCCCGGCGTGACGATGCGCGTCACCTTGCGCTCGACCGGGCCTTTGCTGGTGGCCGGATCGCCGATCTGCTCGCAGATCGCCACCGATTCGCCCGAGCTTCACCAGCTTGGCGAGGTACTGCTCGACCGCGTGATACGGCACGCCGGCCATCGGGATCGGCGCGCCGGCCGACTGGCCGCGCGCGGTCAGCGTGATGTCGAGCAGCGCGGGCCGCGCGCTCGGCGTCGTCGTAGAACAGCTCGTAGAAATCGCCCATGCGGTAGAACAGCAGCATGTCGGGATGCTCCGCCTTGATGCGCAGGTATTGCTGCATCATCGGCGTGTGCGCCGCATGGGCGCCGGCGGCTTCGGCTGGCGTCAGTTCGTTATGCAAGAGCGAGCCGCCAGTCGCCCGAACCGGCCTTAGTTATCCTGGACGACGACGCCGGCGAGCGCGGAGCCCGGCCCGACCACGTAGATCGTGTACAGCTGTCCGCCAAGCAACACCACCGCCGGGAAGCTGCAGGCCGGTCTGGCTCGATCCGCTGACATTGAAATCGAATTCATACGTCGTTCCCGCTATAGGGTCGGCGTCGAGCTCGATACCGGCGGAAATGGTGTTCATCGCCAGGCCGGAGACCTGCATGCTGAAGTTGACGAACACATCGAGCGCCGCAACATCGACCGTACTGTTGACGAAGCGCACGCGGGCTCGACCGAGCGCCGGCGGGAAATTGGGTTCGCTGTACAGCGTCGCGGTCAACGCCCCGGCCGTGCCGGTGATCGCGATCGCCGTATCGGTTGCCGGGGGAAACGTCGGCGTGAGCGTCAGCAGCGCCGCGCCCGGCGTCGCCATCGATTCCACGGTCAGCACCCGCTGTCCGGCATTGATCGTCTGATAGCTCGATGCGGCCGCGTAAGGAATGTTCGACAGCGCAAGATCCTGATCGACGAAAACATTCAGCGGCGAACCCACCGATGAGCCGTTGATCACCTTGAAACGAGCGAGCGAGCTGTTGGCGATCGATCCCGTGCCGGTATCGTCGATGTTGAGAAACGCGACATTGACCAGCGTGCTGCTGCCGCGCGAATAGACGACAGCCTCGACGTGGGCGCGCTCGGCGAAGGTCTGCGCCGGCCCGTCGTAGATGACCTGCTTGGAGTTGGCCGCGGTGATGCGAACTTCGCGATCGCCCATCGGCAGATTGAAGAACAGGGCTGGTGGCGCCGTAACCGACGCCGGCGATGCTCGGCGAGACGGTGTTGAGGTCTTCGCCGGGCGCCGTGACGTAGACATCGACCGCGAATTGTTGCTCGCGCCGTTGATCACCCGCAGCTGGAACATGCCGGCACCCGGATCGAGGATCAACGTGTCATTGAGGATGATGCCGGTCGCGTTGGCGAGTGCGCCGAACGCCACAAGCGTATATGCGACGTCGGGCAGAAAAATCGGGGTCACATCGATCAGGTTGGTCGAGCTTCCGGCGACGCTCACCTGCACTTCGCGCGACGCCGGCGTCGATCGTCTGATACGGGGTCATTCCTTCGAACGGCAGGCCCGTTACGAACGGCTTCAAGTCGAAGTGATGTTCAGCGGGGCGGCGGCGTTCGGGATGACGTTGATCACTCGCAGCGTGCCATGCGTGCTGCCGTTGCTGACGCCCTTTCCCGTGTTGCAGCTGCCCAGCGCGAGCGCAAGGCGCAGGTCAAGACAACGAGAAATGGGTGCGCGCGCATCGTTTGCTCCGGATCAATGAACTAGCCTAAGCCGCGCGCCGCTTGTCCTGGCCCGCCGCCGTCCGGCGTATAGCTCGGGCGGGCGCGCGCGGGGATGTCCGCGCGGCGCGAATTCGACGGATGGCCGCGGCCAGGCGATCGCTCAGTTGTCCTGCGACACGATGCCGCGCAGGCTGCTGCCCGGACCGGTGAGATAGATCGTATAGGTATGGCCTGCGGTGAGCACCACGGACGTCAGCTTCAGCAACGAGGTCGTCGTCCCGGCCAGATTGAAATCGAATTCATAGCTGGTTCCGGTCGAGGCGGCCGCGCTGAGATTGATGTATCCCGAAGCGCTATTGGTCGAGAGGCCCGAAACCTGCTTGCTGAAATTGATGAAGACGTCGAACGCCGCGACGTCCGCGGACGAATTGACGAACCGTACGTTGGCGGTTGAGGCTGGCGGCGGCAGGTTGTTGTCCTGCAGCACCAGCGGATGAGCGCGCCCGCAGTTCCGGTCAGGACGATCGAGGTGTCGGTGGCCGCGGTCAAGTTCCTGCACCAGTGTCAGCAAGGACGCACCCGGCGTGGTTGTCGCCTCGAAGCTGAAACTGTGTGTTCCGGTGTTGGTCCGCTGATAATTCGACACGCCCGTATAGGGGATGTTCGACAGCTGCAGGCTGCCGTCGACGAGCACGTTCAGTGCGGAGGGAACCAGCGAGGCATTGACCACCTTGTATTGCGTCAACAGGTTGTCGACCAGCGCGCCCGATCCGACGTCGTCGTCCCGAAGAAGAACGACATTGACCAGCTTGCCGCTGCCCTTGCTGAGGGCGACGATCGTCGCGCCCGAGTGTTCGGCGAACGTCTGCGGCACCCCGTCGTAGATCACGTCCTTGGTGCCCGCCGGCGTAATGCGAATCTCGAAGCTCGTGCCTTTCGCGACCGATGCAAACAAGCTGGTCGAGGCGTAGGGGACATTGGCGATCGCCGGCGCCGTGGCGCTCAGGTCGGCACCCGGCGCAGTGACGTAGAGATCTAGCGGGCCCGGACCCGCGGCGGCATTGATCAACGCAGCGAGAAGAAGCCGTCGCCCGGATCGTTGAACGAATCGGTCACCAGCTGGGCGCCGACGGCGGTTTGCGGTCCGAAGATGACGTAGCTGTACTTGGTATTCGAGGTCAGGTTGTAGGTCGTATTGACTAACGCCGTCGACACGCCGGTAATGCTGACGATGACAATCTGCGCTCCGGTATCCACGTCTGTGTATTGCGAACTCGACTGGAACTGCAAGCCGCTGACTACAGGCTTGGCGTTGACCGACACGTCGAGTGCGTTCGCCTGCGAAAAGGCATTGATCACGCGCATCTGCCCGTCCGGAGCTGTCGCTGCTGTTCTTGCTGCACCCGCTAAGGATCAACGACGTCAGGCAGAAGGCGGCAAGCAAGGCACGCGAAATCGACATGGAATTCTCCGTCAGACAGGCCGGCAGCGGGAAGCGAAGCGGCGAAACGCGCTGATTATAAGGCCAGGTGCCGCACGGCGGGGA
Source organism: uncultured beta proteobacterium (assembly GCA_963828595.1). Lineage (GTDB taxonomy): Bacteria > Pseudomonadota > Gammaproteobacteria > Burkholderiales > Casimicrobiaceae > PALSA-1003. Next base: position 194,691 of record CAWHEN010000005.1, read on the forward strand.
CGGCGGGCAATATCCGGTTACAAGTTGTCCGCGCAGCGATGCATCGCGGGCAAAGCAGCAAATTCGTAGCTCCGACGCATCATGTTGGTGGGGCCCGCGCCAGGCCGACTCTCCGCGGGAAAACTGGTCGGGGTGAGAGGATTTGAACCTCCGGCCTCTACGTCCCGAACGTAGCGCTCTACCAGGCTAAGCTACACCCCGACGGTCGCCGTGCTGCCGCGTCGAGGAGCAACGCCGCAGAAGCGCAGGTCTCGAACGTCAAAACGCGCGCGTCACCGCGAAAGCCGGCAATTCTAGCAGGATTTCGCGCCAAGTCGAAGGCGGCAGCGCCTCCAGACACGCGATCGCCCGCCTGCTTTCCGCTTCGGCGCTCGCCCGCGTGTAGTCGAGTGCGCCGGTACGCTCCAAGGCGGCGAGCACGGGGCGAAAATCGGCCAGTCCGCCGGCCTTTACCGCGCCCCGGATAAGCGCCGCTTCCTGCGGCGAGGCGACGGCGAGCGCCCGGATAAGCGGCAGCGTGGGCTTGCCTTCGGCGAGATCATCGCCCAGGTTCTTGCCGATGGCCGCATGGTCGCCGGTGTAATCGAGAACATCATCGATCAGCTGGAATGCGGTGCCCAGATGCGTGCCGTAGCGCGCCAGAGCATCCTCCAGCGGCGGCGCCGCGCCGCCCAGCACGGCACCCAGCCGTGCAGCGGCCTCGAACAGCTTGGCGGTCTTGCGCTGGATGACATCGCGATAGGTTGTCTCGTCGATTTCCGGATTGCCGGAATTGATCAGCTGCATGACCTCGCCTTCGGCGATGATGTTGGTGGCCGCCGCGAGAATCTGGAACACGCGCGTGTTGTCGACGGTCACCATCAGCTGGAATGCGCGTGAATACAGGAAATCGCCGACGAGCACGCTCGCCGAATTGCCGAAAATGGCGTTGGCCGTGTCGTGGCCGCGGCGCAGCGACGATTCGTCGACGACATCGTCGTGCAGCAGCGTCGCCGTATGAATCATTTCAATCACCGCAGCGAGCGTGTGCTGGTGCGGGCCCCGATAGCCGCAGGCCTGGGCAACCAGCAGCAACAGCGCCGGACGCAGCCTCTTGCCGCCACCGGCGATGATGTGATCGGCGATCCGGCCGATCAGCGCAACGTCCGAGTGCAGCGCTTCGCGCAGGACCCCGTCGACGGCCTGCAGGTCGTCACGCAACGCGGCTTGGAGCAGTGGAATGGGCACGTGGGGCGTCTGGATAGGGTCGGACGCTGGCGGCGCTAACGGCCGCCGCCGCGAAGCCCGCCGGCGCCGGCCGGTAGTTTACCCGAAGGCGGAACCGGTTCCGGCGCTCGAGCCCGGCTTTGACATCGATGGCCTAAGGTCTTAAAATAGCGACCTTTTTGCAGCAACGAATCCCCTCTGGAGCTTTCCTATGTACGCGGTCATCAAAACCGGCGGCAAGCAATACAAGGTCGCCCCCGGCGAAAAACTCAAGGTCGAGCTGATACCGGCGGACGTGGGCGCGGCGGTGATCCTCGACCAGGTCCTGATGGTCGGCGACGGTGACGTCGTCCGGCTGGGCCAACCGACGCTTGCCGGCGCAACGGTCAACGCGACGGTGCTCGCGCACGGGCGCGGCGACAAAGTGAAGATCTTCAAGATGCGGCGCCGCAAGCATTACCAAAAGCATCAGGGGCATCGTCAGGGATATACCGAGTTGCAGATCGACGGCATCGTCGGCTGAAGCATTCGTTCGAGGTAGACAAATGGCACACAAAAAGGCAGGCGGCAGCTCTCGCAATGGTCGCGACTCGCATTCGAAGCGGCTCGGCGTCAAGGCGTATGGCGGCGAAGCGATCACCGCCGGCGCGATCATCGTCCGCCAGCGGGGCACCCGGCTTCATCCCGGCACCAATGTCGGCATCGGCAAGGATCACACGCTGTTCGCGCTGGTCGATGGCAGCGTCCAGTTCAGCACCAAGGGCAGTGCCAAGCGCACCTTCGTCAGCATCGTCCCGGCGGCGGCCGCGCCCGCGTAGCTCGCGCGCCGAATCACCGCTTCCTCGCGAGCAACGAGGTGCCAGTCCCCGCTTCGGCGGGGATTTTCATTTGGGCCCAGCTACCGCCGCTCCAGCCACCACAGCATCGCCGCGGCGACGACGACGAAGGCAACGACCGGAAATGCGGCCGAGAACAGCGGCGGCCAGTCGTTGATGACGCCGAGATAGGAAAACAGGCGCCCAACCAGGAAAAAGACCAGTCCCAGGATCGTTCCGGCAAAGATGCGGAAGCCGATGCCGCCGGCGCGACGCTGGAAATAGGCGAAAGGCAGCGCCAGGATCATCATGACGACCACGGCCGCCGGGTAGAAGATCTTGTTCCACAGCGCGATCTCGAAGCGTGAGGTTTTCTGCTGATTGCCGCCCAAGACGCGGATGTTGTCGTACAGGGATTCGATCTCCAGCTTTTCCGGCGCGACCTGGTAAACAGTCAAAAGGGAAGGTTTCAGGACGGTCGCCCAGGCGTACTCGCTCGACTGCGTGACCTTGGCGCCGTCCGGTCCCAATTCGGTCGAGCGCACGTTCTTGAGCTTCCATTCACCGTCGGCGACGAAGCTGCCGGAATCGGCGACGCGCAACGCCTTCAGGCGCAGGTCGGCGTCGAACTCGTAGATCCGCACGCCGAGCAAGGTCATATCGGCGAGCAGGCTGCGGATGTTGGCAAAAGTCTGGACGTCGCTGTCCGGCAGCGTTTGCTTGAACCAGAAACCCGACTGGAATTGCTGCGCGACAAAGCGCAGCGCCTGGCCCTGCGTCTGAACGCGGACCTGCTGCGCCAGGCGCTCGGCCGGAGGCGCCAGGAATTCGCCGGCGAGAAACGTTGCGATGGCGAGCGGGATGCCGACCCGCACGATCGCCCAGGTGATTTGAGTCAGCGACGCGCCCGAAGCGCGCATTACCGTGTACTCGGAATTGCCGACCAGCTGCGCGATCGCAAACAGCGTTCCGATCAGCGCAGCCGTCGGCATCAGCTCGTAGACATGGCCGGGGAGGCTCAAGCCGACGAACAGCAACGCACGGCCCGGAGGATAGCCGTCGCGCCCGACGTTGCCGAGCTCGTGGATCAGATCGAAGAACGCGAAAAGCATCAGCAACGCGACGAAAATCAAGGCCGTCGCATAAAGCACCTCGCGCCCGACGTAGCGGTTGAGCGTCTTCACGCGAGGCGGCGCCGGGGGAACCAGCCGCGCACGGCCAGCCGCTTGAGGAACAGCACGACGACGACCGCCGCCGCGACCGAATGGACGATGAGCAGCCCCGCCACCAGCGACAGGCGGCCTTGCGCAATGGTGCTCTGCATGATGTTCAGGCAGTTGCTGTACAACATGTACATGAACAGCGCGATGAACAGATTGAGCGAGCGGCCCATCCGCGGATTGACGTAGGCAAGCGGGACCGCCAGCAGCACGAGCAGCACGGCACTGATCGGCACCGATATCCGCCAGAACAGCTCGGCCCGCTCGGGCGCGCCGTCGGCCAGCGCCAGCACGTCGGTTGGCAGGGCCTTCAGCGACGCGGGCAGCGCGCGCACTTCGGCCGGCTCGATCCGGCGTCCGAGACGCTCGAACTCCGCGGTGCGGAAATCGGCGCTTCCCGGAGTTCCCTCGTAACGGCGGCCATCCTGCAACACGATAAAGCGGTCGCCGTTAGGCGCCTCTTCCAAGCGACCCGAGCGGGCGACGGTGGTCACGTCCTTGTCGCTGTCGATCGAATGCAGGAACACGTTCTTGATCGTTCCGTCGAGCGTGTTGATGCTTTCGATGAACACCACCAGCTTCGCCTGGCGGAATTCCTTGAACAGTCCCGGCGTCAGCAGCGACAGCTCTTCGCGCGACTCGAGTTGGCGCTCGTATTCGAGCCGCCGCGCCTCGGCCCAGGGCGAAAGCCAGAGTGAAAGCGCGATGATCGCCAGCAGGAACGGCGTGGCGAACCAGATTATCGGCTTGAGCCAGGCGGTCAGGCTCTGGCCCGAGGTAAGCCAGACGATCATCTCGCTGTCGCGATACCAGCGCGACAGCGTCAACAGGACCGTCAGGAACAGCGCAACCGAAAGGAGGATGTTGAAGTAGAAGAGGGCATTAAAGCCCAAAAGAGCCAGAACTCCTTCGGGAGCCACGGTTCCCCCGGCGGCGCGAGCCAGGAGCCGCAGCACCAGATTGGTGAAGAGTATGCCCAGCAAGACCAGGAAGAGTGCCACCGCTGTAGCGGTCAGTTCTCGTACCAGGCTGCGTCGGAAGACCATGACGACGGAAATATTTTGACTTTTTCAGGCCGATTTGCCGATAATGCGGTTCGTACCGCCTAAAGGCAAATTTTTCGTTCGAAGGAAGGCGATGGAATTTACCATAAAAAGCGGCAGCCCCGAAAAGCAGCGCAGCGCTTGCGTCGTCGTCGGAGTGTTCGACAATCGCAAGCCGAGCCTGTCGGCCGAGCTGATCGACCGGGCCTCGAACGGATATATCAGCGAGATCATTCGCCGGGGCGACATGGAGGGCAAGCTCGGCGCGACCTTGCTGCTGCACAACGTCCGAGGGACGCTGGCCGATAGAGTCCTGCTGGTCGGCCTGGGCAAGGAGCGCGACTTTCGCGAGCGCGAATTCCGCAGCGCCATCCGCGCCGCCGTACGCCTGCTTAATGAAACCGGGTCGTACGAGGCGGTCGTCTATCTTACCGAGGAAAAGGTCAAGCGCAGGGAAGTGGCCTGGCGGGTCGAGCACGCCGTCGTCGTTGCCATGGAGTCCGTCTACCGCTTCGACCAGATGAAAAGCCAGCCGGCCGACGTGCGCCGCCCATTGCGAAAGCTCACGTTGTCGGTGCCGCAGCGCAGCGACCTCACCGCCGGCGAGGCCGCCGCCGCACGCGGGCTCGCGATCGCGCACGGGATGGACCTGGCCCGCGACCTGGGCAACCTGCCGGGCAATATCTGCACGCCTGCTCATCTGGCCGAGCGCGCGCAGGCGCTGGCGCAGGAATTGGGCTTCAAATGCGAGGTCCTCGAACGCGGCAAGCTCGAAGAGCTGAAAATGGGGTCGTTCCTTTCGGTGACCAACGGCAGCGATCAGCCGCCGAAGTTCATCGTGCTCGAGTACTTCGGCGGTCCGAAAAAGCAAAAGCCGCTGGTGCTGGTCGGCAAGGGGATAACCTTCGACAGTGGCGGCATCTCGCTCAAGCCCGGCACCGACATGGACCAGATGAAATTCGACATGTGCGGCGCAGCCAGCGTTCTGGGCGCGTTTCGTGCAGTCGCCGAGCTCAAGGCAAAGGTCAACCTGATCGGCCTCGTCCCCACCTGCGAGAACATGCCCAACGGCAGGGCGACCAAGCCGGGTGACGTCGTCCGCAGCATGTCGGGGCAGACGATCGAGGTGCTGAATACCGACGCCGAAGGCCGCCTGATCCTTTGCGACGCGCTGACCTATGCCGAGCGTTACGAGCCGGCGGCCGTCGTCGACATCGCCACCCTGACCGGCGCAATGGTCATTGCGCTAGGCCACGTCGCCTCCGGCCTTTTCAGCAACAGCGACAGCCTGGGACGGGCGCTGCTCAATGCCGGCGAAGACGCGTTCGACCGCGCCTGGCAGCTACCGCTCTGGGATGATTATCAGGAGGGGCTGAACAGCAATTTCGCCGACTTCGCCAACATCGGTGGCCGTGCTGGCGGCAGCATCACGGCGGCATGCTTCCTGTCCAAGTTCGCCAAGAAATTCGACTGGGCGCATCTGGACATCGCCGGCGTGGCATGGAAAGAAGGCAAGGAAAAGGGCGCGACCGGCCGTCCGGTGCCCCTGCTCACCACGTGGGTGCTGTCGCAGGAGACCGCCCCGTAGCTCGCGCGAGCCTTTAGCGCGCGTTACGAGGAATTCTCCGGCGGATGCTTCGATGACCTCGATCGATTTCTACACGCACGTGAGCAATCGCTTCGATGTCGTCGCCAAGCTGGTCGCCAAGGCGTTTGCGCAGCACGGCAGCGTGCGGGTCCTGACCTGCGATGCCGAGTCGACCGAGGCGCTCGATCGCATGCTGTGGATCCAGCCGGCGATCGGATTCCTGCCCCATTGCCGGATCGGCAGCCGGCTCGCCGCCGAAACGCCGATCTGGATCGACCATTTGCTCGAGCACCAGGGACCCGCGGCGGTGCTGATCAATTTGCACGACACGCCGCCGCCGTTTTTCTCCCGCTTCGAGCGCCTTGCCGAAGTGGTCGGCGCCGACGAAGCAGGCACGGCCGCGGCGCGCGAGCGCTTTCGCTTCTATCGCGAGCGCGGCTATGAGCTTCGCACCCATAACCTGAGCGAGCGCGGCTGATGGCGAGCGCACGCGAGCTTCTCGAGCAGGCCGACGCGCTGATGCGGCGCAACCGCGGCCGCAGCGGAGTCGACATCCCGGTGCTGACCGATGTGGTCGCCGGCGTTCCTGCGAACGACGAGCCGGAGGCCGACGTACCAGTGCTCACCGATGTGGTTGAAGCCGGCGCCGTCGATGATGCGGATCTGCGGACGGCGGTGCAGCCTTCGATGCCGCTGGAACCCGCAGAAGCCGAGCAGGCGCCGTCGCCAGTGCAGGCTGACAGCGTGGCGATCATGCAATCGGCCGACGCTATCCCGGTCGAGTTGCCGATGGATGGCGACACGTCCGATTGGCTGGTGATGGACACGATCGACCCGTCGACGCACAGCATCACCGGCGCCGGTCCGGACACGCTCGCCGTCGTTCCACCGGTCACGCTCAAGGCCGAAGCCAAACCCGAACCCGAACCCGAACCCGAACCCGAACCCGAACCCGAACCCGAGTCGGCACCTGCTGCCGCTCCCGCTCCGGTCATCGTCGACGACTCGGCCGAGCGCGCGGCGAAGGCCGCCGCCGAAGAAGAGCGATGGCGCGCGCTGGCCGAGCAGGTTTCGATGCAGGTGTTGCAGCGGGTCGATCTGTTTACCGACACCGGCCTCAAGACCCAGCTCGCCGCGCATCTGCAGCCTATCGTCGAGCGCGCGAGCGCCGAGCTGATAGCAGCGATCACCGAGCACGTCGGCGGCGTATTGCGCACCTATGTCGCCGAGGCGATCGAGCGGGAGATCGCGCTGTGGCGACGCGATCACTGAACCCGTCACCCCGGGCGGCGCTTGCGCTGCCGGTGGCGAGACGTGCTAGACTCGGGCTCATGAATTCGCCGCACGCCCAGTTCGCTTCCGCCTTCCACGGCAAGACTGCCCGCATTGCCGCGTACGTCGGCTTCTACTATTTCGGGATAATCCCCCGGGGCCGCGCTCGCCGATAGTTCGAAGCACCAAGTTTCAAGACAAATCGGGCGGCCCCAAAGGCCGCCCGATTTTTTTCAAGGAGCCGCAAGATGATCATCGTCATGCAACCCGAAGCCGGCGACGCCGAGATCGCCGCGGTCGAAGCCAGGATTCGTGCCGCCGGGCTCGAGGTCCACGTGTCGCGCGGCACCGAGCGGACGCTAATCGGCGCGATCGGCGACGAGCGCAAGCTCGACCCCGAAATGTTCGATCCGCTGCCCGGCGTCGAGCGCTCGATGCATATCCTGAAGCCGTACAAGCTGGTGGCGCGGGAATGGCACAAGGCCAGCACGATCGTCGACGTCGCCGGCGTCAAGATCGGCGCGAACGCCATGCAGGTCATCGCCGGGCCGTGCTCGGTCGAGACACAGCCGCAGATGGATGCCGCCGCCGACGGCGTAGCGGCGGCCGGCGCGCGCCTGATGCGCGGCGGCGCATTCAAGCCTCGCACCAGCCCCTACGCATTCCAGGGCAAGGGTGTCGACGGACTTGCGATGCTCAAGAACGCCGCGGCGCGGCACGGGCTGCCGATCGTCACCGAGCTGATGGACGTGCGGATGCTCGACGCGTTCCTCGAGCACAAGGTCGACGTCATCCAGATCGGGACGCGCAACATGCAGAACTTCGATCTGTTGAAGGAAGTCGGCCGCGTCGACGTGCCGGTGATATTGAAGCGCGGGATGAGCGCAACGATCAGCGAATGGCTGATGGCCGCCGAGTACATCGCCGCCGGCGGCAATCACCGCATCATGCTGTGCGAGCGCGGCATCCGGACGTTCGAGACCGCGTATCGCAACGTACTCGACGTCACCGCGGTGGCGGTGCTCAAGCGCGAGACGCATCTGCCGGTCATCGTCGATCCGTCGCATGCCGGCGGCAAGGCGTGGATGGTGCCGGCGCTGTCGTGCGCCGCGGTCGCGGCCGGCGCCGACGCGCTGCTGATCGAAGTGCATCCATGTCCGCCGGAGGCGTGGTGCGATGCCGATCAGGCGCTGACGCCGGACGAGTTCGCGACGCTGATGGACAAGCTCGACGCGCTCGCGCAGGCGCTTGGGCGGTGCATCGACCGCAAGGCAGCGAGCGCAGAGTCCGCCGCGCTCGCGCGCTGATCGCGCTCAAAGCGGGTGCGAGGCGCCGCCAGCCTCGGCGGATTCGACTATAATGTCATGTTTTTACGGCGATATTCCGGCAATCGACATGACCTTAGGCAAGAGCTTCGAACCCCGCGCCATCGAGGCGAAATGGTATCCGTACTGGGAAGCTCACGGCTTGTTCAAGCCGTCGATGCGGCCCGGGACAGACGCCGTTCTGCATCCAGCTGCCGCCGCCCAACGTCACCGGCACGCTGCACATGGGACACGCGTTCCAGCAGACGCTGATGGACGTGCTGATCCGCTACCACCGCATGGAGGGCGACAACACGCTGTGGCAGCTCGGCACCGATCACGCCGGCATCGCCACGCAGATCGTCGTCGAGAGCCAGCTGAAGGCCGAAGGGAAGTCGCGGCAGGAGCTCGGCCGCGAGAAGTTCATCGAAAAAGTCTGGGAGTGGAAACAAGCGTCCGGATCGACCATCACCAACCAGATGCGCCGCCTCGGCACGTCGTGCGACTGGTCGCGCGAGCGCTTCACGATGGACGAAGGCCTGTCGAACGCCGTCACCGAGACCTTCGTGCGCCTGTACGAGGAAGGCCTGATCTACCGCGGCAAGCGGCTGGTCAACTGGGACCCGAAGCTCGGCACCGCCGTCTCCGACCTCGAGGTCGAGAACGAGGAAGTGACCGGCAAGCTTTGGGAGATCCGCTATCCGCTCGCCGACGGTTCGGGCCAACTGACCGTCGCCACGACGCGTCCGGAAACCATGCTCGGCGACGTCGCGGTCGCGGTCAATCCGGACGACGCGCGCTACGCGCATCTGGTCGGCAAGGAGGTCGCGCTGCCGCTGGCCGGGCGCAGGATTCCGGTCATCGCCGACGGCTACGTCGACAAGGAATTCGGCACCGGCGTGGTCAAGATCACGCCGGCGCACGACTTCAACGACTGGGACGTCGCCCAGCGGCACGGGCTGGCGCCGATCACCATTTTCACGCTGCAGGCGACGGTCAACGACAACGCGCCGGCGAAGTATCGCGGCCTCGATCGCTACGCCGCGCGCAAGCTGGTGCTCGCCGACCTCGAAGCCGCGGGCCTGCTGGCCGGCGAAAAGCCGCACAAGATGGTCGTGCCGCGCTGCGAGCGCAGCGGTGAAATCGTCGAGCCGATGCTGACCGACCAGTGGTTCGTCGCGATGACCAAGCCCGCGCCGGACACGCACGCGGTGGTTCGCCGGCAAGTCGTTCAAGGACATCTGCCTGGAGGCGGTCAATGCCAGCCTGCCCGATCCGGCCGGTGGCGCGCCGGCGTCGATCCGCTTCGTGCCCGAGCACTGGACGTCGACCTACAACCACTGGCTCGACAACGTCCGCGACTGGTGCATTTCGCGCCAGCTCTGGTGGGGCCATCGGATTCCGGCGTGGTACGACGACGCGGGCAAGGTCTACGTCGCGCGCAATGCAGCCGACGCGGCGAAGCTGGCCGGCAAGCCGGCCAGCGCGCTCCGCGCAGGACGACGACGTGCTCGACACCTGGTTCTCGTCGGCGCTCTGGTGCCATTCGACCCTGGGCTGGCCGCGAGGAGACGCCCGAGTTGCGAGACCTTCCTGCCGAGCTCGGTGCTGATCACCGGCTTCGACATCATTTTCTTCTGGGTCGTGCGCATGATCATGATGACGACCTATTTCACCGGGAAGGTGCCTTTCCGCGACGTGTACATCAATTCGATCGTGCGCGATGAGGAAGGGCAGAAGATGTCCAAGTCGAAGGGCAACATCCTCGATCCGCTCGACCTGATCGACGGCGCCGACGTCGAGACGCTGGTCGCCAAGAGCACGTCGGGGCTGATGCTGGAGAAGCAGCGGCAATCGATCGAGAAGCGCACGCGCAAGCAATTTCCCGACGGCATCCCGGCCTTCGGCGCCGACGCGGTGCGCTTCACTTTCGCCAGTCTCGCCACCTTCGGCCGCACGCTCAACTTCGACCTTTCACGCTGCGAAGGCTATCGAAACTTCTGCAACAAGCTGTGGAACGCGACGCGCTTCGTGCTGATGAACGTCGAAGGGAAGGACGTCGGGCTCGACGAGTGCGCTGCCGGTATCCTTGTCGCTCGCCGACCGGTGGATCGTCGCCGAGCTGCAGGACACCGAAGAGGAAGTCAACGACGCAGCTCGGCGCCTATCGGTTCGACCTCGCCGCCAAGGCGATCTACGAATTCGTGTGGAACCAGTACTGCGACTGGTATGTGGAACTGGCCAAGGTCGATCTTGCGAGTAGCGACGAGGCCGCGCAGCGCGGCACGCGACGCACGCTGGTTCGGGTGCTGGAGACGGCGCTCCGGCTTGCGCATCCGATCATTCCCTTCATCACCGAAGAGCTGTGGCAAACGCTTGCGCCGCTGGCCGGCAAGCATGGCGAATCGATTTCGCTTCAGCCTTATCCCAAGGCCGAATTCGCCAGGCTCAATCCGAAGGCGAGTGCTGCCATCGCGACCCTGATGGCGCTCGTAGATTCCTGCCGCTCACTGCGCGGCGAAATGAACGTTTCGCCGGCCGCGCGCGTGTCGCGCTGCTGATCGCCGGCGATCCCTCGGATGTCGGGCTTAGGCGCGCTGCGGGAATATCTGCAGGCTCTGGCGAAGCTGTCGGAAGTAAAGATCGTCTCCGAGCTTCCGCCCTCGGACTCCCCGGTCCAGATCGTGCTGGCAGTACAGGATGATGCTGGACATCAAGGTCGACCCGACGGTCGAGCGCGAGCGGATCGGCAAGGACATCGCCAGGCACGAAGGCGAAATCGCGCGGCTCAAGCCGAAGCTCGCCAACTCGGGGTTCGTCGACCGCGCGCCGGCCGCCGTGGTCGCTCAGGAACGGGCGCGTCTCGCCGGTCTCGAATCGACGCTGGAGAAGCTGCGCACCCAACTCGAGCGACTGCGCGCCTGAAGCCGAGGGCCGCTGCGCCCGCCGGCACGATACGCCCCGGCGCTGGACGCACCGCGAAACAGTCGTCAACCTCGATGCCCAGGCTGCAGACCTTTCGCGCGCTCGCGCACCGCAACTACCGATTGTTCTTCTTCGGGCAGGGCCTGTCGCTGATCGGCACCTGGCTGCAACAGGTGGCGATGTCCTGGCTCACCTATCGGCTGTCGGGCTCGGCGCTGCTTCTGGGCTTCGTCACCTTCTGCCAGTACATCGCCGTGCTGTTCATCGCGCCGGTCGCCGGCGTGCTTGCCGATCGCGTCGATCGCCGCCGCGCGCTGCTAATCACGCAGTCGGTGATGCTGGCGCAGGCGGCGACTCTGGCCGTGCTCGCCGCGACCGGCGTCGTCGCCGTCTGGCACGTCGCGGCGCTGGCGCTGGTGCTGGGCTGCGCGTCGGCGTTCGACATTCCGCTGCGGCACGCGATGATCGCGCGGCTGGTCGAGCACAGCAGCGAACTGCCGAACGCCATCGCGCTCAATTCGCTGCTGATCAATTGCGCGCGCGTCGTCGGCCCGGCCCTGGCGGGCGTGCTGATCGCGGCGGTCGGCGAGGCGCTTTGCTTCGGCCTGAACGCGCTGTCGTTCGGCGCGGTGCTGATTGCGCTGGCGATGATGCGCTGGCCGGCGAGCCCGCCGGCACCGCCGCCGCGAGGCTGGCTGCACAGCTGGCTGGAAGGCGTCCGCAGCGCGTTCGGGTTCGCGCCGATTCGCGCCGGGCTGCTGCTGATCGCGGCGATCAGCGGCACGATAGGCACCTATTCGACCTTGATGCCGGTGTTCGCCAAGGATGTGTTCGGCGGCGGCGCGCGCACGCTCGGGATCTTGCTGTCGTCGGCGGGAACCGGCGCGCTGTTGTCGGCGCTCTATCTGGCGAGCCGACATACGACGCGAGGCCTCGACCGCGTGATTCTGGTCGCCGGCTGCCTGCGCGTCGCTGGCGATGCTCGCGTTCGCGCACGCGTCGAGCTTCGCTTTCGCGCTGCCATTGCTGATCGTGCTGGGCGCCGGACTGATCGCCGCGCAGGCGTCGATACAGACGCTGGTGCAGACGCTGGTCGACGACGACAAGCGCGGCCGCGTGATGAGCCTTTATACGATGGCGTTTCTCGGTGCGCTGCCGTTCGGCAACCTGCTGGGCGGAGCGATCGCGCGCTACGCGGGCGAGGACGTCGCGTTCTCGCTCGAACGCGGGCCTCTGCCTTGCTCGCGCTGCTGTTTTTCTGGCGCGCGCTGCCCGGACTGCGGGCGGCGGCGCGACCGGTATACGTACGCCTCGGCCTGATCGGCGGCTCGGGACCGAACCCAAGGCGCGCGAAGACCCGCGCTAGACCTTTTCCGGCTCGCCGGCGGTGCGCTTCATCAGCAAGCGCGGGAATCGGATGGGACCTGCGCGATGCCGGGCGGCCCATGCGATGTGGGCGCCAGCGTGCCGGAGCCGTTCTGGCTCGCGGCCGGGCGCTCGATCAGCGGCTGGTCGGGATTGCGGGTGTCGTCGACGGCACGGTCTCGCCGCGGTGGCGGCGCCTCGGCAGCGCGACTCGCGCGGCGGTTTCGCCGCCCGAGTTTCGCGGGACTGTCGCGGCTCCCGCACGGCCCGCGACTCGCGCGAGACGCGCGATCACGGCGGGTGGTCGGGCACGCTCGGCGTGCGCCGGTGCGCGTTCGGCCGGAATGCCGTCGGCTGGCGGCGACCGGGATCGAACGCTTGAGCATCCGCTCGATTTCCGTCAGCAGCCTTTCCTCGTCGGGCGAGCAGAATGAAATCGCTTCGCCGCTCGCCCCGGCGCGGCCGGTGCGGCCGATGCGGTGGATGTAATCCTCGGGGACGTAAGGCAGCTCGTAGTTGATGACCAGAGGCAGGTCGTCGATGTCGAGCCCGCGCGCCGCGACGTCGGTCGCCACCATCACCTGAACCTTCGCCGCCTTGAAATCGTCGAGCGCTTCCAGACGCGCCGGCTGGCTCTTGTCGCCGTGGATCGCCGTCGTCTTCAGGCCGTCCTTTTCGAGCTGTCGCGCCAGGCGCGATGCGCCGTGCTTGGTGCGCACGAAGCAAAGCACCTGCCACAGATTGCGCGAGGTGACGATATGCGCCAGCAACGCGCGCTTGCGTTCGGCCGCAACCTTGTAGACGCTTTGCGAGACGGTTTCGGCGGTGGTGTTGCGGCGCGCGACTTCGATCAGTCGCGGCGCGTTCAGCAGCTGGTCGGCGAGCTTCTTGATTTCGTTCGAGAAGGTCGCCGAGAAAAGCAGGTTCTGCCGCTTCGCCGTCGCCGGCAGCAGCGCCATGATCCGCTTGATGTCGGGAATGAAGCCCATGTCGAGCATGCGGTCGGCTTCGTCGAGCACGAAGATCTCGACCTGGCCCAGGTATACCGATTTCTGCTCGATGTGATCGAGCAACCTGCCGGGCGTCGCGACGAGGATCTCGATGCCGCCGCGAACCGTCGGAAGCTGCTGTCTTATGTCGACGCCGCCGTAGACGACCGTCGAGCGCAGCCCCGAGTATTTGCCGTACGTCGCGATCGCTTCCTCGACCTGGATCGCCAGTTCGCGGGTCGGCGTCAGAATCAGGGCGCGAACCGGGTGCCGGGCAGGCGATGGGCTGGCGTTGGCCAGCGGCATCAACTTCTGCAGGATCGGCAGGGCAAAGCCAGCCGTCTTGCCGGTGCCCGTCTGGGCGCCGCCCATGACGTCAAGGCCTTCGAGAATCAGGGGGATCGCCTGCAGCCTGGATCGGCGTCGGCGTGGTGTATCCGGCTTCGGCAACGGCGCGGAGGATCTCCGGCCTCAAGCCGAGCTCGGCAAAGCTCTGCGGGGTGGTGCTACTCATTCACCGGTGCTCCTGGCGCGGCCTCTCGCTTGTCGCGAGTTCCGGTCCAGGCAGCGAAAAATGACATCGGGACAGCGGGTTTGCGGCCAACGAGGCCGGCCCGGCTGGGGGGTCGGCGGTGACCGGAACGGCCGCCGAATTATTCAATAGTACCTCTAAATGCCGGATTTTGCAACTATTTTCTCGCGGCGAGTCGTCCGATCGGCTATAATAGACTGTTTCGCTCCCGCACTGCACCATGACCCGGATCGCAGCATGACTAACCCCACGCCGCGCAGAAAGCTGCGCAACATCGCGATCATCGCCCACGTCGACCACGGCAAGACCACGCTGGTCGACAAGCTGCTGGTCCAGGCAGGGACATTTGCCGCCTATCAGCACGTCGCCGAGCGGATGATGGACAGCAACGACATCGAGCGCGAGCGCGGCATCACCATCGTCGCCAAGAATTGCGCGATCGAGTATGGCGATACACACATCAACATCGTCGACACGCCCGGTCACGCCGACTTCGGCGGCGAGGTCGAGCGCGTGCTGTCGATGGTCGACGGCGTGCTGCTGCTGGTCGATGCGGTCGAGGGACCGATGCCGCAGACCCGCTTTGTCACCCGCAAAGCGCTGGCGCAGGGCCTCAAGCCTATCGTCGTGGTCAACAAGGTCGACCGACCGGGTGCCCGCGCCGAATGGGTGGTCAATCAGACGTTCGAGCTGTTCGACCGCCTCGGCGCGAGCGAAGACCAGCTCGATTTTCCGGTCGTCTACGCCTCGGCGCTGAACGGTTATGCGTCGCTCGACCCGAGAACGACGGGCACCGACATGCGGCCGCTGTTCGAAACGATTCTCGCCAGCGTGCCCGCCCCCACCGGCGACCCCGACGGGCCGCTGCAGCTGCAGATCAGCGCGCTCGACTACTCGAGCTACGTCGGACGGCTCGGTATCGGCCGGATCCGCCGCGGCCGCCTCGTCCCCGGGCAGGAAGTGATGGTTCTCTCCGGCGATGCCGCGTCGGCGCGCGGCAAGGTCGGCCAGGTGCTCGGCTTCTCCGGGCTGCAGCGCGCGCCGGTCGAAAGCGCGGCGGCCGGCGACATCGTGCTGATTACCGGCATCGATCAATTGTCGATCGGGACGACGATCGCGGCGGTGGACGCGCCGGACGCGCTGCCGATGATCTCGGTCGACGAGCCGACGCTGTCGATGCAGTTCCAGGTCAACACCTCGCCACTCGCCGGCAAGGAAGGCAAGTACGTCACCAGCCGCAATCTGCGCGAGCGCTTGTCGCGGGAGCTCTTGACCAATGTCGCGCTCAAGGTCGAGGACACCGCCGACACCGACATCTTCACCGTCTTCGGGCGCGGCGAACTGCACCTTACTATCCTGCTCGAGAACATGCGGCGCGAAGGCTACGAGCTCGCGGTATCGCGGCCGCGCGTCGTGTTCCGTCGAAATCGACGGCGAGCAGTGCGAGCCGTTCGAGCAGCTTTCGGTCGACGTCGAGGATGCGCATCAGGGCGCGGTGATGGAAGCGCTCGGCACGCGGCGCGGCGAACTCACGCACATGGAATCGGACAGCCGCGGGCGCACGCGACTCGAGTACCGTGTTCCTGCGCGAGGCCTGATCGGCTTCCAGGGCGAGTTCATGAACCTGACTCGCGGCACCGGTCTGATCAGTCACGTCTTCGACGGCTATGCCAAGGTCGGCGGCGACATTCCGGAGCGGCGAAACGGCGTGCTGATCTCGGCAGAAGCCGGCGATGCAGTCGCCTACGCGCTGTGGAAGCTGCAGGAGCGCGGGCGCATGTTCGTCTCTCCCGGCGACAAGCTGTACGAAGGCATGGTGATCGGCATCCACAGCCGCGACAACGACCTGGTCGTCAATCCGATCAAGGGCAAGCAGCTGACCAACATCCGCGCGTCCGGCAAGGACGAAGCGATCGCGCTGACTCCGCCGATCCAGCTGACGCTCGAATACGCGGTCGAGTTCATCGCCGACGACGAGCTCGCCGAGGTCACACCCAAATCGATCCGCATCCGCAAGCGACATCTGCTGGCGCACGAGCGCAAGCGCGCAAGCCGCGAAGCTGCCTGAGCTGCCGCATCCGAACGCCGCGCGAACAGACTCGCTTTGCCGCGCTGAAGGCGACGACGTAAACTGTCGCGACATGGAATCGACCATCTGGCTGGTCGTCTCGGGAGTCGGCTTCGTCGTGCTGGCGGCGCTCCTCGCCGTCATCCTGACCCGCGTTCAGGCGCTGTTCCGGATCGCGAGTGGCGCCGAAATCAAAGCCCGTCTCGACGCGATCACCGCGCAAAACGAGCGCCTGGAGCGGGAGCTTCGCACGGAGCTTGCACGGGCGCGCGGCGAGGCGGCGCAGAGCGCGCAGACCGGGCGAGCCGAGCTCGCCTCCAGCCTTAACCAGTTCACGCAGTCGCTGCAGAACCAGCTTGCCAGCATTGCGCACGTCCAGAACGAGCGCTTGGCCGTCACTGACGCAGTCGAACGAGTCGCGGCTCGAGGCCGTGCGAGCGACGGTCGAGCAGCGGCTGGAGGCTGTTGCGCAGCGGACAATGCGCAAAAGCTCGAGCATATCCGGCTGACCGTCGACGAAAAGCTGCATGCGACTCTCGAGCAGCGTCTCGGCGAATCGTTCAAGCTCGTGTCCGACCGTCTCGAGCAGGTTCACAAGGGTCTGGGCGAGATGCAAACGCTTGCCGCGGGCGTCGGCGATCTGAAGAAAGTGCTGACCAACATCAAGACGCGCGGCGACATGGGGCGAGGTTCAGCTGGAGAATCTGCTGGAGCAGATGCTGACGCCGGCGCAATACAGCAAGAACGTCGTCACTCGGCCCGGCCAGTCCTGGCGAGTCGAATATGCGATTCGAACTGCCCGGGCCGCGACGAAGGCAACAGCGAGCCTTCTGGCTGCCGATCGACGCCAAGTTTCCGCTCGAGGACTTTCAGCGCCTGCAGGATGCGCAGGAGAGGGCCGACCTCGAGGGCGTGGAGCTTTATTGGCAAGGCGCTGGAGGATCGCGTTCGCAAGACCAGGCCAGGGACATTCACGAGAAATACATCGAACCGCCGCATACGACGGACTTTCGCGTTGCTGTATCTGCCGGTGGAAAGCCTGTATGCGGAAGTTCTGCGGCGTCCGGGTCTCGGCGATGCTGATACAGCGCGAGTATCAGGTCACCCTTGCCGGCCCGACGAAACTGGCTGCGATCCTGAACAGTCTGCAGATGGGCTTTCGGACGCTTGCCATCGAGCGCCGCTCGGGCGAGGTATGGAGGTTGCTTGCTGCCGTGAAGACCGAGTTCGGAACGTTCGGCGAAATTCTCGCCAAGACGAAGAAGCAACTCGAGATGGTCGGCAACACGCTGGGCGCCGCGGAGATACGGTCGCGCTCGATCGAGCGCAAGCTGCGGGGAGTGGAGGCGTTGCCGGAAAGCGAGGCGACGCTCCTTTTGCGGGAACAAACCGCGATCGTGATCGACATCGAGACCGGAACCAGCGCGGATGCGGAGCTCGATCTCGAACCGCCGGCGTCGAATAGCGCGAGCTGACGTTCGCGTCGGTGTGAGCGATGTTCGAAGCCATCCGCAACTGGCGTCGCCGACGCATGCTCGCGACCGCCGCAATCCCCGAGCCGCTGTGGCGGCAGGCCCTGGACGCGCTGCCGTTTCTGGCGATTTACACCGAGGACGAGATCAAGCGCCTGCGTGAGCGCGTCGTCGTATTCCTCTCGGAAAAAGGCATCGTCGGCGCCGCCGGCTTCGCCGTAACCCCGCTGATGCGCGTCCTGATCGCGATGCAGGCCTGTGCCCCGGCGCTCTGGCTCGATGCGGATTGCTACGCCGGTTGGGAAAACGTCATCGTCTATCCGGACGAATTCATCATCGCGCGCGAGTTCGAGGACGAAGCCGGCGTCGTGCATCGGCACCGGGAGCAGCTGGCCGGCGAGTCGATGCCCGGAGGGCCGGTTGTGCTGTCCTGGTCCGACGTCGAAGCGGGCGCCGACTGGGACAGCGCCGGGATGAACCTGGTCATTCATGAATTCGCGCACAAGCTCGACATGCGTAACGGCGACGCCAACGGCTGCCCGCCGCTGCCGGCCGATATGCGTCCGAACGATTGGCAGCGGACGATGAAGATCGCGTACGAGCACTTCCGGGCGCGCGTCGAGTCCGAAGAGGACACCGCCATCGATCCGTACGCGGCAGAAAGCCCGGCGGAATTTTTTGCCGTGCTGTCCGAAGTGTTCTTTGCCGAACCGGCGCTGCTGCTGCACGAGTATGCCGACGTCTACGATTTACTGTGTCGATACTACCGCCAGGACCCGGCGCGTCGGTCCGAGCTGCTGATGGACTGGGACCACGTGCTGCCGGGGGACGGCCCGGCGCCAAGCGCGGTGTAAATAGTGCTCCGGCCGGCCGCGACGGATGCGGTCACCCCGCATCGGCTTGTTTGTCAGCCGCCGACCTGGGTGAGGACGCCGGCGCAATCAACGCCCGACGGCAGCATTCCCAGCGCACCTGCGTAGCTTTCGCCCAGGCGCGATGCGCAGAACGCATCGGCGACCGCCGGAGCCGCGTTCCTAACCAGCAACGCCGCGGCCAGCGCCAGCGCAACATCGGAGGCGAGCCGGCGCGCTCCCGCCTCGTCGAGCGCACCGTTGCTGAACGTCGCGCCGAGCCGCGCGATGTGCCGGTCGAGACGCGCATCGCCGCCGCGCGCGAGCGAGAGCTCGTCCAGAAGAGCCGCCACTGCGTTCGGCTCGCGCCGTGCGGCGCGCAGGACATCGAGACACATGATGTTGCCCGAGCCTTCCCAGATCGAGTTCAGCGGCGCCTCGCGGTACAGGCGCGGCAACGCGCTTTCCTCGACGTAGGCATTGCCGCCCAGCACTTCGATCGCCTCGGCGACGACCATCGGCGCGCGCTTGCACAGCCAGTATTTGAGCGCCGGAGTCGCGAGCCGTGACAGCGCCGCTTCGCCCTCGTCCGCGTTCGCCTCGAATGTCGAGGCCAGCCGCAGCGCCGATGCGACGGCGGCTTCGGCTTCGATCGCGAGGTCGGCGAGCACGTTCTGCATCAGCGGCTGCTCCGCCAGAGGCTGGCCAAAAGCGCGGCGGTGCTGCGCATGGTGGAGCGCCTGCGCCGCAGCGCTTTTCGACAACGCCCGCGCTGCCGATCGCGCAATCGAGTCGCGTGTGCTGGACCATCTCGATGATCGACCTGCACGCCGCGGCCCTCGTCGCCAAGCAGCCAGCCAGCGGCGCCGGCGAACTCGACTTCGCACGAGGCATTCGAGCGATTGCCGAGCTTGTCCTTCAGTCGCTGCAGGCATACCGCGTTGCGTGCGCCGTCGGGCAAGACGCGCGGCAGGAAAAAGCACGACAGGCCCTTCGGCGCCTGCGCGAGCACCAGATGCGCATCGCACATCGGCGCCGAAAAAAACCATTTATGCCCGGTCAGCCGGTATTCGTTGCCGCCGACTGGCTCGGCACGGGTCGTATTGGCGCGCACATCGGATCCACCCTGACGCTCGGTCATGCCCATCCCGATCAGCGCTGACGCCTTTTGCGCGACCGGCAACGCGCGCGGATCGTAATCGCGAGACAGAATTCTCGGCAGCCATTCGTCGGCCAGCCACGGAACGGCGCCGGCGTGCCTGCGCAGCAGCGGCACGGCGGCGAAGGTCATCGTCAGCGGGCACTGCGTGCCGTTTTCGATCTGGGCGTGCATCAGGTACGCCGCCGCGCGCGCGACCTGCGCGCCGGCACGCGCTTCGGTCCACGGCGAGGCATGCTCGCCCTCGATCATCGCCAGCATCAGGATCTCGTGCCAGGCTGGATCGAAACCGACCTCGTCGATGCGATTGCCGAAGCGGTCATGCGTGCGAAGCTCGGGCCCAAAACGATTGGCGCGCGCCGCCAGCGCCGATAGCTCGGCGCTGCCCAGCGCTGCACCCCACTCGGAGAGTCGGCCGTGCGACCACGCGGCGCCGCCTCGCTCGACAGCGGCGCGCAACGCGGGATCGGTTAGATAGAGGTTGCGTCCCTCATACGGCGGCGGCTGGTTGGTGTCGTCGGCGGCCATCGCGCTAGGGCCGGGTCACGTGGGTATGCATTTAGCGTGAACAGGCCCTAGAGCTCACACCGACGGAGGGCGCAGTGCGCTCTTCGGACGGAAGACCTTGCAGACCTCGTCCTTCGTCTCGATATAGGGGCCGCCGATCAGGTCGATGCAGTACGGCACGGCGGGAAAGACGCCGTCGAGTGTTTCCTTGATCGCCTTCGGCTGTCCGGGAAGGTTGAGGATCAGCGCGCCGCCGCGGATGACGCCGACTTGTCGCGACAGTATCGCCGTCGGCACGTATCTGAGGCTCACCTGTCGCATCTGCTCGCCGAAGCCCGGCAGCACCTTGTGTGCGACCGCCAGCGTCGCTTCCGGCGTGACGTCGCGCGCCGCGGGTCCGGTGCCTCCAGTCGTCAGCACGAGATGGCAGCGCACGGTATCGACGAGCTCGATCAGCGTGCGCTCGATCAGCGCTTGCTCGTCCGGGATCAGCCGAGTTTCCATCCGCCACGGCGTCGTCAGCGCCGCGCCGAACCAGTCGGTGAGGCCCGGAATGCCCTTGTCCTCGTATACGCCGGCGGATGCGCGATCGCTGACGGAGACCAGCCCGATCAAAAGCGATGCGACCTCGGTCATCGGCAGGTTCCGGCGACAGCGCCCTCTGCGCCCGGCATCACGTCGCGGGCACCGTGGACAACAACGTGTTCAGAACGCGAAAAAGCTCACGATAAGCATGCAACGGTACAGCCTGCGCTCGCTCGCCCTTCGCGCGCGCCAACAGCGCCGAGAGGCGTGCGCGGTCGGCATGCGGAGCGGCGGCGCACAGTTGATCGAGCGCGGCCGAGTCCACGAGCAGGCGCTCACGCCAGCGCTCGACTGCGGCCAGACGAGCTTTTTCGGCAGCCGGCGCCGCGCCCCATTGCGCGAGCCGAGCCCGGATCGGCTCGGGATCGACATCGCGCATCAGCCTGCCGATGTATTGCATTTGCCTGCGCCGCGCCTCGTGCTTGCGGATCCCGCGCGCCTGCTCGATCGCGTCGGCGAGGCGCTCGGGCAAGCCGAGCTCGGACAGCCGCGGGGCGGAGAGTTGAACCAGCGTCTCACCCAGGCTCTGAAGATCGTGCATCGCGGTCTTGCGGCGCGTTTTCGACAAGACCGGGGTTTGGTCGCCGGAATCCGGCGTCGATCGGTCGGGGTCGCCGAGCGCCGGCACTGCGTGGTGGCTGCCGGGAGAGGGAGGTCCGCGTCCCTCCTGTCCCGTTCGCCGGGGTGTTTCGTCGGATCGTCGCATGGCGGCGCCAGGGGTCGCGAAAGGGGTTTGCTATCATAACCGATCGGGGGTCCGCCTTCCGCTTCGAGTCCGTCGATGACCAGCTCAGTGAGCACGTCCGAGAATCGTTTTGCACTCGCCGCCGGCACGCTCGCCGATGTCGCCGCACAAGTGCTGGACGCCGCGCGTGCGGGCGGCGCGACTGCCGCCGAGACCGAAGTCTCGCAGGCCTTCGGCCAGAGCGTTACGGTGCGCAAGGGGGATGTCGAGACCATCGCCTACAACCGCGACAAGGGGATCGGCGTCACCGTCTATGTCGGCCAGCGGCGGGGCCACGCCAGCACGGCCGATTTCGAGCCAGGCGCGATACGCGACACCGTCACCAAGGCGCTGACCATCGCACGCTATACCGCCGACGACAACTGCGCAGGACTGGCCGACCCTGCGTTGCTCGCGCATGACTGGACTGATCCGGATCTGAGTTACCCCTGGCCGTTGACCGTCGAGCAGGCGATCGAGCTCGGGCGCGAATGCGAGGCCGCGGCGCTCGGCGTCGATGCGCGGATCAGCAATTCCGAAGGCGCGTCGGTATCGCTGCACGAGGCGGAATTCGTCTACGCGAACAGCAACGGATTTTCGGGCGGCTACGCGAGCTCGCGTCACGGCATCTACTGTGCGGTGATCGGCGAAGAGGATGGCGCGATGCAGCGCGACGACTGGTATACGTCGGCGCGATCGCCCGCCGACCTGATGCCGGCGCGCGAAGTCGGCAGAAAGGCAGGGCTGCGCACACTGCGCCGCCTCGGAGCGCGCAAGCTCTCGACCACCGAGTGTCCGGTCGTTTACGAGGCTCCGGTCGCGACCGGTCTGATCGGTCACTTTGTCAATGCCGTCAGCGGCGGCAGCCTTTATCGCAAGTCGTCGTTCCTGCTCGACAGCGTCGGCAAGCAGGTGTTCGCTCCGCACGTGTCGATCCGCGAAGAGCCACATCTACCGCGCGGGCAGGCCTCGACGCCGTTCGACGACGAAGGGGTCGCGACACGTTCGCGCGACGTCGTCGCCGACGGTGTCGTGCAGGGATATTTCCTCGGCAGCTACTCGGCGCGCAAGCTGGGGCTGCAATCGACGGCCAATGCGGGCGGCAATCACAACCTGATCGTCAGCCACGGCGACGATGATCTGCCGGCGCTGCTCAAACGCATGGACCGCGGCCTGCTGGTCACCGAGCTGCTCGGGCAGGGAGTCAATCCAGTCACCGGTGATTACTCGCGCGGCGCGGCCGGCTACTGGGTCGAAGACGGCGAGATCGCGTATCCGGTCGAGGAAATCACCATCGCCGGAAACCTCAGCCGCATGTACCGGGATATCACGGCCATTGGCAATGACATCGATCGCCGCGGCTCGCGCCACTGCGGATCGATCATGATCGGCAAGATGGCCGTGGCGGGAAACTAGTGATGGCCGATCCGATCCATCGGCTCGATGGCGCGCGGCGAACGCGGCCGTGCTCCCGGACGGCGGCCTAGTGCGAGCGCAGTTGGCCAAACGTAGCGTCGGCGAGCGGATCGCGATCTGGAGAAGGTCGCTGTCCGATCCATTGCGCAATCCGGCCGCGGCAGCGCGCTGGATCGCGACCTTGCCCGCCACCGACGCGCTGCAGCTGCAGCATGAGGCGCTCGACCTCGTCACCTCGTTTCCCGGCGGTCGCCGCGCAATCGGTCCGGCGCAGGCCGAGGCGCTGCTGTCGATCGACGCGCGATTCGAGCAGGTCATCGTCGATCTGACCGAGCAATACACGCTCAATTATCAGCGCTCGAGCAGCGTCGAGACGCGGCTGTGGCATGCAGTGTTCGACCTGGTGAAGGCGTTCATCGCGGCCTACGAAGCAGCCGTCAAGAGCGGCTACGGGGGACGCGACGACAAGCAGTGGAAGGCGGTCATGCCCCGCGTTCTGTTGCGGCTTGCGCACTACAAAGGACTCGATGGCAAGTTCCGCCTGTTTCGCTACGGGCACTGGATACCCGCGCAATGGCGGGAAATCCACGAGCTCTACGAATTTGCCCGCACCCGGGGCTGGCATCGCGAAGCCGGCGCCGCCGGATTCCGGCGCCCGACCAAGACGCAGGAGCAGGAGTACGTCGCGACGCTGCTGCTGATGCGTCTGGACAGCGGCAGCTTCACGCCCGATCAGGTCGAGTGGGTGGCGCGCGCGCTCGAAGACTGGGTCGATGCGGTGACTCTGGTGCCGCAGCACGGGACCAACGCCAATTTTCTTGTCGACCTGTCGGGCACTCATGGCCTGCGCCGCGGCGACCGGCCGCGCGCCGGGGGGCGCGTGCTCTATCTCGATGCTTCGTCGGTATACGCCAAAATCGTCGAGCGCATGCGCGTCTTGCCGGACCGCGATGATGACAAGCCACTGGACGGCGATCTGCCGCCGCGCGAGCAGAAGCTGTTGCTGATGCGGCTGGCGGCGCTCTACGGTCCCGATGCGCTGGCCTACGCGCCGCGCGCGCCGCGGCAGCGCACCGAGCACGACGTCCGCGTCGTCGTCGGGCTGCAGGCCCTGACCCGCGCGGTCGCGGAAGTCGAGCACCTGTCGCCGCAAGCGAGATCGGTCGGCGCGATGATGAGCTACGACGAGATCACGCAGATGGTGAACCCCAGCGCCAATCCCGACTCGGTAGCGCGGCGTGTTCGGGGGTCGCAATGGCGCCTGGTCGACCACAGCGACAGCGGCTGCCGGTTGGTCGCGCCCGCGAAGGACGTTCCAGCCAAGCTTGGCGAGATCATCGCCTTTCAGGCGCCTGAAGGATGGAGCCTCGCGGTCGTGCGCCGCATGCAGCGCGAGCAGGTCGACGAAGTGATCTGCGGCGTCGAGATCATCGCGCGGCGCATCATCCGGGTGCTGCTGCGCACCTGGGTCGCGCCGCTGGACGGCGAGCGCGCCGCGATCGACCGGCCGTTTTTCGGTGTCTACATTCCCGCGCACGCGGCCAATCGCGAGGCGACGCAGCGCAGCCTGATCGGACCCGACGACCGCCTGATGTCCGGAGGCATGGTCGAGCTCGATACCGGGAATGCTCGCTACCTTGTGCGCTTCAACCAGACGATCGAACGCCAGGCCGGCTGGTCATGGGGCCTGTTCAGCGCAGTGCGGAAGTTGTCCGGCTGACAGGCTACAGAGTCGGCGAAATGCGATAAAATCGCCGGCGGAGCAACGAACTCCGGCGGGGCGCCGACGACTAAGGCATGCGCCCCGCGGTTCACCAGCGCAATATCCGGCGTCGCGCCGCCGGAAGTTCCACGGCGCGCCAGTATCGAATTTCTCCTGGAGGAGTTCATGGAACGTCGTTCATTTCTGAAAAAAGCCGGGGTCGGTCTCGCCGCCGGCGCCGTTGCCGCGCCGGTCATCGGCCAAGGCACGCAACCCGAGGTCAAATGGCGGATGGCGTCGAGCTTTCCGAAGTCGCTGGACACGATATTCGGCGGCGCCGACACGATTTCCAAACGATGCGCCGCGGCGACCAACGGCAAGTTCCAGATCCAGGTGTTTGCCGGCGGAGAGATCGTCCCTGCCTTCGGCGTCGTCGACGCCGTGCAGAACGGGACCGTCGAATCGGCGCACACGGCGCCATACTATTTCTTCGGCAAGGATCCGACCTTCGCGTTTGCCTGCGCGATCCCGTTCGGCATGAACGTTCGGCAGCAAAACGCGTGGATGTATCACGGCGGCGGCCTGGCGTTGGTGCGTGAGTTCTTCAAGGACTACAACATGATCAGCTTCCCGGCCGGAAACACCGGTGCGCAGATGGGGGGCTGGTTCCGTAAAGAGATCAAGACGGTCGCCGACCTGAAGGGGTTGAAGTTCCGCATTGGCGGCACCGGCGGATTGCCGTTGGCCAAGCTCGGTGTAATACCGCAGCAGATTCCCGGCGGCGATATCTATCCGGCGCTCGAGAAGGGCACGATAGACGCCGCGGAATGGGTCGGTCCTTACGACGACGAAAAGCTCGGTTTCTACAAGGTCGCCAAGAATTATTACTATCCCGGCTGGTGGGAAGGCGGTCCGGAAATCGACGCCTTCGTCAACATCAAGGCCTGGGAGGCGCTGCCGAAGGACTATCAGGCGATCTTCGAAGCCGCGTGTTACGAAGCCAACATGGACATGGCGGCCAAGTACGATGCGTTGAATCCTGCCGCGCTCAAGCGGCTGATCGGCAACGGCGTCAAGCTGCAGCCGTTCTCGAACGACATCCTGGCGGCATGTTACAAGGCGACGACGGAGACCTACGACGAAATCGCCACCAAGAACGCGAAATTCAAGAAGATCTACGAGCCGTGGAAGGCATTCCGTGCGGAGCAGGTATCGTGGTTCGCGGTGGCGGAGAACCGCTTCGACAACTTCATGATCGCCGCGGAGCGACTGTCGCGCAAGAAGTAGGACGCAGCGATCCGCGCATCAGCGGCGGACAGCAAAAAGCGCCCGGGCCATCCCGGGCGCTTTTTTTGGTCCGCGCGCAACGACGCTCGCGCGATTACTTCTTCTCGTCCGGCGCCTTGGTTCCACCGAGCGCCTTCTCCAGCGCCTTGGTCGCATCGTCCTGCTCGGTGCTCGGATTGCTGGTCGCGGGTTGACCCGCGGGGGCGCCTTCGTCTTTGGCGCCGGGCGCGCTTGCGCCGCCGAGCTCCTTTTCCAGCGCCTTGGTCGCCTCGTCCTGCTCGACGTTCGTGGTGGGCTCGCCGGGCTGAGCGCCCGGGGCGGATTGGTCCTCGGGCACGATGATCTGAATCTTGCTAGGGTCGAACACCCTTTCCTTGGCTTTGTAGACCATCACCATCTGCGGGAAGGTGATGACCATCGCGATCATCACGGTCTGGATCAGTACGAACGGCACCGCGCCCCAGTAGATCTGTCCGGTCGTCACACGCTTGGTGAGGCGGCCGGTGACCTTGTCGAGGAAGTCCTTCGCAGGCGCGACGCTCCGCAGATAGAACAGCGCGAAGCCGAACGGCGGGTGCATGAACGAAGTCTGCATATTGACGCCGAGCAGCACGCCGAACCAGATCAGGTCGATGCCCAGCTTGTCGGCGACCGGGCCGACCAGCGGGATGACGATGAAGGAAAGCTCGAAGAAGTCGAGAAAGAACGCCAGGAAAAAGATCAGGATGTTGACGACGATCAGGAAGCCCAGCTGCCCGCCGGGCAGGTGCAGCAGCAATTGCTCGACCCAGACGTGGCCGTTGACGCCGTAGAAGGTCAGGCTGAATACGCGGGCGCCAACCAGGATGAAGACGACGAAGGTCGACAGCTTCGCCGTGGTGTCCATCGCCTGGCGAAGCAGTTTCCAGCTCAAGCGCCTGCGCACCAGCGCCATGATCAGCGCGCCGCTTGCGCCCATCGCGCCGCCCTCGGTCGGCGTCGCGACGCCGAGGAAGATCGTTCCCAGCACCAGAAAGATCAGGGCCAGCGGCGGTATCATCACAAAGACTACGCGTTCGGCGAGTCGCGACAGCAGTCCCAGCTTGAACACGCGGTTCAGCAGCGCGGCAAAAAACGCGACACCGGTGCCTACGCTGGTCGCGATGACCAGCATTTCGTCGGTCGGATCGTCGGGGCCGTACTTCCAGTGTGCGAACGCGACTGCCGAAGCGGCCGCGACGATCGTCAGCACCAGCAGCGAGCGCGTGCCGCCGGCACCGCTGGGCTCGCGCAAGGTGCGAGCTTCCAGCGGCAGCGCCGGGGCCCACGCCGGCTTCACGATGCAAACGCCGAATGCATAGGCCCCATAGAGGATCGCCAGGGTGATGCCGGGAATAAAGGCGCCGGCGTACATGTCGCCGACCGACTTGCCGAGCTGGTCGGCCATGATGATCAGCACCAGCGACGGCGGGATGATCTGCGCAAGCGTGCCGGACGCCGCGATGACGCCGCTCGCGAAGCGCCGGTCGTAGCCGTAGCGCAGCATGATAGGCAACGAAATCAGGCCCATCGAAATCACCGATGCCGCGACGACGCCGGTGGTCGCAGCCAGCAGCGCGCCGACGAAGATCACCGCGTAGGCGAGTCCGCCGCGCACGGGCCCGAAGACCTGGCCGATGGTGTCGAGCAGATCCTCAGCCATGCCGCTTCGTTCCAGGATCAGGCCCATGAACGTGAAAAATGGCACGGCGAGCAGCGTGTCGTTCGACATCACACCCCACACGCGCTCTGGCAGCGCCTGCACGAGCGAAGGCGTGAGAAGCCCGAGATGAATGCCGAGCAGCGCGTAGGCGATGCCGACCGCCGCGAGCGAGAACGCCACGGGGTAGCCCAGCAGCAATACGACGATCAGCGACACGAACATCAGCGGCGCGATGTTGGCGATCAGGAAGTCGGTCATCGCGCGGCCTCACTGGGCGCCTGGCGCAGGACGAGCGACGTGCCGTCCGCCTCCCGCCGAATCGCGCGCGAACGGCCCTTCGGGCTGCCTTCCGCTCGCGCGCTCATCGCTTGCCCCCGTCGGGCTTGGCCGCCTGGGCCGCGATTTCCGCCGCCAGCGACTCTTCGCCGCGGGCCCGCAGGATATCCTCGGCGAGCTGTTCCTCCGCCGTCTTCACCACGTGCTTTTCGCCCGGGTCGGGGACCAGCCCCATCAGGAACGCAATGCGCTTGATCAGCTCGGAGATGCCTTGAACCGCGAGCAGCAAAAAGCCGATCGGCACCAGCAGACGCGCCGGCCAGATCGTCAGTCCGCCGGCGTTGGTCGACACCTCGCCCCGCACATAGGCGTCGACAAACACCGGCCAGCCGAGCCAGCCGATCAGGATGGCCATCGGCAGCAGAAAAAACACTGTGCCAAAGATGTCTATCCACGCCCGTCCGCGGGGCGAGAGCCTTGCGGAAATGACGTCGATACGGACGTGATCGTTGCGCAGCAGCGCATAGCCGGCACCGAGGAGGAACACGGCCGAGAACAGATACCACTGCGCCTCGAGAAAGCTGTTCGAGCTGTAGTTGAACGCCTTGCGGACCACGGCGTTGGCCGCGCTGATCAGCACGGTGACCAGGATCAGCCAGTACAGCGCGTGGCCGATCCGCTCGGTTATCCGGTCGATCAGGCGCGACAGCGAAAGGAGGAGTGACAAGACGACCCCCAAAGGCGTTGGCGTATTGGGCCGGAGACGATCGGCGATCGACCGTCGGCGCAGCGGACCACGCCGTGGCCTGGCGGCGCGCGTGGAAGATTAACCCGCGGTCGCGCCCGTGGCAATCGCTTTGCCGCGCTGCGGCAAAGCAGGGGTCGCGGTGGTAAAATGCGCGCTTTCGTCGACGACAACTCGCTATGCCGCACCGCGCGCAGACTCTGAGCCAGGCCGACCCCGAACTGTGGACGGCGATCAGCGGCGAAAACGCGCGTCAGGAGACGCATATCGAGCTGATCGCGTCGG
The DNA here is from genome assembly GCA_963828595.1 of uncultured beta proteobacterium. Classification (GTDB taxonomy): domain Bacteria; phylum Pseudomonadota; class Gammaproteobacteria; order Burkholderiales; family Casimicrobiaceae; genus PALSA-1003. The sequence goes on from CAWHEN010000005.1 coordinate 223,708, forward strand.
AGAATTACGCCAGCGCGCGGTGATGGCGGCGCAGGGCTCGCAGCTGACCAACAAGTACGCCGAGGGCTATCCGGGCAAGCGCTACTACGGCGGCTGCGAGTTCGTCGACGTCGCCGAGAGGCTGGCGATCGATCGCGCGAAGAAGCTGTTCGGCGCCGAGTACGCCAACGTGCAGCCGCATTCGGGATCGCAGGCGAACCAGGCGGTCTTTTTCGCGGTGCTGAAGCCCGGCGACACGGTGCTGGGCATGAGCCTGCCGCACGGCGGGCATCTGACCCACGGCTCGCCGGTGAACATCTCGGGCAAGTGGTTCAACATCGTCGCCTACGGGCTCGACCCGGTTACCGAGCTGATCGACTACGCCGCCGCCGAGCGCCTCGCCCGCGCAGCACAAGCCGAAGCTGATCATCGCCGGCGCGTCGGCTTACTCGCGCGTGATCGACTGGAAGCGTTTTCGCGCCATCGCCGACTCGGTCGGCGCGTACCTGATGGTCGACATGGCGCACTATGCCGGGCTGGTCGCGGCCGGCGTCTATCCGAGCCCGGTCGGCATCGCCGATTTCGTCACCAGCACGACGCACAAGACGCTGCGCGGCCCGCGCGGCGGACTCATCCTGGCCGGCGCCGAGCACGAGAAGCTGATCAATTCGGCGGTGTTTCCCGGGACTGCAGGGCGGCCCGCTGATGCACGTCATCGCCGCCAAGGCGGTCGCGTTCAAGGAGGCGCTGACACACGAGTTCAAGGTCTACCAGGAGCAGGTGATCGACAACGCACGCGTCCTGGCGACCGTGCTGCAGGAGCGCGGGCTGCGCATCGTCTCCGGCGGCACCGATTCGCACATGTTCCTGGTCGACCTGCGGGCGAAGAAGATCACCGGCAAGGACGCCGAGGCGGCGCTGTCGGCTGCGCACATCACCGTCAACAAGAACGCGATCCCCAACGATCCCGAAAAGCCGTTCGTCACCAGCGGCATCCGCATCGGCAGCCCGGCGATCACCACGCGCGGCTTCACCGAGATCGAGTGCGAGCAGCTCGCGCACCTGATCGCCGACGTGCTCGACGCGCCGACCGACAAGGGTCACCCGCGACCGCGGTGGTCAAGACGCTCGCTGCGCTGACGGCGAAGTTTCCCGTTTACCGGCCGGCATGAAGTGCCCTTTCTGCGGCAGCGAAGACACGCAGGTCGTCGACTCGCGCGTGTCCGAGGCCGGCGATTCGATCCGCCGCCGCCGCCGCTGTCCCGCATGCCACAAGCGCTTCACGACCTACGAGACGGCCGAGCTGCGCCTGCCGCAGGTCGTCAAGCAGAACGGCACGCGCTCCGACTTCGACGTGAGCGCATTCGCACCGGCTTCCAGCGCGCGCTGCACAAGCGCCCGGTGCCCACCGAGTACGTCGATCAGGCGGTCGAGCGGATCGTCCAGCAGGTGCTTGCGCTGGGCGAGCGCGAGATCCCGTCGCGCCAGATCGGCGAGATGGTGATGCAGGAGCTGTACAAGCTCGACAAGGTCGCCTACATCCGCTTCGCCTCGGTATACCGCAGCTTCCAGGACGTCGCCGATTTCCGCGACGCGTTGCAGGAAGTCGAGCCCGCGCCGACGCGGCGCAAGCCCCGCTGAGCACGTCGCCGCAACGGCGGCGCTCGCGCAGTTTCGATCTCAGCATGAGCCGTTTCGACGACCACGATCGCGCGTTCATGACGCGCGCGCTGCGAGCTGGCCGAGCTCGGCCTTTACACGACCACGCCGAATCCGCGCGTCGGCTGCGTGCTCGTTCGCGACGGCGGCGTCATCGGCGAAGGCTGGCACGAGCGCGCCGGCGGGCCGCATGCCGAGGTCCACGCGCTGGCCGATGCCGCAGCGCGCGGTGCGCGATGCGCGCGGCGCGACCGTCTACGTCACGCTCGAGCCGTGCAACCACCAGGGACGCACGCCGCCCTGCACCGATGCGTTGCTCGCTGCCGGCGTGGCGCGCGTGGTCGCGGCGATGGCCGACCCGAATCCGCCGGCAGCACACGGTGCCGAGCGCTTGCGCGCGGCGGGCATCGAAGTCGACATCGGTCTGCTCGAGCACGATGCGCGCGAGCTCAATCTCGGCTGGCTGATGAGCGATCGAGCACGGCCGCCCTGGGTGCGGGTCAAGATCGCGGCCAGCCTCGACGGCCGGACCGCGCTCGCGAACGGCGCCAGCCAATGGATCACCGGCGAGGAAGCGCGTGCCGACGGCCATCGCTGGCGGGCGCGGGCGTGCGCGATCCTGACCGGCATCGGCACCGTCCAGCAAGACGACCCGCAACTGACCGTGCGCGGGGTCGCCACGCCGCGCCAGCCGTTGAAGGTCATCGTCGACCGCCATGGCGAGCTTCCGCCGAATGCGCGGGTATTGGCCGATGGCGAGGTGCTCGTGGTCACCGCATCGACACCGCGGGCGGTCTGGCCGCCAGCGGTCCGCACGATGAATCTGCCCGATCGCGACGGCCGGATCGACCTGGCGGCGATGATGGCGGCGCTTGCCGCGGAGGGCATCAACGAGGTCCATGTCGAAGCAGGCGCCCGGCTCAACGGCGCGCTGCTCGGCGCTGGGCTGGTCGACGAGCTGCTGGTCTACCTGGCGCCGTGCTTGCTCGGCGACGGCGCGCGCGGCATGTTCGCGCTGCCTGCGCCGCTCGAGCGTCTGACCGATCGCACGGCGCTGCGCATCACCGGCGTCGACAGGATCGGCGCCGACTGGCGCGTCCTCGCCAGGATCGAACGCTGATGTTCACCGGCATCGTCCAGGCAGTCGGCCGCATCGCCACGGCGCAGGCGATGTCGGATGGGCTCAAGCTCATGCTGGAAACCGGCACGCTCGACCTGTCGGATCTGGGCGTGGGCGACAGCGTTGCGGTCAGCGGCTGCTGCCTGACGATCGTCGCCATCGACCAGACGAAGCTCGCCTTCGACGTGTCGGCGGAGACGCTGCGCTGCACGGCACGGCTCGATCGTCCCGGCCCGGTCAATCTGGAAAAGGCGCTGCGACTTTCCGACCGGCTTGGCGGTCATCTGATGGCCGGGCACGTCGATGGAGTAGGCACCGTGACGCGTTTCGAGCGCGCGGCAAGCGATGGCGAGAACGTCGAGCTCGAGATCGAGGCGCCGGCGGAGCTTGCGCGCTTTATCGCCAGCAAGGGCTCGATCGCTGTCGACGGCGTCAGCCTCACGATCAATGCGGTGGCGGGGCGGCGCTTTTCAGTCAATCTGATCCCGCATACACTGGCCGTGACGACGCTGGGAAGCTTGGCATCCGGCGCGCGCGTGAACCTGGAAGTCGACATGATCGCGCGTTATGTCGCGCGGTTGCAGGACGCCGGATAAAGAAAGGTGTGTCGTCCCCGCCTTTAGTCCCCGCGAAAGCGGGGAGGGGACCTAGTGGCGTGCCGAGACGACGCTGGATTCCCGCGTTCGCGGGAATGACGAGGGACGAGGAGAGATCATGGACCTGACGACACTCGAACGCCTGCCGCTGTGGATCGGCGGCCGGGCAGTCGCTGCGCACACGACGCGCTACGCGCGAAGTGACCAATCCGGCGACCGGCGAAGTGCTGCGGCACGTTCCGTTGAGCGACGCGGCCGACGTCGACGCCGCGGCTGCTGCCGCCACCGCTGCATTGTCCGCCTGGCGCGCCGCACCGGCGTTGCGCCGCGCACGCATCCTGATGCGATTTCGCGAGCTGATGGAAGCGCACAAGACCGACCTGGCGCGGCTGGTATCGCAGGAGCACGGCAAGACGATCAGCGACGCCGAGGGCTCGATCACGCGCGGCATCGAAGTCGTCGAGTTCGCCACCGGCATTCCGCACCTGCTGAAGGGCGATTTCAGCGACAACGTCGGCACCGGCGTCGACAGCTTTTCGCTGCGCCAGCCGGTCGGGGTATGCGCCGGCATCACGCCGTTCAATTTTCCGGCGATGGTGCCGATGTGGATGTTCCCGGTGGCGCTCGCCTGCGGCAATGCGTTCATCCTGAAGCCATCCGAGCGCGATCCGACGATGAGCCTGCGCATGGCCGAGCTGCTGACCGAGGCCGGACTGCCCGACGGTGTGTTCAACGTCGTGCACGGCGACAAGGAAGCGGTCGACGCGATCCTTGCGCATCCTGTCGATCAAGGCGGTGTCGTTCGTCGGCTCGACGCCGATTGCGCGCTACATCTACGAGACCGGATCGCGCAATGGCAAGCGCGTGCAGGCGCTGGGCGGCGCGAAGAACCATGCCGTGGTGATGCCCGACGCCGATCTCGCCTTCGCCGCCGAGGCGTTGATCGGCGCCGCCTACGGCTCGGCCGGCGAGCGCTGCATGGCGGTGTCGGTGGTCGTCGCGGTCGGCGACGCCGGCGATGCGCTGCGCGACAAGCTCGCCGAGCGCGCGCGCCGCATCGCCGTCGGTCCCGGCGACCGCAGCGAATCGGAAATGGGACCGGTGATCACCTGCGCCGCGCGCGATCGCATCGTCGGGCCTGATCGATCGCGGCGTCGACGAAGGCGCGACGCTGGTCGTCGACGGCCGCAGGCCTGCGTGTCCCGGGTCACGACGATGGATTCTTCGTCGGTCCGACGCTGTTCGACCAGGTCACGCCGGAGATGGCGATCTATCGCGAGGAGATTTTCGGCCCGGTGCTGGTCGATCGTGCGGACCGAGTCGCTCGACGCCGCGATCGAGCTGATCAACGCCAATCCGTACGCCAACGGCGCGGCGCTGTTCACGCGCTCGGGCTTCGCGGCGCGAAAGTTCCAGCAGGACGTCGAAGTCGGCATGATCGGCGTCAACGTGCCGATCCCGGTGCCGATGGCGTTCTACTCGTTCGGCGGCTGGCGCAATTCGCTGTTCGGCGACCTGCACGTGCACGGCATGGACGGCGTGCGCTTCTACACGCGCGGCAAGGCCGTGACCGCGCGCTGGCCCGACGACGGCAGCGCGGCGCCGGGGTTCCACATGCCGACGATGGGCTAGCGCGCTGCCAGCGTCAACGCAGCGTCGCTCGCGGACCCGCACCGCGCCTTAATGCCGAGCAACCGGGCCGGCCCCGGGCGGCGGATCGATGTCGAACACGAATTCCAGTATCGCCCAATGAGGGATCGGCTTGCCGTCGAGCTCGGCGGGCGTGAACGTCGTTGCGGCGAGCGCAGTCAGCACCGCGCTTCTGAACATCGGATCGTCGGGCGCGAGCACCGTGTCGCGATCGACGATGTTTCCCGAAGCATCGACGGTCAGCACGGCTGCGATGCGAGTGCTCTGATGCGCTCGCGCCGCATCGATAGGATAGGCGGTGATTACTGCCCCGTTCAGCTTGGGGGCGCGCGCGGCCGCCGCAGGAAACCTCTGCGCCAACCGGGCGGCGACCGCGGTACTGATCCGCTCCGGATTGGCGAGCAGACCGACCGCGACCGACCCTTTGGGGTTCGGCGGGCCGGTGCGAACGCTTACCGGAGGGGCCCCCGTCGCGCTTGGCGCTGCGCTTATCGGAACCGGCACCTTGAGGGTTTTCTCTTCCGGGCTCGGCGGCGCCTTCGTCGGCGCCGGCTCGGTACTGCTGATTGCCTCCAGCGGTTCGGGCGGCGGCACGGGAACGGGCGGGGCGGGCTGCTGCAAATCCACATGAATCGCCGCGGCCGTTCCCTGCCAGGTCGGAAGCAACGATATTTTGGGCGCCGCGCTGGCCAGCAACGCGATTGCTGTCAAGTGCAGCGAGCGTCGAGGCCAGCATCGACATGCCGAGCGGCCGTTCGGTCGTCGACGGTGCGTCGAACAGATTGCGATCGAACGTTGGGTTGCTCACTGAGGTCGCGTGCTGAGAAACAGCGGCCGCTCCGCTTGCGCGAAAGCGGCCGCATTCAGCCCGGGATGATGCGATATGTCTACTGACCCAGCAAGCGCCACGACATCCGATGCTTTTGCGCGAAGTCCGGCGCCTTCGGCTTGACGAATCCGGTCTTCACGCCAGGCGTTCCGGCAGTGATTGCGATGCGCAGGTCCGGGAAGCCACCGGCGCCGCTGTCGCACTGCCTCCGCTCAATGTCACCAGCGAGAGGCCGACAATGCCCTCGGGCTGGAAGAAGCTCTCGATCGTCGCGCCGCTATCGTCGACCAGCAGCGAGTTCCCTCGCCCGTATTCTCTGGCGTAGAGCGTTGCCGGCTGGCCCGTGAGGCAGGGATCGGTCTGCGGAGAGGTTCCTACATACGCGATCACCGACAGCGCTGCCTGCACCGGGACGACGATGCGCTGGCCGAGCGGCAGGTCGTCATACCATCCGTTGTCCGGCCTGGCTGCGAGACCCACGGCATCGGTCACCGCAGCCAGGTCGGCGCGCTGCACAGTCGCCGGCCACGGCGAGATCGGCGCGGCCACCGACCCGTCACGGAACGCGTACATCGTCTGGATCTGGTTGGCGATCGCTGAGCGTCGTCAGGTCCAGATCGTCCAGCAGCCGGCCCGTGCCGACGAACACCCAGCGGTCGACGCCGTTGGCGATGTCGATCTCGATCTGCGGCGGCGTCGTCACCGGCTGCGCGTTGCCATCCGGGTCGGTCAGGTGCGCGATCTGGTACCGTCGCCTGCCACTTGGTGTCGTCGATGCTGGAGATGTCGAAGCGCCAGAAGTTGCCCTGCAGGTCGCCGCCGTAGATCTGCTCGGCGAACTGGTTGCGGAAGTCCTGCTCGTAGGCCGCGATTTGCGCGAGGCCGGACGGGTTCGACGTCGAGCCCGATCCGGTCGTCAAGCGTCGTCAGCAGCTTGCCGTCGCTGGCGCGCAGGAAGAACACCTTGCCCTCGCCGCTGGCGCCCGCGCCGCTGACGTTGTTGTAGCCGGACGGCACGATCACCACCCACTGGCCGCCGAACGCGTGCGTCTTGGCGACGATCGCCCTGCCGTAGGTGTAGCCGAGGTCGGGATCGGTGAACTGCCAAAGCACACGCTTCGCCAGCTCGGTCTCGCTGGTGATGTCGTTGGGCTGCGAGACGTCGATCGCGTAGTACGACATGCCGCCCTTGCCGAGCCCGCCGACGAGAATCGTGTGCCAATCGGCGTCGCCGCCGCCGAAGTTGACGTCGCTGATCGCGCGGCGTCGCATCGACGTAGAAGTGGTGCTTGAACGGCGGCAACGCGCCATCCTGGTACGACAGCGCGCCGAGCCCGGTCTCGTCGGGCCGGTACAGCTGGCTCGGCACGAACGCCCAGGCCTCGTTGCCGGTGCTGTCGTCGAACGCGTGCAGCATGCCGTCGTTGGCGCCGACGTAGACGCGCGCCGGGCGGTTCTTGAACGCGGCGGCGTCCTTGAAGTTGAGCGTATAGCCCGGATCGTTCCCGTCCAGTACGGGGCGCGCGGCGGGCCGACATAGACCGGCTGCGAGTCGACGATGTCGCCGAGCAGGCCGCCGATGCGGACGCGGAACTGGCCGACCTTGGTACCTTCGTTGTTGCGATTGCCGCGCAGGAACTCGAGGATCGCCTTCGCCCGCGGGGTCTTGCCCGGCGCCAGCGAATCGAGCTGGTTCGAGCCGATGCTGGCCTCGAGGAACGGCACCGGGTTGCCGGTCTCGTCGACGGTCGCCACCATGCGGTCGGTGAACCACGGCGTGTCCTTGACCGCCGGCACGACGGTGAGCTGCGCCGCGAGTTGAGTCGAAGCGTCCCATACTACCGACACTTCCGTCGCCGGTCGCCGGGTCGATCTGTATCTTGCGCACGACTCGCGCCCCAACCGGGCTGGAACGACGTGCGGTAGATGAAATTGCTCGAGCCCGAAACGCTGACGCTCTGGAACGCGGCCCCGGCGCGCGCTCCGGCCTGGTTGACGATGTCCTGCAGGATCTGGCCCATGCCGAGCTTCAGCTCGTCCGCCGACTGCGCGTTGACGAAGCGTCCGCGGCCGTTGATCGCGGCGTGCCACAGATCGTCGACGCCGGACTGGTCGGGCTTGTAGACCGTCGGCTGCGGCTTCGGCCACTGCAGCGCGTTCCCGCCGTCAGCTGCGCTTCGACGTTCGACTGGTTGCCCGACGGGCAGGATGCCTTCGGTGCCCAGCGACATCGCCGCGAAATTCTGGTGCGGCCAGCTCGCCGGGTCGCGCGTGCTGGTCGCGACGTTCTCGGGCATCGCCGGCCGCAGGTTGGTCACCCAGTAGTTGGTGACGTAGTCGGACGCGGAATTGCTGACCGAGTTGCTGCCGCTGGTGTCCTCGCGGAACGGCGGCGGCCAAGCGGCGCCGGGAGTGAGGCCGGTGATCGCTACCGCCGTGCCGCCGACGGGCAGCGTTGCCGGCAGCCGTGTCGTCCTGATCGCCGACGGTAGCGGTGGGCAGCGAGTTCTGGTTGGTGAAGCCGTCGGTGAAGAACATGTGCCAGTTCTTCTGGCACGACAGCACGATCGGGTCGGTCGATCCGGGAAGCAGCGGACTGGTGCCGTTCAGGTAGTACTCGCCGATGCGGGAGATCGTGTTGAGCGTCGGCGTTTCCTGACCGAGCGGAACGCTGAGCTTCATCAACTGTTTCGCCCAGGCCGTCTTCTGGCCAGCGTCGAAGTCGGCGATGTCGACGAACGACGTCGCGTAGCTGAACATCGTATGGAAGCCGACGCGGAACTGGTCGTCGAGGTTCAGCGTGCCGCCGGTCTTGCCGAGGAACGCGAGCGAGGTCACCGTCTTCACCGCCAGGACGCGCGTGCGGTAGTAGGCGAACCAGTTGGCGTAGTTGGTCATCTCCTCGGCATAGGTCCGGGTAATCGTCTGCGCCGTTCCCGAATCGTCGGTCCAGTCATGCGTATGAACGTCGCCGACGAAACGAGGTCGACGCGCGCGAACGCGGCCTGGCCCAGTTGTCGGTGCCGGGCGCGGCGCCGAACTCGTAGAAGCGCGGGAAGACGTGCGTCGGAGTCCTTGAACGTCTGGCAGGTAGCCGCCTGTCGGCTTAGTCGCCGTAGCCAAGCCATTTGTCGCCGGCCGTCGAAACCGACTTGTCGCACCACTCGACCTCGGTCTTCCAGTAGTGGCGCGGAACCGAGGCATAGCGGTCGGTGGCGTGACAGCCCAGGCCCGCGGTGTTCTCGCCGCGAATCGGCGTCGTGAACTTGCCGCTCGGATAATTGGTCTGGCCGGCGGTCGTGCCGTCCGATGCGTACGCATGGTTATTGCGGCGACAGGTCTTGCCCAATCCGTTGGCGTCGGCCAGCAACGTATGCGTGTAGTCGCCGTTCAAGCCGCCGCTCACGCCGAACGTGTCGCAGCGCGCACTGGCCGGGTCCATCGCTCCCGGCTGGTTCGCACAGTCCGAGTTCACGAAGCACACCTGCGTCGTCTGAATGCTGCAGAAGCCGGATTGCGCACAATTGGCGGCCGTCGTGCAGGCGTTCCCCTTGATGCTGCAGGTACCCTGCAGCGGAATGCAAGTCGCGGTGACGTTCGCCGGGTCGCACGCGGCACCGTTGTTCTGGCTGCTGCCGCAGCCGTTGGCCGCGTCGCAGTCGGAATTCGCCGAGCACAGCGTGGTGTTCGGCATGCCCGCCGAGCAGTGCCCGGCACGGAAGTGCACTTGCGCATCGGCCGTGCAGGAAAGCGCGCGGTTCGTGCAGGTGCCGGACTTCTGGCACTGCGCCGTGATTGCCGATCGCCGTGCAGGTCGGACTGTCGGTGCCGACCGGACAGGTGCCGGTGACCTGGCAGAATGCGTCGCTGGCGCAGGCCAGGCCGTTGTTGGGTCCCGCGTTCTGACACGTGTTCCCCACCGCGCACTGCGCCGCGGTCGTACAGGGGTTGTTCAGCGTAGCCGAATTCGTGCAGATCCCGACGAAATCGCAATCGGTGGGCGACACGCAGGCCAATCCGAGCTTCGGGCTCTTGGGGTTGGTGCACTTCGGCCGTGCCGACGGCCACGCAGTTGGCATTGACGTTGCATGCCGCGCCGCTGTTGCTGCAGGTTCCGGTCGCCGGGCAGTCGGCGGCGCTCGCGCAGGCCGCGCCGCCGTTGCTGCACGAATTCCCGATAGCCGGGCAGGTCGCCGCCGTCGAGCACGCGGCGTTCGGCGGATTGTTGCAGGTGCCGGTGTTCGGGATGATCGGACACGACAGACTGTTGGGTCCGACGCCGGGCAAGCTAGTGGCGGTCGTCGTCGCGCAATTCGCCGGGATCGCCGGGCAGGAGCCGGGGTTCGACGTGCATACCGCGAACGGTGCGTTGTTGCAGTTACCGGCCGCCGGACAGGTGCTGACGCCGGCATTGATCGTGCAGACGTGCCCGGACTTGCTGCATGTGCCCCCGCTGATGGGACAGTCGGTGTCGACGCTGCAGGACCCGCTCACTGCGCCCTGGCAGCGCTTGAGATTGCAGTCGCTGTTGCTCGCGCAACTGTTGCCGGCGACGCTGCAGGTGCCGTTGATGAACGGGCACTGACTGTCCAGCGTGCACTTCGTGCCGGTCTGCATGCTGCAGTTGCCTACACGTCCGATGGCGGGCAGGTCGTCTGGAAGACGCAAGTCCCTTCCGGATCGGGGTTGAGGTTGCAACCGACCGGATCCAGGCACTGGTGCAGCTGCAAGGGTCCGGCGGATGCGAGACGATGTTGGCGCAGGTCTGCGCGGTGGCGCCGTTGCAGCTCTGGGCGACGGGATTGCAGGTATTCTGCGTGCCGCCGTTGCAGGTTTGCGCGACATGTTGTTGCACGCGGCTGGCGTGCCGCCGACGCAGGCTTCCCTGGTCGCGCCATTGCACGCTGCGCCGACGGCGCCGCTGCAGGTCGCCGCGACTGGAACAGGTGCCGGCGGCGGGCGCCGGACATCGGCCCGGCTGGCCGTTGCAGGCTCCCGCCTGGGCGCCGGAGCAATCGCCGGCGACATATCCGCTGCAGGTCTGCGTTGCGATGTACCCGCTGCACGAGCCGGCCGCGATCGCGCCCGTGCAGGTGCCGGTCGCGGCGCCGCCGCACGTTGGCTGGACCGGGTTGGGGTTGCAGGTTTGCGGATTGCTGATGCCCTGACAGGTTTGCGGTATCGACGGGCCCGTTTGCGGCCAATCCGGGCTGGTGGTGTCGCACCACAGCACGTTGTCGTTTTCGTAGAAGTATTGCGTGTTCTGCGGCGGGTTCTGCGCGGCGGTCCACGACGCCTTGACGGTGGCGTTTACGGGACTGGCGGATATCCAGGGGGTTTGCGCGCTGGTGTCGACCTTCGTATTGACGTCGTTCGGCGTGATGCCGGCCGGCGCCCACGGGTACATATAGTCGCCTATGGCGGCGGGCGCGCCGGCCGATGCCGCGGCAATCAGGCCGTTGGTGCGGCAGTGCCCGGGATTGGTGACGAAAGGCAGGCCGGTGTCGTCGTTGCCCTGCGTCCAGTCCGAATTGCACCATTGGCCGACGATGACGGTCTTGGTGAGATCGACGCACGGCTCGCTCGAGCAATCCAGCGGATCGGCGGTCGTGAACGGATCGGAGCGAACCTTGGTCCAGCTCACGGTATTCCCGGCATCCATCTGCGGATAGCTGGTGGTGTCGGGATAGACCGGCGGATCGTAGGTGAGCCGCGGGTTGTAATACATGTGGTTGAACGCGCTGTTGTGGACCGGCGCTGGCCACAGCTCCCAGTATTCATACGGCAGGCCGGCTTTTGGCGAGCCGGACGCGGCGGGATAGATCGCGAATCCGGGCAGCGCATCCGGGGTCGATGCCGCCAGTGCAGGGCGGCGGCGTCGCCGTGAAGTTGCATCCCGCGCCAGGGCCGCTGTTGGTGAAAAGCTGCGGGCTGAAACTCGCCGGCACGGCGCCGAAGCCAGTGGCGTAGGCGGGGAACGGCGCCGCGGCGGAGCCGAGCGTCGCGAGCGCGGGCTGCGCCCAGATGTACTGCGGCGAAACATACTGGCCGCCCGGGCCGGCACTGGCCGGCGAACCACTGTAGCCGCACGGGGCGTTCATCGCGCCGCTGCCATCGCGGCAAAACTTGCTGCCGACCACGTAATCGGGCAGGAAGTCGTAGAGCATCGACGTCGAATCGTCGACGGTCAGGATGATGTTCGGCTTCGCCTGGTTCTTGATGTTGATCGGTTCGTCGGCGAGCGGCGTCAGTCCGGCGTACGCAGGCGTCGCCAGCGGTCCGAGACCCAGCAGCAGCGAAAGCAGCGCTGCCAGCCAGCGGCGGACGAGGGGAGGAACGGGTTGGTACCGCATGTCTTATTCTCCCTGTGCGGTTTTCACCGCAGCATCGCCTGCAGGAACGATGTCGAATTCTGTGGTCCGTCGACGCGCACCGTGACCCGGTAGAACGGGATCGGATTCAGCGCGAAGCAGCCGGGCTGCGATCCTGGCGACGGGTTCGCCTGGTCGCAGTCGTGGATGGTCGTGCCGGTGGCGACTTTCGGCGGCAGCATGTCGCAGTATTGCGCCGTCGCGGCGTTGCCTTTGGCGCCGGCGAGACACATGCGCTCGATCACGTAGCGGATGTTGATGCCGCTGCTGGTGTCGACGAGCTCTTTGGCCAGGCCGAACGTCCCCCAGTCGCCCTTCGTCTGCAACGGCTTGGGAATGCCGCGGCCATCGTCGTTCCCCTGCCACGTCGAGTAATAGTTTTCCGCCGCCAGGTCGGTCGTGGGATCGATCGTCGGTGCCGCGGGCGCCGCGTCGGCGAACAACGCGGCAGCCGCCTGCTCGACGGCGAGGTTCGCGGGGAGGATCGACGACTGCCGGAACGCGAGGTTGCCGATCAGCACATTGGTCGTATCGACCGAGCGGATCAGCGCGATCGCGGCCAGGCTCATCGCCACCATGACGATAAGCGCAATGAACAGCACGACGCCGCGCTGGCGCCCGATCGTCGATGTGCCTTCGTGCTCTCATACCTGCTTGTTCCAGACTTCGTTGCGCAGCGGAATCACCGTCTCGTAGACGCGATAGCGCCAGCCATAGGGCTGGGTGGCGGCCGCGACGGCCGGGATGTTGAACGTGACCGAGCAGGTGCCGAGCGGCGCTGTCGGCGCAATCGTTGAAGACGGTGCGGGTAAAGCCCTGGCCGGCCAGATCCTTGTCCGGCTGCTCGCTCTTGACCAGTACCGCGATGCGCGCCGCCTTGATGCGGTTGAACGTCGCCGATCGGCGCCGCAAGCAGCGTCGCGGCGTCCCAGTCGCCGTACGCGGTGCCTGCAACGCCGGCAACCCACTGGTGAATCAGGCCGTCGCCGACCGTGTCGATGCCGTACTGCAATTTCATGTTGAGGATGTTCGAGGCCAGCGGATTGACCGGCTGCGCGTTGTCGGGCGCGCCGGTGGCGGGATCGAGCAGCGAGGTGCCGCGCAGATTGCCGCCGTTGACGTCGTAGCGGACCTTCTGGACCAGATTCGCGGGTCCGAGATTGAACAGCGTCGCCGGCGGAAGACCGCGACCGGCGCGCCCGAGTGGGTGATCGTCACGATGCCGTCCGCGGCGGCCGGCGGCGGCACCGCGTCGGTGATCACCGAGGTGTAGCACGGCGCGTTGGCCGGAAAGATGGCGCTCGGATTCGAGATCGCGACGATCACGTCGCCCTTCTTGAAGCCGTTGGCGCTCTGCACCTGGTACGGCTGATTGGCGAACGCCGTGGCGGTGATGTTGGCGGCCGACACGAACGTGCGTCCGACGCTGTAGTAAACGACGAAGCTGTCGGGATTGTTGGCGCCGCCGCCGTCGGTGATCAGCAGCGGGATCGGTCGCAAGCGAGTCGGTGGCGTTGGCAGCCGGAGTGCAGGTTCCGAGATCCTGCGCCGCGACTGCGAGTCCGTTGCCGGCATTGGCCAGCTCGATCCCCATCATGAACGACGACAAGAGGCCGTTCTGCTGCGCGTCGCCGGCGGCGGTGATGTTGCGCTTGATGCCCTTCCGACGTCGCGAAGACCTGATAGATCACCAGCACGGCGATCATGCCGATGACCACGCCCACCATGATCTCGACGATGCTGAAGCCGTGCTGCCGGCGAGGACTGGGAAAGCGGCGATTTCGATCTCTAGGTCGGATTGGCGCCAACGACGCCGGTCGTCGTGTAGTTGTGGATGTCGGCTGTCGCCGGGCGCCTGCCAGTACACGCAGACGATCACGACATGGCTTTGCAGCGACGGCGGCTGCGGTGCATCGTTGTTGCCGTGCAGTCCTTCGCTGGATCGACCAGGACGATGGGAACGTTGGCGCCGGTCGCGCCCGGCAGAATGGCGACCGTCGGCCTTGAACGCCACATAGCCGGCGCCGGAGCCGACCGTGCTGTCGTATTTGTTTTTCAGGCCCGCCGGGTCGTCGGTCCACATCTTCGAGATCAGCGAATTGGCGTAGTACATCGCTTCGGCGCGGTACTCGGACTCGCCGGTGTGGCGCAGCGACGCCGCCTGCAGGCCGACGATGCCCAGAATGCCGAACGAGAAGATCAGGACGCCGATCAGCGCCTCGAGCAGGAAGCCGCCGGCCTGGGCGTGCTTTGCATTGATGTGCGTCTTCATGGACATCCTGCACGGATCGGTCGACGACAGTGCCGGATCGCAAAGCTTGGTGCCGCTGCCGGCTGCCGAGAGTTGATGACCAGCCGCAGATTGCGCGGGCTGGATACGTCAGGAGTTGGTGATGTCGATGCGCGTCAGCGAGGCGCTGGCATCGGCATTCGCAAGAATGCGACCGAGTCCGTCGAACGTGACCGTCGTCGAGCCGCCGCTGCGGCGTGATCGTCGCCTTCGACGCGCCCTGATCCGCGAAAACGTACGGATTGGCTACCCACGGGTGGGCGGCGTCGGAACCATCGTCATCCGTGCCGTCGGTCGGGTCGGTCGCGTAGATCTTGTAGCCGGTAGAAGGGTCAGCACGAATCGAGCCGTGGTGTTGCGCCGCACCGCTTCGGCTTGCGCCGTCCGCACGCCATTGAGCAAGGCCTCGCCGGCGTTGCGGATCCGGGAATTGGCGATGAAGTCGGTGTACATCGGACCGGCAAGCAGGATCAGGAACGCGAAGATCACCACCGCGATCATCAGCTCGATCAGCGTGAAGCCGCGCTCGCGCAGCCGAAATGGCAAGTGTCATGTGCACGAGCCGTCCTTGCGGGTCACCCAGCAGATGGCGCTGGTCTTGCCCCAGTAGGTATTCGTCGTAGCCTGGACGTTCGCCTCGGTCGACCGTGTAGACGAAACCGTTCATGCCTTCGGCGGCGACGCCGGTGGCGGTCAGCTATAGTGGTCGCCGTCTCGGTCGGACAGGTGAAGGTGAAGGTCTTGACGTTGGCCTGGACGACGGGCTTGGCGACCGCGCAACCGCCGACATAGGTGCGATTGTCCAGAAAGAACTGTTCCATCCGCGTGCGGAAATCGGACAGGCCGCGCGTGGCCTCGATGATCTTGCTGCGTCGGACATAGTCGGCGTACGAAGGCAGCGCGATCGCCGCCAGGATGCCGACGATCGCGACCACGACCATGACCTCGATCAGCGTGAATCCGTGCATGCGCGGGCCTCGGAGGCTGCATCGCGGCCGGATTGCGGATTCTAGCATGAGACACCTCCCTGTCGGTTGCAGCGGATAGTATGTCGCCGTACTGCGACAGGCAAAGCGGTCCGATGTGAGGTATTGCCAACGGAACAAACGGTTACGTGCGTGTGAACCGCGGCTGCACTCGCACATACAGGATGTCGTCAACAACCTTGGGACCAGCGTCCGCGGCGGAGGCTATGGACAGCGTTGGCCGAGTCGTCTGGACTCGCGCCCGGCCGCTGTTGGCCAGTACCACCTGCAGCGCGTCCTGGCCGGGCTTGCAGACGACGAACGTGCCCATCTGCAGCGCGCCGCGAAAGCATCCTCGCGTGGCCCGAGGCTGGTGTAGGACACATAGTCGGCGACCGGACGGTTGCCGCGCACGGTGATCCCGTTGCCGGAGGTCCTCCGATGCGGATGACGGTCTCGCCGGCGCTGATTTCGCCGTCCTGGTTCTCATCGACGTACAGGATCCAGCCCTGCTCCCAACCGCTGCCGTCGTCCGCGCACTGCTGCCGTCGCGGCGACTTGCATAGGTTGACCCGGTAGCCGCTCTTGATCGCCTCGCTGCGGGCCTGATTGAGCGTTCCGGCGAGGAAATGGGCATGGTTGGCGAGCTGCTGCGCGGCGATCCAGTTGCGATACGACGGGCCGGCGGCGAGCACCAGCAGGCCGAAGATCGCAACCGCGATCAGCAACTCGACCAGCGAAAAGCCTGGCGGCGTCGAATTCGGACCGGGGAATGCCGCCGTCTCATGGCCATGGCGCGTCCCTTTCCGCGTATCGCGAGGGCCGCAGCCCGCCGCTGCTGAAGCGAAAAATGTAGGCCGCCGTCCGCGAGGGCGGCTGCGGCGGATTGCCTAAGCCGTTGGTTGAGTGGACAAAGATTAGCCGCCGCTGTCGCGGCGAGGGGCGCTGGCGCTGGGGCCGCCGCCAGGCGATAATCGAAAGCCTGCCCCGGCGGCCCTGCAGCGTCGCTCATCGGAGTGCCAGATCAACGCCCCAGAACGCTTACGCCAGTCCCGGCAATCGAAGCCGTCTTTTGTCTGGGACGATCCGCTGCTGCTCGCCGAGCAGCTCTCGGAAGACGAGCGCATGGTTCGCGACGCGGCCTATGCCTACGCGCAGGACAAGCTGATGCCGCGCGTGCACCGACGCGTTTCGGCACGAGCGGTCCGACCCGGCGATATTCCGCGAAATGGGCGAGCTGGGGCTGCTCGGGCGCGACGCTTGCCCGCCGAGTTCGGCGGCGCCGGGTTGAACTATGTCTGTTACGGCCTCATCGCCCGCGAGATCGAGCGGGTCGATTCGGGCTACCGCTCGATGATGAGCGTGCAAAGCTCGCTGGTGATGTATCCGATCTACGCCTACGGCTCGGACGCGCAGCGCCGCAAACTACCTGCCGATGCTCGCGAGCGGCGAGTGGATCGGCTGCTTCGGCCTGACCGAGCCGAACCATGGCTCCGATCCCGGCTCGATGGTGACGCGCGCGCGATCCGCGCCCGGCGGCTACAAGCTGTCCGGCGCCAAGACCTGGATTTCCAATTCGCCGATCGCCGATGTCTTCGTCGTCTGGGCGAAGACCGACGACGGCGTTATTCGCGGCTTCATCCTCGAAAAGGGCATGGCCGGGCTGTCCGCGCCGAAGATCGAAGGCAAATTCAGCCTGCGCACTTCGGTCACCGGCGAGATCGTGATGGACGAGGTGTTCGTCCCGGAGGCGCAGCGGCTGCCCGGCGTCGAGGGCCTCGCCGGCCCGTTCGGCTGCCTCAACAACGCGCGCTACGGCATCGCCTGGGGCGCGCTGGGCGCGGCCGAATTCTGCTGGCATGCGGCGCGCCAGTACACGATCGACCGCTCGCAGTTCGGTCGGCCGCTGGCGGCGAACCAGCTGATCCAGAAAAAGCTCGCCGACATGCAGACCGAGATCACGCTCGGCCTGCAGGGCTGCCTGCGGCTCGGCCGCCTCAAGGACGAGGGCAAGGCGGCGCCGGAGATCACGTCGATCATGAAGCGCAATTCCTGCGGCAAGGCGCTGGACATCGCGCGCATGGCGCGCGACATGCACGGCGGCAATGGCATCGTCGACGAGTTCCACGTGATCCGCCATCTGCTGAACCTCGAGACCGTCAATACCTACGAGGGCACGCACGACGTGCACGCGCTGATCCTCGGCCGCGCGCAGACCGGCATCTCGGCGTTCAGCTAGCCGTCGCCGCGATGAAGCTGTACAACTATTTCCGCTCGTCGGCGGCGTACCGGGTGCGCATCGCGCTGCATCTGAAGGGTCTGCCCTTCGAATACGCGCCCGTGCATCTGCGCAAGGGCGAGCAGCATGCGGACGCGTATCGCGCGCTGAACCGCGCAGGAGCTCGTGCCCGACGCTCGATCGACGGCGACACGGTGGTGACCCAGTCGCTGGCGATCATCGAATACCTGGACGAGCGTCATCCGGAGCCGCCGCTGCTGCCTGCGACGCCGGCGGGACGCGCGCGCGTGCGCGCGATCGCGCTGGCGATCGCCTGCGACATCCATCCGCTGAACAATCTGCGCGTGCTGCAGCTATCTGATGCGCACGCTCGGTGTCGGCGAGGAGGCCAAGGACGCCTGGTACCGGCACTGGATCGACGCGGGCCTTGCGGCGCTCGAGAGCGCAGCTCGCCGCGAAGCCGCGACCGGAACGTTCTGCCACGGCGATGCGCCGACGATGGCCGACGTCTGCCTGGTGCCGCAGCTCGCCAACGCCCGGCGCGCCAACATTCCGCTCGACCGCTATCCGACGCTGACTGCGCATCGACGCCAACTGCCGGGCGCTGGATGCGTTCGCCCGCGCCGCGCCCGATCGGCAGCCGGACGCAGACTGAGCGCGGGCGCGTGCCGCAGACGATCATTTCTTCCTCGAAGTAAGCCGACGATGAAATACGCCATTCCCGCCTGGGACATTCCCTCGGTGCCGGTCGCCGGCAGCGATCTCGCCTTTCCGGTCCGCCACATCTATTGCGTCGGCCGCAACTACGCCGAGCACGCCAAGGAGATGGGCGGAGACGCGGCGAAGGAGCCGCCGTTCTTTTTCACCAAGCCGGCCGATGCGATCGTCGCGGTGGTGCCGTCCGGCGATCGCCGACGTGCAGTACCCGCTCGCGACCAAGAACTATCATCACGAGATCGAGCTGGTGGTCGCCATCGGCGCACGCGGCGTCGGCATCGCGCCGGAGCGCGCCGAGACGCTGATCTACGGTTACGCGGTCGGGCTCGACATGACGCGGCGCGACCTGCAGAACGCGATGCGCGAGATCAAGCGTCCGTGGGACATCGGCAAGTCGTTCGCGCAGGCGGCGCCGATCGGCCCGATCCACCGCGTCGCCGAGGTCGGGCATCCGAAGCGCGGCCGCATCGGCGCTCGAAGTCAACGGCGCGATCCGCCAGCAGGGCGACCTCGCCGACATGATCTGGGACGTGCCGCACATGCTGCATTTCCTGTCGCAATACTACGAATTGCTGCCCGGCGATCTGGTCTTCACCGGCACGCCCGCGGGCGTCGGCGCCGTCGTGGCCGGCGACATGCTGATCGGGCAGGATCGAAAGCCTGCGGCGACGCGGTGCGCATCGCGGCCGCGATCGTTCTGACCATGCTCTCAGCCGATTTCGTCGAGCGCGGATACAACAATTGCGCCAGGCGTTTCCCGACCATCCGCAGTGGTTCGCGCGCTGGTCCGCGGAAAGCGCCGCCGCCCGATCGCGGCTCGATTCGCGGCTCGGACATGCGCTACGGCAGCGGGCCGAAGCAGACGCTCGACCTGTTCCCGGCCGCAATCGCCTCGCGGCGCGCTGCTGTTCATCCACGGCGGCTACTGGCGCGCGCTCGACAAGGACGACCACTCGTTCGTCGCGCCGGCGTTCGTCGACCAGGGCGTCGGCGTCGCGATCATCAACTACGACCTTTGTCCCGACGTCAGCATCGCGCACATCGTCGAGGAATGCCGGCAGGCAGTCGCGTGGCTATGGCGCGAAGGCGCGACGCCACGGCGTGCCGGTCGACGCGGCTGTTCGTCGCCGGGCACTCCGCCGGCGGCCATCTGGTCGCGATGCTCTACGCGACCGACTGGCGCCGCTACGGCGTGCCGGTCGACGCGATTCGCGGCGGGCTGTCGATCAGCGGCGTGTTCGATCTCGAGCCGCTGATCCAGGTCTTCGTTCAACGCCGACTTGAAGCTCGATCGACGGCAAGGCGCGCGCGATGAGCCCGATTCATTGCACGGCGGACGTGCGCGCACCGCTGCTGCTGGCCGTGGGCAGCGGCGAGACCAGCGAATTCGGCCGGCAATCGTGGCTGCTGTGGGAGCGCTGGCCGGAATGCCGTCCGGCGGCCGCGCACGGTCCGTTGTTCATCGCCGATCGGCATCATTCAGCGTCGTGTCCGAGCTCGGCGATCGGAAGAGCGAATTGACCGCCGCCACGCTGGAGATGCTGCTGGCCTGAGGCATCGCATACGAATGACCTCGGCGCTGCCGCACATCCGGTCGCGGCGGCGTGCCGGCGCAGTATAATGAGCATTCCCGTCACGACCTTGGCAGCTATCGTGAAGCCCACCCGCCTGCACGCGATCGACCAGTCCGCCGCGCCTTCGCCGGCAGTGTCGCGCGCGATCAGTGCCATCCCCGAAATCATCGCCGACATCAGGGCCGGGCGCATGGTCGATCCTGGTCGACGAAGAGGACCGCGAGAACGAAGGCGATCTCGTCGTCGCGGCGGACGTCGTGACGCCCGACATCGTCAATTTCATGGCGCGATTCGGCCGCGGCCTGGTCTGCATGCCGATCACCGAGGAGCGCGCGCGGCAGCTCGATCTCGCGCCGATGACGCCGGTGAACCGCTCGGTGCACGGCACCAATTTCACCGTCTCGATCGAGGCCGCCAGCGGCGTGACCACCGGGATTTCGGCGGCCGACCGCGCGCACACGATCCGCGTCGCGTGCGCGCCGGATGCGACGTCCGGCCGACATCGTGCAGCCCGGCCACGTGTTTCCGCTGGTCGCGCATCGCGGCGGCGTGCTCGCGCGCGCCGGGCACACCGAGGCTTGCTGCGATCTGGCCGCGGCTCGCCGGCTTTTCGCCGGCCGCGGTGCTGTGCGAAATCATGAAGGACGACGGCACGATGGCGAGGCTGCCGGACCTCGATCGAGTTCGCGCGCGCTGCATGGGCTCAAGATCGGCGCGATCACCGACCTGATCCACTATCGCAGCCAGACCGAGCGCCTGATCGAGCGCGTCGGCGAGCGGCCGATCCGGCACCGCCGCACGGCGACTTTCGGCTGGTGACGTTTCGCGACAAGCTCGCCGATGCGACGCACCTGGCGCTGGTTCGCGGCGACATCTCGCCGGAGCAGCGAAACCATCGTGCGCGTGCACGAGCCGCTGTCGGTCGTCGATCTGCTCGACTACGGCAGCCGCGTGCATTCGTGGACGATACCGGCGGCGCTGTCGAGGATCGCGAGCGCTGAGCGCGGGGTGCTGGTGCTGCTGCATCGGCCCGAATCGGCGCTGGAGTTGCGCGAGCGCGCGCTCGCCGACCAGCCGCGCGTCGAGAGCAAGATGGACCTGCGCAACTACGGCATCGGCGCGCAGATCCTGCGCGACCTCAATGTCGGCAAGATGCGTCTGCTGGCGCGCCCGCGCAAGATGCCCAGCATGGCCGGCTTCGATCTCGAGCCGTGACCGGCTACGAGGAGCCTCCGCCTCGCGGCGCGTCGTCCTGAGCGCTCGGCGCGATCGCGTCGCCGCGCGCTTCGAACATGCCACGATTTCGATGCCGATTCGCAGAATCGTTCCGAGCAGCCGCGCCGGACATCTGCGCGTCGGCATCGTGCTGTCGCGCTTCAATCCGGACGATCGGCGAGGCGCTGCTGGCCGGCGCGCTGCGCGCGCTGGCCGAGGCGGGCGTCGCCGACCGGCGATCACCATCGCGAGCGTTCCCGGCGCGCTGGAAACGCCGCTGGCGCTGCAGCGGCATGGCGCAAACCGGCGATTACGACGCGCTGGTCGCGCTGGGCGCCGTCATCCGCGGCGACACTTATCATTTCGAGATCGTCGCCAACGAATCGGCGGCGCGGCGTCGCGAGCGTGCAGCTCGAGTTCGGCATCCCGATCGGCAACGGCATCCTGACCACCGATACCGATGCGCAGGCGCCGGCGCGCGCTGAAGCGAAGGGCGCCGATGCGGCGCTGGCCGCGCTCGAGATGGCGAACCTGCTCGACGCGATCGATGAGCGAGCTAAGCCGATCCGCCGCGCCGCCGCGCGCGCGAATTCGCGCTGCAGGGCCTGTACCAGTGGCAGCTCTCGGGCAACGACCCGGCGGCCATCCGCGCGCAGCTCGCCGAGAGCGCCGGCTTCGCCCGCGCGACACACGAGCTTTTCGACGAGCTGTGGCAGGGCGTCACCGCCGAGTTCGATGCGCTGCATCGACGCGCTACGCGCCGTACCTCGACCGCAAGCCCGGCGAAGCTCTCGCCGATCGAGAAGAGCGATCCTCGATCATCGGCGCGTGGGAGCTGCTGCACGCGCCCGACGTGCCGTATCGCGTCGTGATCAACGAGGCGGTCGAGCTGGCGAAGACCTACGGCGGCACCGACGGCCACAAGTTCGTCAACGGCGTGCTCGACAAGCTGGCGCCGCGACTGCGCGCGCCGAGATCGGCGCGCACGCGCGCGGCATCCTGACGGCGAGCTCGGCGCGCCTACTCATCGCCGCGTGCCATGCGCGTCCGAATTCGAGCTGATCGAGCGCTATTTCCGGCGCGCCGCCGCGCCACACGTGCGCTGGGCGTCGGCGACGACGCCGCCTCTCGCGCCGGCGCCGGGCATGCGAACTGCGCGTGTCGGTCGACATGCTGGTCGAGGGCCGCCACTTCTTCGCCGGACGCCGACGCCCGAAGGCTCGGCCACAAGACGCTCGCGGTGAACCTGTCCGACCTGGCGGCGATGGGCGCGACGCCGCGCTGGGCGCTGCTCGCGCGGCGCGCTGCCCGACGCCGACGACGCCTGGCTCGCGGCATTCGCCGCGGCTTTTTCGCGCTCGCCGACGCGCATGGCGTCGAATCGTCGGCGGCGACACGACGCGCGGCCCGCTCAACCTGTGCGTCACGGTGTTCGGCGAGGTGCCGCGCCGGCCAGGCGCTGCGCGCGCGCGGCGCGCAGCCGGGCGACGACATCTGGGTCTCCGGCACGCTCGGCGACGCGGCGCTGGCGGTCGCGCGCTGCAGCGGCGGCTGGCGCTCGCGCCGGCGGCGCTCGAGCGCGCGCTGCGAGCGCGCTCGACCGGCCGCACCCGCGCGTCGCGCTGGCGCTGGCGCTGCGCGGCGTCGCCAGCGCCGCGATCGACGTTTCCGACGGGCTGGCCGGCGATCTCGGCCACATCCTCGAGCGTCGCGGCGTCGGCGCCGACGATCGACTCGCGCGCGACTGCCGCGCTCGGCCGCGCTCGACGCGATGCTCGCGCGGCGCGGACGCGCACGTGGCGCTCGCAATGCCTGCTCGCCGGCGGCGACGACTACGAGCTGTGCTTCACCGCGCCGCCGCGCCGTGCGCCGCATCGCGGCGCATCGCGCGGCACGCTCGCGCTGCCGCTGACGCGGATCGGCATCGCTCGAGCCGCGACGCGCGGGCTGTCGGTCCGCGACGAGCCGGCGATGCGCTCGCGCCGCTGCCGCGCGCGTTCGACATTTCGCGCCGCTGACTGCGGCCATCGCGCGATGCGCAACACGCCGACCGCTGCGCTTCCTGCTCGCGCATCCGGCGCATTTCGTCGCGCTCGGCTTCGGCGCGGGCTCGTCGCCGATCGCTCCGGGCACGTTCGGCACGCTGCTCGCGCTCCCGCTCGCCTGCGCTGCTGCGCCGACGGTCGACGACGCGGCTATCGCGATCGCCGTCGTCGCCGCCTTCGCCGTCGGCGTCTGGGCGGCCGAGGTCACCGGGCGCGATCTCGGCGTCGCCGATCACGGCGCGATCGTCTGGGACGAGATCGTCGCGTTCCTGCTGCGTGCTGTTCTTCGTCGGCGCCGACGCCGTGCGCGCAGGCGCTTGGCGTTCCTGCTGTTCCGCGCTGTTCGACATCGTCAAGCCGCCGCCGAGCGGCATGATCGACCGCGAATGGCATCACGGCGTCGGCGTGATGGCCGACGACGTGGTCGCCGCCGGGTATACGCTGCTGGCGCTGGCGCTGTGGCAGCGGCATAGCTCGGATGAGCGGCCGTTCCGGCCGGCGACGCTGAGGCACGCCGGCTCGAGGAGACTGGCGCTCAACGCTTCCGGCGCCTTCCAGTCGCTGCTTCTACGACGGCTGGCTGCTCGGTCATCGCGCGGGTCCGACCAAGCGTCTGCGTTGCGTCAACCCGACTTATCGGTCGTCGCTGCCGCTCGAGCGAAAGATCGCGTACTGCGAGCGACTTTATCGCGCCGCCGGCTTGCCGGCGATCTGTTCCGCATGCTGCCGTTCGCGCAGCCGCGCCGGCCTCGATGCGTGCGCTCGCCGAGCGCGGCTGGAGCGAATTCGAGCGCACGCTGGTCCTGCGCGCCGGTCTTGCCGCGGCCATCAGCCTCTGCCCGCGCCGCGCGGTAGAAGTCGAGCTCGTCGGCGATGACGGTGTGGGTCGAGGCGCACGCGAGCCCTGCTCGGCGTAGCCAGCGAAGCGCTGCCGCGGTTGCTCGATCGCGCCGCCAACTATCCGTTGCCGCAGATCGGTGCGCTGGTCCGCCGCGACGGCGAGGTCGTCGCCTGCGGCCTGGCGAAAGTCGAAGAGGATCACGTCGGATTGTTCGCCGTGCACACCGCGCCTTCGTTGCGCGGGCAGCGGCTTCGGGCGCGCGGTCGTCGGCGCGCTGCTGGCGCGATGCGCAGTGGCGCGGCGCGCGCACGCGCCTACCTGCAGGTCACGGCGAACAATGCGCCGGCGCTCGCGCTTTACCGGCGGTTCGGCTTCGACACCGCCTACGACTACTGGTACCGGGCGCGGCACGGGCGAGCAGCATTGAAAGCGACATCGCGTCCGCCGAATCGACGACGACATCCAGGCGCTGGCCGCGCGCCTGGGCGAGATGGCGCTGCGCGCGCAGGTGATGCTGGCGACCGCGGAATCGTGCACCGGCGGACTGGTCGCCGGGGCGATCACCGACATCGCCGGCAGCTCGGGCTGGTTCGAGCGGGGCTTCGTCACCTATTCGAACCGTGCCAAGATCGAGCAGCTGGGCGTGTCGATCCGGAGATCATCGCGCGCGCATGGCGCGGTCAGCGAAGCAGACCGTCGCGCGCGATGGCGCAGGGCGCAATCGCGCGCCAGCGGGGCGCAATGGGCGGTGGCGGTGACGGGCATCGCAGGTCCGGCAGGGGGCAGCCCTGACAAGCCGGTCGGCACCGTGTGGTTCGCGCTGGGCGGGCCCGCGAGGCGTCGAGGCCCTGCACCGGCGACTGGACGGTGATCGGGCGGCGGTGCGGGCGCGCGCGGTTCGCGATCGCCTTGCAGGGCCTGGCTCGACCGCCTGAGCTTAGGCCAAAAGGGAGCTTTATCGAACGATCGTTCTATGCCATAATGGTCTCATCCTTCGTCCGCATGGGCGGACCGCCACCGAGAGACCGCGATGAGCAACGTAAGCCTGGTCAAATCCAATGGAATGAATGCGATGGACGACAACAAGAGCAAGGCGCTTAGCCGCCGCGCTGGCCCAGATCGAAAAGCAGTTCGGCAAGGGCTCGATCATGAAAATGGGCGAGGCCCAGGTCCAAAACGACCTGTCGGTGGTCTCGACCGGCTCGCTGGGTCTCGACATCGCCCTGGGCGTCGGCGGCCTGCCGCGCGGACGGGTCGTCGAGATCTACGGGCCCGAGTCGTCGGGCAAGACCACCTTGTGCCTGCAGGTCGTCGCGCAGGTGCAGAAGGCCGGCGGCATCGCTGCCTACATCGACGCGGAAAACGCGCTCGATCCGGTCTATGCGGGAAAGCTCGGCGTCAATGTCGCGGAAATGCTGATTTCGCAGCCCGATACCGGCGAGCAGGGCCTCGAGATCGCCGACATGCTGGTGCGCTCCGGCGGCGTCGACGTCATCGTCATCGACTCGGTCGCGGCGCTGGTGCCCAAGGCGGAGATCGAAGGCGAGATGGGCGACCAGCTGCCCGGGCTGCAGGCGCGGCTGATGAGCCAGGCGCTGCGCAAGCTCGCCGGCAACATCAAGCGCGCCAACACGCTGGTGATCTTCATCAACCAGATCCGCATGAAAATCGGCGTCATGTTCGGCAACCCGGAGACCACGACCGGCGGCAACGCGCTCAAGTTCTACGCCTCGGTGCGGCTCGACATCCGCCGCATCGGCTCGATCAAGCGCGGCGAGGAAGTCGTCGGCAACGAGACGCGGGTCAAGGTCGTCAAGAACAAGATCGCGCCGCCGTTTCGCGAGGCCTTGTTCGACATCCTTTATGGCGAAGGCATTTCGCGCGAAGGCGAGATCATCGAGCTGGGCGTCACCCACAACATCATCGAAAAATCCGGCGCCTGGTACGCGTACAACGGCGACAAGATCGGCCAGGGCAAGGACAACACGCGCGAATGGCTGCGCGAGCATCAGGACATCGCGGCCGAGATCGAGGCCAAGATCCGCACGGTCGTCGGCGTGCCGGTCGCAGGCTCGCCGCGTCCGGTGCTGGCCGCGGACGCGTAGCGGGGCCAAGGGCCTGTATTTGGCGTGGACAGGCCCTAACCGTTGCGGGCGGGCAAACCGGTCTCACTCAAGGCGCAGGCCGTTCGCCTGCTGGCGCGGCGCGAGTATGCGCGCGACGATCTGGAGCAGCGCCTG
This sequence comes from uncultured beta proteobacterium, assembly GCA_963828595.1. Classification (GTDB taxonomy): domain Bacteria; phylum Pseudomonadota; class Gammaproteobacteria; order Burkholderiales; family Casimicrobiaceae; genus PALSA-1003. Next base: position 250,038 of record CAWHEN010000005.1, read on the forward strand.
ATCGCCAAGGGCGCGCCGCGCGATGAAGTCGCCGCCGTGCTCGACGAGCTTTCGTCGCAGGGCCTGTTGTCGAACGAGCGCTTTGCGCATGCGCTGGTCGCGCAGAAGTCGGGAAGCTACAGCCGTCGAAGCATTCGCGGTGAGCTCAAGCGCAAGGGCGTAAGCGGCGAGGCGATCGAGGGCGCCATCGGCGATGCGCCCATCGACGACGACGCGGCAATGCTCGCACTGTGGCAGCGTCGCTTCGGAACACCCCCGGCGAACGATCGCGAAAAGGCCCGGCAAATCCGCTTTTTGCAGTCGCGCGGCTTCGAGCTCTCGGCCATTTTCAAGATGCTGAAAAGCCTCGTGCCCTGACGTCGCCGACGTCCACATTCCTGTGCTAACATATTGAATTTTCAGCGGGTCGCCCGGGTCCGGCTTTGGCCGTCGGTGCCGCGCCGCAACCATTGCCGCGATGAAAGCCAACGACATCCGCCGCAAGTTTCTCGATTATTTCGCCGCGAACGGACACACGATCGTTCCGTCGGCTTCGCTCGTTCCGGCGAACGACCCGACCTTGTTGTTCACCAACAGCGGCATGGTCCAGTTCAAGGATGTGTTTCTCGGCACCGAGACTCGCAGCTACGTGCGCGCCGCCGATGTCCAGCGCTGCCTGCGCGCCGGCGGCAAGCACAACGACCTCGAGAACGTCGGCTACACGGCCCGGCATCACACTTTTTTCGAGATGCTGGGCAACTGGTCCTTCGGCGATTACTTCAAGCGCGAGGCGATCAAGTATGCGTGGGATCTTCTGACCAGCGTTTACGGGCTGTCGTCGGACAAGCTGTGGGTCACCGTCTACCAGACCGACGACGAGGCCTACGACGTCTGGGCGGACGAGATCGGCGTGCCGCGCGAGCGCATCGTGCGGATCGGCGACAACAAGGGCGCGCCGTACGCTTCGGACAATTTCTGGCAGATGGCAGACACCGGACCTTGCGGGCCCTGCAGCGAGATCTTCTACGACCACGGCCCGGAAATCGCCGGCGGGCCGCCGGGCTCGGCGGACGCCGAGGGCGACCGTTACATCGAGATCTGGAACCTCGTGTTCATGCAATTCGATCGCGACGCGCAAGGGCAAGCTCACGCCGCTGCCCAAGCCTTGCGTCGATACCGGCATGGGCCTCGAGCGCCTCGCCGCCGTGCTGCAGCACGTGCACAGCAACTACGACATCGATCTGTTCCGCGACCTGATCAAGGCGGCCGCGGCACTGACTGGAGCCGCCGATCTCACCTCGCCCTCGCTCAAAGTCATCGCCGACCACATCCGTGCCTGCGCTTTCCTGATCGTCGACGGCGTGATCCCCGGCAACGAAGGGCGCGGCTACGTGCTGCGCCGAATCATCCGCCGCGCGATCCGCCACGGCTATCAGCTCGGGCAGCAGAAGCCTTTTTTCCACAAGCTGGTGCCGGAGCTCTCGCGGCTGATGGGCGACGCCTATCCCGAGCTGCCGCAGAAGCAGAGCTACGTCGCGCAGGTGCTGCAGGCCGAGGAGGAGCGCTTCGCCGAGACGCTCGAGCACGGCATGAAAATTCTCGAGGCGGCGCTCGCCGAAGCGCGCAAGTCCGGGTCGAAAGTGTTGCCCGGCGAAACCGCATTCACGCTGTACGACACCTACGGCTTTCCGCTCGATCTCACTGCCGACGTATGCCGCGAGCGCGGCGTCGCGGTCGACCAGGCAGGATTCGACGCCGCGATGGACAAGCAGCGAGGCCGCGCGCGCGCCGCGTCCAGCTTCAAGACGGCCGGAGGCTTGAGCTATGCCGGCGCCAAGACGGTGTTCGACGGTTACGACACGCTGTCCGAGGAAAGCCGGGTCGTTGCGCTCTACCGCGATGGCAGCGCCGTCGATTCGCTTTCTGACCGGGCAAGCAGGGCGTCGTCGTTCTCAACCGCACGCCGTTCTACGCGGAGTCCGGCGGCCAGGTCGGCGATCGCGGCGAACTTTCGCGCACCGGCGCGTGCCTGACGCTTTTCTCGGTGCACGACACGCAAAAGATCCAGCCCGACGTCTTCGGCCATCACGGCGAGGTCAAGACCGGCGAGATCAAGATCGGCGACACCGTGGTCGCGTCGGTCGACGCCCATGCACGGGCGCGCTCCGCCTGGAACCATTCGGCGACCCACCTGATGCACGCGGCATTGCGCCAGCGTGCTCGGCGATCACGTCCAGCAAAAGGGCTCGCTGGTCGACCCGGACCGCACGCGCTTCGACTTTTCGCATCCGCAGCCGATGACCGAGATCGAAATCCGCACGGTCGAATCGCTGGTCAACCGCGCGATCCGCGCCAACTACCCGGTCGAAGCGCGGCTGATGAAGTACGACGAGGCGATCCGTTCGGGCGCGATGGCGCTGTTCGGCGAGAAATACGGCGACGAGGTCCGCGTGCTCAGCATGGGCGACTTTTCGACCGAGCTCTGCGGCGGCACGCACGTCGCGCGCACCGGCGACATCGGCTTTTTCAAGATCGTGTCCGAATCCGGCGTCGCCGCCGGCATACGCCGGGTCGAGGCGGTGACCGCCGAAGGCGCGCTGGCCTATACGCACGAGATCGAGGCGAAATTGAATGAAGCGGCGCGCAGTCCTCAAAGCGTCGCCGAACGACATCGCCGCCAAAATCCAGCAGATGCAGGACAACGTGCGCGCGATGGAAAAGGAGCTTGCACGCGTCAAGGGCAGGCTCGCGTCGAGCCAGGGCGGCGACCTGTCGGCGCAGGCGGTCGAAGTCAACGGCCATGGCGGACCGATCCGCGTGCTCGCCGCGACGATCGAAGGCGCCGATGCGAAGGTTCTGCGCGAAACGCTCGACCAGTTGAAAGGTCGGTTCAAGTCCGCCGCCATCGTGCTGGGCTCGACCGAGGGCGGCAAGGTGACGCTGATCGCAGGCGTTACGTCGGATCTGACGGCGAAAATCAAGGCGGGCGATCTGGTCAACCACGTCGCCACGCAAGTCGGTGGCAAGGGCGGCGGTCGGCCCGACATGGCGCAGGCGGGAGGGACCGACGCCGCCGCGCTTCCCGCGGCGCTCGCCAGCGTGCGCGGCTGGGTCGAGCAGCGGCTGTAGGCTACGCGTGCGCCGCGCCGAAAGGGAAGAATGCCGTGAGCTTGCGCGCCGGCGTCACCCTCGAGAAACTCGCGCATCGAGGCGACGGATTCCTGCCGGGGCTGATCGGCGTGCGTTTTACCGCCCTGACCGAAAGCGAGGTCGACGCCGAGCTCGACATCCGCACCGAGCTGCTGGCCCCGAACGGTTATCTGCATGCGGCAAGCGTCATCGCGCTGGCCGACACCGCTTGCGGTTACGGGTGCCTCGCGCACCTGCCGGCGGGCGCGGAAAATTTCACCACGGTCGAGCTCAAGAGCAATTTTCTCGGCACCGTGCGCGGCGGGACGATCAGTCTGCGCCGCGACGCCGGTGCACCTGGGCAACGCGACCCAGGTCTGGGATGCCGTCGTGAGCGATCGCGCGACCGGCAAAAAAATCGCGCTGTTCCGATGCACGCAGATGGTGCTGTGGCCGCGCAAGGGGTGACCGGCGGCCCGCCAAATCTGACGCTGGGCGTAAGCCGGCAAGGGATCTGGTCAACCGTTCATTCTTCGTCAAATGCCTCACATCGGGCCGCCGCGCCGATGCCGGGCGCGCACCCTATGATGGCGGCCAATCTTCGGGCAGGGTCCGCTGAACCCGGCCTGGATTGTCGATAACTCAAGGAAGGCAGGCAAGGCAATGTTGATCAGATCCTGGCGCACCATCGCCGCGCTCGCGCTGACCGCCGCTGTTCTGGCGGCCGCGATGCCGGCGCACGCCGACGGCATCACCAGCGAGCAGGCACAGCAGATCCTCGACGAGCTCAAGGCGATCCGCAAGGCGCTCGAGCAGGGCGGCGTTCAAGGGGCAGGCCAGGCCGCGCCGGCGCCCGACGACAAGGTCAGCATGGCGTTCCCGTCCGGCGGCTTCAGCGAGGGCAAGGCGAACGCGCCGCTGGTGCTGGTCGAATACACCGACTACCAGTGTCCGTTCTGCCAGCAGTTCCACAACACCGCGTATGCGCAGATCAAGGCCAATTACATCGACACCGGCAAGGTCCGCTTTGTCAGCCGCGATTTCCCGCTCGATTTCCACGAGAACGCGCGGCGCGGCGCCTACGCGGCGCGATGCGCTGCCGAGCAGGGCAAGTTCTGGGAACTGCGGCACGCGATGATCGTCAACGCGAGCCAGCTGCAGCAGGACAAGATCGACGAGCTATGCGGCCAACGTGAAAATGGACGTCGCCAAGTTCCAGTCGTGCATCGCCGCGGACAAATACAAGGCGGCGATCGACAAGGACATCGCTGAAGGCATGGCGGCCGGCGTCAACGGAACGCCGTCGTTCGTGCTCGGCCGCGTCGTGGACGGCAAGCTGATGGGCGTGCGCATGGTCGGGCGCGATGCCGTACGAGCAGTTCGACGCCAAGATCCAGGAAATGTTGGCCCAGGCTGCAGCGAAGAACTGATCGACTGATATCGCGTCATCCGGCTTCGGCCGGCCCGGGCAGTCGAAGCCCGCGCCGGCCGAAGCCTTTTTTGCGCTGCTCGCGCGCAAAAAGGCGATGCCGCCGCGCACTCGAAAGGCGCTGAGCGTCGGCGATAATGCGGCGCCGCCGTCGACACGATGCCCAACGAACGACATTCCTGGCGCCACAGGCCTGCCAGTGGCGCTGATGCTGCTGTGGCTCGCCGGCATCGGGTCTGCGGCTGACGATCCTCGCCGTGCCGCCGGTACTGGCGATGATCCGCGACGACTTCGCCTTGAGCGCGACCGAGGTCGGCCTGCTCTCCAGCATTCCGCCCGCGCTGTTCGCGATCGCTGCGCTGGCGGGGTCGCTGCTGGTCGCGCGGCTGGGTGTCACCACCGCGCTGGTCGGCGGCTTGCTGCTGGTCGCCATCGGCTCCGCTCTGCGCGGACTCGCGACCGATTTCGCGATCCTGTTCGCAACCACGATCGTCATGTCGGCCGGCATCGCGATCATGCAGCCGATCATGCCGGCGGCGGTTCGACTATGGGCTCCGTCGCGCATCGGCCTCGGCACGGCGATCTATACCAACGGCCTTGCTCGTCGGCGAGGTCTTTCCGGTGCTGCTGACGATTCCCTACGTGCTGCCGTGGGTCGGCGGCGACTGGCGGATGTCGCTCGTCGCCTGGTCGGTGCCGATTGCGGTGATCGCGGTCGCCGTCTACGCCGGCGCACCGCGCGGCGGCGCGCATCGCGACACGCCGGCGACCATGCCGCGGCGGTGGCTTCCCGACTGGCACAAATCGCTGGTCTGGCGTCTCGGAGGCTTGTTCTGCTGCATCAACGCGATCTACTTCAGCGCCAACGCCTTCATCCCGATCTACCTGATCAGCGCGGGCCGGCCGGACCTGATCAGCGGCGCGCTGACCGCGCTCAATTTCGGCCAGCTGCCGGCGTCGTTGTTGCTGCTGGCGTTCGCCGAGAGACTCGAGCGCAGGGCGTGGCCTTATCTGGCATCCGGCCTGCTTTCGCTGCTGTCGATCGCGGGGCTCACGCTGATGGTCGGACCCATGACGATCGTCTGGGCGGCACTGCTCGGGTTTTCCGACGCCGCCGCGCTGATCGTCGGCCTGACTCTGCCGGCGCTGCTCTGCCCGCCCGAAGACGTCGCGCGTACCTCGGCAGGCACGTTCACGCTGAGCTACGGTGGCGGCGTGGCGATCGCCGTCGTCAGCGGCGCGGCCTGGGATATGAGCGGCGTGCCGGCGATGGCATTCGTGCCGCTCGCGATCTGCGGCGTCGCGCTGGTCGCGATTGCGCTGCGCATGCGCGCAAGAAGGGAGTTGCGCTAGCCTCCGGTGCGCGGGTCGATGGTTTAGATTTGGTCGCATCGCACTGCACGTCATCCATCTGGCCGATCATCGGGCGGTCGAACTCTGGCTAGACTGACGCATTCGGCGCACGCCGAATCGTCGGGAACCTGTCTTGCCGTTGCAGCTCGCTCTGCTGGCCTTCGCGCTCGGCGTCGTCGTGTTGCAAATGCAGCCGTCGCTGCCTGACTCGCATCTTGCGCTCTGCGTTCCGTTGTTCATGCTGTCGTGGTGCTTGCTCGCTGGCCGCACGCGATTCGCAGTCGCCGTGCTCGTGCTCGCCGCCGCCAGCTGCGGCTTTTTCTACGCCGCGTGGCGCGCCGAGCTTCGCCTCGCCGACGCGCTGCCTCCCGCGTGGGAGGGTCGCGATGTCCGCCTTGTCGGGGTAATCGACGAGTTGCCGCAATCGGCTGATCGCGGCGTGCGTTTCGCCTTCGCCGTCGAGAGCGTCATCCCACCTGAAGCCAGCGTGCCGTCCCGTGTGTCGCTTGCCTGGTACAGCAGCGTCGTGGTCGGCGCAGCATCTGTCGACGCGCCTGTCTTGCACGCCGGCGAGCGCTGGTCGGTCGCGGTCCGGTTGAAGCGCCCGCACGGAACCGTCAACCCGCATGGCTTCGACGTCGAAGCGTGGTTGCTGGTCAATAATCTGCGCGCCACCGGCTATGTGCGCAACGACGACGCCAATCGCCGGCTCGATGCATTTGCCGGCCGGGCAGAAGACCACGTCGCGCGCGCCCGCGAGGCGATACGCGATCGCATTCTGCGCGCGCTCGAGAACCGGCCGTACGCCGGCGTCATCGCTGCGCTGGCGATCGGCGACGAGCGCGCGATTCCATCGGCGCAGTGGTTGCTGTTCAACCGCACCGGCATCGGGCATCTGATCAGCATCTCGGGACTGCATGTCACGTTTTTCGCGACGCTGATCGGCGCGCTGGTTTTCTGGGCATGGAAACGAAGCCATGCGCTGACCTTGCGGCTGCCGGCACGCAAAGCCGCGGCGATCGCCGGCGCGGTGGCTGCGTTCGGCTACGTGCTGCTGGCCGGATTTGCCGTGCCGGCGCAGCGCACGCTGTACATGTTGACGGTCGCCGCGATCGGGCTCTGGCTCGCCCGGCCGGGCACTGCATCAGTCGTGTGGCTGTGGGCGCTCGCGGTTGTCCTCGCCTACGACCCCTGGGCGTGCCTGACTCCCGGCTTCTGGCTGTCATTCGGCGCAGTGGGGCTGCTGCTCTATACCGGCGTCGGACGCATCGGCCCGACGGCGACCTGGCGCGCCGCCGTGCGCGCGCAAGCGGCGATCACGCTCGGCCTGGTTCCGCTGATGCTGGTGCTGTTCCAGCAGGTGTCGATCGTCTCGCCGCTGGCCAACGCCGTGGCGATTCCGGTCGTGACGTTCATCGTTGTGCCGCTGACTTTGGCGTCGATCGCGCTGCCGTGGGATGGGCTGCTGCTGATCGCGCACCAGGTCTTCGCCTGGCTCGCGCTGCTGCTCGAAATCCTGAGTGGCTTGCCCGCCGCGGTCTGGCAGCAGCACGCACCGCCGCTGTGGACGGCGCTCGCCGGCGCGATCGGCGTCTTGTGGCTGCTCGCGCCCCGCGGCATTCCGGCTCGCATCCTCGGGCTGGCGTGGCTTGCGCCGCTGTTCGTCGTCGTTCCGCCGCCGCCGGAGCCCGGAGCGTTTCGCGTGACGGTGCTCGATGTCGGACAAGGCCTCGCCGTGCTGGTGCAGACGCACGCGCACGCGCTGCTTTATGACAGCGGGCCCCGCTACAACGATACCGCCGATGCGGGAAATCGCATCATCGCGCCGATGCTGCGCGCAACCGGCATACGCGCACTCGATGCGCTGGTGGTCAGTCATCAGGACAGCGACCACAGCGGCGGCGCGCTGTCGCTGCTGCAGACGGTGCCGGTCGGCTGGCTCGTCTCTTCGCTGCCCGAGCAGAATGCCATCGTCGGCGCGCAGCGCGCACGCGGCGCATCAGCGCGGCGCTGTCTCGCCGGAGCACGCTGGATCTGGGACGGGGTGGAATTCGCCACGCTCTATCCGTTCGACTCGACCTATCTCGAACCACGGATCAAGACCAATGACCTCTCGTGCGTGCTCCGGGTCAGTGGCGCAGGCGGCAGCATCCTCCTGACCGGCGACATCGAGGCGCGCGCCGAGTCCGCAATGCTCGCGCGCGACGCGACCTTGCTGCGCTCCGACCTGCTGATCGTGCCGCATCACGGAAGCCGGACGTCGTCGACACCCGCGTTCATCGCGGCCGCGCATCCGGAGGTCGCCGTGTACACGCCCGGTTATCGCAATCGCTTTGGACACCCGCGGCCCGAAATCGTCGCGCGCTACGCGGCCGCCGGCATTCGCAGCTATCGCACCGACTACGACGGGGCGCTGATCTTTACCTTTGGCAGTGGCAAATCGTTAATGCCGAGTCTCGAACGCGAGCGCGAACGACGCTATTGGCGGGACCCTCCGGTGCATGCGGCGCTGACGCCGCTCGAGTGACCCCGATGTGCGAAGTCGCAGGCAGCGCTCAGCGCTTTCGGGGCGGGCTGATGATCGCTGTGGACGCATCGACTTCAGGGACTGTTGCCGCGTCGGCGAACGTATCCCGCCCGAAGCGCCCGTTGACGGGACTGCCCGCGGGTCGCTACGCTGGACGCGTGATGTTTTCCCCGAGCGGCCTTGCCGCGATCGCTTGGCTTCTCGCGGCCTCTACGCTGGCATGCGCGCAGGATCGTGCGCCCGGTGCTGCGCCGGCCTTATCGCCGGGGACCGTGGCAGCGCCCTCCGAGTTGAAGCTGTCGACGGCGCTCGGCCCCGCGTACGCGCAGGGCAAGGCCGGCGAGCGGTGGGCTGCGCTGATCGGGGAACGCTCGGCGGCCCGCTTGGCGGTTCGTCATTATCCCGGCGCGACCGTGGTCCAGCGCGATGCATCGCGCGAATTCGCCGCACTGCGCGAAGGCTCAGTCGCCCTCGCCGTCGGTTCGACGCTCGCGTGGTCACACGATGTCGCCGAGCTCAATCTGATTGCGCTGCCATGGCTTTTCCCCAGCGAGCGTGCACTCGATGCGCTGCTCGCCAGTGCGGTCAGCGCGGAGCTCGCCGCGCGCCTGGAAACGCTGGGCGTCGTGGTCATCGCTTGGGCTTCCAACGGTTATATCGAGATCGCCAGCAAGCGCGCGCTGCGCACCCCCGCCGACTTCGCCGGGTTGCGCGTGCGCACGCCCGGACTTTCGCTGCTCGACCAGACGCTGGCCAGGCTGGGCGCAACCACTGCGGCGATGCGCGGCGCCGATGCGAGGCTTGCGGCGCTCGCGGGCAGCCTGGACGCCGAGGAGACGACGACCAGCGCATTTCGCGCCTCGCATGCGGCCGCCGCCGGCTTGACGCACCTGCAATTGTGGGGCGCGCACGCCGACGCGCTGATGTTCGCCGTTAACGCGCAGATCTGGAACGCGTGGAGCGCGGCGGATCGGGAACTGGTACGTCAGGCGGCTCGCGACGCCGCGGCGGATGCGATCGCGCTGCGCATGCGGCAGGGCGGTGACGCCGCACTGGGCGAGGCGGCCCGGCAAGGCGCGACGGTGACGCGGCTGACCGATGCGGGCAAGCAGGCGTTCCGCAGCGCGACGCGCCCGGTATACGACCAGTGGGCCGCGCTGATCGGAGGGGATCTGGTGCGCCGGGCGGAAGCGGCGGTCGCAGCGGCGCGCTAAAGCTACGCTGCCGTCAGTCGATGTACCGGCCCAGGCGCACCGCGGTTTCGCCGCGCTTCGGATGCCGCGTCGGCATGATCAACACGCAGTCATCGTGTGGCGTGGCGATTTTCGTGCCGCCATCGTTCGCATAGACGGTTCCCGCGCGCGGCGATCGTCTGCAAGCCGCGGACCGGAATCGTGAAGCGGAAGTCGTCACTGGCGATGGTCACCGTCGCCGTCACTTCGACCACCCGCTGCAGCTGGTCGCGGCTGCCTTCGAGCTCGCGGGCCAGCCAGGCTTCCTCGGCCATGCCGAAGTGGCGCAGAAAACGCAGCGCCGCGTCGCGGGCGACGGCCGGGGCCGCGGCTTCCCAGTGCTGGCCGCATTCGATCAACAATGCGCTGCGCGGATCGTCCTCGTCGTCGAAAAACGCGAAGTCGCGCAGTCGCCGGCCGGCCGCATGGCCGGCGTCGACGACGATATGCTCCGGCATGCCTAGTGCTCGTGCGAGCACGACGCCCTTGCGGCGGCGTCCCGCCATCGCCAGCGGCAGACAGGGCTCGGACATCGAGTGGATGTCGAGCAGGAAGTCGGCGCGTTCGTACAGCGGCCTCAATTCGCGTGCGCGCCTGAGCTCGCTGCTGTCGCGCTGACCGTCGAGCACCTCGGTCGTCCACAGGCGGTTGAAATCCTCGTCGACGCAGCGCGAGGCGAACGGTCGGGCGCTGTCGAAGCGGAGGTAGGCGTCGACGTTGGCGAACACGAAAGATAGCCTGCCCCGGACCGGGCGAATTCCTTCGCGCAACAGCCGGTCCAGCGCGATCGCGCCGCAGACTTCGTTGCCGTGCGTCAGCGCCTGGATCACCACGTGCGGGCCCGGGCGCGATGCTGCGAACGTCCAGACATGGCGGATGCCGCTGTTGCCGGGCGCGTAGCGCGCGAGGTCGGGAAACGCCACCTCGATCGGTGGCGACGCCGGAGGCTGACGGCGCCGGCGCTTCGCCGGCGACGGCTCACGTCGCGCAAATGCGATCGGCGAGCCGTTGCATGAACGACTCGCAGCAGTGCGAGCTGCTCGAGCGAGATCCACTCGTTCGGCTGGTGCGCCTGCTCGATGTGTCCGGGGCCGCAGATGATCGCCGGGAATGTCGCTGCAGTGGAACAGCGAAGCCTCGGTGCCGAAGGACACCTTGCCGAGCTCGTGCGACCCGCTGCAGGCGCGTCCGAGCTCGGCAATTTCGGTGCCGCCGTGCGTATCGAGGCCGGGCTGGTCGACAGGGCGTCGAATTCGATGTAGGTGTCGCGGGACACCGCGTGCATTTCCGGCAGCAGCGTCGCGGCAAAACGCCGGACCTCGGCGAGCAGCGCGTCGGGATCGTCGAACGGCAGGTGCCGGAACTCGAAATCGAAGCTGCAATCGCGCGGCACGATGTTGAGCGCCGTCCCGCCGCGTATCACGCCGGTGTGAACCGTCGTGTACGGCACGTCGTATGCGGCGTCGAATCCGCCGCGGTCACGGAAGCGGCGGCCCATCTGGGTCAGGAACGTCACGATCTCGCAGGCGACCTGCACCGCATTGACGCCGCGCGGCGTCAGCGACGAGTGCGCCTCGTGGCCCCGCACGCGGCAGCGGAAGCTCTTCTTGCCCTTGTGCGCGACGACCAGCCGCATCCCGGTCGGCTCGCCGACGATGCAGCCCGTCGGTTTGATGCCGCGCGCGACGATATCCTGCAGCAGGCGGCGGACGCCGACGCAGCCGACTTCCTCGTCGTAGGACAGCGCGAAATGCAGCGGACGCGTCGAGCCCGCGGCTTAGGAATTGCGGCACGAACGCGAGCCGATGGCCGAAAAGCTCTTCATGTCGGCGGCGCCTCGTCCGTACAGCCGGTCGCCCTTGACGCGTCGCGGTGAATGGATCGGTGTCCCACGGCTGGCCGTCGACCGGAACAACGTCGGTGTGGCCGGAGAGCACGATGCCGCCGGTCGTCGCGTTGCCGTCCCGCGCCGGCAGCGTGGCGAACAGGTTCGCCTTGCGGCGGTCGTCGTCGAAGGTGAGCGCGACGTCGATGCCATACCCGGCCAGGTATTCCCGGACCCAGTCGATCAACGCCAGGTTCGATTCCCGGCTGGTCGTGTCGAAGCCGATCAGCGTCCTGATCAGCGGCATCGCGACCAATTGCGGCGTGACGGCCGTTGCGACGGCGGGGGCATTCATGCTGCGGCTTTCGACGTGACAGGGAACAGGATAGAAACCGGGTGGGTCTATGTCAATGGCGAATACGCTATTGCGGCGGGAATATATGCGACTAGTCATCGATCGGGATTCGATCCAGCGGGCGGTCGTGCGCAGCCGACCGATGCGCGTGCTCGCGCTCGCCCTCGTTTGTGTCGCCGACCGGCCTGTGCGCAAACGACGCTCGCGCTCGACAAGATTAGCCTGCCACCCGGCTTCAAGATCGAAGTCCTGGCGCGGCTCGACAATCCGCGCGCGATGGTGCTCGGGTCCGAAGGCACGCTCTTCGCCGGATCGATGCGCGCAGGCAATGTCTACGCGATCAAGTTGCAGCAGGGGGCTCCAGCGCGCGTGACTACCGTGGCTTCCGGGCTGGACCGACCGATCGGCGTTGCCTTTCGCGGCGGCGCACTCTATGTCTCAGCGACCGATCGCGTGCTTCGCTTCGACGATGTCGAGCACCGGCTTGACGCGCCGCCGCCCCCGGTTCTGGTCAGCAAGGCGTTTCCGAACAGCGCCGGTCACGGCGGCAAATTCATCGCCTTCGGACCCGACGGCAAGCTGTACGTGCCCAGCGGCGCGCCGTGCAATATCTGCGAACCCGACTCCGATCGGTACGCCAATCTGATGCGCATGAATCCCGACGGGTCCGCGCTCGAAGTCTTCGCGCGCGGCATCCGCAACACCGTTGGCTTCGACTGGGATCCGGATACGCACGAGATCGTGGTTCACCGACAATGGCCGCGACATGCTGGGCGATGACGCGCCGCCCGACGAGCTCAATCACGCCGCCAGAGCCGGCATGCATTTCGGATATCCATATTGCCACGGCGGCACGATCGCCGACCCCGAGTCCGGCCGCAAGCGTTCGTGCTCGGAATTCGCGGCGCCCGCGCAAAATCTCGGCCCGCATGTCGCGCCACTCGGCATGCGCTTCTACACCGGAGCACAGTTCCCGGCGGTTTATCGCACGCAGATATTCATCGCCGAGCACGGATCGTGGAACCGCAGCCAGCAAGGTCGGCTACCGCGTCTCGGTCGTGACAGTCGGAGGTCGGGAAGGCGGTCTCGTATCAGCCGTTTGCCAGCGGCTGGCTGCAGGGGGAACAGGCGTGGGCCGTCCGGCTGACGTGTTGGTCATGCCGGACGGTTCAATGCTGGTTTCAGACGACTACGCCGGGGCGATCTACCGTATCAGCTACACCGGGGCCCGTTAGCGCCAGCCGTAGTGCGCGCGCCAGTACGGGCGATGGTAGACGTACGGCCGGGCATAGACGACGCGCGGACCGTAGACGACCGGAAGGATATAGCGACCGGGGCGCCGTAATAGGCGACCGGCGGTGCGTAGACTACCGGCGGGGCCGCGTAGAATACGAGCGTCCGTAATTCGAGTATCCAACGGCAAAGCCCGGCGCGCCGATCGAAACCGAGAACAGATCGCTGGCCGATGCGGTGGACGCGAGCGTCGTGCCGGCAAGCGCCAGCGCGGCGGCGGCAGCAATCGTGGCAAGGCGACGTTTCATTTGAAGCTCCTCGTGTCGAAAAATCGCGAAATGGCGCGACACCTTTCTAACGATTGATAGACTGCCGCGTTGACAGCGAGTTTCCTCGCCGGAACAATCGGTTACAATCGGTTACGATTAGGCGCGGTCGGGCAAGCGCGGTGTTGTCAATCTCATTGGTCCGAAAGGGGTTCCATGTTGCGCCCGATGCTGGTCAGGTTGCTGGTCCCCCTCTTGGCCGCAAGCGTTGCGCTCGGTGCCGGGCCGGCTGCCGCGTCGGATCTGACCATCGGAATCGGCGCCGACGTGACGGCAATCGATCCGCATTACCACAACGTCACGCCGAACAACAACGTCGCCGCGCATATCTTCGATTACCTCGTGCTGCGCGACGAACGGCAAAAACCGATTCCCGGGCTGGCCGAATCCTGGCGCACCGTCGACCCGCTTACCTGGGAGTTCAAGCTGCGCAAGGGCGTGAAATTCCACGACGGCAGCGAGTTCACCGCCGCCGATGTCGTCGCCTCGATCGAGCGGGTTCCGCTGGTCCCGAACAGCCCATCCCCCTTCACCGCCTATACCAAGCAGATCAAGGAAATGACGTCGTCGACCCCTATACGATCCGCTTCCGGACAGCCGCGCCTTACCCGCTGATGCCGACGGACATGACGCAGGTGGCGATCATTTCGGCCAAGGCGGCGAAGGCGAGCACCGAGGATTTCAACAGCGGCAAGGCCGCGATCGGCACCGGCCCGTACAAGCTGCGTGCGCTACGTCAAGGGCGACCGCATCGATCTCGCGCGCTTCGACGGCTACTGGGGCGGCAAGACGCCGTGGGAGAAGGTGACGCTGCGGCTCTTACCCAACGACGCGTCGCGCGTGGCGGCGCTGCTCGCCGGCGACGTGCAGGCCATCGAGTACGTGCCGACTTCCGACGTGGCAAGGATCCGCGCCGACAAGCGCCTGAACGTGTACAAGATCATCGCCGACCGCCTGATCTACCTGCACATGGACAGCGATCGGGACGTCTCGCCGTACATGACCGACAAGGACGGCAAGCCGCTGACGAAGAATCCGCTGAAGGACCCGCGCGTGCGCAAGGCGATCTCCAAGGCGATCAATCGCAATGCGATCGTCGACAAGGTGATGGAGGGCGAAGCGGTGGCGGCCGGGCAGCTCCTGGCCGACGGCATGTTCGGCACCACCAGGAACCTGAAGGTCGAACCATACGATCCGGCCGGCGCGAAAAAGCTGCTGGCCGAAGCCGGGTACCCCGATGGCTTCGGACTGACCATCCATGCGCCGAACAATCGCTACGTGAACGATGCCAAGATCGCGCAGGCGGTCGCCCAGATGCTGACGCGCATCGGCATCGCGACCCGGGTCGAGGCGCTGCCGTCGGCCGCCTATTTTCCGCAGGCGACCGATCTCAAGTTCAGCTTCATGCTGGTCGGGTGGAGCTCGGGCACCGGCGAAGCGTCTAGCCCGTTAAAGGCGCTGCTGGCGACCTACAGCCGCGACAAGGGTTTCGGGACAGCAAATCGCGGCCGGTACTCGAATCCAAGAGTCGATGCGCTGCTCGAGCAGGCGCTGGCCACCGTCGAGGATCCGAAGCGAGAGGCCTTGCTGCAGCGCGCGACCGAGATCGCGATCAACGATACCGGCATCATCCCGCTGCATTTCCAGGTCAACCTGTGGGCGACGCGCAACGGCATCACCTACGTGCCGCGCACCGATGAGAACACGCTGGCGCACAAGTTCCGTCCGGCGAAATGACGCCGCCGTGAAAATCTCGATCATCCTTCCTCTGTTCGATCGGCGAAACGCCGGCTGGAAGTCGCTGGAATCGGCGCTCTCGCAGCGCCATCCGCGGGACCGCTACGAAGTCGTGGCGGTAACGGCGCGCGATGAGGCCGAGATGCACGACCCGGTCGGCGCGCTGCTGGTGCGTTGCGACGCCGTCGTGCGCACCGACCTCGATCCGTCGGTTACCACCAACGAGGTCCAGCTCTATCGGGCCGGTCACCGGCGCTGCACCGGCGAGTCGTGTTTTTCTGCGAAGGGCACACGGTGCTGCACGAAGATTGCTGCTCGCTGATCGAAGAGCACTTCTCGCGCAATCCCGGCTGCGATATCGCGTGGGCGCCGCGGCTCAACCACGCCGTGTCTCCGCTCGGGCGCCTGGTCGCGATGCACAACGATCGCCACCAGCGGCGCGCGCTCGCGGCCGGCGTTTTCTCGCTCGGTGCGAACAGCGTCATCCGGCGAAGCCTTCTCGATGCGCTGGGCGGACTCGACGCGCGTTATCTGCGCTTCAGCGAGACGGCGCTGTTTCATCGCGCGCTGCAGCAGAGTACCGTCATCAGTCAGATTCCCGCGCCGCTGGCGACGCACTACAACGACATGACGGAGAAGCTTTGGCTCCAGCTGGCGCAGGATAGCGGAGCCGGACGCTACGCCTATTACGACGACCTGTCGGGCAGGGGCGGGACGGCGGAACCCGGATCAGGCATCCGGTTTATCTGCATGCGAGACGTGCATGGGTCGCCGCCTTGTTTGCACCCATGCTGCGCGCGGCCGGTGCGATTCGGCGCACGCCATGGGCACGCTACGCGTCGAGCGCCGGCTCGCTTATCGCTGCTATGTGCTCGCGCTCGGATGCGCCGACCTGGCGGGGTACAGCCGGGCCTGCGCTCAGCAGGCGTCGCAGCGCCGCGCGGCACGGGACGCGGCGAGCGATCGGGGCGCAGACGCGCAGCCGACGGCTCAGCCGCCGGTGGTGATCAGTCGTTCGATCCCGGAGACGATCTGCCCGGCGTTGGCCGGCCCGATGCGTTTGGTCAGCGCTTGCGCGAAATCGGGCAGGAAGTCGCGCAGATCGCGCAGGTTTCCGGCGCGCTGCAGCCGCATCATCATCAGGTAGCCGCGAAATCCCAGGTGATTATTGATCGCGTCGCTGATCCGCTGTTGCGCGGCGATGAAACGCTGCACTTCGTCCTCGCTGCGCGGCGCCGCCGCGGTCTCGCTCGGCGGCCGACGAGGGCGCGCTGAAACGCTTGGCGATCAGGCCGACGCGCTCCAGCGTCGCCAGAGCCGCGGCGTCCGCGCGCACCGCGCGGGCGCGCTCGAGAACTTCGGCAACGGTGCGATTGCCGTCGATCATGATCAGAAGGCTGCGCAGCGCGATCGGCAGGTTGTGCGTGCGCTCCTTGAGCTCGCGCAAGCCTTCTTCGGTCTTGGCGTAGATTTCATCCGGATTCATCGTCTGAGCTCCCGCTGGTGCCTCGCCGCGATCTCCAAACAGGAGGCGATTATAGACGAGGCCGGCATTCGCGCAGCGCGGCGCGAGCCGTAGTTGCACGGTACAAGCTGCATAGTGCCGGACGCTTCGTTTGTGGAATAATCGAGTCCGGTAGGACGCGTGTTCTCCGATGCTCGATCCAGCCCTGCTTTCCGCACTTGGCGACATACTCCCGCCGTCGGCTATCGTCGCCACGGCCGAGGGCACGCGAGCCTATGAGTGCGACGGGCTGACGCTGTTCCGCGAGCAGCCGCTGGCCGTGCTGCTGCCGGAGGACGAGGCGCAGGTGGTCGGCGATCCTGCAAGCTCTGTCACGCGGCGCGCGTGCCGGTGGTCGCGCGCGGCGCGGGCACCGGACTGTCCGGCGGCGCGATGCCCTACCGCAAGGGCGTCGTGCTGTCGCTGGCGAAATTCAAGCGCATTCTCGCGATCGATCCGCTGGCCCGCAGCGCGGTCGTGCAGCCGGGCGTGCGCAATCTGGCGATCTCGGAGGCCGCCGCGGCGCACGGCCTGTACTACGCGCCCGATCCGTCGTCGCAGATCGCCTGCACCATCGGCGGCAACGTCGCCGAGAACTCCGGCGGCGTGCACTGCCTGAAGTACGGCCTCACCGTGCACAACGTCCGCCGCGTGCGCGCGGTGCTGATCGACGGCGAGGTCGTCGAATTCGGCGGCGAGGCGCTCGATGCCGCCGGCTATGATCTGCTCGCGCTGATCACCGGCTCGCGAAGGCCTGCTGGCGGTCATCACCGAGGTGACCGTCAAGCTGCACGCCGAAGCCGCAGCAGGCGACCTGCGTCCTGGCGAGCTTCGACGATCTGGAAAAGGCGGGTGACGCGGTCGCGGCGATCATCGGCGCGGGCATCATCCCGGCCGGGCTCGAGATGATGGACCGGCTGACGATCGCGAGCGGTCGAGCCTTTCGTGCATGCCGGCTATCCGCTCGACGCGGCGGCGATACTGCTGTGCGAATCCGACGGCACGCCGGAGGAGGTCGCCGACGAGATCGGCCGCGATGCGCGAGCTGCTCGAAGCGAGCGGCGCGACGACGATCGCGGTGTCGCAAGACGAGGCGCAGCGGCTGCAAGTTCTGGTCGGGCCGCAAGGCGGCGTTTCCGGCCGCCGGCCGCATCTCGCCCGACTACTACTGCATCGACGGCACGATACCGCGCCGCTCGCTGGCGCCGGTGCTGACGCGCATCGACGCACTGTCGCGCGAATTCGGCCTGCGCTGCATGAACGTCTTCCACGCCGGCGACGGCAACCTGCATCCGCTGATCCTCTACGACGCCAACGTGCCCGACGAGGTCGCCAGGACCGAGGCGTTCGGCGCGAGGATTCTCGAGCTGTGCATCGAGGTCGGTGGCACGATCACCGGCGAGCATGGCGTCGGCGTCGAGAAGATCGACCAGATGTGCATGCAGTTCGCCGCCGCCGAGCTCGAGCGCTTCCACGCGATCAAGCGCGCGTTCGACGCCGAAGGCCTGCTCAATCCCGGCAAGGCCGTGCCGACGCTGCATCGCTGCGCCGAGATGGGCAGGATGCACGTCCACGCGCGGCCAGTTGCCGCACCCCGACCTTCCTCGTTTTTGAGCGTCCAGACGCGAAAGCGGATGACTGCATGGAACGCGAAGACCATCGTACGGCCCGAGCCCGACGTCGTCGCACGGCTGGTCGACGCGAATTCGCGGCGAATACGGCGAGCGCGCGGTGACCACGCACGCGGTGCGCGAGCATCACAGCCACGGCGAGGGGCTGGCCGACGCCGCGCTGCCCGACGTCGTCGTATTCCCGCGCTCGAACGACGAGGTTGCGGCGATCGTGCGCCTTTGCCATTTGTCGCGCGTGCCGGTGATCGCGTTCGGCGTCGGCACGTCGCTCGAAGGCCACGTTGCCGCGCTGTACGGCGGCGTATGCATCGACCTGTCGCAGATGAATCGCGTGCTGGAAGTCAATGCCGACGATCTCGATTGCCGCGTCCAGGCGGGCGTGACGCGCGAGCAGCTCAACGCCGAGCTCAAGGGCACCGGCCTTTTCTTTCCGATCGATCCCGGCGCCAACGCCACGATCGGCGGCATGGCGTCGACCCGCGCTTCGGGCACCAACGCCGTGCGCTACGGAACGATGCGCGAGAACGTCATGGGACTGACGGTGGTGACCGCGGACGGCCGCGTGATCACCACCGGCGGCCGGGCGCGCAAGTCGAGCGCCGGCTACGACCTGACGCGCCTGTTCGTCGGCGCCGAAGGCACGCTGGGCGTCATCACCGAAATCCGGCTGCGCCTGTACGGCGTCCCCGAGGCGATAGCGGCGGCGGTCTGCCAGTTTCCCGACCTGGCCGGCGCGGTCAACACGGTGATCGCGGCGATGCAGACCGGCATCCCGATGGCGCGGATCGAGTTGCTCGACGACGTCCAGATGGAAGCGTGCATACGCTATTCGAAGCTCGAGGGCTACGCCGTTGCCGACGCTGTTCTTCGAGTTCCACGGCAGCGAAGCGCGGCGTGCGCGAGCAGTCGGCGACGATGCGCGCGATCAGCGACGAGTTCGGCGGCAGCGAATTCCAATGGGCGACGCTGGCCGAGGATCGCACGCGGCTGTGGAAGGCAAGGCACGCCGCGTACTACGCGACGCTGGCGCTCAAGCCCGGAACGACGGCGATCGCCACCGACGCTTGCGTGCCCATTTCCCGGTTGGCCGAATGCATACTCGAGACCAAGGCCGATATCGAAAAAAGCGGCTTGACCGTGACGATCGTCGGCCACGTCGGCGACGGCAATTTTCATCTGGTCGTGCTCTACGAGCCGGCCGACGCCGGCCAGCGCGAGCGCGCCGACGCGCTGGCGCGAGCGGTCAGCATGCGGGCGATCGCCATGGGCGGCACCTGCACCGGCGAGCACGGCATCGGCTGGCACAAGCTCGACCTGCTGGCGCAGGAGCATGGCGAGGCGGTCGATCTGATGCGGTCGATCAAGCGCGCGCTCGATCCGCACGGAATCATGAATCCGGGCAAGACCGTGCCGTTTTGACCGGCTTCGGATGACATGCGCTGACGCGCCGCAGCAAGCTCTCGGCGACCGCACTCCATGTATACGCTCTACATCGGCAACAAGAACTATTCGTCGTGGTCGCTGCGCGCCTGGGTCTTGATGAAAGCCTTCGGCATTCCGTTCAACGAGCAGCGGATTACGCTCTACGAGCCGGATTCTCCGAACGGATCCGCGTCCATTCGCCTTCGGGCCGGGTGCCCTGCCTGCACGACGGCGGCACGATCGTCTGGGATTCGCTGGCGATCGCCGAGTACCTGGCCGAACGGCATCCCGGCATGTGGCCCGCTGACCGCCGGCGCGCGCGCCTGGGCGCGCTCGGCGGCCGCCGAGATGCATTCCGGCTACAGCGAGCTGCGCAACGAATTCGGGATGAATCTGCGCATCCGCGAAAAGCGAAAGGCCTCGCCGGCGGCCGAAAGCGACATCGCGCGCATCGCCGCACTGTGGCGCGAAGGGCGCGAGCGCTTTGGCCGGGGCGGGGATTTCCTGTGCGGCGCGTTCGGCGTCGTCGACGCGTTCTACTGCCCGGTCGCCTTCCGCTTCGACAGCTACGGCGTCGCGCTGGACGACGTATCGGCGGCGTATCACGGGCGCTGCTCGCGCTGCCGGCGATGCGCGAATGGGCCGAAGGCGCGCGCGCGAGACCGAGCATATCGCCATGCTCGACCGCGACAATGGCGCAGGCGCAGCAGCAATGACTCGGCCGAGCGGCGGATGAGCGATCTTCTCGCCGCCTGGCGCGATCGCGTGCGCGCGGCGACGGCGGCGACGACGCCGCTGCGCATCGTCGGCGGCGGCAGCATGGATTTCTACGGACAGCGTCTTGCCGGGCGAGATCTTCGAGGTCTCGGGCGCACGCCGGCATCGTCGACTACGATCCGACCGAGCTGGTGATCACGGCGCGCTGCGGCACGCGGCTGGCCGACATCGAGCAGGCGATGGCGCAATCGGGCCAGATGCTCGCGTTCGAGCCGCCGCATTTCGGCCCGAAGGCGACGATCGGCGGCTCGATCGCGGCGGGCCTGTCGGGACCGCGCCGGCCCTACGCGGGCGCGGTGCGCGATCTGGTGCTGGGCATACGCCTGCTCGACGGACGCGGCGATGAGCTGGCGTTCGGCGGACGGGTGATGAAGAACGTCGCCGGATTCGACGTCTCGCGGCTTGATCGCCGGATCGCTCGGGACGCTGGGCGTCATTCTCGAGGTGTCGCTCAAGTGTCTGCCGCTGCCGCGCGCGGAGACGACGCGGACTTTCGAGCTGCCCGCCGACGAGGCGCTGCGCAGGCTCAACGACTGGAGCGCGGCGCCGTTGCCCGTGTCGGCGAGCTGCTGGCACGATGGGCGCCTGCACGTGCGCCTGTCCGGCGCCGACAGCGCGGTGGCGGCCGCGGCGCGGCGGCTGGGCGGCGAGCCGCTCGAAGACGCCGCGAGCTACTGGGCCGCGGTGCGCGACCAGACGCATGCATTTTTTCGCGCCGTTTCGGGCGCAATGGCGAGCGAACCGGTGTCGCGCATGCCGGCGCTGTGGCGGCTGTCGGTGCGCGCGACCGCGCCGCACGCCGGGTTCGGCGGCGAGACGATGATCGAATGGGGCGGGGCGCTGCGCTGGCTCGCCGCGGCGGAGCGACGGCGATGCGCAGCAGGCCCGCGCGCTGGGCGGCGGCGCACGGCGGCCATGCGACGCTGTTTCGCGGCCGCCGACAAGTCGCGCCGGCGTGTTCCAGCCGCTGCCGCCCGCGCTGCTGGCGTTGCACCAGCGTCTGAAGGCGGCGCTGGATCCGGCGGGCATTTTCAATCCGCGGTCGGATGTACGCGGAGCTCTGACAGGACCTGGATGGAAACGCATCTGGCCGAATTCATCCGGGACACCCCCGACGGCCGCGACGCCGAATCGATACTGCGCGCCTGCGTGCATTGCGGCTTCTGCACGGCGACCTGCCCGACCTACCAGTTGCTGGGCGACGAGCTCGACGGCCCGCGCGGGCGCATCTACCTGATCAAGCAGATGCTCGAGGGCGATGCGGTCGACCGCCACGACGCAGCTGCATCTGGATCGTTGTCTCGAGCTGCCGCAGCTGCGAGACGACCTGTCCGTCGGGCGTGCGCTTCGGGCGGCTGCTCGATATCGGGCACCGCGTCGCCGAGCAGCAAGATCGAGCGTCCGGCCGGCGAGCGCATGCGCCGCTGGCTGCTGCGCAAGGGGCTGACTCATCGGCCGCTGGTTCGGCGCTGGCGCTGGCCGCCGGCCGCATGGCGCGTCCGTTGCTGCCGCGCGCGCTCGCCGCAAAGGATTCCCGCGTCGCGGCCCGCCAAACGCTGGCCGCCGCCGCGCCACGCGCGCCGGATGCTGTTGCTCGCGGGCTGCGTGCAGCCGGCGCTGGCGCCCGGCATCGATGCGGCGCTGGCGCGCGCGCTCGACCGCGTCGGCATCACGCTCGTCCGCGGCTTCGGGCGCGGGCTGCTGCGGCGCATTGAGCGATCATCTGGGCGCGCACGACGAGGCGCTCGATTACGCGCGCGCCAACATCGACGCCTGGTGGCCGCATATCGAGCGCGGCGTCGAGGCGATCGTCGTCAGCGCCAGCGGATGCGGCGTCGTCGTCAAGGCGTACGGGCACCTGCTGCGCGACGATCCGGCGTATGCCGACAAGGCGCGCCGCGTCGCGGCGCTGGCGCGCGATTCGGTCGAGGTCATCGCCGCCGAATGGAAGCGCTTCGCGCCGCTGGTGGCCATGGATCACGGGCCGCAGCGCGTGGCGTTTCATTCGCCGTGCACGTTGCAGCACGGGCAGCGGCTGGTCGGCGACGTCGAGGAGATACTCGAGGCGATCGGACTCGAATTGACGCCGGTCGCGGATTCGCATCTGTGCTGCGGCTCGGCCGGCACCTACTCGATCCTGCAGCCGGAGCTCGCGGGCGCAGCTCAAGGCCAACAAGCTCGCCGCGCTGGAGGCCGGCGCGCCGGACGTCATCGCGACCGCCAACATCGGCTGCCTGATCCATCTCGCCAGCGGGGCGACGCGCCCGGTGCAGCACTGGGTGGAGATTTTCGAGTCGCGATACTGCGCGATCTGCCGCGATCATGAGCGACGCGGCGCCGGCTGCGACGCGGCAGACTACCGTCATTTTCTGCGCGATCCCGACGCGCTGGATCGACAACGACAGCTACGGTCACGTCAACAACGTCGTCTACTATGCGTACTTCGATACCGTCGTGAACGAGCATCTGATTCGCGCCGGCGGCCTCGATATCCGCGGCGGCCCGGCGATCGGCCTGGTCGTCGAGACGCTTTGCCGGTTCCATCGGCCGCTGTCATTTCCCGGCGATCGTCGACGCCGGGTTGCGCGTCTCCCGGCTGGGCACGACTTCGGTCCGCTACGAGATCGGCTTGTTCGCCGCCGGCGACGAGGACGCGGCGGCGACCGGGCATTTCGTGCACGTCTGGGTCGATCGCGCCAGCCGGCGCCCGACACCGGTGCCCGACGCGATACGGGCCGCGCTGACGCCGCTGCTGCCCGGGCCTGACAGGCGCGAAGCGTACAATCGCCGCCGATGCTCGATCCGCATCCGCACCCCGATGAAACCGCGCACCTCCGTCGACTCTCGATCGACCGGCGGCGTCGCCGCAACAGGCAGTGACCGCGGATGACGCCACGCCGCGCCGCTATCGCGCTGATCGCCGCCGCGGGCAGCGAGCGTCCGCTTCGGCGGCGGGCTGCCGAAGCAGTACGCACCGATCGCCGGCCTGCCGCTGCTCGCGCATACGATCGCGGCGCTCAACCGCTCGATCGTGCTCGAGGCGATCTTTGTCGTGCTGGCGCGTGGCGACAAGTACTTCGCCGAGCGGATCGGATCGGTAGCCGGCGTCGTCCCGGTGTACGAGGGCGGTGCCACGCGCGGCGAATCGGTGAGGAACGGCCTGGCTGCGGTCGGCAAGCGGGCGGCGGCCGAAGACTGGGTACTGGTGCACGACGCGGTGCGCCCCTGTATCGACGTGACGACGTTGAACCGGCTGCTGCACGAGCTCGAGGACGAGCCGGTCGGCGGACTTCTCGCCGTGCCGCTGTGCGACCCGCTGAAGCGCGCCGAGGTCGGCGCCGGGCTGCGCGCGGCCTCGACCGAGGCGCGGGACGGGCTGTGGTGCGCGCAGACGCCGCAAATGTTCCGCTATGCGATCCTCAACCACGCGCTGCGGCGGGCCGATGTCGCGCAACTCCTCGACGAGGCGCAGGCGGTCGAGGCGCTCGGCGTCAAGCCGCGGCTGGTGCAGGGCAGCCCCGCCAACATCAAGGTGACCTATCCCGAAGACATTGCGCTGGCCGAGGCGATACTGGCCGCCCGCGCAAGGACGGCGACTGACCATCGGTACGGTGCGCGTCGGAACAGGCTTCGACGTCCACGCGCTGGTGCCGGGCCGCCGGCTGGTGCTCGGCGGCGTAACCATTCCGTTCGACCGCGGCCTGGCTGGACATTCCGATGCCGACGTGCTGCTGCACGCGGTCTGCGATGCGATTCTCGGCGCATGCGGGCTGGGCGACATCGGCATGCACTTTCCCGACACCGACGCGGCGTACAAGGATGCCGACAGCCGCGTGCTGCTGCGCCGGGTCTGGCAGCTTGCCCGTGACGCGCGGCTTCGAGCTCGGCAACATCGACGCGACGATCATCGCCCAGGCGCCGAAGCTCGCGCCGCATCTCGCCGCGATGGCGCGACAACATCGCGGCCGATCTCGGCTGCGCCGCCGGCTCGATCAACGTCAAGGCCAAGACGAGCGAAGGTCTGGGTTTCACCGGGCGCGGCGAAGGCATCGCCGCGATGGTCTCGCTCGTCCTGATTGCGAAGCGCTAGAGTCCCGCGCCGGCCGGCATGGTCACACGCGCCAGCGTGCCGCCGCCTTCGCGGGCGAGCACGTCGAAGCGGGCGCCGTGCAGCCGCGCAATGCGCTCGACGATCGCGAGTCCCAGGCCGGCACCGCCGGCGCCGCTTCGCGCCGGGTCGCCGCGGGTGAACGGACGCTTCAGGCGATCGACCTGTTCCGGCGGGATGCCGGGGCCGCGGTCGCCGACTTCGATCACCACCGACGTGCCTTCGCTGCGCGCGGAAACGTCGACCGGCGCTCCGCCGTAGCGCAGCGCATTGTCGATCAGATTGGACAAGCAGTCGCGACATCGCGGTGGCCCGCATCGGCAGCGCAGGAAGCTCGCCGGCGCTGTAGTGAACCTCGCTGCCGGCGCGGCGGTAGCGCTCGAGCAAGCGGCGCAACGACTTCGTCCAGCGGGCGCATCTCCAGCGCGACGTCGCGATCGTCGCGACCGAAGTCGAGGAACTGGCCGATGATCTTGTCCATTTCCTCGATGTCGGCAGCCATGCCCTCGCGCATCTGCTCGTCGTGCGTGCCGACCTCGACGACCGAGGCGCAGGCGCGCCAGCGGCGTGCGCAGATCGTGCGACACGCCGGCCAGCAGCAGCGCGCGGTCCTGCTCGGCCTGCCGCAGGTTGGCCAGCATCTGGTTGAAGCCGCGATTGAGGTTGACGATTTCCGACGGCCCCTTTTCCGGCAGCGGCGGCTGCGCCTTGCCCGGCGCCGACGTTGGCGACGGCGTCGTTCAGCTGCCGCAACGGCCGGGCCAGGTAGCGCGCGAATGCATAGGCGCTGGCGAGCAGCACGACCAGCGCGATCAGGCTCCATTCGAGCGCGCGCGACTGGGCGGCGTCGGACGGGCGGGGCCAGTGGAATCCCGCCCAGTAGGCCTGGTCGCCGGCCTGCAGCTTGATCCACAGCAGCTGCTGGCGCGGTTGCAGGCGCAACTCGGTCTCCGGGCCCAGCTCGGTGCGAAGCCGCTCGCCCAGCTCGACCAGCAGCGGATTTTGCGGCGTGGCGCCGAAGAAGCCGCGGCGCGTCGTCGCTGACGATCCGCGCGCCGTATTCTTCGCCGAGCCGGGTCAGCGTCTGGCTGCGCTCGCGCAGATCGGTCGCCGCCAGCGCCACGCGCAGCGCCTGCAGCTGCAAGACTTTGGTGTCGCTGAACTGTCGCGCCACCAGCGCGGCGCGGTCCTGCCGGTATAGCAGTATTGCCGTTGCCTGGCTCACCGCGATGACCATCACCAGCAGCAGGGCCAGGCGTCCGAACAGCGAACGCGGCCACAAAGTCACGGGCCGGCCCCGGTGTCGGCCGGGCTGTTGCTGGCGACTTCGTCCGGCACGAAGACGTAGCCGAAGCCCCAGACCGTCTGCAGGTAGCGCGGCGTCGTGGGGTCGGGCTCGATCAGCTTGCGCAGTCGCGAGACCTGGACGTCGATTGCCCGGTCGAAGACGTCGTGATCGCGTCCGCGGGCGAGCAGCATCAGCTTTTCGCGCGCCAGCGGCTGGCGGGCATGGGTGACGAAGACCTTCAGCAGGCCGAACTCACCGGTGGTCATCGGCAACGGCGTGCCGTTGCGGGTCAGCGTGCGCGTGGTGAGATCGAGGACATACGGGCCGAATTCGATCCGGCCTTCGCCCACCGGCGCGCCGGGCGCGAGGCGCTCGATCTGGCGGCGCAACACCGCATGGATGCGCGCCACCAGCTCGCGCGGATTGAACGGCTTGGGCAGGTAATCGTCGGCGCCCATTTCGAGGCCGACGATGCGGTCGATGTCCTCGCCCTTGGCCGTCAGCATGATGATGGGCACGGTTTCGCCCGAGCCGCGCAGTCTTCGGCAGACGGCGAGGCCGTCCTCGCCAGGAAGCATCAGGTCGAGCACCAGCAAATGCGGCGGATCGCGCTGCAGCTTCTTGTCGAGCTCGCGCGCATCGGGCAGCGCCTGCACCTGGAATCCCTGCTCGGACAGGTAGCGCACCAGCAACTCGCGCAGCCGGGGATCGTCGTCGACGACCAGAATTTTTGGCGTAAGCTGTTTCATCGCTCGATTATCGCGGGCGCGCGCGTCGCGGCGCCCGCCACTTGTCACGAATTGTAACGCCCGGCCACGAGGGCAACGATTGGTTACACTCGACGCTCGTTGCGTGCCTTGCCGTGGCCGCCGAACGGACGGTTACAAATCCCTCGGCTTTTGCAATGCTTGGCTTACAGGCGTCGCCTACAGTCGGCATCGTTCGCGACCCGAAAGAGCGGGCCAGCGAAGAACCCACTATCGAGGAGTCTGTACAATGAAACGCATCCTGATTGCCTTGCTTGCAGCGGTCACGCTTTGCGGCGTCGCCGCGTATTCCTGGGCCGATGGCGCGAGGCACGGCCACGACACCGATCCGGTGGCGGTAATCGCCAGCCTGCAAGCGCAACTGAAGCTCAATACCTCGCAGCAATTGCAGTTCGACAATGCCCTCGCGCAAAGCAAGGCCGCGCACGACGCGATGAGGAGCGGTTTCGCCCAGCTCAAGGCGGCTACCCAAAGCCGAGCTTGCCAAGAGCGCGCCCGACCTGGCGTCGCTGGCGGCATTGTCCGATCAGGTGAAGCAGCAGAACAGCGGGCTGCGCAAGCAGGCGCGCGCGGCCTGGCTCGCGTTGTATGACACCCTGTCGCCCGATCAGAAGCTGGCCGTGCGTGACGCGATCAACGCGCGCATCGCGAAGGCTGAGGCGTTCCGCGCGCAAATGCGGGCGTCGCACGGAAAGCGATAACGCTGTCCGGCGCGGCGCCGATATGCGGCGTCCTGCGGCGACGGACGGCGTTGCCTTCGGTCGTTGGCGGACGATAATGCTATCGTCATATGCGGTGGCGGCGCTGCCTAGGTTCCGCCGCGGCCTTTCGCAGGCCGGGTCCACTCCTCCCCCAGGATCCGAACAGGGTCTACGAACTCGGTCTGTCCTCATGCGCCCCATCGCGGGGCGCTCTTTTTTGCCTCCGTACCACGCTAGGCGGCGCAGAAGTCCGCTGCCGTCGCCGCTCGGCCCGGCGAAGCGGCAAGCAGGCGCTCGGCGAGCACGCGCAGCTCGCCCGGCAGGACCGGCTTCAGCAGCACGTCGGGTGCGGTGGAACGCATCGCGGCAAAGGCCTCGGCCGAGGCATCGCCGCTGATCAGCACCGCGGGTATCTGCTGGCCCAATTCGGCGCGCAGGCAGCGCCACGGCGTCGGTCCCCAGCGCACCGCCGGCGAGCCGATAGTCGGCCACGATCAGATCCGGGTAGCGGCCCAGCTCGCCCAGCGCGGCAAGCACGTCGTCGCCGGATCCGCCGCCGCAGACCTGCGCGCCCCATTGCGCGAACCAGAAGCGCATCGCGTCGACGATAGCGCTTTCGTCGTCGACGACCGCGATCAGCGCGCCGGCCAATGAGCCTGCCGGGCATTCTGCTGTCGCTGCGGCGAGCATGCGGATCGCGCCGCTGCGCGCGGCACCACGACGGCAAAGCGCGAGCCGCGCGCCGGGCGTCGAATCGACCTCGATCGGATGGTCGAGCAGAGCCGCGAGCCGGCGGATGATCGCGAGCCCGAGTCCCATGCCCTGACCGGCGCCTGCGTCGCCGGACGAATCTGGTAGAAAGCCTCGAATATCCGTTCGCGCTCGGCTGCCGGGAATGCCGGCGCCGGTATCGCGCACCTCGATGGCGATCATGCGGCCCCGCGCCGACGCACGCCGAGGACGGCGCCGCCGCGCTCGGTATGTCGCACCGCGTTCGAAACGAAGTTGGCGAGCACGCGCTCGAGCAGTACCGGATCGCTGTCGACCCATACGCCGGTGGGCGCGATCAAGAGGCGCAAGCCGGCGCGCGGCGGCGAGCGGAGCGAATTCGCGCTCGAGTCGCGCGAATAGCGGCGCCAGCGGAAACCTGGCGCGCGACGGAGTCACCGCGCCGGCATCGAGCTTGGATATGTCCATCAGCGCCGTGAACTGCCGCTCCAGCGCCTCGACCGATGCGTTGATGCAATCGACGATCTCGCGCGCCGCCGGTTCTTCGACCCGCGCCGCCAGCGCGGCTCCGAACAGGCCCATCGCGTGCAACGGCTGGCGCAGGTCGTGGCTCGCCGCGGCGAGGAACTGGGTCTTGTCGCGATTGGCGGCTTCGGCGGTGGCGCGGGCGCGGTCGGCCGCGGCGGTCTCGCGCGTGAGCTCGCCGATCAGGTCGACGTTCTCGTAGCGTATGGTCAGCGACTGCGTCATCAGGTTGTTGAGGTTGTGCCCGAAGCCAGAATGAACGCGAGCACGACCAGCATGACCGCGGCGATGTAGAAATGCAGCCGATCGCCCTCGGCCGCGACGCGCACGATCAGCGGCAACAGCGCGGGCAGGACGAAGCCGTAGAACGCCGGCTTGTAGACCGAGGTGAGATTGAGGCCGCCGAGAATCACGCCGAACAGGCAGACGATCACCAGCGCCTGATGGCCGGGATCGCCGGGCACGAACAGCATGACCCCGGCACATCCCCAAAGCGCGCCGGCGAGGGTCGAACCCAGCGCCGACGCGCGGCCCCAGCGGGCGGACGAGGATTCGGCCGGCGCCGCGGCGCGATAGCGGCGCACCAGCATGGAAGCGCCATGCCTGGTTGAGCCAGAATCGCGGCGAACCATGCGGCGAACGCCGCCGCCGGGACCGTGCCCCACATGACGGTGATCAGGATTGCGCCGCCGAGCGCCATCGCCGCGGTCGTGCGCGGCCACTGCGTGAACAGCGTAGCGACCTGGTCGGCGCGGGCGCGCCGCAGCAGAGGCGGCGCCAGCGCGGTCAGCAACGCCACGAGCCGCGCCGCCGCTTTAGCGCGGCCGTGCCGCGTGCGAATCGAGCCGGACGCCGCGTCGCGCGAGCTCGATCACGACTTGCGTACGGTTGTGCACGTTGAGTGCGCGCAGGATTGCGCTGACGTGCACTTTCACCGTGCCTTCGGACAGACGAGAGGTCGCGGCATATCAGCTTGTTCGGCTTGCCCTGCACGAGCAGACGCAGAACGTCGGACTGGCGCAGGGTCAGTCCCAGATCCTCGGGCTCTCGCTACAGCTCGCGGCCGCGCGCTGCCGGTTCCCGGACAGTCGGCCGGCACGAATACGCCGCCGGAAAGCACCAGTCGCAGCGCGTCGATCAGCACCCGCGTATTGGCGGTCTTCGGAATGAAGCCCATTGCGCCCAGATCGAGGGCGCGCTCGACCGTCGCGCGATCGTGCGTCGCCGAGAGCACCAGCAGCGGGATTCCCGGCCAGTCGCGGCGCAATTCGGCGAGCAGCTCGAAGCCATCGCTGCGCGGCAGCGTCAGGTCGAGCACGATCAGTTCGGTATCCGGCGCGGCGGCGAGCGCGGCGTGCGCGTCGGATGCATCCTCGGCCTGGACGAGATCGAGCGCGGCATCGAGCTCGCTCAGCACGTGCCTGAGCGCTTCCTGTATCAGCGGATGATCGTCGATCACGAGTATCTTCATCGCTCTCCCCAGGACGTGAAGATCAGCTGCGGAACCTTCGGCAGCGTGTTCCGACTCTAGTTGCATGGCGCGCGCCGTCAACTGTAGGAAGTAACAGCCAAGCCCGCGAGCACATCGCCCTTCAGGTAATCTACGCATTCCCGACGTCGCTGCCGATCCGCCCATGCTCGTCTACGTCATACGCCGCAGCCTGCAGGCCTTGCTGGTGATGTTCGTGATGTCGATACTCGTCTTCGTCGGCGTCTACGCGATCGGCAATCCGATCGATATCCTGATCAATCCGCTCGCCGACCAGATCGAGCGCGAACACGCGATCGCGGCACTGGGCCTCGACCAGCCACTCTGGACGCAATACGGAAAATTCCTGGCCGGCGCGCTGCACGGCGATCTCGGCCGATCGTTCGTGCACAGCACGCCAGCGCTCGGACTGATCCTGGAACGCATGCCGGCGACGCTGGAACTCGCATTGGTCGCGATGCTGATCGCGATCCTACTGGGCGTTCCGCTCGGGCTCTGGGCCGGGCTGAAGCCGCACAGCTTCGCCGGCCGCTCGATCATGGCGGGTTCGATTCTGGGCTTTTCACTGCCGACGTTCTGGGTCGGGCTGATGCTGATCATGGTCTTCTCGGTGATGCTCGGCTGGCTGCCCTCGAACGGGCGCGGGCCGACAAGGGATGTTTTTGGCGTGCCGGTCAGTTTCCTGTCGCTCGAGGGCTGGCGCCACCTGATCCTGCCGGCGATCAACCTCGCCTTGTTCAAGCTGGCACTGCTGATCCGGCTGACGCGCTGCCGGCACCCGCGAAGCGCTGCTGCAGGACTACGTCAAGTTCGCGCGCGCCAAGGGTCTGTCCAACACGCGCGTGATCGGCGTGCACGTGCTGCGCAATATCCTGATTCCGATCGTGACCATCATCGGACTGGAGTTCGGCTCGGTGATCGCGTTCGCGATCGTCACCGAAAGCGTCTTCGCCTGGCCCGGCATGGGCAAGCTGCTGATCGATTCGATCAATCTGCTCGACCGGCCGGTGATCGTCGCCTATCTGCTGATCACCGTGTTCATGTTCATCGTGATCAACCTGCTGGTCGATCTGCTCTACTCGGCGCTCGATCCCCGCGTGCGTCATGGCCGACAGCAAGGGATAGCATTGACCAGCGCAGCCGCAGAGACGCCGTTCCGAGCGCATCGCCTCGGATTTCGCCGATAGCCGGATCGCCGTGTTCGGGCTCGCGTTGCTCGGGCTGATCCTGTTGATGGCGATCATGGCGCCGCTGATCTCGCCGCAGAACCCGTACGATCTGGCGCAGCTCGACGTCCTCGACGGCCGGTTGCCGCCCGGGTCGGTATCGGCCGACGGCGCGACTTTCTGGCTCGGGACCGACGATCAGGGGCGCGACATGCTCTCGGCGATCTTCTATGGCCTGCGCATCAGCCTGTCCGTCGGCGTGGCAAGCACGGTGCTCGCGCTTGCGCTCGGGCTCGCGCTCGGCCTTACCGCGGCGTACTTCGGCGGCAGGGTCGAGACGCTGATCATGCGCATCGCCGACATCCAGCTTTCGTTTCCTGCGATTCTGATCGCGCTGATCCTGCTGGCCGTGCTGGGACAGGGCATGTCGAAGATCATCGCGGCGCTGGTGGCCGTGCAGTGGGCGTACTACGCGCGGACGGTGCGCAGCGCCGCGCTGGTCGAGAAGCGCAAGGAATACGTCGAGGCGGCGCGCTGCCTCGCGCTGGCCCCCGCGCGCATCGTGTTCCGCCACATCCTGCCGAACTGCCTGCCGCCGCTGATCGTCGTCGCGACGGTGCAGGTCGCGGCGGCGATCGCGCTCGAGGCGACGCTGTCCTTCCTCGGCCTCGGGCTGCCGATCACCGAGCCGTCGCTGGGGCTGCTGATCGCCAACGGCTACCAGTACCTGCTGTCCGGCAAGTACTGGATCAGCTTCTTCCCCGGGATTGCGCTGCTGCTCACGATCTTCAGCATCAATCTGGTCGCCGATCAGCTGCGCGACGTCGTCAATCCGAGGCTGCAGCGATGACCGACGCCGTGTTGAGCATCGAAGGCCTGCGCACCCATTTCTTCACCAAGGCGGGCGTGGTCAAGGCGGTCGACGACGTGAGCTTCAGCGTCGCGCGCGGCGAAGTGCTGGGCCTCGTCGGCGAATCGGGCTCGGGCAAAGTCGATGACCGGATACTCGATCATGGGCCTGGTCGATCCGCCGGGCCGAATCGTCGCCGGCCGGATCATCTATCGCGGCGACGACCTCGCGCGCGCTTCCGATCCGAAGCGATGCGGCAGCTGCGCGGCAACCGGATCGCGATGATCTTCCAGGATCCGATGATGACGCTGAACCCGGTCCTGCGCATCGAAACGCAGATGGTCGAGACGATCCTCGCCCACGAGCGCGTGCCGCACGAGGCTGCCGTGGCGCGCGCCCGCGCCGCCTCGTGCAGGTCGGCATCGCGTCGCCGGACGCAAGGCTCGCCGCCTATCCGCACCAGTTCTCCGGCGGCATGCGGCAGCGCGTGGCGATCGCGATCGCGCTGCTGAACGTCCCCGGACGTGATCATCGCCGACGAGCCGACGACCGCGCTCGACGTGACCATCCAGGGCCAGATCCTGTTCGAGATGCAGAAGCTCACGCGCGAAACCGGCGCCGCGCTGATCTGGATCACGCACGACCTGTCGGTGATCGCCGGGCTCGCCGACCGCGTCTGCGTGATGTACGCCGGCCGCATCGTCGAGCAGGGTACGACCGCCGACGTTCTCGGCGCGCCGCGGCATCCCTATACGCGGGGCCTGCTCGACTCGGTGCCCGGCCAGGCCAGCGAGCACAAGCGCCTGCGGCAAGATACCGGGCATGACGCCTTCGCTGCTTGGAAATCGGCCCCGGCTGCGCGTTTCGCGCGCGCTGCGCCTATGCGACCGGCGTCTGCGCAGAGACGCCGGAAATGACGCCGATCGGTGCGCACGGGCACACGTTGCGCTGCTTCCACCCGCTGCCCGGCCGGCGATGAGCCATGCGAGGCTGGCAGTCGCGAAGCGGCCGGACCGACGCATGAGCGGAAGTGCGTCCGGCGAAGCCGAGCCGCCGACAGTCGCGGTCGATCGGCTGGTCTCGCGCGCCGCCGGCGCGCAGCTCGCGGGCCGCGCCGACGAGGCGATCGCCATTCTCGCCGAGGCGCTGCGACTGGATCCGAATCACGCCTCGGCGCTGACCTTCGGCTGCGCTCCTCGCCCTGCGCCGCGGGCAGCGCGGACGCGGCACTCGACTACGCCGAGCGCGCGATCGCCGCCGATCCGCGCCGGGCGCGCGCACACCATCTGCGAGGGCTCGCGCTCCAGGCCGTCCGGGCGCGGCGCCGAAGCTCTGATCGATCTGCGACAGGCGGTGGCCCTCGATCGCCAAGCTGATCGATGCCCGGCTGGATCTCGGCAATGCGTTGCTGGACGAGGGCGACATCGCCGGCGCGGCAGGCTGAGATCGAGGCCGTGCTGGGCGCCGAGCCCGGTTCGGCGATCGCCTACAACAGCCTGGGCAATCTGCGCTGCGCGGCAGCAGCAATTCGATGCCGCGATCGCCGCGTACAGCAAGGCGATCGAGCTCGATCCGCGCCTTTCGCAGGCGCACGGCAATCTCGGCATGCTGCAATTCGGCATCGGCGAGAACGACGCCGCCATCGCGGCGTTCCGGCGCGCCGTCGCGCTCGCGCCCGATCGTCCCGCCAACTGGAGCGCGCTGTTGTTCGCGCTCAGCGTCTCCGATCGTGCGACCGCACGGCGGCATCGCTGCCGAGCATCGCGCTTTCGGCGAGCGCTTTGCCGCGCGAATCGCGCCGTTGCCCGCCGATCGCACCGGCGCCGCGCGCTGGCCGGCGCCTGAAGATAGGCTACGTTTCGTCCGATTGGCGGCGGCATGCGGTCGCGGTGTTCGCCGAGCCGCTGCTCGCTGCGCACGACCGCGACCGCTTCGAGATCTTCTGCTATCAGAATTATGCCGGCAGCGACGACATCACCGCGCGCTTCGCCGCGTTGGCCGACCGTTTCGTCCCGATCGCTTCGATGCCCGACGCCGAGGCCGCCCAGCGCATTCGCGCCGACGCGATCGACATCCTGGTCGACCTGAACGGGCATACGGCGCACAACCGCCTGCCGCTGTTTTTTCTCAAGCCGGCGCCGGTCCAGGCCACCTGGCTCGGCTATCTGGGCAGCACCGGCGTGCCGACGATCGATTACCGCCTGACCGACGCGTTCACCGATCCGCCGGGTGAGCCAGAGGCCGCCGGCGTCGAAGCGCTGTGGCGACTGCCGCTGACGCAATGGTGCTATCGCCCTTATGTCGAGGCGCCGGAAGTCGGCCCGCTTCCGGCGGCGACGGCCGGCGGCAGTCACGTTCATCTGCATGAATCATGCGACCAAGATTTCGCGCACCGCACTCGCGCTCTGGGCGCGCATTCTCGCGGCGGTGCCGGCGTCACGCCTGATGCTGCTGGCCACGCCTTACGACGGCCAGCGCGCCGAGGTGCTGGCATTCTTCGCGGCGCAGGGCATCGCAGGCGAGCGCATCGAGCAGGTCGGCGAGGCTCCGATCGCGACGTACCTCGCCCGCTACCTGCGCGCCGACATCGCGCTCGACAGCCTGCCATGCGCCGGCGGGACGACGACCTGCGACGCGCTATGGATGGGCGTGCCGGTCGTCACGCTGGTCGGCGATCGGCCGTTTTCGCGAAGCGGTGCGAGCCTGCTGCGCAACGCGGGCCTGACCGAGCTGATCGCGCGCACGCCCGACGAGTACGTGCGCGCGGCGGTCGATCTGGCGGCCGATCGGGCGCGGCTCGCGGGGCTTCGCGCCGGACTGCGCGATCGTCTGCGCGCTTCGCCGCTGCTCGACGCCGGCCGGCTTCGCTCGCGCCGTCGAGGACGCGTTCGATGCAGATGTGGGAACGCGCCGTCGCCGCGCCACGCGCATGAATGCCGATGTCGAAGTCGACCTGGTGCCACAGACGCCGCCATTGCTGGAGCTTCGCGGCGTATCCAAGCACTTCGTCAAGCCGCTGGACCTGCCGGCGCGCATCGCCAATCTGCTGGGCGCGGGCTTGCGCGACCAAGTCGTCCACGCAGTCGATCGCGTCGATCTGGGCATCGCCGAACGCGAGGTCGTCGGATTGGTCGGCGAGTCGGGCTGCGGCAAGTCGACGCTCGGACGGATCGCCGTCGGCATGCTGCCGCCGACCAGAGGGCGAGCGGCGCTGGCGCGGCGTTGCGCTTGTCGGATCAGCCTCCCGCGGACGGCGCGCCAGCAGCAGCTCAAGATGCAGATGATCTTCCAGGATCCGTACGCATCGCTGAACCCGCGCCTGCGCGTCGTCGACATCGTCGGCGAAGCGCCGGTCGTGCACGGCCTGATCGCGCCGCAGCAGCAGGTCGAATACGTCGGCCTGCAGCTCAATCGCGTCGGCCTGGACCCGACGCTTGATGCGGCGCTTTCCGCACCAGTTCTCGGGCGGTCAGCGCGCGCGTATCGGTATCGCGCGCGCGCTGGCGGTCAAGCCGGAATTCATCGTCTGCGACGAATCGATCGCCGCGCTGGACGTGTCGATCCAGGCACAGGTGCTGAACCTGTTCATGGATCTGCGTGCGGCGCTGAACCTGACGTATCTTTTCATCAGCCACGATCTGGGCGTCGTGCGGCACATCAGCGATCGCGTCCTGATCATGTACCTCGGACGCATCGTGGAATCGGGCCCGACGCAACAGCTGTTCAGCGCGCCCAACCATCCGTACACGCAGGCGCTTGCTGCTGGAGATCGGCCGTCTCGAGCCGAAAAAGCGAAGCTTCGTTCCGATCCGCGGCGAGATTCCATCGCCGATGTCGCCGCCGTCGGGCTGTCATTTTCATCCGCGCTGCCCGTATGCGATGCGGATATGCCGCGACCTCGCGCCGCCGCTGGACGAAATCGCTCCGGGCCGGTGGTCGGCTTGTCATCTCAACGACCGCGTGCGGCATTGATGCGACGCCATTCGACGTCACGCCGAAGCGACGCGAATCGATTCCGCTGGTGCTCGACTCGCCGCACAGCGGCACCGCGTATCCGGCCGATTTCGACCACGCTGCGCCGCGTGCGCTGGTGCGGCGCGCCGAGGACACCTATGTCGAAGAGCTCTTCGCTTCGGCGCCGCGCGTTCGGCGCGACGCTGATCGAAGCGCTGTTCCCGCGCGCTTACATCGATCCGAACCGGCACGTTGCCGACATCGACACCGAGCTGCTCGCCGACGCGTGGCCCGGGCCGGTGACACCGTCGCACAAGACCGAGCAAGGCATCGGGCTTGTCTGGCGACTCGCGCATGGCGGCGTGCCGATGTACGCGCGCCGGCTCGGCGCGGCCGAGGTGCAGCGGCGCATCGAGCGACTATTACCATCCTTATCATGCCGTCGCTCGCCGCGGCACTCGACGAGCGGCATCGCGCGTTCGGGGTGGTGTGGCATCTGAATTGTCATTCGATGCCGGCGGAGGGCGACGTCAATGCCGACGATCCGGGACGAGCGCGCGCCGATTTCGTCCTCGGCGATCGCGATGCCACGACCTGCGCGCCCGAATTCACCGCATTCGTCGCCGCAACGCTGGCGGCGATGGGCTACGAGGTCGCGATCAACGATCCGTACAAGGGCGTCGAGCTGGTGCGCAAATTCGGCCGCCCGCACGAGCGCCGGCACAGCCTGCAGATCGAAATCAATCGCCGCCTCTACATGAACGAGACGACGCTGGCCAAGCTCGACGGATTCGAGTCGCTGCGGCGGAATCTCGATCGTCTGCTCGATGCACTGCGCGCCTTCGTCCTGGCGCGCGTCCGATGATCGGACGCCTCTTATCGAGCTTCTGGG
The DNA here is from genome assembly GCA_963828595.1 of uncultured beta proteobacterium. GTDB lineage: Bacteria > Pseudomonadota > Gammaproteobacteria > Burkholderiales > Casimicrobiaceae > PALSA-1003. Next base: position 286,966 of record CAWHEN010000005.1, read on the forward strand.
CGGCATCGGGCTGATCCCGATGATGATAGGCATGTTCGCGATCTCGGAAATCATCCGCTATGCGGTCGACACCAATCCGACTTTGCAGATCGTCGACAAGCCGATCGGCAACGTTTTCAAGGGCATGTGGCGGCTGGCCAGGAAATATCCCGTTCAGATTCTGCGCGGCAGCGCGCTGGGCACGCTGGTCGGCGCGCTGCCCGGCGCGGGCGCCGACATCGCGGCGTGGATGTCGTATGCGATGAGCAAGAAATTTTCGAAGGAGCCGGAGAAATTCGGCACCGGCCATGTCGAAGGCATCGTCGAGTCGGGCTCGGCGAACAACAGCGCACTGGCCGGCGCCTGGATTCCCACACTGGTTTTCGGTATTCCGGGCGACTCGATCACCGCGATCGTCATCGGCGTGCTGTACATGAAAAACATGAATCCGGGACCGTCGCTTTTCACCAACAACCCGCAGAACATCTATGCGGTGTATCTGTTGTTCATCATCGCCAATCTGATCATGCTGCCGCTCGGCTGGTGGTGCATCAAGGTGTCGAAGCAGATTCTCAAGGTGCCGCGGACGGTCCTGATGCCGGTGATCATGCTGTTTTGCGTCGTCGGCTCGTTCGCGATCAACAACACCGCCTTCGACGTCACCGTGATGCTGATCGCCGGCATCGCCGCGTTCATCCTCGAGGAAAACGGCTTCCCGGTCGCGCCGGCAATCCTTGGAGTCGTTCTTGGCGGCATGCTGGAGGAGAATTTCATCAGCTCGATGATTAAGTCGGACGGCCAGCTGACGGCGTTCTTTGCCCGTCCGGTCGCGGCGACGCTGGGCGTCATGACCACCGCGGTCTGGTTCCTGCCGCTTTTGATGCGGCGTCTGCGGCGGCTCGCCGGAATCGAAGAGCCCGCCTAGCGCCGCTGGCCGCGATGCTGCGGCGCAGCGCGTTGACCCCACCGCGTGCGGCAGGGTAAAATCCACAGGTTATAGCCCGGCCGGCCGCAATTGCGGCCAAATGCGGTTTTACAAGCGAGCAATGCGCGGCAAACTGGTCGTCGGCAACTGGAAAATGAACGGCGGTTTGCGGCAGAACGACGCGCTGCTCGCCGACTTGCGTTCGGGCTGGACGGCGATGCCGTCGCGGCGAATAGCGATTTGCGTGCCATTTCCCTATCTTTGGCAGGCTCAGGCGGCGCTTTCCGGCTCGGTGCTCGACTGGGGTGCCCAGAACGTCAGCGAACATGTCTCCGGCGCATTCACCGGAGAGGTCGCGGCGACGATGGTGGCCGAATTCGGCAGCCGCGTGGCGATCGTCGGCCACTCCGAGCGGCGGACGCTGTACGGCGAGACCGACGCGGCGGTCGCAAACAAGGCTGCCGCGGCACTGGCGGCCGGTTTGACGCCGATCGTCTGCGTGGGCGAGACACTGGCCGAGCGCGAGGCATCCGCCACCGACGCGGTCGTGCTGCGACAGCTGGATGTCGTCGTTGCCGTGCTGGGCGAGAAGCTCGCGCGGGCAGTCGTCGCGTATGAGCCGGTGTGGGCGATCGGTACCGGCAGAACCGCGACGCCGCAGCAGGCCGAGGCCGTACATGGGCTGCTGCGCCGCCGGTTGCGGACGGCAGTAGGCGAGGCGGCGGAAGAGATGCTGTTGCTTTACGGAGGCAGCGTGAAGGCGGACAACGCCAAGACGCTGTTTGCGTGTGCGAATATCGACGGTGGCCTGGTGGGCGGCGCATCGCTCAAGGCCGACGAATTTTTGGCGATTGCGCGTGCCTAAGACGACGCAGCGCGGCGCAGCGACGGCTCGCTCGCGGGACGCGCGGTGGGCGACAAGGAACGAAGGATGATCTGGGAAACGGTTCTGATCGGTGTGCACTTTCTGATAGCCGTGGCGTTGATCGGCTTTATATTGATGCAGCATGGCAAGGGGGCGGACATGGGTGCCGCGTTCGGCAGCGGCGCATCGGGCAGTCTTTTTGGCGCCGCAGGCTCGGCGAACTTTCTGTCGCGGACAACCGCGATACTGGCTACCGTGTTCTTTCTGTCGAGTCTCGGCTTGACGTATCTGGCGACCAATCACGAGGCGGCGCGAGATCTGATGCAGCAGGGCGTGATGCCGAAAGCGCCCGCGACCGCGCCGAAGGCCGGCGATTTGCCTCAGCCCGCGGCCGCGGCGCCCGCGGCGCCGGCGCCGGCCGATCCGAATTCGAAAGCGGGGGAAATACCCAAATAGCGGCGGTTGGCGGCGAGGCTTGCCGCGATCGGCCAAAACCAGGAGCTGTGGGTTTGCCGGATGCGAACCGACCGTGCAGCGCACTGACAAGCCGACGTGGTGAAATTGGTAGACACGCTGTCTTGAGGGGGCAGTGGCGTAAGCCGTGGGAGTTCGAGTCTCCCCGTCGGCACCAGAATGACAGGGCGCGCGAGCGCTCGAGCAGTAGCAGTTCATTGCGGCGACGGTTTTGCTGCCGTCGCGTTTTGACGGGGGTGGTCGATACCATCATGCTGGAACAGTATTTTCCGATCCTGCTTTTCATCCTGGTCGGTGTCGGCATCGGGCTGCTCCTGCTCACGGTCGGAACGCTGGTCGCGCCCGACCGTCCCGATGCGGCGAAACTGTCCCCGTACGAATGCGGGTTCGAGGCCTTCGAGGACGCGCGGATGAAGTTCGACGTCCGCTACTACCTGATCGCCATCCTGTTCATCCTGTTCGATCTCGAGATCGCGTTCCTTTTTCCCTGGGCGGTCGTCCTGCCCGACATCGGCATCTTCGGCTTCTGGTCGATGATGGTCTTCCTGGCCATCCTGGTGATCGGCTTCGTTTACGAGTGGAAAAAGGGCGCGCTGGAGTGGGAGTAGTTACTGCGATTCAGAGGGGTCCCATGCCGATTGAAGGCATCCTCGAAAAAGGCTTTGTCACCACCTCGCTCGACGCGCTGATCAACTGGTCGCGCAACGGCTCGATGTGGCCGATGACCTTCGGGCTCGCCTGCTGTGCGGTGGAGATGATGCATGCCGGCGCAGCGCGCTACGACCTCGACCGCTTCGGCGTGGTGTTCCGGCCGAGCCCGCGGCAATCCGACGTGATGATCGTCGCCGGCACGCTGTGCAACAAGATGGCGCCGGCGTTGCGCCGCGTCTACGACCAGATGGCCGAGCCGCGCTGGGTCATTTCGATGGGATCCTGCGCCAACGGCGGCGGCTACTACCACTATTCGTACTCGGTCGTGCGCGGCTGCGACCGCATCGTGCCGGTAGATATCTACGTGCCGGGCTGCCCGCCGACGGCCGAAGCGCTGCTCTACGGGATCATCCAGCTGCAAAACAAGATCTGGCGCACCAATACGATCGCACGCTGATGAACAACGCGATGCTTTCCGAAGCGCTCGGATCCGTATTCGCGGACAAGCTTCTCGTCGAGATGGCGTTCGGCGCGGTCACGGCGGTCGTCGACGCCGAGCGGCTGGTCGCGACGATGCGTTCGCTGCGCGATCTGCCCGGAGTTTCGCTTCGAGACGCTGATCGATATTTGCGGCGTCGACTATTCGGCGTACGGCGCCACCTCGCGCGGGCTCGCCTACTCGAGCTCCGACGCGACGCCGGCGGAGCCGCCAAAGCGACTGCACGGCGGGCGGTTCGCGGCGGTCTATCACCTGCTGTCGATCACGCACAATCACCGGCCTGCGCGTGCGCGCTTTCGCACCCGACGACGATTTTCCGGTGTTGCCGTCGGTCATAGACGTCTGGCCGTCGGCCAATTGGTACGAGCGCGAGGCATTCGACTTCTACGGCGTCATGTTTACCGGTCATCCGGATCTGCGGCGCATCCTGACCGATTACGGTTTCGTCGGCCATCCGTTCCGCAAGGACTTTCCTTTGTCCGGCAATGTCGAGATGCGCTACGACCCCGAGCAGGGCCGCGTCATCTACCAGCCGGTGACGATCGAGCCGCGCGAGGTCGTGCCGCGCATCATCCGCGAGGACAGCTACGCGGAAAGCGAAGGGTTCCGCAAGGGCTAGAGACGTGGCGGAGATTCGCAACTACACGATGAATTTTGCCTTCGGCCGCCCGGCGCGCCGGGCTTAACTTGCGCTGCGCGCAAGTTAGCCTGCGCCGAAACGCATCTGGATTCCCGCTAAATGGCGGAGATCCGAAACTACACGATGAACTTTGGCCCGCAGCACCCGGCGGCGCACGGCGTGCTGCGGCTGGTGCTCGAGCTCGACGGCGAAGTCATCCAGCGCGCCGACCCGCACATCGGGCTGTTGCACCGGGCGACCGAAAAGCTCGCCGAATACAAGACCTACGTCCAGTCGCTGCCGTACATGGACCGGCTGGACTACGTCTCGATGATGTCGAACGAGCACGCCTACTGCCTCGCGATCGAAAAGCTGCTCGGCATCGAGGTTCCGATCCGTGCGCTCTACATCCGCGTGATGTTCGACGAGATCACGCGGATCCTCAATCACCTGCTGTGGCTTGGCGCGCATTCGCTCGACGTCGGCGCGATGACGACGTTCCTGTACTGCTTCCGCGAGCGCGAGGACCTGATGGACTGCTACGAAGCGGTGTCCGGGGCGCGCCTGCACGCCGCGTACTATCGCCCGGGTGGCGTCTACCGCGATCTGCCCGACCGGATGCCGCAATACCAGCCGTCGCCGATCCACAACGCCCGCGCGATTGCGCGGATGAACGAGAACCGGCAGGGTAGCCTGCTCGATTTCATCGAAGATTTCACCCGGCGCTTTCCGACCTACGTCGACGAATACGAAACCCTGCTGACCGAGAACCGGATCTGGAAGCAGCGCACGGTGGGCATCGGCGTGGTGACGCCGGAGCGCGCCAAGGCGCTGGGCTTCACCGGCCCGATGCTGCGCGGCTCGGGCGTGGCCTGGGATCTGCGCAAGAAGCAGCCGTACGCGGTCTACGACCGGATGAAGTTCGACATTCCCGTAGGCACGACCGGCGACTGCTACGACCGCTATCTGGTCCGCGTGCAGGAAATGCGCGAAGCCAACCGGATCATCAAACAGTGCATCGACTGGCTGCGCTACGAATCCCGGCCCAGTGATCACCGCCAATCACAAGATCGCGCCGCCTTCTCGCGAGGAAATGAAGGCGAACATGGAAGAGCTGATCCACCATTTCAAGCTCTTCACCGAAGGCATCCACGTGCCGCCCGGCGAAGTGTATGCCGCGGTCGAGCATCCGAAGGGAGAGTTCGGCATCTATTTGATCTCCGACGGCGCCAACAAGCCCTACCGGATGAAGATCCGCGCCGCCGGCTTCGCGCACCTTTCGGCGCTCGACGAAATGTCGCGTGGCCACATGATCGCCGACGTGGTCGCGATCATCGGCACTCAGGATATCGTTTTCGGGGAGATCGACCGGTGAGCGTCATCGATACTCGAGTCATCAACATCGACGAATTGAAACTCGAGCATTTCGCCAAGGGCAGCGAGTTCGAGTCTAATTTTGCGCGTATCGGTCCGCTGCTCGGCGCGAAGGACCTGGGCTATTCGTACGATGTCGTCCCGCCAGGCAAGCGCTCGTGCCCTTTTCACAGCCACCGCGCGGAAGAAGAGATGTTCTTCATCGTCAAGGGCGCCGGAACGCTCCGCTACGGCGACGAGGCGCGAAAGATTCGCGCTGGCGATGTGATCTGCTGCCCTATCGGCGGCCCTGAAACGGCCCACCAGATCGTCAACGACTCGGATTCGGAGCTCGCTTATCTGTCGATCAGCACGATGATGCCGGCGGAGGTCTGCGAATATCCGGACTCCAAGAAAGTGGGCGCTTTCGGCGGCGGCTTTCGCCACATGTCGCGCACGGGCGACCACATGGACTACTGGACGGCGAGACGTGAGCGCGTTTCCTTCCGGCATCGGCTTTGCGCAGGCATCGCGAAGCTTGTCCTCGTTCCTCATCGACCGAAGATGCTAAGCGCGGACGCCCTGAAGCGTATCGATCGCGAGATCGCCAAATACCCGCCCGAGCAGAAGCGGTCGGCGGTGATCGCCGCGCTGGCGATCGCCCAGGACGAAATGAGCTGGCTGTCGACCGAGACGATGGACTTCGTCGCCGGCTATCTCGACATGCCGTCGATCGCCGTGTACGAAGTCGCCACTTTCTACGAGATGTACAACACCGAGCCGACGGCAGGTACAAGCTGACGATCTGCACCAATCTTCCTTGTGCGCTGCAGGGCGCGGGCGAGGCAGCCGAGCACCTGAAGCGGAAGCTCGGCATCGGATTCGGCGAAACGACGCCGGACCGGATGTTCACGTTGAAGCAGGGCGAATGCTTCGGCGCGTGCGGCGACTCACCGGTCGTGCTGGTCAACAACAAGCGGATGTGCAGCTGGATGCGTCCGGAGGAGCTCGATCGGCTCCTGGCCGAGCTCGCGGCGGAGGCCGCGACAGTGAACGCGCCGGCGGAATTTCTCGACTACGGGCCCGACGCCATCATCATGGCCGGCCTCAACGGCCGCAACTGGGAACTCTCACGACTACGTCGCGCGCGGCGGGTACGAGCGCGCTGAAAAAAATCCTGGCCGAGAAAATCCCGCCGGCCAACGTCATCGCCGAGGTCAAGAAATCGGCGCTGCGCGGGCGCGGTGGCGCGGGCTTTCCCACCGGCCTCAAGTGGAGCTTCATGCCGCAGCAGTATGCCGGAGAGAAATACCTGGTCTGCAATTCCGACGAGGGCGAGCCCGGGACCTTCAAGGACCGCGACATCATGCGCTACAACCCGCACATCCTGATTGAGGGGATGGCGATTGCCGCGTATGCGATGGGCTGCAAGCGCGGTTACAACTACATCCACGGCGAGATCTGGGATACCTACGAGCGCTGCGAGCAGGCGCTCGACCAGGCGTACTCGGCCGGGCTTCTCGGCGACGACATCCTCGGCAGCGGCTTTCTCCTTCCACCTGTACAACGTTCACGGCTACGGCGCCTACATCTGCGGAGAGGAAACCGCGCTGCTCGAGTCGCTCGAGGGAAAGAAGGGGTTGCCGCGCTTCAAGCCGCCGTTTCCGGCGAGCTTCGGCCTGTACGGCAAGCCGACGACGATCAACAACACCGAGACCTTCGCCGCCGTGCCGTGGATCATCAATAACGGCGGCGAGGCATTTCTCGGCGCTCGGACGCCAGAACAACGGCGGCACCAAGATCTTTTCGGTGTCCGGCGACGTCGCGCGACCGGGCAACTACGAGATCAAGCTCGGCACGCCGTTCGCCCAACTGCTCGAGATGGCCGGTGGGATGCGGGCGGGGCGCAAGCTCAAGGCATGCATCCCCGGCGGTTCGTCGATGCCTGTGCTGCCGGGCGAAGTCATGCTCGCGACCGACATGGATTACGACTCGATCGCCAAGGCCGGCTCGATGCTGGGCTCCGGCGCGGTGATCCTGATGGACGATACGCGCTGCATGGTGCGGTCGCTGTTGCGGCTCTCCTACTTCTACTTCGAGGAGTCCTGCGGGCAGTGCACGCCGTGCCGCGAGGGCACAGGCTGGCTGTGGCGCGTCGTCGACCGCATCGAGCACGGCAAGGGAAGAAACGAGGATCTGGACCTGCTGCTGTCGGTGTCGGACAACATCGCGGGACGCACGATCTGCGCGCTGGGCGACGCCGCGGCGTTGCCGGTAAAGAGCTTCATCAAGCATTTCCGCGACGAATTCCAGTACCACATCGACCACAAGCAGTGCCTGGTGCCCGCTTATGTTTGACCTTTCGACGGCGCGAGCTCCCGGGTGCGCGCGATGCTGACGCTCGAAGTCGACGGCAAGTCCGTCCAGGTGCCCAACGGCAGCACCGTCATGGACGCCGCGCACAAGCTCGACATCTACGTTCCGCATTTCTGCTGGCACAAGAAGCTCACCATCGCCGCCAATTGCCGCATGTGTCTGGTTCAGGTCGAGAAGGCGCCGAAGCCGCTGCCGGCCTGCGCGACGCCGGCGGCAGAAGGCATGAAGGTGTGGACGCATTCGGAAGCCGCCGTCACCGCGCAAAAGGGCGTGATGGAATTCCTGCTGATCAATCACCCGTCTGGACTGCCCGATCTGCGACCAGGGTGGCGAGTGCCAGCTGCAGGATCTCGCCGTGGGCTATGGCGCGTCGAGCTCGCGCTACGACGAGCCCAAGCGCGTGGTGCTGAACAAGAACCTCGGCCCGCTGATCGCGACCGACATGACGCGCTGCATCCATTGCACGCGCTGCGTTCGCTTCGGCCAGGAGATCGCCGGCGTCATGGAGCTGGGCATGGCGAACCGCGGCGAGTTCGCGGAGATCATGACCTTCGTCGGCCGCACCGTCGACTCCGAGCTGTCGGGCAACATGATCGACCTCTGCCCGGTCGGCGCGCTGACATCGAAGCCGTTCCGCTATACCGCGCGGACCTGGGAGCTGGCGCGGCGGAAGTCGGTGTCGCCGCACGATGGGCTGGGCAGCAATCTGGTCGTGCAGGTTAAGAACGACAGAGTCATGCGCGTCGTTCCGCTGGAAAACGAATCGGTCAACGAATGCTGGCTGTCGGACAAGGACCGGTTTTCCTACGAGGGACTCAATTCGGAGGATCGGCTGAAGACTCCATTGCTCCGGCGCGACGGGCAGCTGGTCGAAACCGACTGGCAAACAGCGCTCGAGTACGCCGCCGGCGAGATTGATACGCGTGCGCGACCGGGACGGCGCAGATGCTGTCGGCGCGCTGGTGTCGCCGCATTCGACGCTGGAGGAATTGCACCTCGCGCAAAAGCTCATTCGCGGCCTCGGCAGCGACAACATCGATTTCCGTCTGCGGCAATCGGATTTCATCCGTCGATGCCCCGCCGGCGCGCGGCGCGGCGCGCCCTGGCTCGGCATGTCCATCGCCGAGTTCGCCGCGCTCGATCGCGTACTCGTCGTCGGCAGCTTCCTGCGCAACGATCATCCGCTGCTCGCGCACCGGCTGCGCCAGGCGGCAAAAAAAGGTGCGCAGCTTTCGCTGTTGCACGCGAGCGACGACGATCTCTTGATCAGGGTGCGCACAAGGCGATAGTCGCGCCGTCGGCGATGCCGCGCGTGCTGGCGGAAATCGTTGTCGCAGCGGCGGCGGGGGCGGGCAAACCGGCGCCGACGGCGCTTTCCGGGATCGCCGCGTCGGCGGACGGCGCAGGCCATCGCGGCCAGCCTCGCCTCGGGCGAGCGCAAGGGAATTTTTCTCGGCAACTTCGCGCAGCACCATCCGAAGGCGGCGCAGCTGCATGCGCTCGCGCAGGAGCTCGCGCGGCTGACTGGCGCAAACAAGGCTTCCTGACCGAAGCGGCCAATTCGGTCGGCGGATACATCGCACAGGCGATGCCGCGACGCGGCGGGATGAATGCGAAGGCAATGCTGGTGCGCCGCGCAAGGCTTATCTGCTTTTGCATGTGGAGACAGATCTTGATGCCGCGGACCCGGGCGTCGCGCGCGCCGGCGCTGAAGGCGGCCGAATGCGTGATCGCGCTCTCGCCGTTTCGCTCCGGCGTGGCCGAGCACGCCGACGTCGTGCTGCCGATCTCGCCGTTCAGCGAGACCGCCGGCACGTTCATCAACTGCGAGGGACGCGTGCAGGCGTTCAACGGCGTCGCGCCGCCGCTGGGCGAGGCGCGGCCGGCCTGGAAAGTTCTGCGCGTGCTGGGGTCGCTGCTCGGCCTGGAGGGATTCGCGCAGGACAGCATCGACGCCGTCCGTCTGCGAATTGCCGTCGGCGGAGGCCATCGCGACGGGGCTGTCGAATGAGACCGGCACCGCGATCGGCGCACCGGCTGGTACCGACGCCTTGCCGGAGCGCGTCGCCGACGTGCCGATGTATTTCGCCGATCCGCTGGTGCGGCGCGCGGCTTCGCTGCAGAAGACGCGCAATGCGCGGCCGCCAGCCGTTCGCGCCAATGCGGCGACCTTGGCGCGGCTGCAGCTTGCCGACGGCGACGCTGCCCGCGTGCGCCGCGGCGAGGGCGAGGCGATGCTCAAGGCCGTCGTCGATGCCAGCGTGCCTGACGGCTGCGTACGGATCGCGGCCGCGCATTCGACGACGAGCATGCTGGGTCCGATGTTCGGGTCGATCGCGGTCGAGGCGGTCGGATGAACGAGCTGCTCGCTCCGGTGCAGGATTTTTTCGGTCCCGACCTGGCCGGCCGTGTGGACGCTGGCCAAGATCGTCGCGATCGCGATTCCGCTTATCCTGGCCGTCGCCTATCTGACGCTGGCCGAGCGCAAGGTAATCGGCTGGATGCAAGTTCGCATCGGCCCCAACCGCGTCGGTCCGCTGGGTCTGCTTGCAGCCGTTCGCCGACGTTTTCAAGCTGGTGTTCAAGGAGATCGTCGTTCCGTCGGGCGCGAACCGCAGCCTCTTCTTCCTCGCGCCGCTGCTCTCGCTCGGCCCAGCGCTCGCCGCCTGGGCCGTGATTCCGTTCGACGATGGCATCGTTCTGTCCAACATCAACGCCGGGCTGCTCTACATCCTGGCGATGAGCTCGATCGGCGTCTATGGGGTCATCCTCGCGGGCTGGGCGTCGAATTCCAAATACGCGTTTCTCGGCTGCCTGCGCTCGGCGGCGCAGATCGTGTCGTACGAGATCGCGATGGGCTTTGCGCTGGTCGGCGTGCTGATGGCGGCATCGAGCCTCAATATCAGCGACATCGTGCGCGGCCAGAGCGGTGGCTTCTGGCACTGGTACATGCTGCCGCTGCTGCCGCTGTTCGTCGTCTACCTGGTATCGGGCATCGCCGAGACGAATCGCCACCCGTTCGACGTCGCCGAAGGCGAGTCCGAGATCGTCGCCGGCTTCCACGTCGAGTACTCGGGAGTGACGTTCGCGGTGTTCTTCCTCGCCGAATACATGAACATGATCCTGGTCTCCACGTTGGCCTCGACCATGTTCCTCGGCGGCTGGCTGGCACCGCTGCCGATCCTGAACGACATCGGGATCGCCGGCCTGCATCCGCTCGGCGACGGCTTCCTCTGGCTGTTCGTCAAGATCTGCGCGATGCTGTTCATCTTCCTCTGGATACGCGCGACCTTTCCCCGCTACCGCTACGACCAGATCATGCGGCTGGGCTGGAAAATATTCATTCCGGTAACGCTGGTGTGGATCGCTTTCCTCGGCGCGATGATGCAGACGCGCTGGGCTTACCTCTTTCACTGAGCAATCGCGATGCTGCAGAGAGTCCGCGATTTCTTCAATGCCTACCTGCTGATAGAGCTGTGGCAGGGCCTGCGCGTCACCCTGACGAACATGTTCCGGCCGAAGATCACCGTTCAGTTTCCGGAGGAAAAGACGCCGATGAGCCCGCGCTTTCGCGGGCTGCACGCGCTGCGCCGCTATCCGAACGGCGAGGAGCGCTGCATCGCGTGCAAGCTGTGCGAAGCGGTGTGCCCGGCGCTGGCGATCACGATCGAGTCGGAAGCGCGCGCGGACGGCACGCGGCGCACGACACGCTATGACATCGATCTCACCAAATGCATATTCTGTGGGTTCTGCGAGGAGTCGTGCCCGGTCGACTCGATCGTCGAAACGCGGATACTCGAGTACCACGGCGAAAAGCGCGGCGATCTGATCTACACCAAGGAAATGCTGCTCGCCGTCGGCGACCGCTACGAGGCGCAGATCGCGGCGGACCGCGCTCAGGATGCGAAGTATCGATAGGCAATGAATATCCAGCCGGTCGTCTTCTACGTTTTCGCGGCAGTGCTGGTCTTCGCGGCCTTGCGCGTCATCAGCAGCAGCAATCCCGGTGCACTCGGCGCTGTGGCTGGTGCTTTCGTTCTTCAGCGCGGCGGGAATTTGGCTGCTGCTGCAGGCCGAATTCCTCGCCATCGCTCTGGTGCTGGTCTACGTCGGCGCGGTGATGGTGCTTTTCCTTTTTGTCGTGATGATGCTGGACGTCAACTTCGCCAAGATGCGCGAGCAATTCAAAAGCTACATTCCGGTCGGCGCGACAGTCGGCATCCTGATCCTGATCGAAATGACCTTGGTGCTGCTCGGCGGCTACTTCGCCCCGGCGACCGGCGCGGCGCCGGCGGCTGCCGCCGCGGGTTACAGCAATACCCGCGCGCTGGGCCTGCTGCTCTATACCGATTACGCCTACCCGTTCGAAATCGCGGCGGTGGTCCTGCTGGTGGCGATCATCGCCGCCATCGCGCTGACGCATCGGGCGCGCGCACGAGCAAGCGCCAGGATCCGGGCAGCCCAGGTCAAGGTGCGGCGCGGCGATCGGCTGCGGGTGCTCGACATGCCGGCGGAGAAGAACGAGCGCTGAGCGCATCGAAGGACGCCGCACAGAGCAACAATGGCAAGGCCGGAGACGCGGCCGCAGCCTTCAGGGAGCAATGGACTTGTCGTTTACGTGGCATCCGACGCTGACGCATTACCTGGTCCTCGGCGCGATCCTGTTCGCGATCAGCGTGATCGGCATCTTTCTCAATCGGCGCAACGTCATTCTGATGCTGATGGCGATCGAGCTGATGCTGCTCGCCGTCAATCTGAATTTCATCGCGTTTTCGCATTACCTCAACGACCCGGCGGGACAGGTATTCGTCTTCTTCATCCTGACGGTGGCGGCAGCCGAGTCGGCGATCGGTCTGGCGATCCTGGTTCTCCTGTTCCGCACCGTGCGCTCGATCGACGTCGAAGATCTGGCGACGCTCAAACATTAGTCAAGCGATGACGACGGAACAAATCTACCTTCTGATACCGTCGGCCCCGTTGCTCGCGGCCGTGGTTGTCGGTCTCTGGGGCCCGAAGCTGGGGCGGGCGCTGTCGCACTGGATCTGCATACTCGGCGTCGCCGTGTCGACCGCTGCGTCGGCGTGGGTGCTGAGAGGACGTGCTGGCCGGCCATTCGTTCAATGGCGACGTCTACACCTGGATGTCGTCGGGCGGGATCAAGTTCGCGATCGGGTTCCTGATCGATCCGCTGACGGCGCTGATGATCACGGTCGTCTCGTTCGTGTCACTGATGGTCCACGTCTACACGGTCGGCTACATGGCCGACGATCCCGGCTACACGCGGTTTTTTGCCTACATATCGTTGTTCACCTTCAGCATGCTGATGCTGGTCATGGCGAACAACTTCCTGCAGCTGTTTTTCGGGTGGGAGGCGGTCGGCCTGGTCTCGTACCTGCTGATCGGCTTCTGGTACACGCGCCCGACGGCGAACTATGCGAGCCTCAAGGCGTTTCTGGCCAACCGTGTCGGCGATTTCGGCTTCGTGCTCGGTATCGGGCTCATCGTCGCGTTTTTCGGCTCGCTCGACTACGCGACCGTCTTCGCCGCCGCGCCGCAAGCCGCGGGCGCAACGCTGAATCTCGTCGGCGACAGGCAATGGTCGGTGCTGACGGCGATCTGCATCGGTCTGTTCGTCGGCGCGATGGGCAAGAGCGCGCAAGTTCCGCTGCATGTGTGGCTGCCGGACTCGATGGAAGGCCCGACGCCGATCTCGGCGCTGATCCACGCGGCGACGATGGTGACTGCCGGAATCTTCATGGTCGCGCGGATGAGCCCACTGTTCGAGCTGTCCGAGACCGCCTTGTCGTTCGTCACCATCATCGGCGCGACGACCGCGCTGTTCATGGCGTTTCTCGGCATCGTGCAAAACGACATCAAGCGGGTCATCGCCTATTCGACGCTGTCGCAGCTGGGCTACATGACCGTCGCGCTGGGCGTGTCCGCGTACTCGGCGGCCATCTTCCACCTGATGACGCACGCATTCTTCAAGGCGCTTCTGTTCCTGGCCGCGGGTTCGGTGATCATCGCGCTGCATCACGAACAGGATCTGCGCCGGATGGGAGGCTTGAGGAAATACATGCCGATCACCTACTGGACGACGGTGATCGGGTCGCTCGCGCTGGCCGGCATCCCGCCGTTTGCCGGCTTTTTCTCCAAGGACGCCATCATCGAGGCCGTGCAGTTGTCGACGGTGACCGGGCACACCTACGCGCGGGTGGCGCTGACGCTCGGCGTGTTCGTCACGGCGCTGTACAGTTTTCGCATGCTGTTCCTCGCGTTCCACGGCGAGGAGCGCTTCCGGCAGCCGCATGCCGCGGCCGGCCGCCGAGGAGCCCGGACACGATCGACCATGCAGCCGCCGGCCCGCCGCGGGAGAGTCCCTGGGTGGTCACCGTGCCGCTGATCCTGCTGGCGATCCCGTCGATCTATGCCGGCTGGGCGTACGTCGAGCCGGTGCTGTTCGGCGATTTCTTCGGAAGCTCGATCGCCATCGCGCCGCAACACGCCGGGCATGGCGACGCTGCGCGAGGAGTGGCACGGCGTCGGCGATTTCATCGCGCATGGCCTCGCCGGTGCGCCGTTCTGGTTCGCGCTCGCGGGCATCGGACTCGCATGGCTGCTCTACATCCGTCGCCCCGATCTGCCGGCAAAGATCCAGGCCCGGACCGAGGCGCTGTACGCGCTGCTCGCCAACAACTATTACATCGATCGTTTCAACGACTGGTTTTTCGCCGGCGGTTTCCGGCGCACCGGCGAGCCTGTTTTCCGAGATCGGCGACCGTTCGGTGATCGACGGCTTTTTCGTCAACGGCAGCGCGCGCATGATCGGCGCCGCGTCCGCTGCTCTGCGGCTGATCCAGTCGGGCTACATGTACCTGTACGCGTTCGCGATGATCCTGGGCGTGTTCATCGCCCTGTTCTGGTGGGTCGTGCTGAGGGTCGTCTGATGCTGCCCTACCTGAGTCTCGCGATCTGGGTTCCGATCGTCGCCGGCCTGCTGGTGCTCGTGGTCAACCGCGACGCCGATGCTGCCGCTGCGCGCTGGCTGCGCGCTGGTCGGCGCCGTCGCCGGGTTCGCCGTCACGATCCCGCTGTACGTCCATTTCAGGCTCGGCACCGCCGAGATGCAGTTCGTCGAGGCGGTCGAGTGGATTCCGCGCTTCAACGTCAATTATCTGCTCGGCATCGACGGCATTTCGCTGCTGTTCGTCCTGCTGAACAGTTTCATCACCGTGCTGGTCGTCTGGGCCGGCTGGGTCGTCATCGAGAAGCGCGTCGCCCAGTACATGGCGGCATTCCTGATCATGTCGGGCCTGATCAACGGCGTGTTCGCCTCGCTCGACGGCGTGCTGTTCTACGTTTTCTTCGAATCGATGCTGATCCCGATGTACCTGATCATCGGCATCTGGGGCGGCCCGAACCGAGTCTACGCGGCGATCAAGTTCTTCCTGTACACGCTGCTCGGCTCGTTCCTGATGCTGGTCGCGTTCATCTATCTGTACTCGGTCAGCGGCGGCAGTTTCTCGATTCTCGAGTGGTATCAGCTGCCGCTGTCGCTGAAGACGCAGCTCCTGCTCTTCGTCGCGTTCTTTCTTTCGTTCGCCGTCAAGGTTCCGATGTGGCCGGTGCATACCTGGCTGCCCGATGCGCACGTCGAGGCGCCGACCGGCGGCTCGGTGGTGCTTGCGGCGCTGACGCTCAAGGTCGGCGCGTACGGCTTCGTCCGCTTCGTGCTGCCGATACTGCCGGATGCCAGCCATTATCTGGCCGAACTTCGTCATCACGCTGTCGCTGATCGCGGTGATCTACATCGGCTTCGTCGCGCTGGTGCAGGCCGACATGAAAAAGCTGATCGCCTATTCGTCGATCTCGCACATGGGTTTCGTCACGCTGGGCTTCTTTCTGTTCAGCGAGCTCGGCGTCGAGGGCGGGCTCGCGCAGATGGTCTCGCACGGCTTCGTCTCGGCGGCG
This sequence comes from uncultured beta proteobacterium, assembly GCA_963828595.1. GTDB lineage: Bacteria > Pseudomonadota > Gammaproteobacteria > Burkholderiales > Casimicrobiaceae > PALSA-1003. The sequence goes on from CAWHEN010000005.1 coordinate 302,678, forward strand.
ATGTTTCTTTGCGTGGGCGTGCTGTACGACCGCATGCACAGCCGGCAGATCGCCGATTACGGCGGCGTGGTCAACACGATGCCGCGATTCGCCGCGCTTGCGATGCTGTTCGCGATGGCCAACGCCGGTCTGCCCGGCACCAGCGGATTCGTCGGCGAGTTCATGGTGATCCTCGCCGCGGTCAAGGCGAATTTCTGGGTGGGATTCCTCGCCGCGGTGACGCTGATCCTCGGCGCCGCCTACACGCTCTGGATGTACAAGCGGGTCTGGTTCGGCGCGGTGGTCAGCGAGCAGCGTCGCCGCGCTGAAGGATCTGTCGCGGCGCGAGTTCTGGCTGCTGGCGACACTGGCCGCGGTGGTCCTGGCCATGGGCGTCTATCCGAAGCCGTTTACCGACGTCATGCACGCGTCGGTCACCGAACTGCTGGCGCACGTCGCCAAGAGTAAATTGTGATGACCGGCGCACCCGTGAATTTCGACTTCCTTCCGGCCTTGCCGGAGATCGCGCTGCTGGTCGCGGCTTGCGTCGTGCTGATGGTCGACCTGGTGCTGCCCGAAACCCGGCGCAAATGGAGCTACTGGCTGACCCAGCTCGGCGTGGTCGCGACCGCGTGGCTGTCGCTGTACGTATTCCACGAGTCGCCGGCGCACACGTTCGGCGATACCTTTGTCGCCGATGCGCTGGCCGACGTGCTCAAGTTCCTGAGCTGCGTCACCGTCGCGCTGACGCTCGCGTACTCGCGCAGCTACCTGACGGCACGCGGGCTGTTCCGCGGCGAGACCTTCGCGCTGATGCTGTTCGCGCTGCTCGGCATGATGGTGATGATTTCGGCCAACCATTTCCTGCTGCTGTATCTCGGGCTGGAGCTGATGTCGCTGTCGCTGTACGCGATGATCGCGCTGCAACGGGAATCGGGCCGCGCGGTCGAAGCGGCGATGAAATACTTCGTCCTTGGCGCACTCGCTTCCGGCCTGCTGCTCTACGGCATGTCGATGATCTACGGCGCGACCGGGACGCTCGATGTCGCGCGCGTCGCGACCACGGTTTTCGACGGCGGCGTCAACAAGATCATGCTGGCCTTCGGCCTGGTATTCGTCGTCTCGGCGATCGCGTTCAAGCTCGGCGCCGTGCCGTACCACATGTGGGTGCCCGACGTGTACGAGGGCGCGCCGACGGCGATGACCCTGTTCGTCGGTGCGGCCCCGAAGCTCGCCGCGTTCGCCTTCATGACGCGGCTCCTGGTCGGATCGCTCGCGGCGATGGCGTTCGACTGGCAGGGAATGCTGCTGATCCTTTCGCTGCTATCGATGATCGCCGGCAATATCATCGCGATCTCGCAGACCAACATCAAGCGAATGCTGGCGTACTCGACGATCGCGAACATGGGCTACATGCTGATGGGCTTTCTCGCCGCCAATATCAACGGTTACAGCGCGGCGATGTTTTACACGATCACCTATGTGATGACCACACTGGTGAGCTTCGGCATGGTCATGCTGCTGTCGCGCGCCGGCTTCGAAGCCGATCAGCTGGACGACTTCAAGGGACTCAACCAGCGCAGCCCGTGGTATGCGTTCCTGATGCTGCTGACGATGTTCTCGCTGGCCGGCATTCCGCCGACGGTCGGCTTTTACGCCAAGTTCGCCGTCATCGAGGCTGCCGTCGACGTCGGGCTTGTCTGGCTCGCCGTCGTCGCCGTGATGGCGTCGTTGATCGGCGCCTACTATTATCTGCGCATCGTCAAGCTGATGTATTTTGACGACCCCGTAGACACCGCTCCGCTGGAGTCGCGAAGCGATACCAAGGCCTTGCTGTCGATCAACGGACTCGCGCTCCTGCTGCTGGGCATCTTTCCGCAATGGCTGCTGGGCATGTGCGTCGTCGCCCTGACGCGGTCCTACTGATCCCGTTCGGCCGCGAGCTGCCAACATCGAATGAATTCGGTATCAACGATGCGCGTCGGATTCTTCGTCACCTGCCTGGTCGACCTGATGCGTCCGTCGATCGGCTTCGCGGCGATCAGGCTGCTCGAAGCGGGCGGCGCCGAAGTCTTCGTGCCGCCGACGCAGACCTGCTGCGGCCAGCCTGGCTACAACTCCGGCGATCGCACCGGCGCGATCGCACTGGCGCGAAAGCTGGTTGGCGAATTCGAAGCGTGCGATTACCTGGTTGCCCCGTCCGGCTCGTGCACCGGCATGATCAAGACCCACTACGCCGACCTCTTTCGCGACGATCCGGCGATGCTCGCGCATGCCGGAGCGCTGGCGGCGCGAACTTTCGAGCTGACCGATTTCCTGGTGAACGTGCTCAAGCTCGACGCGGTGCCCGGAACGTATGCCGGCACGATCACCTATCATGACAGCTGCGCCGGACTGCGCGAGATGGGCGTCAAGCAGCAGCCGCGCACGCTGCTGGCCCGGATGGCCGGCGTCAGGCTCGCCGAAATGACCGAGTGCGAGACCTGCTGCGGGTTCGGTGGAACCTTCTCGATCAAGTACGGCGAGATCGCGACGCGGCTCGCGGACAACAAATGCGAGCACATCGCGGCCTCGGGCGCCGAAGCGGTCGTGCTCGGCGATCTGGGCTGCATGCTCAATATCGAGGGGCGGCTGCGCCGGCGCGGTGATACCCGCACGCGCGTACTGCACATCGCCGAATTGCTGGCCGGCGAATAGGGCCTAGCCTCACCAGGACTCGTCATGCACATCGCCTCGATGCACTTCAAGGAACGCGCGCACGACAACATGGGCAACGCCCAGCTGCAAGGCAACCTGCAGAAAATCAAGGGCAAATTCGTCGCCAAGCGGCGCGAATCGCTGGTCGAGCTCGACGACTTCGAGGCGACGCGCGAAGCCGGTCGCGCGATCCGCCAGCGCGCGCTCGACAACCTCGACGTCTGGCTGCAGATGTTCGAGCGCAACGCGACTGCGCGCGGCGCGACGGTCCTCTGGGCCGAGACGCCGGCCGACGTCAACCGGCACGTGCTGGCGATCGCTGAGCGTCACGGCGCCGCCAAGATCATCAAGTCCAAGTCGATGGTCAGCGAAGAGTCGGCGCTCGATCGCGCGATCGAGGCTGCCGGCAAGGAAGTCGTCGAAACCGACCTCGGCGAATACATCCTGCAGATCAACGACTACGAGCCGCCGTCGCACATCATCGGGCCGGCGCTGCACAAGAGCAAGGAAGAGGTATCCGACCTGTTCGCCAAAGTGCACGGCACTGCGAAAAAGATGGAGATCAACGAGCTCTGCCTCGAGGCGCGCCAAGTGCTGCGCAAGCACTACCTGGCCGCCGATATGGGCATCTCGGGCGGCAATTTCTTCGTCGCCGAGACTGGCTCCGTCGTGCTGGTGACCAACGAGGGCAACGCAACGTTGACGACGACCTTGCCCGACGTCCACGTCGCGATCTCCGGCATTGAGAAGATCGTTCCGACACTCGAGGACGTGGCGACCTTGATGCGCCTGCTGCCGCGCTCGGCGACCGGACAGTCGATCTCCAACTATGTCGACGTCTTGACCGGTGTCCGGGGCGAAGGCGAATTTCACGGCGCCCGGCACATGTACTTCATCCTCGTCGACGCCGGACGAAGCACAGTGCTCGGCAGCGAAGTCAGCGAGGCCCTGCGCTGCATCCGCTGCGGCGCGTGCATGAACCATTGCCCGGTCTACCAGAACATCGGCGGCCACTCGTATGGCTGGGTCTATCCCGGGCCGATCGGATCGATCCTGACGCCGTCGTATATCGGCCTCGAAAACGCGCTCGATCTGCCGCAGGCGTCGACCTTGTGCAATCAATGCGGGGTCGTGTGTCCGGTCAAGATCCCGCTGCCCGACCTGTTGCGAAAGCTGCGCGAGCAGCAGTTCGCGCGGCGGCTGCGTCCGTGGCCCGAGCGCGCGGGCTTGCGCGCCTGGTCATGGCTCGCCGGACGGCCGCGCCTCTTCGGCGCCTTGACCCGCATCGGCGTGCGCGTGCTGCACTGGATGGGCGGCCGCGATTCGCTCATCCATCGCCTGCCGCTCGGCGGTGGCTGGACCGACGGCCGCGACATGCCGGCGCCGGCCGGCCGAACGTTTCGAGAGCTCTATGCCGGCCGGCGTACCGGCGGAGGCAAGCCATGAACGCGCCGCGCGAAGCCAAGGCAGCGCCCAGGATCAGCCGGCGCGGAGAAAGCCTCGGCACCGAGAACGCCTTTGTGGTGCTCGCCGAAGTCAACGCGCTGGCCCGTCAGGGCCGCGACATCGTCTCGTTCTGCATCGGCCAGCCCGACTTTCCGACACCGGCCAACATCCAGGATGCCGCGATCGCTGCGATCCGCGCCGGCAAGCACGGGTACACGCCATCGGCAGGCATCGACGAGCTGCGCGCAGCCGCGGCGCGCGACCTGGGTCAGAGGCGCGGGCTCACCATCGAGCCCGACGACGTGGTGATCGGCGCCGGGGCCAAGCCTTTTATCGCCTACGCGATCGCGTCGGTGACCGACTTCGGTGCCGAGGACGAGGTGATCTATCCGGTGCCGGGCTTTCCGATCTACGAGTCGCAGATCGTGGCCAACGGCGCACTGCCGGTGCCGATACACCTGCGCGAAGCGCGCGATTTTGCCTTCGATCCGCACGAGCTCGAAGCCAAGATCACGGCGAAGACCCGGCTGCTCATCCTGAATTCGCCGCATAACCCGACCGGCGCGAGTCTCAAGGCCGCCGATCTTGGCGTGATCGCCGAGATACTGCGCAGGCATCCGCAGATCTGGGTGTATGCCGACGAAATCTATTCACGGCTGTGCTACGACGGCGAATTCGCCTCGCTCGCGTCGCTGCCCGGCATGCTCGAGCGCACGATCATATCGGACGGGGCATCGAAGACCTGGGCGATGACCGGTTGGCGGTTGGGCTATGTCGCCAATCGCGCGCTGGCCCCGATCTTCACCCGCTGGATCACCAATACCGATTCCTGTGCGTCGCAGATCAGCCAGTGGGCGGCACTCGAGGCCATCACCGGCCCGCAGGGCGACGCCGAGGCGATGCGAAGCTCTTTCCTCGAGCGGCGAGACCTGATCGTCTCTCTGTTGAACCAGGTTCCCGGCATCAGCTGCAAGACGCCCGGCGGCGCGTTCTACGCCTGGCCGAATGTGACCGGAGCATGCAAGCGGACCGGTTGCGCCGATTCGGAGGAATTCCGCAAGCGCCTGCTGAACGAAGCGGGCGTGGCGGTGCTGGCCGACATCCATTTCGGACGACGCGTGCCCGGCGACGGCCAGCATGTACGCTTTTCGTATGCGGCATCGCCGGCGGCGATCCGGTCCGGCGTCGAGCGCATCGCCTCGTTCATCAAAACGAGTAGCCGATGAGCGCCGGCGGCGACGACCCGGGGCGAGACAGGATTCTCGGTCGCGTGCGCGACGCGCTGGCAAAATCCGGCGCGGCGAGGGACGAAGCCGTCGCGCGCGCGAACGCCGAAGCGTATGTCGCTGCGCACGTCCAGGGCCCACGGCCGCGCATGCCCGATGATCTGGTCGCGCGTTTCATGCAGCGGGCGACCGACATGGAAAGCAGCGTCGCCCGCATCGCCGATCGACACGAAATTCCGGTGAGCGTCGCCCGTTATCTCGACGCGCTCGAGCTGGCGCCCGCGCTGGCCGCGCAGCGCTCGCGGCAGGGCGTCTGCTGGCCGGAGCTGGCCGACCTCGACTGGGCCGGCGCTGGACTCGCGATCGAGCCGCGCCCGACCACAGGCGCCGACAAGCTGGGCATCACCGGCGCATTCTGCGCGATCGCCGAAACCGGCACGCTGGTGCTGCTCTCCGGCGCTTTGACGCCGACCGGCACGATGCTGCTGCCCGACACCCATGTCGCGATCGTGTCCGCCGCGCGCATCGTCGCCGGCATGGAGGAGGCGTTCGCGCTGGTCCGCAGCGAGCGCGATCCGATGCCGCGTGCCGTCAATCTCGTTTCCGGACCGTCGCGCACCGGCGACATCGAGCAGACGATTGTGCTCGGTGCGCATGGCCCTTACCGCGTCCACATCCTGGTCGTCGACCACTAGAGCAGGCACCGCGGCTGTCAACAGCCGGTGCGGCCCGAACGTTAACGGTGGCATCGCAACATCGGCGGGCGCTTGTCGCCTAAGACGTTGCATATCGCCGGAGGAGCGTCATGGCATTGCGCAATCGAATGCTGCTGGCTGCACTCGCACTGAGCGCCGCGACGATCTCGCTGCCGGCCGCGCCGGCAACCTTTGTCGACATTAAGATCGCGCCGCCAGCGCCTCACGTCGAAATCGTGCCCGGGCCGCGTCCCGGCTATGTCTGGGCGCCCGGCTACTGGCGGTGGAACGGCCACAGGCACATCTGGGTCCACGGGGGCTGGATCCGCGAGCGGCACGGCTGGCGCTGGGAGCCGCAGCATTGGGTGCAGACGCCGAACGGACGCTGGCACTTTGTCCAGGGCCGCTGGGTGCGCTGAGCGCAGAGCGGGAGAGGTAGATACGCGGCGCTGAAGGCCGGCGCCTCAGCACCCTACCGACGACGTATTTCAGGCGCGGACTGGCGCCGCGACGGCGATCGCGGCGCCACTCTTGGGCGCCTCGTGCTTCGGCTGCGGGAACCAGCCCAGCACGGCCAGCATCACCGCGAATCCGATGACGTACGCCACCGTGACGTGCCAGCCGCCGCGCACCCACGCGATTGCATCCTTGGCATCCGGGTACATGTTCGACAGTGCCACGCCGGCTGACGAGCCGAACCAGATCATCGACCCGCCGAATCCTACCGCGTACGCCAGGTAACCCCAATCGTAGCCGCCCTGGGAAAGCGCGAGCGCGGTCAGCGGAATATTGTCGAACACCGCTGACACGAAGCCTAAGCCCAGCGCGACATGCCAAGAAGCGTCCGGCAGCTTGTGCACCGGCATCATCGATGCGGCCAGCACCAAAGACAGCAGGAAAATACTGCCGCGAAGCGCGCCGGGAAGCTCGCTCCAGGCCGGACGCCGCAGCGGCACGCATACCAACAGCGTCACCCACACTGCGGTCCCGATGAAGGGAAAGCTGCCGGCGATGTCACTATACTGGACGTTGATAAGGATGTTGACGCCGATCGCAGTGACGAGGATCAGCGCGACGATGAATACGCGGGCCCAGTCGATGACGACGCCGACCGGTGCTTCGCGCGTGATCGGCGAGTAGCGCTCCTGCTGGATCGCCGCCGGTATGCCGAAGACCAGCATCGCGGTGCCGGCGGCGATGTAGGCTTCCACCACCTGCAGTGGATGGACGCCCTCGATCCACATCATCGTCGTCGTCGTGTCGCCGACGACGCTGCCTGCCCCGCCGGCGTTGGACGCCGCGACAATCGCTGCCAGGTAGCCGATGTGGATCTTGCCGCGAAAAACCGCACGGGCGATCGTGCCGCCGATCAGCGCTGCGGCGATGTTGTCCAGGAAGCTCGACAGCACGAAAATCATCAAAAGCAGCACCAGGCCGCCTTTCCAGTCATCGGGCAGCAGTTTTGGCAACCATTGTGGAATCCGGCTGGCCTCGAAGTGCTTCGACAGCAGGGCAAAGCCGAGCAGCAGGCCCAGCAGGTTGGTGAGCAGCACCCATTCGTGCCCGAGGTGATCGAGCCAGCCGGCAACGCCGGGTCCTTCCGCGAACGGCGAAAACGCAATTTTGAACAGCGATATCACGACCATGCCGCCGACGGCGATCGGCAGCGTATGGTGGTGAAACAGCGCCACTCCGATCAAGGTCAGCCCGAACAGCAGAAAATCGATCGGCACACCGGCAATCGCCGGCGGTTCGACCGGCGCCGCACCGGCCACGGCAGGCAGCAGCAACAGCATCGATATCGCCAGCCAGCGGGCGGCCAAGCTCAAGACGCGGGGCATCGACTTCCTCCTGAATTCCCGGCGGCCGTCGCAACAGCGCGCGGCGCGGAAGTGGCCCGAGGCGCTTCTGGCTAACCGCCGAAAGCAGCAGTAGCTAACAAAAAGTGCCGCCGGGCGGATTTTTGTGCCGCTGATTGTAGCCCGGCGCCACCGCCCCGCCAATTCGAGGGCCAAAAACGCTGATTTTCGCCCATTTTCACCCGGTCTCCCCGAATGGCAGACTACTTGCTTGTAAGTGGCGGATTCGACACTTAGACTGATTGACCGCCCGTCTCCCGGGAGTGGAGGCAGGCGGTCCGACCCCGGTGCCATGGCGCTACCCCGCTCATTCACTCGCCTGGATCTGCCGACGCAGCAATCAGTCGGCGAAGGTCTGGACAGGGAGTCCCTGCTAGCGCTGTCCCAGCGCAAGCTGAACGCGCTCGGCCTGCCGGTCTGTTACATCGACGTCGATCAGCGCTACCGTTTCGTCAACCGCGCATTTCTCGACTGGTCGGGCAAGCCGCAAAACGAGGTGATCGGCCGCGAGGTGGTCGAGGTCGACGGTCGCGAGCTCTACCAGCTCTATCACGCCTATCTCGAAGCCGCGCTCAACGGCGAGCGCGTGACCTTCGAGCGCCAGCTTTCGTCGGTCAAGCGCAACGCCTTCTGGGTTCGCGTCGACTACTACCCCGATCGCGGGCCGCGCGGCGACATTCGCGGCGTGCTCGCGACTTACACCGACGTCGACAACATCAAGAGGATGGAGCTCGAGGCGGGCGAGCGCGAGCATCGCCTGCGCATCGTCACCGACAGCGTCAGCCTGCCGATCTTCTATTTCGATCGCTCGTTCCGCCTGCGCTTTGCCAACAAGCCCTACGGCGAATACATCGGCGTCGCGGTCGACGATCTTCTGGGCCAGCCGCTGAAGAATTTCATTGCGGCCGACGCGCTCGACGAGATGATGGGATATGTCGAGCGCGCGTTCGCCGGCGCGAGCGTCAGCTACGATCGCCGTGAGCGCCCGGCCAGCGGCGACCTGCGCTGGGTGCGCATCACGCTGTTCCCCGACCGCGAGCCCGGCCGCAAGACCGGCGGCGCGTTCGCGGTGATCAACGACATCGAGGACGACGTCCGCATTCGCGAGGCGCTGAAGTCCCAGGAATCGCAGCTGCGGTTGTTCGCCGACAACATTCCCGGCCCGATCGCGTACCTGGATCGCTAGCTCAAGTACACGTTCGTCAACCAGGCGTTCGCCAATTGGGTCTGCCGGCCGCAGGCGGAGATCTACGGCAAGACGCCGTACCAGGTCATGCCGCACGACGTCAACGCGTTCTTGCGGCCGATCATCAAGCGCGCGCTCGAGGGCGAGAACGTCGAGTACGAGCGGGTAGGGGCCAGCGCCGACGGCAAGCGGCGCTGGATGCACGGCCGCATCGCCCCCGACCTTGATGCGGCAGCGCAAGGTGCGCGGGCTGTATTGCACCGAATACGACATCCACGATCTGAAGCTCACCGAGCAGGCGCTGGCGGCCCGCGAGGAGCAGCTGCGGCTGTTCACCGACAACATTCCCGAGCCGGTCGTCTACGTCGACCTCGACCGTCATTACACGTTCGTCAACGACGCCTTCGTCAGCCTGGTCGGTATCAGCCGCGACGAGATCATCGGCAAGAGCGTAAAGGACGTGCTGGGGCCGGAAGCATTCGAGTTCCAGCAGCCGTTCATCGACCGTGCCGCCCGGGGCGAAAGCGTCACCTACGAGCGCGAGACCGTCGACGTCAACGGCCGCCAGCGGTGGCTGCGCAACAAGATCGTCCCCGAAATGCGCATCGACGGGACGATCAAGGGCTATTACATCGTCAGCCACGACATCACCGACCTGAAGCAGGCGCAGGATGCGCTGGCTTCGCGCGAATCGCAGCTACGCGCCATCATGGACGGCGTGCCGGCGCCGGTCGCCTATATCGACCGCGACGAGCGCTGCCAGTATGTCAACCGGTCGTTCCTGCAGTACTTCGGCCTGACCGCGCAGCAGGTTGCCGAGCTTGCGCCTGCGCGACGTCGTCGGCCACGGCATCTATGCCAGCGCGCAAGCGTTGCTGTCGCGCGCGCTGCAGGGCGAATCGACATCGTTCGAGCGGCTGGTGCCGGGTGCGGATGCGGTCAAGCGGTGGATGACGATCCGCGTCGTGCCGGATACCGCGCCGGGAGGCGAGGTCAACGGCGCGTTCGTGCTGATGAACGACATCCATGGCCTCAAGCAGGCGCAGGAAGCTCTGCGCGCCAGCGAGGGCGAACTGCGGCTGATCATGGACAACGTTCCCGCCCGCGTCGCCTACATCGACCGGGAGTCGCGCTTTCGCTTCCTCAACCGGCACAACGAGGAATGGCTGTCGGAAAGTCGCAAGGACCTCACCGGGCGAAAGATCAGCGAAGTCGTCGGCGACGCGCGCGCGCGCCAGCTGCAACCGCTGATGAACCGCGTGTTCTCCGGAGAGACGATCTCGACCGAGCAGCTGCTGGTGCAGCCGAACGGCGAGCAGCGGTGGGAGTCGATTCACTACGCGCCGAACCGCGACGGCGAAGGCAACGTCATCGGCATCTATGCGGTGCACACCGACATTCACGACCAGAAGCGCAACGAGGAAGCGCTGCGCCGCGCCAACTGGATGCTGTCGTCGCACATCAACAACACTCCGCTGGCGGTGCTCGAATGGGACCGCGATTTCCGCCTGGTGCGCTGGTCGCCGCAGGCCGAGAACATATTCGGCTGGCGCGCCGAGGAAGTGCTGGGCATGCCGATCACCGGCAGCCAGCTGACGCACGAGGCCGATCGCCCGGCGGTGACCGAGCTGATCGAAAAGCTGATGGCCGGCGAGCAGCCGCGCGCGACCGGGCTCAACCGCAACTACCGCAAGGACGGCGAGACGATCTGGTGCGAGTGGTATCACTCGTGCCTGCTCGACGAGCAGGGCCGCATCGTGTCGATTCTGTCGTTCGTGCAGGACGTGTCATCCCGCATCCAGGCGGAGGAGCGGCTGCAGTATCTGGCCACGCGCGACGCGCTGACCGGGCTGCCGAACCGCCTGCTGCTGCAGGAGCGGCTGGCGCAGGCGATCGCGCAGGCCAAGCGCAACGGCCGCCACGTCGGCGTGCTCTACATCGATCTCGACCGGTTCAAGAACGTCAACGACACGCTCGGGACACCGGATCGGCGACGAGCTGTTGAAGCAGGTGACCAAGTCGCTATCCGGCGCGCTGCGCGAAACCGACCTGCTGGCGCGGCTCGGCGGCGACGAGTTCATGGTCATCGTCGAGGACTTCGACGATGCCGCCGTGCTGAACCGCGTCGCGCAGAAGCTGCAGGACGCGATCGCGCAGCCGTTCCAGATCGAGGAGCACGATATCTACGTGACCTCGTCGATCGGCATCTCGATCTATCCTGACGACAGCGACGACCCCGAGGGCCTGCTCAAGCATGCCGACGTGGCGATGTACCGCTCGAAGGAGCTTGGGCGCAATACCTACCAGTTCTTCGATGCCGATCTGGCGGCGCGACGGCTCAAGCAGCACACGCTGGAAAGCGCGTTGCGCACCGCCGTCAAGGAATGCGCGCTCAAGCTGCACTATCAGCCGATCGTGCGCATCGCCGACAGGACGATCGTCGGCGCCGAGGCACTGCTGCGCTGGCACGACGAGGAGCACGGCGAAATCGCGCCGCAGGTCTTCATTCCGCTGGCCGAGGAGTCGGGGCTGATCCACATCCTCGGCGACTGGGTGCTGAAAACGCCGCCGAGCAGTGCGCGGCGTGGCGCAAGGCGGGCCTCGAGCTGACGGTGTCGATCAACCTCTCCGGCCGCCAGTTCTATCGAGACGACCTGGCGCAGCGCATTTCCGAGATCGTGCGCAACGCCGGCTGCCAGCCGTCGTGGATCGAGCTCGAGGTCACCGAGTCGAGCCTGCTGCACGATCTCGACGCCATCCGCAAGGTCCTGCAGCAGCTGCGCGACGAGGGCTTCTCGGTCGCGATCGACGATTTCGGCACCGGCTATTCCAGCCTGTCGCACCTGAAGCACTTCCCGATCGACACGTTGAAGATCGACATTTCATTCATCGCCGATCTAGAAACCGATCCGGGCGATGCCGCGATCACCGAGGCGATCATCGCGCTGGCGCGCGGCCTGAATTTGCAGGTCGTCGCCGAAGGCGTCGGCACCAGCGGCCAACTCGCCTTCCTCGAAGCGCGCGACTGCCACTGCTTCCAGGGCTTCCTGTTCAGCGAAGCGATGGCGCCCGACGAATTCGCCGAATTTGCCGCGAAGCATAGATAGCAGGTGTTCGCGCCGTTCTTCCAGATCGATGCGCCTGTTAACGGCGGCCGCTTGGCCCCTTTTGCCGATCCGTCGAGCCACGCCAGGAGCGGCCGCGCCGCGGTTTCCCAGTCGCGCTCCAGCATCAGCATGTGCGCGAGGCCCGGCAGAACCAGCGAAGGAACGCCATACAGCGACGCCGTCGCCTTGACGTCGGCCGGCGTCGAAATCCGGTCGTCGTTCGCGCCCAGCACGAACAGCCGCGCCGGCGCGACCGGAGCCCCGCCGTGCAGCCGCAGCGTCAGGTCCATCAGCGCGCGCGGCGATTCGGGCGTCAGATGGGCGATCGCCTCGGCCAGGATCTTCGGCGGAACGCTGGCGCTGAAGTACATCGGGCGAAGCGCCGCCAGTACGTCGCCGCTCAAGTGCGGCGCATCGAGCCGATGCATGTTGACCAGGTACTCCGGCTGCCAGGCGAGCAGACGCTGCGCCACCGGCGCAAGTCCCGCCGGGGGGATCGGCGCGAGCAGCGCCGCGGCGCGAATCGGGCGCGTCGTCAGCATGCGCTCGATGATCGCGGCGCCCATCGAGTGCCCGATCAGTACGGGCGGCGAGGGCAGGGTGCCGGCGATGTGCTCGACATCGGCGACATAGTCGTCGAGACCGGTGACGAACAGCGCTTCGCGCCCGCCGCTCGCGCCATGGCCGCGCAGGCTCAGCGCATGCGCCGCGTAGCCGCGCGCGGCGAAGTAGGGCAGGAAATAAGGCTCCCAGCACCATGCGTCGCAATAGCCGCCGTGCACGAACAGCAGCGGCGGCTTCGCGTTCGGCTTGGCGGGCAGCCGCGTACGCACTTCGAGCCGTGATTCGGGAGGGAGCATCGGAGCCGGTAGGCACGCGCGGGCGTGCTAAAATTGCCGTCAACCCGCCGCCGTTCATTCCGGCGCACGCTCCGGCAATTTCGCAGCAATCGCAGTGACATCGCGGCGGGGCAACGCGCCATTCTACATGAGTCGATTGCACCGCCGCGAATCCGATCATGCCGCGGTCCCCGCCGCCGCGTACGACGTCGACTGCCGCCGCTGCCCGAGGCTCGCGCATTTTCTGGATCAGGTTCTCGCCGCGAATCCGGGCTACTTCTGCCGGCCGGTGCCGCCGTTCGGCGACATGAAGCGCGCGCCTGGTCATCGTCGGACTCGCCCCGGGCATGCATGGCGCCAACGCCAGCGGCAGGCCGTTTACCGGCGACTACGCGGGCATCATGCTCTATGCGACCTTGCACAAATTCGGGTACGCGAGCCAGCCGCAATCGTCGCGGTCGGACGACGGCCTCGTGCTGATCGACGCCCGGATCACCAACGCGGTCAAATGCCTGCCGCCGGCGAACAAGCCGCTGCCCGAAGAAATCAGGAACTGCAACGGCTATCTCGCTGCCGAACTCGGCACGCTTGCCCGAGGGCGCCGCGATTCTCGCGCTGGGGCGAATCGCGCACGACGCGACGCTGCTGGCGCTGGGCCTTGCGATCGCGCGCTTATCCATTCGCGCACGGCGCCGAGCACGCGCTGCCCGGAGCAGACGCGGCACGGTGCAGCTGTTCGACTGCTATCACTGCAGCCGCTACAACACCAACACGCGGCGGCTGACGGCGGCGATGTTCGAGCAGGTGTTCGCATCGATTGCCCGCTTTCGTGCCGACATGGCCGCCGCGCAGCACTGAGTTGAAGCCGATGTCCGACAGACGATACCGTCCAGCATGAAAAGCGAAGCCTTCGACGCCCGCGAATTGCTCGCGTCGCTGCCCAATCGCGCCGGCGTCTACCGCATGGTCGATGCCGCAGGCGACACGCTGTACGTGGGCAAGGCGCGCGACCTCAAAAAACGCGTCTCCAATTATTTCCAGAAGACCGAGCACCATCCGCGCACCGAAGCGATGGTCGCCCAGGTCGCGCGGGTCGAAGTGACGGTCACGCGCTCCGAAGGCGAAGCGCTGCTGCTCGAGAACAACCTGATCAAGGCGCACCAGCCGCGCTACAACGTCGTCTTCCGCGACGACAAGAGCTACCCGTTCATCTGCCTGACCGGCGAAACGTTCCCGCAGCTGCGCTTCCACCGCGGCAAGCTCGACAAGCCGCATCGTTACTTCGGGCCCTTTCCCAGCGCGGGCGCGGTGCGCGAAGGCATGGGCGTGCTGCAGAAGGTGTTCCAGCTTCGCACCTGCGAGAACAGCGTGTTCGCCAACCGCTCGCGACCGTGCATGCTGCATCAGATCCAGCGCTGCACCGGCCCTTGCGTCGGATTGATTTCCGAGGCCGACTACCAGGAGGACGTCAGGAACGCGACCTTGTTCCTGCAGGGCAAGACGACCGAGGTGCTGGCCGAGCTGCAGCGGCAGATGGACGCCGCCGCGGCGTCGCTCGCCTTCGAGCGCGCGGCGCGGCTGCGCGACAAGATCACGCGGCTGCAGCAGCTGCAGTCGCGCCAGTTCGTCGAGAGCCCGACCGCCGGCGACGTCGACGTCATCGCCGGCGTCGCCGAGCGGGGACTGACGGCGGTCAATCTGGTGATGATCCGCGGCGGCAGGCACGTCGGCGATCGGACCTTCTTCCCGCAGCACGCCGAAGGCGCGACGCTCGACGAGATCATTCCGGCGTTCCTGGTCCAGCATTATCTGGAGCGGCCGACGCCTCCGACGATCGTCGCGCCCGGAGGACGCGACGACCCGGTGCTCGCCGAAGTGCTGTCGGCGCAATCGGGCCATAAGGTTCAGCTCGTCGACCAACCCCGGCGGCGAGCGCCGCGTGTGGGTGACGATGGCGGTGCAGAACGCCGAGCTCGCAATCCGGCAGAAGCTCGCGCAAAAGGCGACGCAGGACGAGCGGCTCGCCGCATTGCAGGAAGCGCTCGGCCTGCCGCAATCGGTGCAACGGATCGAATGCTTCGACGTCAGCCACACGATGGGCGAAGCCGCGGTCGCGAGCTGCGTGATCTTCGACCGATTGGCGATGCAGACCTCCGAGTACCGGCGATTCAACGTCAAGCCGCCAGTCGGCGGCGACGACTATGCGGCGATGCGCGAGGCGCTGACGCGACGGGTCGCGCGGATCGTCTCCGGTGAATATCCGGCGCCCGATCTGCTGGTGATCGACGGCGGCAAGGGGCAGGTCGGCGTTGCGGCCGAAGTGCTCGCCGAGCAGGGGCTGCACGCGACGCATCTGATCGGCATCGCCAAGGGGCCCGAGCGCAAGCCCGGCCTGGAAGAAATCGTCTTTCCGCAGACCGACAAGACACTGCAGCTGCCGGCCGATCATCCGGGGCTGCACCTGCTGCAGCAGATCCGCGACGAGGCGCACCGGTTCGCGATCCAGGGTCACCGCGCGCGCCGCGGCAAGGCCAGGACCACCTCGACCCTGGAAGGGATCGCCGGCATCGGGGCGCGCAAGCGGCAGGCGCTGCTCGCGCATTTTGGCGGCCTGAAGGGCGTTCAGGCCGCGGGCGTCGACGACCTGGCGCGCGTCGCCGGCATCAGCCGCGCGCTGGCCGAGCGCATATTCGCCGAGCTGCACTGATGGATCGCGGCCGCAGGCTCGACGCAGCGTATTGCCGGGACAGCGCATCTGCGGCGGCAGGCTGTCTCGGTCCAACGCCGGCGGAGTAGAATGCGCTCACCGCGCGACAGCGCGCGGCCACCGCCATGCCATTCAATCTTCCCACGGCGCTGACCTGGCTCCGGATCGTCCTGATTCCCGTTTTCGTCGGCGTCTATTATCTGCCGGACGTCGATGCTGTCGATGCCGCACAAGAACTGGCTGGCGATGACAGTTTTCGCGGTCGCGGCGATCACCGACTGGGCCGACGGCTACCTGGCGCGCCGATGGGGCCAGGTTTCGGCGTTCGGCGCGTTTCTCGATCCGGTCGCCGACAAGCTGATGGTCGCGCGGCGCTGATCATGCTGGTCTGGCTCGACCGCGCCGAGCCCTGGCTCGCGATCATCATCATCGGCCGCGAAATCGCCGTGTCGGCGCTGCGCGAATGGATGGCGCAGATCGGCAAGTCGAAAAGCGTCGCCGTCGCTTTCATCGGCAAGGTGAAGACCGTTGCGCAGATCACTGCGGTCATCGCATTGCTGCTGTATCAGCCGGTGATCCCGGGCATCGATACCAAGCTGCTGGGAAAGGTCGCGCTGTGGGTCGCCGCGGTGTTGACGCTTTGGTCGATGGTCCACTACCTGCGGTTGGCCGCACCGCATTTCTCGCCCGGACCCGGCTCGCCGCGCGACCCGCCGCTGTAGTCGCCGGCGGCGAGAGATCCAGCAATAACTGTCGATGATGCCGCATCACGTCGGAGCGAGGTTAAATTGACCCGGTCCGAAGTGGGTCGATATAATAGAGGGCTGTTCCCCGATAGCTCAGCTGGTAGAGCGACGGACTGTTAATCCGCAGGTCCCAGGTTCGAGCCCTGGTCGGGGAGCCAAGCTACATGCGGCCTGCAGCGATGCAGGCCGCTTTCTTTTGCTCCGCAATTCAGGGTTTGCTCCGCAAAATGTGGATAATTACGGCCAAGGCAGTAGTCAGTGGTTTCATGAATCGTTAAACAAGCTACCGCTGGCCCGATACAACATCCCCTGATAGGACGCGGGACGCTGAATGATAGCTAAATGTTGGTGACGCGGGTAATTGGCGACTGTCCCGCTTGTAAAGGGCGGTCCTGCTACGGAAACGTCGATATCTACCGTGATCACGTTCTCCGGGGCTGTAAGCAATGCAAATATTCAGACCGGATATATCTTCCGCCAGTCCGCAAGGCCATTCTGTATCTCGATCAGTTTTTCTTTAGCGGGGCGTTTCGAGGCGGTGATCCACGCTTCACTCACGCGGCCGAACGCGTTAGGCGTGTGTCGGACCTGCAGCTACTCGTGGCGCCGTACTCTTCGGTTCACGAGGACGAGACCCATCAGTGGGCGAGGCGAGATGAGCTATTTGAATTCATCAAAGCGACAAGCCATGGTCATGAGTTCGAACCGGCCTATGACGTTGAGAAGACTCAGGTGTTAAAGGGCTTTGCTGCGTGGTTGGCGCGGAGAGATCCCGACTATGACCTCGAACGGAGCGATGCCTTTGCTGGTGACTTAGAGGAGTGGGATGGCTATTTTCGGATAGATGTTGGTAGGTACATGGGTGATATAGAACTTATTCGCAACCTTAAACGCCAAGCAATTGAAGGCTTGGTCGATCTTTTTCCCGAATGGCGCAAATCTACGCAGACGTTTGACGAGGACGTTGCCGGCGAACTTCGTGCCGCGGCCAAAGGCTACATGGAAGCATATTTGGATTTCATGTTGCGCGTTGGCGGCGGCGACTATAACGCGCTGTTCGATGCGCCGATTATTTCCATGGTAGTACAGCAAATGCTTTATGTGCTTCCGCAAGAAATGGCGCCAGATGAAAAGCTCAGGCAATGTCTAAGCTTCTTTGCATCCACCCACTTCGGAATTCTGCCCTACCATGATATTGAGGCGAAGGCATTCGCTGCACTAAAAGCGATGGTTAAGGCGGGGGCTTACACCAACCGTGACAACGCATTGGCAAGACTGAAAGGCTTTTCATATGACGTCAAGCACGTTGCAACTTATGCACCATATTGCCACGCGTTTGTAATGGATCAGCCTATGGCGGAGCTGATGTCACATCCCAGGATCGCGCTGGAGCAGCGCTATGGAACGAGGGTATTTAGTCTAAACAACTGGGGGGATTTCGTGACATGGCTCGACGGTTTGGAAATCAACATGACCGAGGACCATAGGTCCGGACTCGCCGCAGCGTACCCGTAAAGGGGCTGTCTCACGCCATTTGGCCCATGATCGCTTGGAAGCCGATGGCGCGTAGGCCGCCGTTGTGCGGTGCGTGAGCAGTGAGTTTTCGATACGCGATGTGACGTGGGTCGACGAACTGCAACTTCAAAACCGCCGTGAAGGCGACATAGCCGCAACCAGCATTGGTCGCACTCCTAGAATGACACCTGACTTTCCGCCGAAACTCACGATAGAGCGAAGTCGCGTCTTGCGACTCTTCACCGGTGATCGATTTTATTCTTCACAGGATGCTTCACTGCGCGAAGGGATCCTTAATGCGATCGATGCGATAGCACAAGTACGAAACACGCAACCGCAAATCGTTCCAGAGATCAGGGTTGAGTTTGACCGCGCCGCGAAAACCGTAAGCATTGCGGACAACGGAATAGGTATGACGGAGGCCACTCTTTCCATGCTTTTTGCGAGAGTCGGAGCTTCTGCATCACGTCTTTATGAGGCCGATCCGACGCACCACGAAAGGATGATCGGCGAATTCGGCATCGGTGTAATGAGCTACTTTTTGGTCGGTGAAGAATTCGATGTGTTCACATGCGCGGAAGCGTCCGAGCCCATTGGGTTAAGGTTTTCCAGCAGAATGATCGATGAGGATATACCGGCCGACATCTTGCCACCGCAGCGGGGCGAGCGCGGAACAACGATTGTGCTTCATATCCGCGACATGGAAACCTTTGATGGCCTTGTTCGTAAATACCCATATTGGGCACGGAACGTCGATGGGCTCACCGCCGCCTTGATCAATGAGGGCACAGTGCTCAATCAAGGAGGGCTCAGTCACGAAATACTTCAGATCGATATAGACCTACCAGACTGGATTTTCCAATGCACGCTGGGTCCTCCGGTCACTGTGGACGCATGGTATTCCTTCGACGGGAAGGGGCACGTAGACGTCTTATATAGCGGTGTCTTCGTCGAGAGGCTAGAGATAGAGCACTTATGGGGTGTTGAGGGCTCGATCCTGGTTGACCCCAAGAAGTTCCGACCAAAACTAAACAGAGAGGGGTTTGTTGGCGATAAGTTGCGGACCGAGCTGCAACCATTTCTGCGCCGTGCGCATCCCGCCGCTCTCGAGAAGGCGGCTGACATAATTGCGACTACGCTGCGGGATATAGAAGGCAAGTCATGGACAATCAATCGACTTGCCACCCTTTGGCTCGCGATACCGCGAGGCGGTGAGTATGCGGCGGCCGCAAAAAAATGGGACGACGAGTTTCGTAAGCGACCCATACTCCGACAACTTCTTGCTAATGGTGCCGATCGCAATGTGTCCGTCGATGATCTTGTGGCATCAAACTACGACGTCATTTACCTGGCGCCTACAAATTGGGCAAATCAGGCGGCAATGCTTCGAGCTGCCGTGCGTCTATTGAGAGATGGGGGAAAAGCAGTCATCGTCGGTGTTGAACGGGATTCAGGGTATCTCTCCTTTGCATCGTTTTCGTTTGCTTCTACTGAGACGATCGTCGTGAACCAATTTGCCTCTGAGCTCCCACGACTATTAACCGTGGCCTCGGTGGCGGACCAAGTTCTTCGACAGGAATCTCTAGTCGATGTCCTGCTGAACCCAGTTCCTGTCCGAATAGTTCAAATCGGGCCGGAAGCGAGCGCTCTCCTGATAGCGGGATCGGAAATTTGGATCAATACGTCTATGGAAGGCGGAAAAGCGATCGCACGTCATATTTGCGACAACCCGTACGGCCTCTCGAGTCTTATTTCGGCTTGCCTTACACATGCCCCGGATCAGATCCAGGGTGTCGCCAACCTCTTTCGCGGACAACACGAGGACAGCTTCTACGTGGGGCCTATTCGGCGCCAGGCCATTCGGTTAAGAGTGAAATGAGAATATTGATCTTCGCCGGGGCTGGTACGTCCGCCGAACTTGGCGTTCCGACCATGCGACCTATGGCGGAAGGATTCCTCCGCCATCTAAAAGACCTGTCTTGGCAAATATCTGACTATGCGATGATTGAAAATGCGTTGGTAGGAGATGCGCATGACATGGAACACTTAATCGACCGGGTCGACCGACTCAGGGATGGCCTTGTCGAACAGCGCAAGATTGGGCTGCCGATCGACGACCAGTTCCTAACCAGATTGACGTCTATTACGCGCGAAGCTGAATGGTTCGTCCAACATACGTGCGAGCAGTTGCAGCGCATCCGTGCCGAAACCGTATGGAAGCCGTGCCTGTCAAATCTTGGGAATAACGTAATTAGCCTCGTTACCTCAAACTACGATAGAGCAATCGAGATCGGCGCACGCGCTGCTGGGCTTACACTCGACGATGGATTCCAAGAGGCGCCGCACGTTGAGGCTGCACTTTGGCGCGATTTTGACGAGAATGCACAAGCATCTTTGATGAAGGTGCATGGCTCCACTGATTGGTATCAAACATCTAACGGCGCCCCCATCAAACTAAGGCATCCGATTCCCTTACTTGGAGACTTTAGACTTTGTGACAGTGGGTCCGGCCACGAAACATTGTCTGCAGCTTTGGTTTTACCGTCACGCGAAAAACGAATTACAACTCCTCCGTACCCCAGCATACTCGCCGCTTTTCACCACCATGCGCGAAAAGCAGACATTGCGGTCTTTGTGGGAACGTCTCTTCGAGATCCGCATCTGCGGTCGCTCTTTGACGAATGCGCGCGCCGTATCCCGACTGCCCTAGTGTCACCGGGGGCTACGCCGGATGTGAATGCATCTGTTACACATATACGACAGACAGCGAGTTATTTTTTAGTATCAACGTTGCCGCGCTTAATGGCTACTGGAACCCGGTTTGCTAGTTTGATGA
This sequence comes from uncultured beta proteobacterium, assembly GCA_963828595.1. Classification (GTDB taxonomy): domain Bacteria; phylum Pseudomonadota; class Gammaproteobacteria; order Burkholderiales; family Casimicrobiaceae; genus PALSA-1003. Next base: position 323,516 of record CAWHEN010000005.1, read on the forward strand.
TCGCGGAGCGAGACCTAGAATGCAACGAGTCAGTGGTGGATGCGCTAATCGATTCGCGGAACAAAGCGTGTTCAGAAAGAGAACGATGCGCGGCAATTGAATCATTGCTGAAGATCGGATGCTCCACACACCCCGACGACATTCGGCTATTGCTGGCCGATGATTCGTCTGCAGTACGCCTCTTCGCCCTGGGACTTGTACCGACCGTAACTCATGATGGCGAGCTCCTGCTCGAACTTGCGAAGAGTATCGCCGTCGAGAGGGCAGATCCAGAATTAACGGATGAGACAAAGCTGCTAGAGGCGCTGATGCGCCAGATCGCAGCTGGATAACCTAACTATCTGGTTCGTAGAAGACGCATCTTGGTTAGCAGGGGTTCGCTTCAGGTACCGGCAGTCGGGGTGTAACAGAAGCGCTTCCGAACCGTCGAGGGTGCTAATGCGTGGGCTTAACCTTTTCGCCTTTTCGCGCACGGACGTAGATTTCCGTAGTTCGGATGTTCTTGTGTCCTAACTGTTGCTGTGCCGTGCGAATGTCGGTTGTATCTGCTTGGTCGGTGCCTGCCTTTGCGCGCAGATCCCGGAACTGAAAATCTGATACGAGCATGGCGTCGCCATCCCGCTTCGCTTCTTTGAGCTTAGAAATGACTTTGGAACGCGCGGCCTCGAAGCGATTGTCCAAGGTGAAATATGAAAGTGCGTGTCCAGCTTCGCTTCGGACCAACGCAAGGCTCGTTACTTTGTAGTTTCGAGATTTGATGCGTTCGAGGAAAGTCGCAAGTTCACCTTGTAAGGCAATGCGGAGCTTCTTGCCCGTCTTACCCTGTGTGACCATCAAGTATCCATCCCGGACGTCGCCAATTTTCATCTTCAAGACATCAGCCGGCCGTTGTCCGGTTAGATAGGCGAGGTCCATTGCGTCGCGGGTCGGCCAGTCAGCAGCTTCCCAAACCGCCTTGTAGATCCAGTCTTCGACATAGATATCTCGCGCGACCTCGCGAAATCCCTTCACGCCCTGACACGGATTCGCCGTACTGGTGTAGCCCCATTCTCTGGCCTTATTGTAGATGTGAGAGAAAAGCGCCTTCTCGCGATTGGCGCGTGTGGGGGACTTCTTCCTCCAGTCCAAGTATTGGCGGACGTGGAGCGGCGTGATTTTTTCGATAGGTGCGGGAGGGTTATCGAAGAACTTGTACAACTGCGCGATCTCTTGGAGGTTGTGCCGTTGGGTACGGGGTGCTTTGGTCGGCAGAATCTCGCGCAAGTAGCGCTGTGCGACATATCGAAATGTGATTATTTCTGAATGCCGAGGACGAGCGTCGATTTCCAGTTCCGCCCATTTCTTGACGGCAAGCGCATAGTCGCCGCCCAACGGGATTTCCCGGCGAGGCTTGGCGGCGGTATCGTAGTAGTAATAAACCTTGCCGCTGCGCATCCTTCGAGAGCGCAGCCTCGGTGGAAGGTTCAAGTTAGTGGTTGGTCGACGTCCCACACAGCACCTGGTGATCTGCATAGGAACTCTGTAATACGGTAGGCGACCACGTCATCGGTTGGCTATGCTCACGTTGCCCTTCCACCGCCGCTCGCGTCACGATCGGGTGACCGCTCCCGTTGACGAAGAAGGGGATGCCCATTCGCCGAAGCTGCGCGATCTGACTCGCCTTGCGGCTGAATCCAGTCAGTGTCGCTACCTCCTGGGGCGTGAGAAACATTGGGCTTTAGGTTGACGTCGACGCTAACCACTCGTGAGTCGATGGATCACCGAGTGACGAATCCTTCGCGGAATGCGTTGATAGCCTCTCGCGCATGGCTCGGATGACGTCTGCGTATCGGCGACCGGCAGCCACGGATCGGCTTTGGAGGTAATACTTGTCGGTCGTCGCAAAGGACGCCTGGTTAAGCAGGTCCATCGTCAGGCTCACCAAGTCTGGACGTTCCAACGCAAAGCTAGTTGCCACAATGTCGCGAAACAAGTGAGGATTGACGCTCCTGCCCAACGCGAGGTGGGTGCGGCGGATGATCATTCGATAGATGCCACCGGCGGTCAACGGACCGCCTTTAGGCGACGCCCATAGCGCAAGATGGCGCGAGGATCCTGCGATCAGCGGCCGGACCTCGTAGATGTATCGTCTGAATACCGCAACCATCGAATCCGGTGTCTGGATTTCAATAGGCCGACCATTCTTGGTTTCGCTGCCGGCGAGGGCGATCGTGATGCGATTCCCAAGGTCCGCGACGTGTCGTCCAAGTTCCAGTGCTGCCAGGTTCGATCGCCGGAGTGGCCTGCTGGCCAAGAACTTGATGATCACGCCGTCCCGGAAGGCGATGGGGTCGCGCACGAACCCTTGTTGTTGTGATTCCTCGATTAGCTTCTCACCGAGTTCAATAAGAACCGCCACGTGGACAAGTCGGTCGCGCTTTTCCCGCGCCACCGCGCGAAAGCCAAGTCGCCGTTGGATTTGTCGCATCCAAGTCCAAGATGCTTCGGGAGCGATTGCACGCAGGGCGAGCTGTAAGTGACCGATAGCACTCGCAGCGCTCGATGCCTCGATCCGGGCCAGTAATACAGCAGCGTATTGTCTGACACGCTGTTCTGTAGCACGCTGTGCCGCAGTAAGGACAAGGCAAGCCGGCTCAGTCTGGGTGAGGAATGCCAGCCAACGACCATATTCCGAGCTCGCCTGAAACTGTGTCTTCGGCCGCCACGATGCTGCAATGCCGTTGATGCCGAGGAGGTCGCCGGGTTCGAGTGAACGCCTCCAAGCGAGCTTGTCCTCAGCCGGCCAATTGGTAAAAGCAATTCCCATACGCTTCGGCATCGTTAGCTTCGCTTCCGTCGTCGATAGGCTGCCAACGTGTCATCAAACAGCCGACCGGCGACGCGCGCTTGGTCTCGCGCGTAGAAAGCGAGCGTCGTCTGCAGGTTCCTGTGGCCCAACAATTGCTGCACGATGCTGTACTCGCCTGGGTGTGCGCGTAGGTACAGTTCTGCCGCCGCATGCCTGAACTGGTGCGGCGTGGCGTGGATGCCGACATGCTTGCGTACGGCCTTTGTAATTCCGTCCCTCAATGCTCCTTCGGGTTTGCGCTTACCCCCTTGATGAATGAATAGATATTGCGATGCACCGGGGGCGAGCCGTGCGCGGTAGTAGGTCGCATATTCATCGATCAGTCGCGCAACTTCAGTGGGAACGTCGAAGTGCAGTGCTCGTCCGTTCTTGACCTCTGCAGATTCCAATATGAGATGCAGGAGTCCGTCCGGACCGGAGGGGCGCGTCAACTGTTTTCCGAATTCGAGATTTGCGAGATTCTTCAGACGCAGCGGGATGGCGCCCAAGATCGCTGTGGCCACGGCAATCTGCATTTGTTGGGCGCGCCGGCCGAATGAGAGCTGGCTGCGGCGGGCGCCGGCAGCGATCCGCTCCGGCAGCTCGAGAAACGCGTCCAATACCCGCTCATCCTCGAGCAACATAATCACCCGGCGATTCTTGCTCGTCATCCCGCCGGGCGCCGGCCCCAGCCTTTTGCGCATCGACCTCAAGGACTCCAGGGTCGCTGGATCCGCCTTAACCTTTCGTGAGGCGATGGCGATCAATTCGGTGGCGACCGAACGGACAAACGTCGTCTTTCCATGCGTAGCGAGTAGGCGCTCGAGCGCCAGTTTGACGTTCGGCATTGCCACCAGCACCTGCAATCCGGTCAGCTCGGCCGGCGGGAAACCGCCCGCGAGCAAGTTCGAGGCTGCGATGCGAATGAGTTCCCGTCGCTGCCGCAACGTAGTTGGGGCGGTTGGTCGCTCTGGGCCGTCCTCGGCAAAAACGTCGCCGCCGGACAGCCACCCTAGATATTTATCGACGTCTTCGGTGAAGGGGGGCGGTAATTCGCCCCAGAGCAGATTCTTGTAGGCACGGACCACCACGGGCTCGGTGAGTTGAATGCGTGGCCACCCGGTCACGGTCCGCGCGCACCGGTTCCAAAGTACCGCGGTGTTGCGATGGCGAATGTGGACATGAGCGACTTCGCCGCTCGCGGCAAGATCGGCAACGAATTGGTCTAGTAACCGATCGTCAACGCCTTCAGGCGACACCTCGTGCTGATCGGCGTAATGAATGAAACGTGAGAGGCCATTTCGATATTGCTTCTGGCTAAGGCTGCCGTAGAGCCGGGCCCACTCTGGACTCAACGGTTTGCGGTTGAACCGGACCCGTCGGCCGATGCCGGCGGCGGCGAGCGCAGCTTTGACCTGCGACACCGTGTTGGCCAGCGTCTTGCCCGACTTCCCGGTCGTCGTCGACGACAGGGAAGCGAAGAGGCGTCCCAGGCTCTGGGGCAGGGCAGGGATCGATTCGATGGGTCGGTTCAGCAGCCGGCCAAAGGTCCGAACCCCGGCTTCCAGTTCCTTGCGCCGTTGCTCCGAAAGGTCACTGCGCCGCCTCACGACGCCGACAACGTCGGCCAGCGTCGCGGCGGCGGGGGCCTGTTCGGCGCCGCCTTGGTCGGCCGGGGTGGCGTTAGAGGAGGGGCTATTTAGGTCCATTCAGGCATGTTATATCAAAAAACATGGAACGATTTGTTGGTACTAGTTTTCCCAATATACAAATAATCAATGTCTTATCAACAAGACGATGCCGTCCCCTGCCGGAAGCGAACGGATCCTTCCCCACGTCCCGGATCACGTCCTGACGAGCAAGGCACCTCCTCTCAGACTAGGCCGAGAAGGCGCGATTTCTTATGCAAAAAAACTAAGGGGGTTAAAGCGACGGAAGCCAGCGGGCTTCCGGGAGATTGCCGCGCAGCTGACGAGGATCGCCGGATGCTGCCGCAAGCCGGTACTCACTGCAGGCCATCATGACCAGGGCCCGCGGATTCCTGAGGTTGCCTTTAATCTTCATGCTGCGAAAGCGGGTTGGCAGCATCGATAGCACTAGCCCAACAAAGTCGAAGAAGGGCCCGTACTCTTTTTTTTCGTAAAAGTTATATCGCCGCGTCGGTGGCAGGCCGGTATAGGTAGTCCAGAAAACCGCGAGCCCAAGCGCGAACTGCCGTTGCGCCCAACTTAAGGTGCCCGGTGACCGGCCCTGTCGCTTCGGCCCCAAGTCCCCATAGGCGGCCGCGATCGCCGCCTTGATTTGGTCCAGCGATGGGCCAGATCCCTTCGGCACCTCGCCGAGCTTGGGTAGGTGCGAAGCGATTCGATTTGCCACCCGAGCATCCTGTTGATCGACTAGCGCCATCGTCGGATTGGGCGACTTGGCAAGACGTCGCAGCGCTTGACGTTGCTTGGCCTCGCTTGCAAGGCGATCGACCTCTCGCGAGGACCAACAACGCGGAATATAGAACGTGACTTAATTCTTCTACGGCCGCAGTGATCTCACTCTCTTCCTCCAGGCTGAGCGCCAGAGCAAGTTCAGCCCTTCGGATAGCGACGCGATGTATCGATGGCAGCATCGTTTCATGAAACATGCGGCAATTATCCCACGCAAGCACGCGGGAGATTGCTTGCCACATTCAGATCAAATCGTCGGGTCATGCAAGCCCGTCACCCCTTGTGCTTCGTCGTTGATCGGATCGCCCTTTACCACGCTGCCTTAGCACCCCGAGTAGCTCCACTCTGCCGCTCACGGGCCTCGGGTTCTGATGAAGGAACCAGCCCCCGGAAACGTCGTCGGCAATCACCGCCAGAGACTCTTCCCTCACGCCGATCTCACGCGGCCTTCGCGGCAGCCCCGATTCAGTGAATAGACGCTCGACCGTGTCGACGGCAATTGACTCACGCGAACCGGCTGTATGCGCGCCTAGTGCACTCGCTAAGACTGCCAGCCGATCCTGCGTAGCCTCAGCGTTGAAGCGCATCGCGTGCGGCAGCAGCACCGCCTCGGTGATGCCGTTGTCGAGGTGGAAACGCGCGCCGATCGCGTGCGAGAGCGCGGAGGCCAAACACGTTGGTGCGTAATCGGTTCCCTGTCCGGCGAGGAGCGCGCCGAGCATAAGATTTGCGCGACCATCACGCCAAGCTGGCGGTAAACACCGCGAAAACGCTCGCCGACTTTCTGTTTGAGACGATGGCCTATCAAGATAGTCGCGGCCTTATCGGCAAGGGACGAGGCACTAGGGGATCCTGATTTCAGCGCCAAGTTCTGGGACAATCTCGAAATGGATTCTAACGACCCTTATGCCTCGAACCCGGACTAGTGCGGGGGCACCTGTGGGGGCAACTTCGTTTTTTGTGCGAAGCCGCGTCGCCGGTGCGCGGCCTCGGTGACACGGCAGGTCGGCAGGCGCAGAATGCATAGCGGGGTACGATTCTGGTGCAGCAGGGTCTGTCGCACTTTGGTGGGAGGCGACAGCGCGCCTACAAGAGTTCACCCAGGTGAGAGGCCGCAGGACGTTGGCCCCGCTCGGTCGGCCAGGGGGCAAATACTCGACCAACGAAGTCGGTTATCCACTTCAAACCCTTTTGGCCGCTTCGTGAGAAGGGCACGATTGTCTCGATGACGACGAGCGACAGCTTCGGGTGCGGGTGCGCGACGATGGCAAGGGGATCGGCCCGGAGGTGTTGCGCGGGGAGGGACGGGAAGGGCACTTCGGGTTGCGCGGAATGCGGGAGCGCGCGAAGCTCGCCGGCGGCAAGCTCACGGTCTGGAGCGGGCTCGACACGGGAACCGAGGTGGAATTGAGCATCCCCGGGCCGCACGCGTACAGTAGCTCTTCACCGGCCCGATCGTGGCTCCCCCAGAGGGTTTTCGGGCCAAGCGATACTAGCGATTCATGAGCGACAATCCCCAACGCATCCGGATTCTCTGCGTCGACGATCATCCTGTCGTGCGACAGGGCATCGCCGGGCTGCTCGCCGCGGAGCCGGACATGGCCCTCGTGGCAGAAGCGGCGAACGGACGTGAAGCGATTCAGCAGTTCCGGGCGCACTGTCCGGACGTCACGCTCATGGATCTGCAGATGCCCGAGATGGGCGGACTCGACGCGATCGGCGCGATTCGAGGCGGAGTTTCCCGAAGCGCGGATCATCCGAAGATCCGTCCGCGTCGCTACGAAATGCGCGGGCAGTTCGCGGCGATCAGGCGCCACCGTGCGGTGGCGACCTTGTTGGCTCTCGCGGTATCGGCGGCCGATACTGCTCCTTGATCAGCCGACGACGCCCCGCGACGTCCAGATCGAACCAGCTATGTGGCCAAGCAAACCTGCGCTAGCGCTGATTACCCTTGGCGCGCTCAACGCACTGTTCTCGTCTCCCGCTATTGCTGCCCCGGATGCGTCGCTCGACATCAGCCAATACGCGCATACCGCGCGGACCTTCCGCAACGGATTCTTGGGCGGGGCGGTCTACACCATCGCGCAGTCGCCCGACGGTTATCTTTGGCTGGGCACGCAGACGGGTGTGTATCGCTTCGACGGAGTTCGAGCGGTGCCATTGCCGCTGCCGGGGCTCGCCCGTACCGAGGTTGGGTCCCTCCTGCCGGCACGCGACGGAACACTCTGGATCGGCAGCCTCGACGGGCTGGTGAGCTGGAAGAACGGTCAACTGAGTGAGTATCCAGCTCTCGGCCGCCGCAGAGTTAATGCGCTCTTGCAGGATCGGGACGGAACGGTATGGGCAGCGACCGCTTTGGGAGGATCGGCCGGAAGGCTCTGCGCAATTCGCAGCGGCAGTATGCAATGTTACGGCGATGACGGAAGTCTCGGCGCCTCGGTGGAATCCTTGTACGAAGATAGCGACGGCATCCTGTGGGTAGGAACGGCGAACGGGCTATGGCGATGGAAACCGGGTCCTCCGATCCGTTATCTGGACACACCAATTTTAGAGCGCCAGACTTTGGCGCAAGGCGATCACCAGTCAGGCCTCATCGTTGCCATGGACAGCGTCCGTCAACTCATCGGGACGAGTGTCGTGGATTACCCTCTTCATGGCTTGCCGTCGTCTTTGACTGCTGTGCGGCTCCTCCGCGACAGCAGCGGGGGACTTTGGATCGGCACAAATACTCGTGGACTTGTGCACACGTACGACGGCAAAACATCAACCTTTACTCATAAAGACGGCCTGTCGAGCGATCAGGTGAAGGCCCTGTTTCAGGACCGCGAAGGAACGGTCTGGGTCGGTACTGCCGCAGGTCTCGATCAATTTCATGAGTTGGCGGTCACCTCGCTGTCGGTGGACGAAGGGCTATCGAGCGGGAGCGCCCACTCTGTGGTCGCGGCGCGCGACGGGAGCGTATGGATCGGCATGGTGGATGGGCTCTATCGATGGAAGGATGGAAGCGTGACGATTTATCGGAAGGGAAGCCATCCCGGCCTGCTCGACGATGAGATCGAATCGCTCTTCGAAGACGAGCAGGGCCGCATCTGGGTTTCATCGTTTCACGGATTTGCGGCGTTCGAGCAGGGGAAGTTTACCGTAGTGCCGTCCGTGCCGGCCGGCGCTAAGTTCGCGATGGCTGGCGACAATCACGGCGGCTTATGGCTCAGTCTGTGGTTTACCTCCGCTGATAACGGTCTCGCGCATCTGGTCGACGGCAAAATCGTCGAGCAGGCGCCTTGGCAGAAGCTGGGCGGCGGACCTGGTACTGGCGGCTTGGTGCCCGACCCCGATGGCGGCGTCTGGGCGGGCCTGTTCACCGGCGGGCTTGCGTATTTTCGTCAGGGGCAAATACGAAACTTGCCATTGCGGGACGACAGGGGTGTCGCCAGCAGGGTCCTGGACCTTGCGCGCAATCGCGATGGCACCCTTTGGGCCTCAACCGAACACGGTCTCAGCCGGATCGCTGCCGGGCAGGTTGCCACGCTGACCACTGCGAACGGGTTGCCTTGCAACAAAGTGCACTGGATCATCGGAGACGATTCAACTTCGTATTGGCTGTATACGCAGTGTGGACTCCTACGGGTAGCGCGCACCGAGTTGGACGCATGGGTCGCCGACCCGAAGCGAACAATTCAGGTCACGACTTTCGACGCCGCGGACGGAATTCGGCTGGTTCCAACCCTCAGCGGGTTCCACCCTCAGGCGGCAAAGTCTTCCGACGGAAAAATCTGGTTCGTCAATTATGACACGGTGAGCTTCTTCGATCCCTCCCGTATGGCCAGGAACATGCTCGCTCCGCCAGTCCACATCGAGCAAATTACGGCTGACCACAAAAGCTACGATGCCAAATCCGGACTGCGCTTGCCTCCTTTGGTCCGAGACATATCGATCGACTACACCGCAGTGAGCCTCGTCGCGCCAGAGAAGGTCCGCTTCAAGTACAAGCTCGAGGGTCAGGACCCGGACTGGAGGCAGGTCGTCAACGACCGCGAGGCGCAGTATTCAAACCTCGCTCCGGGCGACTACCGCTTTCGAGTGATCGCTAGCAACAACAGCGGGGTGTGGAACGAGACGGGTGCATCGCTCGACTTCTCGATCGCGCCGGCCTACTGGCAGACGGCCTGGTTCCGCGCGCTTTGTGTTGCGGTGATTCTGGCAGTGTTATGGATGCTGTATCGGCTGCGCATTCGCCAGGTGCGCCGCCAATTCAGCCTGACGCTGGACACGCGCGTGGACGAGCGGACACGGATCGCGCGGGAACTGCATGACACGCTGTTGCAGAGTTTCCACGGGCTGCTGCTGCGGTTCCAGACCGCGTTCAATCTTCTCCCGGATCGCCCGGCCGAATCGAAGCAGGTCCTTGCGAGCGCCATCGACCAGGCGGCCGAGGCGATCACGGAGGGCCGCGACGCGGTGCAAGGACTGCGGACCTCGGCCACAGAGACGAACGACCTCGCCGACTCTCTGCGGGCGCTCGGCGAAGAGCTGGCGAAAGAGAACTCCAGCGAGAACGTTTTGGGGGTCGAGGTGCAGGGTACGCCGCGGGCGCTGCATCCGATTGTGCGCGACGAGGTCTTCCGCATTGCCGGCGAGGCGCTGCGCAACGCCTTCCGGCATGCCGCTGCCAAGCAGATAGAAGTCGAGCTTCGCTACGACGAGCGACAGCTTCGGGTGCGGGTGCGCGACGATGGCAAGGGGATCGGCCCGGAGGTGTTGCGCGGGGAGGGACGGGAAGGGCACTTCGGGTTGCGCGGAATGCGGGAGCGCGCGAAGCTCGCCGGCGGCAAGCTCACGGTCTGGAGCGGGCTCGACACGGGAACCGAGGTGGAATTGAGCATCCCCGGGCCGCACGCGTACAGTAGCTCTTCACCGGCCCGATCGTGGCTCCCCCAGAGGGTTTTCGGGCCAAGCGATACTAGCGATTCATGAGCGACAATCCCCAACGCATCCGGATTCTCTGCGTCGACGATCATCCTGTCGTGCGACAGGGCATCGCCGGGCTGCTCGCCGCGGAGCCGGACATGGCCCTCGTGGCAGAAGCGGCGAACGGACGTGAAGCGATTCAGCAGTTCCGGGCGCACTGTCCGGACGTCACGCTCATGGATCTGCAGATGCCCGAGATGGGCGGACTCGACGCGATCGGCGCGATTCGAGGCGAGTTTCCTGACGCGCGCATCATCGTGCTCACGACCTATGCCGGTGACGCGCAGGCGCTGCGAGCGTTGCAGGCCGGCGCTCGCGGCTACCTTCTGAAGAACGCGTTGCACAAGGAGCTGCTCGACACCATCCGCGCGGTGCACGCCGGGCGCAAGGCGCTCGCCTCGGAAGTGTCGTTCGAGCTGGCCGAGCACGCCACGGACGACGCGCTCACACCGGCGGAGATACGTGTCCTGCGGCTCATCGCGCAGGGCAACGCGAACAAAGAGATTGCCAGGGCGCTCGCGCTCAGCGAAGAGACGGTGAAGGGCCAGGTGCGAAATATCCTGTCGAAGTTGGACGCCAAGGACCGCACGCAGGCCGCGATGATCGGACTCAAGCGCGGGATCATCCAATTCTAGGTTGGCGTCGCGCCTCCTCGGTCCACCCGGCCCCTCGGCCCGAACCAAAAGGGGCATGCGCCTCACTCTTTCGAGGCTTTCCGCGTCGTCGGGCCGTTCATAGACTCGACGTGTGCGAAGACTCTTCTCGACGTTCGCCCATGGTGCCCCCGGCGCCGGGCTTGTGCTCATGCGCGTGGCCGCAGGCGGCGCGCTGCTGTTTCACGGCGTCGTTGGGTTAACCGCCGGAGCGGCACCCGCATCGGTCGCGCTTCACTTCCTGTGCGCTGCAATGGGCGCGCTCCTGGTCGTGGGTCTATGGACGCCGATCGTTGGGACGCTGGCGGCGATCTACTCGGCACTGCACGGGTTCTTCAACCCCGCTGATGCGGGCTTCCACCTGCTACTGGCAACGCTCGCCGCTGCGCTTGCGCTGCTTGGGCCAGGCGCCTGGTCCCTCGATGCGCGCCTGTTCGGCTGGAGGCGCGTCGAAATCCGCAACGGCAACGGCAACGGCAACGGCAACGCACACGGAAAGAGGCGCGAGCCACACCCCTAATGAGGGTGTCGCGAGCGCCTTCCAGTGGGCGCCGCCTGCTCTTCGGTGGTCGTAAAGAACACCGAGCGAGCCGCAAATCCACACCAACAGAGGCTCGCGCGCAAGTGCCAGCCGGCGCGATAGTGCCGACATGAGCAACCCTCGTTGTGGAGATTAAAAATGAATGTTGCGAATGTCATTCCGCTCAGCGCGCCTCACGCAGTCCCCTACGCAAAGAGCGGACACCCGGCGGCCCTGAATCCGGTACGCGTGCGCTTCGACGCATTCGAACTGGATGAGGCCAATGCCCTCCTGCTGCGCAATGGAAAGGCCGTCACTCTCGCGCCGAAGCCTTTCGCAGTGCTTTGCGCACTGGCGTGCGCCCCCGGCAGCCTGGTGACGAAGAACGCTTTGCTCGATCTCGTCTGGGGTCATCGCTTCGTCACCGAGTCGGTGCTGAAGACGGCTATTAGCGAAGTGCGTGCGGTGCTCGACGACGACTCGAAACAGCCGCGCTACATCGAGACGGTATCGCGGCGGGGCTATCGTTTCATCGCCTCCACGGTTGCCGCGTCGTCGCAACGCACGCCTGCCATCGAGCGGAACGTCGCCGCCGGGCGCGACCACCCCGCCCTTACGGCACTCACGGCATTGTGCCGCGGCGACGCGGGGCTCGCCGAGCTCATCCGCTCGCTCGCCGCCACGCTGGAGCGCGAGCCGCTTGTCCTCAACGAGTCCTAGCCAAGGAGACTCCATGAAACCCTCCGAGCAACACCTAAGTGAAGCGTGTCGCCAGCAGACCGAGGCGATCGTCGCCCAGCACGTGGACCAACTATTCAAGCGTCTGCCGATACTTTCCGGCTTCTGGCTGCGGCCCGACCTCGAGGTGGAGGAGCTCTCGGTCTTCACCTGGCCCGGCTACATCGCCGGCCCTGATCTGTACGAGGAAGTGATGCAGTCGCTCGACGCTCTCGCCGCGGAGCTTCCCGAGGCGGTGCAGCTCATGCGCGGGCGCACGTTCGCACGCGCTATGCACTGATGCCCATGGCGGCGCTGATTCAACGATGACTCGGGAGTCACCGATGCTAGATATAGAAGCTTGGGACGCTACGACAGCGCCAGATCGACGTTCGAGTGACTTATACGTCGCACAACCCGCGTTCCCGACGATGACGGAAATGCGTTATGCCGATGAGTTGCGGCGGCAGTTGAGGGCGCGGTTGCTCCGCGAGGCGCGCCAGACGGAGTCGTCGTCTGTCGGCGTCGACTGATGTCGATGTTCGAAGGAGGAGCGTCATGTTTGCGATGCCACGACGATGTCCCGAGTGCGGTGCCGCCGGCGGCGAGCCGCATGTTCAAGCGTGTTCGTTCCACCAACGATATGAAGCCGCCAGGCGCCCCCTGGTCGAGTGGCTTGCCAGCCTGCCCGCGGAATACGAGCGCCTCAAGGCGCTTGCGGCGGCGAACCACATCCCGAACGTCGGATTCGACGACGTGACATGATCTGGAAGCGCGCCACGCTGCGGGCGATCAGTGCCATATCGGCTCTGCCGAAGCACGTGCGTGCTGGTGTGATTAGAGCGCTCACGCTCTATCTCGCAAAACCGTTCGACGAATTCTCGACGCTCACGACCGTGGACCGTCAGGCGCTAGCCGCGGTGCTGCGTTGTGGGGACGTGCTGCTCTGCGCCGGCAACACGCGCTGCGCCGAGCTGGTCAAGCGCCTTACGCGATCGACGTGGTCGCATGTATCGATGTACGTCGGCCCGCTGGAGAATGGCCCCGACCCCCTTTGCATCGTCGAGGCTGACATCGCGGCCGGCGTGCGCGCGATACGACTCTCGGATCTCGACGCGCGCCGCATTTCCGTGCTGCGGCCCGTGCGCCTTGACGACACGGAGCGCGCACGGGTGGCCGAATCCGTGCTGCGCCACGTCGGCAGCGAATACGACCTCGCCCACGCCTGGGCGCTTTGCCGCCGGTGCCTCAACCTGCCCGCGCCGAGCAGGATGGCGCAAGACGCGAAGCGCTTCATCTGCTCGAGCCTGCTCGTTCAGGCGTTCCTCGTTGTCGGTCATCCGATCGCGACGAGCCAGGCGTGCTACGTGGTGCCGCGCGATTTCGAGCGCGCTGCGGGTTTCGAGGTCGTGAAGGCGGCGCCCGCCTGACATTTTTTTTTAAAAGGAGTGCGATATGAGATCGATGCCTGATTCAGACTTTGATGATATGCACGGCGTGGATGTCCTTCGAGACTTTGACCCTTTCCTCTTTGAACCCGACTCCCAAGAGAACGAGCCCGATCGCGACAGCGTGTGGCTGGAATGCAACGGCGAGCTGCTCGACGTCGGTTCACTGAGGCTCGCGGAAGTTTGCAAATCGGCGTGCGGCTTTGAGACGCTGCTGTTCATTTGTCCACGGTGCAACGAGCCTCACGAGTCGGTTCGCTTTCGGTGATGAAAGCTCCAACGCGTTACCGATAGACCGGATCGGCGGTTTGTTCTCCAGGGCAGTCTCCGGAAATGCGACCAAATCCGGACGCAATCTTGACGCTTCCCTGACCCTAAGCGGAAGCGGTGGGCCTACGCTTGCGCCGACGCGTCTGTAAACGCGTCACCGAAAGGAACGATCGTGATGCCAGAAGCGCCCCCGGTTGTACTCCGACGCGAAGCCGAAGAAGCAGTGAGCCTGTCCGGCAAAGTGGCGCTGGTGACCGGCTCGACGAGCGGCATCGGGCTCGCCATCGCGCGCGCCCTCGCGGGCGCCGGAGCGCACATGGTGCTGAACGGCTTCGGCGACAAGGCACTCATCGACAAGCTCGTTGCTGAGTTTAAATCCCAATACAACGTGAAGGTCGACTACAGCGCCGCCGACATGTCGAGGCCCGTGGACGTTGCGGCGATGGTAGCGCAGGCGGCGCGCGGTATCGGGCGCGTGGACATCCTCGTGAACAACGCCGGCATCCAGCACGTTGCGCCGGTCGAAGAGTTTCCGGTCGAGAAGTGGGATGCGGTCATCGCGATAAACCTCTCGGCCGCGTTTCACGCCATCCGCGCCACCCTGCCGCACATGAAGGCGTGCAATTGGGGACGGATCATCAACATCGCCTCGACCCACGGCCTTGTGGCGTCGGCACAGAAGTCCGCCTACGTCGCGGCGAAGCACGGCGTCCTCGGCCTGACCAAGGTCGTCGCGCTCGAGACCGCCACCACCGGAATCACCTGCAACGCGATCTGCCCCGGCTGGGTACTGACGCCGCTCGTGCAGAAGCAGATCGACGACCGGGCGGCTCGGGAAAAGATTTCCGTCGAGAAGGCAAGGGTGGAACTCCTCGGCGAGAAGCAACCCTCGCTCGAGTTCGCGACGCCGGAGCAGATCGGCGCGGCTGCGCTTTTCCTGTGCTCGCAAGCCGCGGCCCAGATCCGCGGCATCGCGCTGCCGGTCGACGGAGGCTGGACCGCCCAATGAAGACCATCTTACTGAAGGACGCCGCGGCGCTGATACCCGACGGCGCGACCGTGATGATCGGTGGGTTCATGGGCGTGGGTACGCCCGAGCGCCTGCTCGACGAGCTCGTGCGCCAGGGCAAGCGCAATCTGACCGTGATCGCCAACGACAACGCGCTCCCCGGCATTGGCATCGGCAAGCTGATCGGCGCCGGCGCGGTGAAGAAGACGATCGCCAGCCACATCGGTCTTAATCCCGAAACGCAGAAGAAGATGCTGGCCGGCGAGCTCGAGGTCGACCTCGTGCCGCAGGGCACGCTGATCGAGCGCATTCGCGCCGGCGGCTTCGGGCTCGGCGGCGTGCTGACGCCCACCGGCGTTGGCACCGTCGTTGAGAAAGGTAAGCAACGCATCGAGGTCGATGGCAAGCCTTATCTCCTCGAGACCGCGCTGCGCGCCGATTTCGCACTGGTGGACGCGTTTCTCGCCGACTACACCGGCAACCTTTACTACGCTTTGACCGCCCGCAACTTCAACCCGGTGATCGCCATGGCGGCCGACACGGTAATCGTGGAAGCCGAGAACATCGTGCCCGTCGGCGTAATTTCGCCCGACCATGTGATGACGCCCGCGCCGGTCGTCGACTACATCATCTCGCACGCTTGAACCCATGGACGCCCAGACCATCATCGCAAAGCGAATCGCGCAAGAGCTGCGCGATGGCATGCTCGTCAACCTCGGCATCGGCATCCCGACGCTCGTCTCGAAGTTTGTGCCACCCGCCCTGCGCGTGTACTTCCAGTCGGAGAACGGCCTGATCGGCACGGGCGCTCCGGCAGACGGCATGCACCACCCGCTGCTCACCGACGCGGGCGGAAAGCCGGTCAGCGCGCTGCCTGGTGCCAGCACCTTCGACAGCGCGATGTCCTTCGGGCTGATCCGCGGCGGACACGTCGACATCACAGTGCTCGGCGCGCTGCAGGTCGATGCTGTGGGCCATCTCGCCAACTGGATGATCCCGGGAAAGATGGTGCCCGGCATGGGTGGCGCCATGGACCTCGTCTCGGGCGCGAAGCGCGTCATCGTCGCCATGCAGCACACGGCGAAGGGCCAGTCGAAGATAGTCAAACAATGCTCGCTGCCGCTCACTTCGGTGCGGGCCGTGGATCTTGTCGTCACCGAGCTGGCAGTGATCGCCTTCCCTGGCGGACGCGCGACACTTCTCGAGACCGCCCCAGGCGTGACGGTGGACCAGGTGCGCGAGGCGACGGAAGCCGAGCTCGTGGTGTCCGAGCGCGTTGGTACGATGGTGCTCTAGTGCGCGCACGCCTGCGCTCGCTCGAGCAGTTCATGCGCTACGCGACGGCCGGGCGAGCTTGATCGCACACCAGCGCTAGCCGCTGGGCGGCTAGGTGCAATCAGCGGACGCTGTGACGCTCGAGCCCGACTTCCCGACTTCCCGACTTCGAGTGCCTATATGCAACAAGTGTTTTCTGTTGGCGCCTACGCCAGCGAGGCCTCGGCGTAAGCAATCGGATCACGTGCGCCGATTGGTGCTTTAACAGTGGTCCCCCGACTCCGCCGCGCGCCGATCAAAGCCACCGCCGTGTCCAGCATCCGGTTGGCAAAGCCCCACTCGTTGTCGTACCACGCGGCGACCTTCACGAGACGTCCCGCTACCTTGGTGAGCGTAGCGTCGAACGTTGCCGACGCAGGATTGTGGTTGAAGTCACTCGATACGAGCGGCGCTACCGTATAGCCAAGAATGCCGAGGAGCGGTCCCTGCTCTGAGGCCGCCCTCATCACGGCGTTGACCTCCTCGACGGTTGTGTCCCGTTCGGCAATAAATGCCAGATCGACCATCGCCACGTTTATCGTTGGCACCCGGATCCCATATCCAACGAGCTTGCCTTTCAACCTCGGCAGGACGAGCGCGAGTGCTGCCGTCGCGCCCGTCTTCGTGGGGATCATGTTCATCGTCGCCGAACGCGCTCGACGCAGATCGACATCGTGCCCGTCAATCAGCGCTTGATCGCTCGTGTATCCGTGCACCGTCGTCACGGCGCCGCTAACGATGCCGATCTTGCGTACCAACGGCTGCACCAGCGGCGCCAGGCAGTTGGTCGTGCACGACCCATTCGAAATCACGGTGTGGTAGGACTTGAGACTCTCGTGGTTTATCCCGTAGATAACCGTAGCATCGACGTCCGTACCACCCAGCGCAGAGATCACTACCTTTCTTGCGCCACCGAGAATGTGCGCCGAGGCTTTCGCCTTCGTGGTGAACAACCCCGTGCACTCCATCACAACATCGACTCCCAATGCACCCCAAGGGAGTCTCGCGGGGTCGGGTTCCGTCAGAACCTTGATGTAGTCTTTGTCGACTGTCATCACATCACCTATCAGGTCGACGCGGTATGGAAATCTCCCATGCGTCGTGTCGTAGCGTGTCAGATGAGCACTGGTCTGCGGGCTGCCCAGGTCATTGATCGCAACGATCGCGATGTCGTGCCTCCTGGCTTCATAGTGAGCGCGCAGAATATTGCGTCCGATGCGTCCATAGCCGTTGATCGCTACCCTAATGGTCATTCGGCGATCTCCAATTGAGATGGTCCCGGTACAGGGGCGTCAGTGTGCGAACGGCGTCAGGTCGAGCACGGCATGCGGCCTGTGTCCTCCGCCGCGCAATAGCCGACGCCGCACAGCACGTTTCCGTACTCGTCGCGAATCACACCGCCGTCGTGTTTCGCACAGTGCAATTTGCCGTCGGAGGCCATCATGCAGTCGGCTCGTCCGCAATAGAGGGTTCCGTAATTGTCGCGGATGCAGTCGCCGGCGAAGACAGGCAAAGTGACACCAAGCGCCAAAACACAAGTTATAACCAAGCGAGAAATCATGGCATCTCCAATGCGGCGAGCCTAGAGGGCATGTGGCGCGATTGATTTGCGCGAACTGCAATTTCGATCATCGGCACGAGCCCATGCTTAGATCCGATAGATGTGGCCGTCCGCGATTCGCACACGGTCGCCCACCCGCAGGTTGAGGTCGCGCGGCTCTTCGATGATCAGTGAGGTGCCCGAATCGAGCCGCACGGTGATGCGGTATCGCGTCGCCTGCCGCTGCTTTTTCTCCATTTCGTTTCCGATAACCGCGCCGCCGATCGTGCCGGCGATGGTCGCCGCCGTATTCCCGCGACCGCTGCCGATTTGATGACCAATGACGCCTCCGGCGATGCCGCCGAGCACCGTTCCGGCGTTGATCGGCTGGTTATCGGACGCGCGATAGATCTCGATGGTCGTGACCGTGCCATCATCGGCCTGGCCTTGGGCGAGCGCGTAATTTTCGACAAAGACCGACATCACGAGCACGCACACCCACACCCAGAAGCCCAGGAGTCGCATGGAGCGGGTCGACATTTCAAATCTCCTTTTCCTTTATGCCTGCTTTCCGTTCGACGGTCGCTGATGTCATTTGCCGGCGACCCATGCAGACGCATCTTAGAGGCAACGCGCCTCGAAGTGGTTAGCGAACGGTCGAGATTTCATTCGGATTCAGTGGTTTCGCCGTTGTCAGTCCATGACCAGAAACACGGCGAGCACGATGACGGTGCCTATCAGAATGCCCGCGAGAAAATGACGCGCGAAGAACAAAGCTCGTAGATGGTCCGTGTTGATCGTTACCGTCCACAGCCCTACGCGCCGCGATGGCAATCGTTGAGAGCGCAGGTGCGACAGGGCGCCGAGGTGGTTCATGGCATGACCCTCTGGGTTGCGCACGACGAGAGCCCTCAGCCGAGTAGGGCCGCTGCTGCGATTACGTAGAGCGGAATTTGGAAGCGGGCGTCCGATAGGATTTCATCCGCCTGCTCGGTTGGCCTGTGGCATTGCTCGCCTTCGATGCGGTCGTACGCAAAGACGCTGCGTGTCGAGGCGAGGTCCGAGCCAACCTGCGTGAAGAGCGGTTCGTAAAGCGGTTTCATGACTGTGGCCTTCTGTGTCGTAAATTTGCTATTGAAGGAAAGATGCAGTACTCGTTGAAGCGGGTGACTCTACCGGCACCCTCCAGAAAGGCCCCGCGATCTGTTCCAGCGGTCGGCCCGGATCGTTCGGCAGCAACCCGTAGCGCAGCATGGCGATCATGTCAGCGCTCACCTTGGGGTTCGAAACGAAGTAACTGTGCCCAAAGAAATCGGTGGTGCCTTGGACCTCGATGATCTCGACGGCGTCCAGTCCGCCGATCAATGCGATCTGGTCGGACGTGAACATCGTCGCATCGATTCTTCCAAGCCTGGCAATGCCGCCGAACAACCAGCCGGCGGCGGCGAGTGCCTTGTCGTCGCGTGACGCATAAATGGTCAGCTTGAGTCCTGGCGACGGCGGGATGATGGCACTGGCGTCGGGCTCCGCGCCGAAAGGCAAATCAGGATCAGAGAAGACTTTGAAAATCTTCATCACCGCGACGTCGCCGTCGAGGTCGGGAGCGACGAGCACGACGTTGCCAATGTGGAACTCGCGAGTCGGCGAGCTCTTTCGGGCGTAAGCCTCGGCGCCCAGCACAGCCAAAGCCGACGCGAGCGTGTCGGTGCCCCGGCTGTGAGCAACGAAGTGAATCCTGTCGAGGCCGGGCGTCCCCGCGATGATGCGGATCACCTTGACCAGGTCCTCGACCGCGTACTCGGCAGACTCGCGGTCCACGTCGTAGCCGAACAGGATGCCGCCGTGACCGCCCGCGGGCCAGGAGAAGATGCCGCACACGAACTCGCGTCCGAGAAAATGGCACATTTCGCCCATGGTCAGGGCGGCCCTCTCGAAGCTCGCGTGATAGCCGTGCACGAACAAAACGACTTCCTTGCGCGGCGTGCTTGCGAGACGCCTAGCCACCTCGGCCTGCAACCGTTGTTTCGCCCGTTCGTGCGCCTCCACGACCGTCGGGGAACGCCTCATGCCGTCACGGGTGCCCACAAGCTCATACGGTATCGCTGGAAATCGACCGAGCTCTGTCGTCACTCCAAGGCTAAGTCGTATCGGCGATGCATGCTCGGCCGCGGCCCCTTGCGCTGCAAGCTCGCCGAGCGTGAGGCCTTCACCGAACTCGATCATGGCCGAGCCAAATGCGATCGAGCGCGAGCGTTCGGCCGTGTACGGCGGATCACCTGGGCCTTGTGCCGGCGCACGGTCGGTAACGAAGAGCAGATCGAGCGTCGGCGGAAGAGATGGCAACGGCGTTTCCCGGAAAAGTGGCCTGGCATTCGGTCCCGTATAGAGCGCGGGCATTGGCATCAAGGAGTGATCCGTAGCACATGCCGCGAGCAGGCATGCGAGCACACCGACTGCGATTCTTCCTATGCGCAGAAGTGGAGCGAAGGAAGGAGCACAGTCGTCGAGATAGGCTCGCATCATGTGCAATGCGTGCTCCGCCTTCGCCGGCTTCATCGTCGTATCCGCGGTTGTGACTACTCCTGCCACGTGATCGTCCCCGGTCTCTTTGGATGAACGTGAGCTGACCTCGCCAACGCGTCGGGGCCTTCATCTGCTGCGGCCCGCAGCAACGCGGTCAACAGCAGACCCGCGCAACCGCCCACTACGAATGCGACGAAGATCCAGTACGCTGTAATCATGGGTCCACCCTTTTGTAGTTGCCTGGCGCGTTATGAAACGGATTCGACATGCACCGCAGCCTATCTCCGCGTAGAGCGGAAGTCGTCTCCGAAGGGTCGGCATTCCGTCGGGATTTCGTCGCGACCAAAATACGTCCGGCGCGGAGGACGAAGTGATGTTCGATGCTGCGAACTGCGCTTTACCGAATCCCCACCGAATGTCGACGGTTCGCCGACGACTTGCGAGGCACGTCGGCCTTACGATGCATCGTCACTGGACGGACGCTTCTGCTGAAAGGTCATGACCAATACGCAACTCAGCCCCACGACGCCAGACAAGAGCATCGTGGCCGCATAGCCCATGAGGGAACATGGATGAGACCTATACGATGCCTGGCGGCCACACTCGCCGTAATCGCTATCCTGGAGGTGTTCACCGCGATCCACTTCTCGAGCTATGAATGAGACTCGGCGCGCGCGTTCGTGGGATGCGAGCCCTTTTTTTGACGGAGCAACAGAAATGAAATCGATCCTCGATCCAACCTTCAAATACTACCCTTCGGTCGACACGGACCTGCGCCGCACATTCCAGCGGATACGCGAAGAAATGCGCCAGGCGAACAGCGTACGATCCGAACGTCGTCAACCTGCCGCGCCGAGGAAGATCGCTTCTGTCACGGGACCGCGCTTGCTGCAGATGGCGGACTGACACACAGCCATCGGGACGCCTGCGCCGACCGAAGTCATAAAGCAAAGGTAGCAAATTCGTCCAGGGGCACAGCCTCGCGCCGGGGCGCGTCCTCGCGAGTCGGCCGGCGTAATCGTGTACCGCATTCCGACCAAACACGGACCTTTTCCTTACGACCAGGGCTTCGGATGCGACTACGCTTAGGCCAGTTTCGTTGCGACACATGTCATGACTCTCAATTCTGAATCCAAGTATCCGAACCGACGAGCCTATGTGCTCAAGATGCGCAGCGATGCAAAGCCCGGTGCGCTTGCCGGACGGCTGGAGAACCTTGTCACCGGCGAGCAACGCGAGTTTGCGTCCGGTGTCGAACTGCTCGAGTCGATCGCCATCGATCTGGAAGTGCACACGGGTGGGCGATCGACCGACGCGATGCCGAAGTGACGATACAAATTCCTGCCGCAGTGTAGGGGCGAATAGAAAGAGGACCAATGAGTAACTCAGCTAAACGGCTTTCACAGAGCCACGAAGTTTCGGAGAAGGTGACGCAGGTGCTTCAAACCCGCACCCGCACAGCGCTGGAGCGCTACGGCAAGCGGGTGCAAGCGGCCCGTGAGAAGCAGGTCGCCGGGTCAGTGGCGAGTCCTGTATTGCCGTGGCAAGCCGCCACGAGTGGCGCGCAATACGCCGTCGACTTCGCCCAGCGCTCCATCCTGTTCTGGGACACGCTGCGCCAGCGCGGCAACAACTTCCTCGAGCACGAGCGCAAAGGATTGCCGCCGGTGCTCCACTTCGACTATGAGACGGTCATGGACGGACGCACGCTCAAGCGTCCGGTCAATTACGCGCTGCTGCGTATCGTTCCGCCCAAGGGCGTAACGGTGGATAACAGACTTCGTCCGTACGTGATCATCGACCCACGCGGGGGGCACGGGCCCGGGATCGGCGGCTTCAAGGACGACTCCCAGGTCGGGATAGCGCTGCACGAGGGCCATCCGGTGTACTTCGTCATGTTCTTCCGCGACCCCGAGCCGGGACAGACGCTCATCGACGTGTGCAACGCTGAGCGCGAGTTCGTACACCATGTGCGCGAGCTCCATCCCGACGCCCCGAAGCCGGGAATCGTCGGCAATTGTCAGGCGGGCTGGGCCGCGATGATGCTCGCCGCGTCGAATCCCGACGACACGGGTCCGGTGGTGATCGTCGGCGCGCCGATGTCCTACTGGGGCGGCGCGTGGAGAGAAGGCGAGGGCGACAATCCGATGCGCTATTCCGGCGGCCTTCTCGGCGGCACGTGGCTCGCTTCGCTCGCCTCCGACCTCGGCGCAGGCAAGTTCGACGGCGCCTCGCTGGTGCAGAACTTCGAGAACCTGAATCCGGCCAATACATTCTGGGATAAGTATTACCAGGTGTTCGCCAACGTCGACACCGACGCGCAGCGCTTTCTGGACTTCGAGCGCTGGTGGGGCGGCTACTTCCTGATGAACCGCGAGGAGATCGAGTGGATCACGCAGAATCTGTTCGTCGGCAACAAGCTGTGGTCGGGAACGGCAGGTCCGAACGGAGCCTTCGACCTGCGCGAGATCAAGGTCCCGATAGTGCTGTTCGCCTCGATGGGCGACAACATCACGCCGCCGCAGCAAGCCTTCAACTGGGTGGCCGATGTCTACGGCTCGACCGAGGAGATCAAGGCCCGCGGGCAGGTGATCGTCGGTCTGATGCACGAGGATGTCGGGCACCTGGGCATCTTCGTTTCCGGCAAGGTCGCGAAGAAGGAAGGAACGCAGATCGCGTCGGTGCTGAACTCGATCGAGGCGCTCCCGCCCGGTCTGTACGGCATGCAGATCACGGAGAAGAAGGACGGCGACGGCAAGCCCGCGTACGAGGTGAATCTCCTCGAAGTGCGCCTGGAAGATGTCGTGGCGCGCATGAATCGCTACAAGCGCGCCGACGAAAGGCCATTCGAAGCCGTGAAGGCCGTATCGGAGTTCAATCAGCGCGCCTACGAGCTTTTCGGGCGACCGGCGGTCGAGACCATGGCGAATGAGTATGGCGCCAAGCTCTCGCGGGAGTTTCACCCGCTGCGCTGGCAGCGCTGGGCGATCTCCGATCTCAATCCTTCGCTGTGGTGGCTTGCGGCCAGCGCGCAGGCGGTCAAGGCCCAGCGGAAGGCGCTTCCGCCCGATCATCCGGCACGCAAAGCGGAGTCGACGGTATCGGAGCTCACGAGCGCGTCGCTCGATTGCTATCGCGCACTGCGCGACGCGATGGGGGAGGCCGCCTTCTTCCAGATCTACGGCAACCTCTTCGCCTTCTACCTCGACGACGGGCGTGCCATCGAAGCGGCCGCGCCGCCGGTGGACCCGCGCGAGCTTCCGGTCGTCAGGGATGCGCTGGCTTCAATCGACAACGGCGGTTACGCGGAGGCGCTCGCGCGCGTCGCCTTCCTGATGGCCCACAAGGATGAGCCTCTCCCGCTCTCGCGGCTGCAGCTTGCCCGCGACCTGATCGAGGACTACCGGGAACTGCTGCCGGATATCCCGCCGGACGAGGCGCGCCGCATCGGCGGTCAACAAGAAATCATCGCCCGGTACGAACCGGAAAAGTCGGTAGAGACGCTGCCGGCGCTGCTGGCCGACCGGAAAGACCGGGAGCGGCTGCTCACGTTGCTGGAGCGCGTGCTCGCAGACAAGCGGGTGCAACACATCCAGCCATCGCCCGAGCAGAAGGCGATGCTCGCGCGCATCCGAAGAGTGCTCGGCTCGCCGGGCCTCCGCGCCCAGCGTGACCGCGGCGCGATGGTCAGGAAACGCGTGGCGGGGAACTAGCCATGTCGAAGAATGAACCTGTTCCGGAACGTACTCACGAAAAATATCAAGGCCTGCTGGACACCTGCAGGTCGCTGCCTCCCACGCCGACGGCCGTGGTGCACCCCTGCGACAAGAGCTCGCTCGAGGGCGCGGTCGACGCGGCGCGTCTGGGACTGATCTCACCGATCCTGGTAGGACCCCGCTCGCGCATTGAAGCGACAGCCAGGCAGTACGCGATCGACATCGCGGGGCTGCCGATCGTCGACGCGCCCTTCAGTCAGGCCTCTGCCGAGCAAGCGGTCGCGATCGTGCGCGAAGGCAAGGCTGAGGCACTGATGAAGGGAAGCCTTCACACCGACGAGCTGATGGGCGCCGTCGTGAAGCGCGACACCGGATTGCGCACCGCACGACGCGTAAGCCACTGCTTCGTGATGGACGTGCCCACCTATCCGGAGCCTTTGATCATCACGGATGCGGCGGTGAATATTGCGCCGACGCTCAAAGAAAAGGTCGACATCGTCCAGAACGCGATCGACCTGGCACACGCGCTTGGCGCCGCGGAAGTTCGCGTTGCCATACTCTCGGCGATGGAGACGGTCAATCCCGACGTGCCTTCGACGATCGAGGCCGCCGCGCTGTGCAAGATGGCCGACCGCGGGCAGATCACGGGTGCCATCCTCGACGGCCCGCTCGCGCTCGACAATGCGATCAGCCTGGAGTCGGTGAAGATCAAGAAGATCAATTCGCCGGTGGCGGGTCGGGCCAATGTGCTGGTCGTGCCGGATCTGGAAGCCGGCAACATGCTCGCGAAAAGCCTTTCGTTTCTCGCCAACGCCGATGCGGCCGGCATTGTGCTCGGCGCGCGCGTTCCAATCATTCTCACCAGCCGCGCGGACTCGGTCATGACCCGCCTTGCATCGTGCGCGGTCGCGGCGCTGATGGCGAGAGCCCGCCGTGAAGCGAGCAACAAAGTGGTGGCCTGAAATGGCCGATGCAATCGCTGTCGTCAACGCCGGTTCCTCGAGCATCAAGTTCTCGCTGTTCGCGGAAGCCGACGGCGGACTCGAGTTGAAGGCCCGCGGCCAGGTCGAGGGCATCTATGCGGCGCCGCACTTTATCGCCAAGAACAGCGCTGGTGCGCTTCTCGCTGAAAAATCCTGGGGCGATGGCGTCAAGCTCGGTCACGATGGCGCCCTCGACCATCTGGTCGGATTCGTGCGGGGCGAGTTCGGCCACCTGCGACTAGCCGGCGTCGGCCATCGCGTCGTGCATGGAGGCACCGAGCATGCGCAGCCGGTACGTGTCGATTCGAAGATCCTCTCCGCGCTTGAAAAGTACGTCCCCCTCGCGCCTTTGCACCAACCGCACAACCTGTCGCCGATGAGGGTCCTGCTCGAGCGTCGGCCGGACCTTGTCCAGGTCGCGTGCTTCGACACGGCCTTCCATCGTGCGCAGCCGCCCGTGGCACAACTGTTCGCGTTGCCCAAGTGGCTTACCGAGCGCGGCGTGCGTCGCTACGGTTTTCACGGACTGTCCTACGAGTACATCGCGCAAGCGCTCCCGCAGTACGACGCTGCGGCGGCACGCGGCAAAACGATCGTGCTGCACCTCGGCAACGGCGCGAGCATGTGCGCGATGGCGGGCGGGCGCAGCGTTGCGAGCACCATGGGCTTTACCGCGGTCGATGGACTGCCGATGGGGACGCGCTGCGGCGACCTCGATCCGGGGGTGATGCTTTATCTGATGGACGAGCTGAAGATGGATTCGCGTGCCATCGAGAGGCTCGTCTACCAGCAGTCAGGCTTGCTTGGCGTGTCCGGAATTTCCAGCGACATGCGCACCCTCGAAGCGAGCGCCGAGCCGGACGCGAAGATCGCGATCGAGCTCTTTGCCTATCGCATCGGTCGCGAGCTCGGCTCGCTGGCCGCGGCGCTCGCCGGAGTCGACGGGATCGTATTCACGGCGAGGCATCGGCGAGAACAGCGGCTCGTTGCGCGAGCGGGTCTGCAACGACGCCGCCTGGCTCGGCATCGAGCTCGACAAGGCGGCGAACCAGGCGAACGGTCCAAGGATCAGCACGCCGTCGAGTCGCGTCGCCGCATGGGTCATTCCTACCAACGAAGAGCTGATGATCGCCCGCCACACGCAAACGTTGCTCTCCGGCATTACGCACTGACACATGTCGACCGAACTCCCGCCCGCCCCACTCAAAGGCTTGAAAGCCCTCGTCGTCGGAGTCGCCAACGAGCATTCCATCGCCTACGGCTGCGCGAAGGCGTTTCGTGAGCTGGGTGCGGAGCTCGCGATCACCTACATCAACGAGAAAACCAGGACCTACGTAGAGCCACTGGCGAAAGAGCTGCAAGCGCCAATCTTCATGCCGCTCGACGTCGAAGCGCCAGGCATGTTGGAGGCGGTCTTCGAAAGAATCGCCAGTCGAGTGGGGCAGGCTCGATATCGTGCTCCATTCGATCGCCTATGCACCGAAAGAGGATCTGCGCGGCCCGCTTCTCAACTGCTCGGTTGAAGGCTTCAGGCGGGCGATGGATGTCTCCTGCCATTCGTTCGTGCGCATGGCGCGGCTGTCGGCGCCATTGATGAAGGAAGGAGGGACGCTCTTCGCAATGAGTTACTACGGCGCGAACAAGGTCGTACCCAACTACAACGTGATGGGCCCGGTCAAGGCAGCGCTGGAGGCGTGCTGCCGCTATCTGGCATACGAGCTAGGCAGCAAGGGCATCCGGGTGCACGCCATCTCTCCCGGACCCCTCAAGACACGTGCCGCCTCCGGACTGAAGGATTTCGAGCTTCTGCTCAACGAAGCGGCGCAGAGAGCCCCGATCGGTGAGCTGGTCGACATCATGGACGTCGGCTTCGCCTGCGCTTACCTCGCGACCCCGTACGCTCGGCGGATATCCGGCGAGACGATGTATGTCGACGGCGGCGTAAACATCATGGCGTGAGCGGTTTGCCGTGCGGTCGCTGCCATGCGCCGAGCGACCTGTGTGTCGCCATCCGGGAATGGCGCTTACCCAATTCAGACCCAGCGGCGACGTTACGCTGACGACTCCGCATTGCTCTGCGCCTACGCTTGATTCGGATTGCACCGCGCTGCACACGGTCGCGGCGCGCCGACGGATCGCCGACAAGTCGCAACACCGAACAGGGAAAACGATGCGAATCGTTATCGAAAACCTGCCGCAAGGACGTCACCGAAAGCAGATCCGTGAGGCGTTGAGCCGGTGGGCTCAGGTCGGGGAGATCAAACTGATCAGGGAGGGCTCCGCGCCCACCGACAGTCGTCGAGGTGGATAGCCGCGGGCTGGCTGACTCGCTGGCCAAGCATATCAATGGGCACGTCTACAAAGGACGGGCGCTCGCTGCCTGGGCGCCGCTGTGGCAGGGATAGGCGGCGTGCCTCCAAATAGCAAAGGACGAAGTGATGGATACCACGATCCTGACTGCAATGGCCGGCGTGTTCGGGTCGCTCGTCGGCGGGTCCGCGACGGTCGCCACCGCGTGGGTCACGCAGAGGACGCTCAACCGGCGCGAGCTGATCCAGACGGAAATACGCAAGCGCGAGACGCTCTACGGCGAATTCATCGGCGAGTGCGCGAAGCTGCTCGTGGACGCGTTCACGCATACGCTGGACCAGCCCGAGAAGCTGCTGCCCATCTATGCGCAGATCAACCGCATCAGGCTTTGCGCCTCTCAGCCGGTTCTGATCGAGGCGGAACATGTGTTGAGGCGCATCACGGAGCAGTACTTCCTGAGGAATCTTACGATCGAGGAGCTGAGTCAACTTGCGCGCTCGGAAGATGCGGATCCACTCAAGGAGTTCGGGGAGGCTTGCCGCGCGGAAGTCAAGTCGATGCGCACCCGAGCATAGCCGTCGACCATCCGACGGAACCTTCCATGCGAGAACGGCCCTCGGACGCTCATGGTGGATCACCGAATTCCGACCAAACGTCGACGCTTCGCTGACGACTCCCTGCGAGCCTTTCCCTACTCTTGCGCCATGATCACCAACCAACGCCAGCAACCTATGCCGCCATTTTCAGCAATGACCGAGGAGCTTTGGCCGGCAAGGCTGGGGCCTTTCTTTCCAAACCGCGACACCTCATTCGTCACCGGGACAGACGAGTCGAGCGCCGCTGCCGATGACCGCGCCCGTCACCCAACTCGCGCCACCGGGGCGACGCGGCGCGACATCGCCGCCAAGCTCGCCGCATTGCTCGCCTTTGCCCTGGTCGGTTGTGCCACGCCGGTCCTGAAGCCATCGGTGGACGTACCGGATCGATTCGCTGCAACGCAGGCAGTCGATCAAGAGCCGGAGACCGCCTGGTGGGACGGCTACGACGATCCCGTGCTCTCGAGCCTCATCCGCCGGGCCGCGGCCGAGAACCGGGACGTCAAAATTGCGGCGGAGCGCGTACGGGCCGCGCGAGCTGGCGAGACGGTCAGCCGCTCGTGGCTCTTCCCGAGCGTCGGCGTTCACGGCGCGGGCTTCGATCACAGCACCGGATACGACTCGGCGATCAAGCAGACCGTTCCGGAAGCGGCGAACACGAAGGGTTGGCAGGGCGGCGCCGACGTCTCCTGGGAAATCGACATCGCGGGCCGGCTCCGCGCCGGTGCCGCGGCGTCGGCCGCCGAAACGCTCGCGACCGAACACACCGCGAGGGGTGTGCGCCTGTTGGTGATGACGGACGTCGCAACCAACTACTTCATGCTCGTCGGCGCCTTGCGTCAGCTGGACACGGTGCGTGCGATATCGGCCGCGCAGGACGAGACGCTCCGCCTGGTAACCGCGCGCCAACGTGCCGGCCTCGCCACGTCGTTCGATGTCGAGCGCGCGCAAACCGAAGCTTCCAAAGCCCGCGCCGCGATCCCGCCGCTCGAGACGCTGGCGGCCGTATCGCGCCACCGCATCGCGGTGCTGATCGGCGACCAGGCGTTCAACGCCGCAAGCATCAACCCCTCGCGCGGCGACGTGACGGTCCCGTCGGCGCATGCCGGACAGCCGGCCAATCTGTTACGGCGCAGGCCTGACCTGCTCGCCGCGCAGGCGCAACTCGACGCCGCCAATGCGCGCCGCCAGCAGGCGATGGCCGAATGGTTCCCACGGCTCTTCCTCGGCGCGATGTTCGGCCGCGAAGGCCTCGACGTGAACGGCATCGCGCTCGGCGCCGCTAGGTTCACGAATGTCGCCGCGATGATCGCAATGCCGATCTTCAACGCGGGACGCACGCAGGCGATCAACGACATCGCCGAGAGCCGCCAGAAGGAAACGGTCCTGCAATACGAAGACGCCATCGTGCGCGCGCTCGAGGACGTCGAAAACTCGCTCGTCGCGCTCGACGACGAACGGCAACGCGCGCGGCTCATGGAAAGCGCAGCCGCCTCTGCCGAAGCGGCGCTCGGTCACGCGCAATCGCTGTACGACCGTGGGCAGATCGACCTGTTGCCGCTGCTTGACGCGCAGCGCGTGCGGTTATCGGTACGAGTGGGAGCCAACGATGCCAACACGCAACTGCTGCTCGACAGCGTGCAACTCTACAAGGCGCTCGGCGGCGGCTGGGAGGTCTTCGAGCCTTCGTCGACGCCAGCCGCTGCCGATGCCAAGCATTCCCCCATTTCATGAACCCAGTCGAACCGATACGAGGAACTGCTGTGAAGACATCTTTCTCCATGACGCTAGTCGCCCTGTCGATCGCCGCGGCGCTGTCCGGTTGTTCGCACCAGCCACCACCCGAGCCCTTGCGCGCCGTTCGCACCGTGGAGATCCGCTACGACAAGATCCCCGAAACCGATCGCTACTTCGGCGCGGTGCAATCGCGCTACGAAGTCGACCAGGCTTTTCGGGTCGGCGGCAAGGTGGTGAGCCGCAAGGTCGACGTGGGGCAGAAAGTGCGGCAGGGCGACGTGATCGCGGTGGTCGACGACGCCGATTACAAGCTCGCAGCGGAGGCAGCGCGACAGCAACTGTCGGCTGCGGAAGCGCAGGCTCGGCAGGCGGAGTCGGATCGAAAGCGGCTGAACGAGTTGAAGACGGACGGCTCAGTCAGCCCGTCTGACGACGAAAAAGCGCAGAGCAACGCGCAAACCACCCGCGCCACCGCAGACGCCGAAGCGCGCAGGCTCGAGCTCGCACGCAATCGCCTGGAATACACCGTCCTGCGCGCATCGCAGGACGGCGTGGTCACCAGCATCAAGTTCGAGGTCGGCCAGGTCGTCGCCGAAGGGCAGCCCATCGTCTCGATCGCGAAGGATGGCGAGCCGGAAATCGTGGTCAACGTGCCCGAGGATCAGCTGTCGGTATTCAAGGCATCACGGTACAACGCCGCGCTTACGAGCGCGCCCGACCAGCCCTTCGAGGTCGTGTTGCGGGAATTGTCGCCGCAAGCCGCTTCGACAACACGCACCTTCCGAGCTCGGCTCAAGCCCGCGACGCCCCGGCCGCTGCCGCTCGGCGCAAGCGCAACGCTCGTGGTTGATCGACCGATCGCCGACAACGCTGCTGCGGCGATCCCTGCGGCTGCCATTTCGCAGAACAAAGGTCACTCCGCGGTCTGGGCGGTTCGTCGAGAAGGCGCCGAGCCGGTCGGAACGGTGCAGCTCATCGACGTATCCGTGCACGCCTATCACAACGACGAAGTACTCGTATCCGGGCCGGCTGCCGGCGAGCTCGTCGTCACCGCAGGCGTTCAGAAGATGGCGCCGGGTCTGAAGGTCGCGCTCCCCGGCGTGACGAGCAACCTCGAGGCGAAGCAGGCAGCGCGATGAAGTCCTTCAACCTTACCGAATGGGCGCTGAACCATCGCGCCACCGTCCTGTTCCTCATCGTCGCGATCATGCTCGGCGGAGTCCTGGGGTTCAAGAAACTTGGCCAACTCGAGGACCCGAGCTTCTCGGTGCCTTCGATGACCGTGATGGTGATGTGGCCGGGCGCGACCGCGCAACAGATGCAGGACGAAGTACTCAACCGGATGGAGAAGAAGTTCGAGCAGCTCGATCACTTCGAAAAAGTCGTGACGTTCGCACGCCAGGGCTTCGCCGGCATGACGCTCACCGTCAAGGGTGGCACGTCCCATGCGGATCAGCGCGAAGCGTGGTACCAGGCGCGCAAGAAGTTCAGCGACATCAAGCTCGAGCTGCCCGACGGCGTGATCGGCCCGATCTTCAATGACGAATACGGCGACGTGACGGGGCTGCTCTATGCCGTCAAGGGCGACGGGGTCGATCAATGGGAGCTGTCGGACACCGCCGAAGACATCAAGCGGCAGCTCCTCAAGGTGCCGATGGTCAAGAAGGTCGACATCTATGGCAAGCAGGTCAAGAAGGTCTATGTGGAGTTTTCGAACGAGCGGCTGGCCGCGCTCGGGATCACGCCGCTGCAGATGGCCGAAAGCCTGCATAGTCAGAACATGGTGCTGGCAAGCGGCCAGGTCGACACCCATTCCGACCGCGTCATGGTGCGGGTGAGCGGACAGTTCGCCACCCTGGACGATATCCGCAACGTGCCGATCTCCGCGGGCGGCCGGCAGCTAAGGCTCGGGGACTTCACGACCGTCACGCGCGGCTACGAGGATCCGCCACAGTACACGGCGCGCCACAACGGCCAGCAGGTCCTGATGCTGGGCATCGTCATGACCGACGACGGCAACATCGTCGATCTCGGTAAGTCGCTGGAGACCGCGGTCGCCAACGTTCAGGCTGAACTTCCATACGGTGTCGAGCTCGAGCGCGTGGCCGACCAGCCGACCGTGGTCAGCGAATCCGTCTGGGAATTCGAGCGTTCGCTGATGGAAGCGCTCGCCATCGTGCTCGCGGTCAGCCTGCTGAGCCTTGGTTGGCGCACGGGAATCGTGGTCGGGCTGTCGGTGCCGATCGTGCTCGGCGTCGTGGTGCTCGTGATGCTCGCCATGGGCTGGAATCTCGAGCGCGTCTCGCTCGGCTCGCTCATCATCGCGCTCGGCCTCCTGGTGGACGACGGAATCATCGCGGTCGAGATGATGGTCGTGAAGATGGAGGGAGGATGGGACCGCGTGAAGGCGGCCGCCTTCTCCTACGCATCGACCGCGATGCCGCGACTGACCGGAGCGCTCATTACCACCGCCGCGTTCATGCCGATCGGATTCTCCAAGTCCACCACCGGCGAGTACGCGGGCGGCATTTTCTGGATCGTCGGCACGGCGGTCGTATTCTCGTGGATCGTATCGGGACTGATCACGCCGTATCTCGCGGTGAAGATGCTGCCGGACTTCAAGAAGCACGGCGATGGTGGTGACCCGTATCAGAGCCCGTTCTACGCAAGCTGCGCGGCTGGATCGACTTCGCCATGGCGCGACGCTGGTGGGTGATCGGCGCGACGATCGCGGCATTCGGTTTGTCAATCGTGGGAAGTCGGCTCGTGCCGCAGCAGTTTTTCCCCAACAGCGACCGGCCTGAGCTTATCGTCGAGCTGCGACTCAAGGAAGGCTCTTCGTTCGTCGCGACGACCGAGCAGGTCAAGAAGATGGAAGCGGTGCTCGCCAAGGATCAGGATGTGCGGTTCTACACCGCCTACACGGGCGCCGGCCAGCCACGCTTCTATCTCTCGCTCAATCCGGAGCTGCCGAACCCGAGCTACGCCGTATTTATCGTCATGACGAAGGGTGTGGATGCGCGTGAAAAGGTGCGCTCACGGCTGATGGCGATGGTCAACGACCAATTTCCGGGCGTGTGGGTGCGCGTCACGCGGCTCGAGCTCGGTCCGCCGGTCGGCTTCCCGGTCCAGTTCCGTATCGTCGGCCCGGACACGCAGAAGGTGCGCGAGATCGCACGCGAGGTCGAGGCGGTGGTCGCTGCGAGTCCCAAGGTGCGCGACGTGCAGCTCGACTGGAACGACCCCGTTCGCACGCTGAGAATCGACGTCGATCAGGACAAGGCGCGTGCGCTCGGCCTTGCGCCGGCAGATGTGGCTTTAGTGACGCAGACGCTCATGAGCGGCGCGAACCTGTCTCAGTTGCGCGAACACGAAGATCTGGTTGACATCGTTGCGCGTGCAGTGCCGTCGGAGCGGCTCAATCTCGACACGCTGAAGAACGTCAACCTGTACACGCGTGAGGCCACCGTCGTACCGCTGTCTCAAGTTGCGCGTGTGCGGAACGAGCTGGAAGAGCCGGTGCTCTGGCGGCGCAATCGGGATATGGCCATCACCGTGCGCGCCGACGTTAAGGACGGCGAGCAAGGCGTGTCGGCGACCCAGGAGATCCAGCCGCAGTTGAAGGACATCCGAGCGAAGCTGCCATCCGGTTATCGTATCGATGTCGGCGGCGCCGTCGAGGAAAGCGACAAGGCGAACAAGGCGCTGGCGTCGGTGTTTCCGTTGATGCTTGTCACGATCCTGACCATCCTGATGCTGCAACTGCAGAGCTTCTCCAAGATGTTCATGGTGCTGCTCACCGCACCACTCGGACTGATCGGTGTCGTCGCGGCCTTGCTGATCTTCCAGGCGCCCTTGGGTTTCGTCGCTATCCTCGGCGTCACGGCCCTGTGCGGCATGATCATGCGCAACGCGGTCATTTTGATCGATCAGGTGCGAGAAGAGATAGAGCTCGGCCTGGATCCGTGGAGTGCGGTCCTGGAAGCCGCGGTGCATCGGACACGTCCTGTCATGCTCACCGCCGCCGCGACGGTGCTGGCAATGGTCCCACTCGCGCGCAGCATCTTCTGGGGTCCGATGGCGATCGCGATCATGGGTGGACTCACCGTCGCCACCGTGCTGACGATTTTCTTCGTGCCCGCCCTTTACGCGGCATGGTTTAGGGTGCGACGCGCTGGTGCGGGCGAAGCAGCGGGCGACGCCGTCCCGGCGATTGTTCCGGTACCAGCCCCGGCCGAGTGAAGCACTCATGAAACGAGGCGAAAGAGTCAACCCGAACGGCCGATGCGCCTGTCGCTCAACACGTTGAGATCGGCGCCCGTTCCAAGAGGAGAGAATCCATGACCAGCACGATGAAGGCCGCTGTCGTCCGCGAGTTCGGCAAGCCGCTCACAATCGAGGAAGTACCCGTGCCGCAACCGAACGAGAATCAGATTCTCGTCCGCATCGCGGCGACTGGGATCTGCCATACCGACCTCCACGCCGCGCACGGCGATTGGCCTGTCAAGCCGAAACCGCCATTCATCCCCGGCCATGAAGGCGTGGGTACGGTGGTCGGCATCGGCCGCGCCGTCCGCAGCGTCAAGGAGGGCGATCGCGTCGGAATTCCGTGGCTTCATACGGCATGTGGATACTGCTCATACTGCCGGACCGGATGGGAGACTTTGTGCGGGTCTCAGTCGAACAGTGGTTACTCGGTGAACGGCAGCTTCGCCGAATACGCGCTCGCTGACCCAGCGTATGTTGGCCGTTTGCCGGACAGTCTTGAATGGGGTCCGGCGGCGCCGATCCTCTGTGCCGGTGTGACCGTCTACAAGGCACTCAAGGAGACGGAGGTAAAACCGGGTGAATGGGTGGTGATCTCGGGGATCGGCGGCCTCGGCCACATGGCCATTCAATACGCGAAGGCGATGGGCATGCACGTCGCCGCCGTCGACGTGCATCCCGATAAACTCGAGCTGGCCAAGTCACTGGGTGCCGAGATCACTCTCAACGCACTCGTCATGGACGCCGCGGCAGAGCTGCAAAGACTGATCGATG
Organism: uncultured beta proteobacterium; assembly: GCA_963828595.1. GTDB lineage: Bacteria > Pseudomonadota > Gammaproteobacteria > Burkholderiales > Casimicrobiaceae > PALSA-1003. Next base: position 358,125 of record CAWHEN010000005.1, read on the forward strand.
GCGCGCACGGCGCGCTCGTAACCGCGGTCTCACCCAAGGCATTCGAACAGGCTTTCGACATGCTGCGATCCCGCGGCACGATGTCGTTGGTTGGCTTGCCGCCGGGCAAGATGTCGCTGCCCATCTTCAACATGGTTCTGAAGCGCATCACCGTGCGCGGCTCCATCGTTGGAACCCGTCAGGATTTAGAAGAGGCGCTTGCCTTCGCCGGCAGCGGCGCCGTCTCCGCACACTTCTCCTGGGACAAGCTCGAGAACATCAACGACATCTTCGCGCGGATGGAAGAGGGCAAGATCGATGGGCGTATCGTCGCGAAGCTTCCATGACCCTCGGGATGATGAGGCGAAGCTTCCGCTGCTGCCCATGAACATCAAGCTAAGCGCGGGATGGTTCTACGGCGCGCTCATCATCGTCTTGTCCGTCTGGATCCTGCATAGCTTCCTTGAAGCCATGCTCGCGGCGTGCGTGACGGCGGTCGCGAGCTGGCCACTCTACACCAGGTTCGCAAGGCGCCTGCCGCGGCGCATGGGACGAAGCGCCGTCTCTCTTACCTTCACGCTCGCCATGGCCGCGTTCGTGCTGGCGCCCTTGATGTTCGCCTTCGGCGCGCTGCTCACCGAAGCCAATGCACTGCTTGTGGAGATCGCTGCAGCCGACAAGAAGGGACTCGCTGCTCCGCTATGGCTCGACCACGTGCCGATGGTCGGACGATGGATGGCCGCCCGCTGGCAGAGTGAATTTACACACACGGGAGCCATCTCGATTTGGGCGCAGCGGACCGACACATCCGCCTTGCTCGGCTGGGCGCAGGCGGTCGGCCAGTTCATAGGTCGACATGTGTTTATCATCCTGTTCGCGATTCTGATGCTGTTTTTCCTCTACCAGGAGGGCGAATCGCTGGCACGGAACTTCAGGCGGTTGCTGCGTCATCACATCGGCGAACGGGCCGAAGGTTACGTCGACCTCGCGACACGGTCGTTGCGCGCCTCGGTGAACAGCATGCTGGTGGTGGCGCTCTTCGATGGATTCGGAACCGGTGTCGCGTACGTCATCGCCGGCGTCCCCCATGCAGCAGTTTGGGCCGCAATCACCGGTCTGTTCGCGCTCGTCCCGTTCCTCGGATACGCCGCAGTGGGTGCTCTGAGTTTTCGGCTGGCGCTGCTCGGTGCGACGACGCCTGCGCTTGTCGCTTTCGCGCTTGGCTGCCTGGTGCTCTTCGCTGGAGACAAGATCATGCGGCCGATGATCGCTCGCAACGGCACTCGCTTGCATTTCGTCTGGGTGCTGATGGCGTGCCTCGGGGGGTTCGAGGCGCTCGGGCTGGTGGGGTTGGTTATTGGGCCGGTAGCGGTCAGCCTCACGAGGGAATTGTGGGAACAGCGCGTTCGTGATCTTCCTGCAACAGAAATGCCTGCCGATCACCCGCCCAAGCTCACCAATGCTGCGCCGCACCTGGCGCCCGCCAGCAGCGTTTTACGGGAAGATCCCCGCTGAAAATCGCGCCGAGCAACATCTCCTCCGACTGCCGAAGGCCTTCCATGGACTCTGACGTTATGACGTCGAAACAGCACGCTCCAATTGCGACTAGCAATCGAGGCTCGTTGCTTTATGAGTTACAAGCTCAATACAAGGCAGTGCGCGACTCAACCGACGACCGCGGGGACGTCGAGAGTTACCAAGAGATCGACAAACGCCTGCGCGACGCATTTCGCTGGCTGGAGCGCGCGATCACCTACCTGAACGGCATCAAGCCGTCTATCGATCATCGGTTTGATCTTGGCTATGGCTTCGCATTCGATTCGCCGCGGTTCGCCCACGGTTCGGTCGGGCAGCAAGAGCGCCGCACCCGTGGCTTTCCGGTGCTCGAAGAGATCAACGTCTACTACGAGATTTCGGCATCCAAGCCGCTGTCGATTGAGGTCGTCCCGGGATGGGTGTCGTTTGCCGGGAAGAGCTTGGATGCCTTCGGGCTGCAGTACGTTTACCGCCGCATCGAAGAATCTGACGGCACGCTGCGCAAAGGCATCTTTTCAGTCCCGCCTGTAATCCCGGCCCGCGTCTCGTTTCGTGTCAATCACCGGACGGGTCTGGTCACCGTGACGCTCGTCAACGTCGATCGGCTCGAGCGCGTCACGCTGGAGTTTCCCAGCACCCAGATCGAAGAGCCCATTCTCGAGGATCTCGTGCGGCTGATGTTGGGCCGCGACACCGCATTTCTCAGACATGCCAAGTTCGCGGGACTGCCCGGTCGAGCTTCGGGCTAGCGTTTCAGTTATTCCTCGATTGCCACCTTGCTCGAGCGAGTCGAACGGACTTGCGTCAGAGGGGGACTCCTCGCACCTCAGCCACAGTCGCGAAGCACGCGGTCCGTCCGGATCGAAACTGGACGGAAGAGCGACGGTTTCCTGACGACTCCGCCCTTCAACGAGCGTTACTCTTCCGGAAGAACAATTTGCTAGGGCAGATCGCTTCAGTGCAACCGTGTTTCGCGACCTTGTCTGTCCTAAGGATTTGCCGCTCGAAGTGCAGATTGGTTTCCTGCGCCGCAAGAGGGCGACGGTCTTTGAATTGCGCGAAGAGCAATGCGCGTTGTTTCAAGTTAACTATCAGGAGCGAATTATGTCGGCCGTTCTAGAGACCCCAGTGGCAGAAACGCCATTCGATGAGTTTAATCATACCATTCCGGAGAACCATTTTCCGCCGAAGGGTATGTCAGCGCAGGCCGCCAAGGCGATGGTCGACTCGGAATCCTGCACTGACTGCCAGCCGACCATGAACCTGTCATCGTTCGTGACGACGTTTACCGAGCCGGAGGCATTGGAAGTCGCACATGATCACTTTTTGAAGAACTACATCGACCATGACATGTATCCACAGCTGTTTGCGATGGAGGGCCGCATGGTCCGATGGCTGCATCAGTTGTGGAACGGCCCGAAAGGGGTCGAGCCCTACGGCACGGCGACGATAGGTTCATCGGAAGCGTGCATGCTTGCGGGGCTAGCTCATAAGTGGAACTGGCGTGAGGCGCGCGCGAAAGCCGGCAAGGACACGAGCCGGCCGAACATGGTCACTGGCGGCAACGTCCAGATCGTCTGGAAGAAGTTCCTGCGCTACTTCGACGTCGAGCCCCGCATCGTGCCGCTGAAGCCGGGTAACTATCGCCTCACCGCCGAGCATCTCGACCAGTACGTCGATGAGAACACTATTGCGGTGGTCGCGATCGCCGGCCAGACGTTCACGGGCGAGGATGACGACTTCCAAGAGATCCACGACTGGCTCGATGCATACGAGAAGAAGACCGGCATCTCGATTCCGATGCACATTGACGGCGCCTCGGGAGGCTTCGTAAACCCGTTCCTCTATCCCGACTACAAGTGGGATTTCAGACTGCCGCGTGTGATGTCCATCAATGCGTCTGGGCATAAATTCGGGCTTGTACCGCCTGGCCTGGGCTGGATCGTGTTCCGCGAGCGCAAGATTTTCAACGAGAACCTGATGTTTTACGTTAACTACCTGGGCGGCGAGATGCCCACGGCGACGCTTAACTTTAGCCGCAATGGTTTCCAGATCGCCTATCAGTATTACGCGTTCCTGCGGCTCGGATTTGATGGATACAAGAAAATCATGGAGCACACGCTGGCAAACGCCGAGTACTTGCGTCAGCGGCTGGTAGACAGTGGCTACTTCGAGATCATGAACGAGACACAGCGCATCCCTGTCGTCGCGTTGACGCTCAAGAAGACAGTCAAGAAGTTCAACGAGTTCGACGTTTCGTCCAAGGTTCGTGAACGTGGTTGGGTGCTTTCCGCATACTCCATGCCGCCTGATGCGCAGACAGTCAATAGCCTGCGCGTGGTCGTGCGACCGCACTTGAATCACATGGTGGTGAACATGCTTGCCGATGACATCATCAAGGCCTGCAAGTGGCTCGGGCAGCATGGCGGCAACGCCACCGCACCCGCGTTGCACGATTCGCACAAGAGCGCGACATCCAAGTGCTGAGAAGCTAGCCGGATTTTGATCAACATGGGGCGACTGGACTGAAGGCGCTCGCTGCGCTGAAAAGCGCGACGAGTCGGCGACAGATAGCGTTTAGGGAGAATGGCAATGGAAATCTTATTTCGATGGCTCGCGGCTAATCCGTTCATATTGCTGTTTTTCGTGGTCGGTGCGGCCGTTCTTCTCGGCAAGGTCACCATCAAGAGCTATGGGTTGGGAATGGTTGCTTCGGCGATTGTCATCGGCGCGGTGACTTCAGCCTGGGCTTCCACCTATGGCATCAAAATGGGCCTGGACACCTTCACCAAGTCGCTTTTTTATTATCTATTCATGTACGGCGTCGGACTGCGCGTCGGGCCGTCATTCATCAACAGCCTGAAGGGCGACGGACTGAAGTTTACATTCCTCGCCATATTCTGCTCGGTGCTGGGGTTGCTTGGCGCGGTGTACTTCACCAAGCTGTGGGATCTGCCCGCCGGCGCGGCGGGAGGCATACTCGCGGGCTCCATGACGATGTCGGCCGCGATAGGCTCTGCGGAGGAGGCCGTGCGCCAGGGCGTATTCCCGCTTCCCATAGGGAAAACGGTCGAGCAGGTGAGTGGCATGATCGCGCTGGCGTACGGCCTTACCTACATCTGGGGCACCGTCGGCATCATTTTGATTTGCAAGTACCTGCCACGTTGGTGGGGTGTCGATGCGAAAGCTGCCGCGAAGAAATACGAGGAAGAATTCGGCGTTGCAAACGTGGATGACGTCGGGTTGACTGGCTACCGTCCAGTGACGGCGCGCGCCTACAAGCTTACCAACAATGAGATCGTCGGCTGGACCGCGCGCCAGTTCATGCAGAAGTATCCGCAGTACAAGGTCCTTAACGTGGGCAGAGGCGATGAACGTCTTGGCGTGGCGGATGATCTTGCTTTCCGCGCGGGCGACGTAATCGCTCTTGGCGGCGATCTTACGGACATTACGGAGAACATGGGCCTGATTGGACCCGAGGTACCGGATTCAAAGGTGCTGAACATTCCCATCGACGAAGCGGAGGTTCTGGTAACCAACAAGGCGATCGAGGGCAAGGAACTGCAGGAGTTCCGTACCGCGGATTTTGCGGGGAAAATTGCCCTCACCCGCATAGAGCGCGGCGGCGTGCCAATCCCGATCGGCCTGAACACGAAGCTGCAGCGGTTCGATGTCCTGTTCATTGCCGGCCTTAAGAGCGGTGTCGAAAAGCTCGCCACGCTCGCCGGCAAGATCGCCCGTCCCAGCACTTCTACCGACCTGCTGACATTGTCTCTCGGCATGATTCTCGGCATGCTCATCGGCGCGATCGGGTTCCCGATTGCCGGCTCGAAAGTCGGCCTGGGCAACGCGGGCGGGTTACTCGTCTCCGGCGTAATCGTGTCATCGCTCGTTTCGCGCCTGCGCTTCTTCGGCAACACGCCGAATGCGGCGCGCAACATTATCGAGGACCTCGGGCTAATCGTTTTCATTGCGATCGTCGGCGTCAATGCGGGTGCCGGCCTGCTGACGCAACTCACCGGCAAGGTCGCGTTGTACATCTTCGTCGCCGGTTTTATCTGCACGACGATTCCCCCGATCCTGGTCTGGGCGATCGGTTATCACTGGATGAAGATCAACCCGGCGGTGCTGATGGGTGGCGTGGCGGGCGCACGCTCGCACTCCGGGCCAGCGCGCGAAGCGGCGAAAGAAATCGGCAGCTCGGTGCCGTGGATCGGCTTTCCGGTTGGTTATGCCGTCTCCGGCATCCTGCTCACCGTGTTCGGTTACGTCGCAATGGTGATGACCAAGTAGTGACGCAGTCCAAGACCCGCAGCTCGCAGGCCGCGGGTCTTGGCGCCCTCTTAGACATGCCGGGCGTTTGGCTGCAGCGTTCCCTAATGCCTAGCAGAGGAAGCGTTAATGACATGGATTGCGAAAGCATTGCATGGCTCGCCGGAACTTGCGATGTTCCTCGCCATCGCCATTGGTTACTGGCTCGGAAACATCAAGCTGGGGAAGTTCTCGCTCGGGACCGTTACGGCAGCGTTGATCGCGGGTCTCGTGATCGGGCAGCTCGATGTTGCGATAAACCACCAGCTGCGGTGGGGCCTGTTCTACGTTTTTCTGTTTGCTAACGGTTATTCGGCCGGGCCGCAATTTTTCCGCGCGCTCAGGCAGGATGGTGGCAAACCGATGCTGCTGTCGCTTACGGTGGCGGTTGCGGGGCTTGCGACGACGTATGCGATGGCGCGGCTCCTAGCGCTTGATCCCGGCATGTCTGCGGGTCTGTTCAGCGGCTCGCTTACGCAATCCTCCGCTATAGGCACCGCCACCGACGCGATCATGAACCTCGCGCTGCCGTTGGAACAGCGCAGGCTGCTAGTAACTCACATCGCGATCGCGGACGCTCTTACCTACGTGTTCGGCGCCTTTGGCGTGATCTGGTTCGTCAGCATCATCGCGCCGAAACTGCTCGGTATTGACCTGCGGAAGGAGGCCGCGGCGCTGGATGCCGAGTTTGGGATCAAGACGCAGACCCCGGGAGTTTATTCCGCCTATCGAAAATACGCAGTTCGCGCCTATCTCCTGACCGACTCGGCATTTGTAGGCAAAAGCGTTGAGGAGGTTGAACACAATAACGAGCACCTGCGTTATTTCGTTGAGCGAGTGCATCGCAAAACTCAGTTCCTAGAGGTGCAACCAAGCACAATATTGCACCGCGACGACGTGGTGGTTGTCTCCGGCGAGATCGACTGCCTCCTGCTCGTAGGACCACGTTTTGGAAAGGAAATGCACGATCCTCAACTACTCGACTTTCCGGTCGAGGCGTTGAACGTAGTGGTAACGAACCGAAAGATATTGGGCCCCACGCTCGACGAGTTGGCTACATCGCAAGCGTTTGACTTTCGCGGCATCGTGTTGCGCAGGCTAACTCGAGCCGGACAGGAGATCCCCCTTGGACCGATGACCGTACTTAATCGTGGAGATGTGGTGGAGTGTATTGGCCCGCAACGGGCGGTCGAGCGTGTCGCGGGTGAAGTTGGCTACGCATTACGTCGGAGCGATGCCACGAACCTTTCTACCGTCGGTTTCGGCATTTTGGCCGGCGCCCTGATCGGACTGCCGTTCATCATGGTGGGAGAGGTCAAGCTCACGCTCAGCGTTAGTGTCGGCACGCTGGTCGCAGGGCTCTTCTTCGGATGGCTACGGTCCGTTCGTCCAACGTTCGGCAGTGTCCCGCAGCCCGCTCTGCAGTTCATGATCAATTTCGGACTCGCGGCGTTCGTGGCCGGCGCCGGTTTGCAGGCCGGGCCGGAATTTGTGCGTGCGGTAAAGGACCTGGGCGCTTCACTGCTGCTTGCGGGCGTCGTTGTGTCGCTCGTGCCGCAAGTGGCCGCTTTTCTTGTCGGCCGCCATTTGCTCAAGATGAACCCGTTGTTGCTGCTTGGCGCGCTGGCAGGGGCGCGGAGTTTTACCGCGGCGCTCGCCGCGGTTCAGGAAAGAGCCGGGAGCCCGACTCCGGTGCTGGGCTACACCGTACCATATGCAACTTCGAACATCTTGGTTACCGTTTGTGGCTCGATTATCGTGGCGTTGGTGGCGTAGGGAAGAAGGTTCTCCGTCAGACTGAGCTGAAAACGTGTGATCGCACACCAGTTCTGCGCGAAAGAGGAGTGCGCCGATGAAGCCCGTCTGGAGATGCACCGTTCAACGGTTCAGCGCCGACGCGAAACCGCGAAGGTTGAGTTAAGCCATTGATTGTTCAGTGCCTCGCCGCGATGCCGCCCAGGCAGCCAACCTGGCGGCAGAATCGAAGGGTAGGGGTGGCGCATCTGCGACGCGGATGAGCCTGTGTCAAGACGCGGCAGTCCGTTCTGTGCTGAAATACCCGGCCTGAGGAACCGCGTTTTGTTCGCGCAGGGCTGTCGTCCGCACGATTCGGGGATAATCTGGCTTCGCAATGGCAGAACGCACCGCCGCTCCGTCGTCGCCTGCTCCCACCCCCGTACGGGCCCGTTTCGACCGTTTTGAGCTGGACGAGGCCAATGCACGCCTGCTGTGCGAAGGGCGCGCCATCGCTCTTGCCCCGACGCCGTTTGCCGTGCTGTGCGCGCTCGTGCGACATGCGGGGTCGTTGCTAACCAAGAACGCGTTGCTCGACGAGGTATGGGGCCACCAGTTCGTGAGCGAATCGGTATTGAAGACCGTCATCAGCGAGCTCCGAACGGTCCTCAAGGACAATGCCCGCCAGCCCCGCTTTATCGAAACGGTGTCGCGGCGAGGGTATCGGTTCATCGCTTCTACGATCGCCGCTACGCCTGTCGCCTCCGAGACCATTGCCCAGGCGCGCTCGGCGCAGGCGTCGTCGTTCATCGGGCGCGCGGAAGCGCTTTCCCAACTTAACGCGGACTGGGACCTTGCGTGCACCGGCAAACGCATAGTCGTGTGGGTTGCCGGTGAACCGGGCATCGGCAAGACGGCGCTAATCGAGCGTTTCGTTGCGGGACTTGGCGATATCGTTTCCGTCCGTGGTCAGTGCGTGGAGCAGTACGGTACCGGCGAGCCGTATTTGCCCGTCCTCGAAGCGCTCTCGGAACTGTGCCGCCGTGACGGTGGCGCCGCGACGCTGCTTCGCGCTGTCGCGCCGACATGGCTCATGCAGCTGCCATGGCTCAGTAGCGCAGAGGAGCGTGCCGCACTCCGTCAAGAGCTGGCCGGCGTCAGCCCGGAGCGCATGCTGCGCGAGATGGGCGAAATGCTTGATCGCTACACGGAACGTACGCCGTTGCTGCTCGTGTCGGAGGACCTGCACTGGAGCGACCGTGCGACGATCCACCTCATCGACTCCATCGCGCGACGACGCAGCTCGGCGCGCCTCATGTGGCTTGCAAGCTTCCGCCTCGCCGAAGTTGTGGCGTCGGATCACCCGTTTAACTCCTTGCGCCACGAGCTACGCCTGCACGGGTTGTGCGAAGAGATCGTGCTCGACCCGTTCTCCGAAAAGGAGGTCGCCGATTACGTCGCCCAGCGATCGCCATCGGTCGCTCGCGACGAAGCGTTCATGCGTGCGCTGCACGAGCGTACCGACGGTGTGCCGCTGTTTGTGGCATCCGTCACGAGGGAGGTCGTCACACGGGCGGCACAAGGCGGCGACGATGCGACCGCGGTGCAGCTCGCGAAGATGGCGGTTCCCGCCAATCTGGCGGCCATCATCGATCATTACATCGCCAAGCTCGACAACGATCAGAGGTCCGTGCTCGACGCGGCCGCCGCTTGTGGCATCGAATTCCGCACCAATACCATCTCCGACGCACTGCAGCGCGACGTCGCCTCGGTCGGTCGTACGTGCGACGACCTCGTGCGCGAACAGCTCTGGCTCGCTGCGCCACGTGCCGACGAAGCGCACGACGCGCGAGAGCCCTCCTATTCGTTCAGGCATGCCCTCTTTCGGCAAGTAATCTACGAGCGCACCGCGCCGGGGACTCGTTCGGAACTCCATCGCCGGGTCGGTTCGGCCCTCGAGCGCCAACGTGCCGAGGGCGTGCCGGTGGCCGCGGCGGAACTTGCCATGCACTTCGAGCGCGGCTGGGAGCCGATGAAGGCGTTAGGTTACTACGTGGAGGCTGCGGAAGCCGCGCAGAATCACTTCAGCCCCGCCGAATGTGTGACGCTTACGGAGCGTGGGTTGGCGTTGCTTAAACACGCACCGGAAGGAGCCGAACGCGACGGGCTCGAGATCGCGCTCGCCACGCTTCGCGGCGTATCGGCTTTTCAGGTGACCGGCGTCGGACCGGAAGCGAAATCAGCCCTGCAGCTTGCGTACGCGCTGCTCGGCCGCGTCCCGCAGCATCGCATGTCCGCGCTGCTGCTGCACGAGTTGGGGTTTGTGCTATGTATGCGCGCCGACTACGACGAGGCGCTGGCCGTGGCAAAACGGGCGGAGTCGCTTTCCTCGGAAACGAATGACCCTGTTCTCGCATCCGCCGCGTGCACCGTGCACGGACAGGTAGACCAGCTTCAGGGGCGTCCGGATGCGGCCCGTGCAAGCATCGAGCGCGGGCTTGCTGCCGCGGACGCGGGCGAGGTCGAGCCCGTGGAAATCGCGGGAGCCGATCCGCGCGTAACGCTGATGGCGTTCCTTGCCGTCCCGCTTCTTCAACTTGGGCTCGTGAAGCAGGCGCACGCCCGGTTGGAACAAGCGCACGCCCGCGCGCGTCAGCTGGCACAGCCGATGGCGCGGATGGTAGCCATCTGGTGCAACGCGCTATTCGAGGTGCGCCTCGGGAATGCCGAGCGCGTCGCTGCTCTTGCCGACGAAATGCAGGCGCTCGTCGACAAGTTCGGCCTGGCGCACGGCAGGAATGCCTGCCGTTGGTTCCGCGGATGGGCCGCCGCCCGCATGGGAAAACCGCGTGAAGGTTATGAGTTGATCCGAGAGGCTTACGAAGCGAATACGCGCCTCGGGATGCTGGCGGGTACGAGCGAGATTCTGGGCTATGCCGCGGAGGCGCTCCTGCTCGCGGGCGATCTGGACCGGGCACGCGAGCAGATCGACGAAGCGTTGCAGGTCGCCGAAAAGCTCGCGGAACGCGTCTATCTGCCGCAGCTGTACCTTATCGGGGCCGCCATTGCCCGTGCCCGCGGCGAGCTCGCTAGCGCGAAGGCGTCAGTACGACGCGCCGTCGCAGAGGCCAGGAATCAGGGGGCACCGTGGCTCGAGCTCATGGCTCTGCTCGAGCTTTGGGAACAAGATGGAGCAACGGTACAAGACCGGCGCGCGCTAGCCGTACTTGTCGAGCGACTTCCTGAAGCTACCGATACGGAAGCCTATATGAAGGCGCGAGCGCTGCTCGATAAGACGAAGCGCTGACCGACTCGCAGTTTGTACCTGCGCCCCCGGGCTCTGCCGGCGCGGGAAGGTGCCTTGCGGCATCGTCCCAGTCGGGATGAACGCGCGCTGTGATATCCCACCGTGGCGACTCTTGTGTCTCTGCCGCGCTTTACCTAAGTCCGACCGAACGACGACTTTTCGCTAACCACTCTCGGAGGCGATGCGAATAAGCTGGGTTTCGTTCGAGGCCTCTTGATCGACCGTAGGGCAACTTCGATAAAAACGTTTATTTTCCTTCAGCGAAAGGACATTCCCAAATGAGGTGTCCAGAAACGGTCGGCGTGATCGGCGCCGGCACCATGGGAGGCGGCATCGCGCAAGCCTGCGCCGTCGCGGGCCTTGCAGTCACGATGATTGACGTGGACGCCGCCGCGGTCGCTCGCGGGCGCAGCGCCGTATCGTCTAGCCTCGAGCGCCTTGTAAAGAAGGAAAAGCTGTCCGGCGCGGACAAGGACGCCGCGCTCGCACGCATCAACGGCACGACGGATTACGCAGCGGTCAGGGCGTGCGACTTCGTCATCGAGGCGGCAACCGAAAACGAAGCGCTCAAGGTCAGGATCTTGCAACAGGCCGACGAGCACGCGAAGCCCGATGCGGTCCTAGCGACTAACACATCCTCGATTTCCATCACGAAGCTCGCCGCGGGGACCAAGCGCCCGGAGCGTTTCATCGGCATGCACTTCTTCAATCCAGTGCCAATGATGGCGCTGGTCGAGCTTATCCGAGGCTTGCAAACCGACGACGCGACCGTGGATCTCGCGAGCGCGCTCGCGAAGTGCCTCGGTAAGACCCCGATTGTGGTGAAGAATTCACCAGGGTTCGTCGTCAATCGCCTGCTGTGCCCGATGCTGAACGAAGCGGTGTTTGTGTATTCGGAAGGGCTTGCCAGTGCGCAGCAGATCGACGACGGGATGAAGCTCGGCTGCAATCATGCCGTTGGGCCGCTCGCTCTGGCCGATCTAATTGGCCTCGACGTGCTCCTGGCGGTGATGGAGGTGTTCTATCGCGACTTCAACGACCCGAAGTACCGGCCTGCGCCGCTCTTGAAGGAAATGGTTGCGGCCGGATATCTCGGTCGCAAGGCAGGCCGTGGTTTCTATGTCTATGGATGACCTGGTTGCGGGACGTAAGGCGAAGCGTCGACGGGTCGCGCTGATTCGACCCTTCAGGATCGGCGAGCGGGCGGACCACGGGTAATGCGTGATGGAACCTCAGGGAGCAGGCCCTCAACGTTCCACGTGCGGCGCCCCTAATACGACAGCCGGCATAAGCGCGACTTCGTCCACTGCTGGCTTTCGCGCCCACGCGGTGCTCGGCGATGGGATTCCGGTTTGCGTCCGCGCGATCGGACGTGATGACAAGGAACGCCTGCGAATAGCGTTCAAGCGGCTATCTCCTCAAAGCGTTTATAAACGCTTTTTGCACCCGATAACAGAGCTGAGCTCGGGTGATCTTCGGCAGCTGACCGAGCTGGATTTCCGCGATCACGTTGGACTGGTGCTAACGGTCGAAGAAGAAACGGGTGAAAGACTGATCGCGGTCGCCCGCTTCATACGTGTCGCCCCTGGCGCGGAGCGCGCGGAGTTGGGTTTCACTGTTGCGGACGAGTATCGGAACCGCGGCGCAGCCACGCTACTGTTGCACCAGCTCGTTGCTATTGCGCAAGGCTGCGGTGTTCGAGAGTTCGTTGCCCAAATGCTGGAGGACAACGTGGAGATGCTCCGGGTATTTCAGAACTCTAACCTACCGTTGCGTCAAAGGCTCGAACGCGGCATCCGCCACGTCGTATTGCGCATCGATGCCCAGACGTGAGCGCCTGGAGTTGTTCCGCAAACCTGGTAACCACCGCGCCCGTATTAGGTTTTCAGACCCCCAATTTGACCAAATTGCGGAGCAAGATTTAGGCTAAGTGCATGATCCGACGTATCTCTCCAATAGACTGTTAATCCGCAGGTCCCAGGTTCGAGCCCTGGTCGGGGAGCCAAGCTACATTGGCTTACAGCGATAGCGCAAACTAACGTTGGTCTATTCGGTCCGCCGCTCTGCTTGATCGCTTACTTGCCAACTTGTCAATGGGCGCAGTTGACAGGGCGAGGACTGTCCGAAGACGACCCGTTGCTGCCTGTCGTTCGTTAGAGAAGCAGACGTTCTCGGACTTCGGTGAGCGACGGAGACCAGACACTTCATGGCCAATTCTGGCGGAAACTACTTTTCCGGCACGCCGGCCTTGCGCAGTCCCTCATACCAGTATTCTTCCGCGCGCTTCAGGTATTCCGGATTGTCCGAACCACGTTTGGCGCGGAGCTGCGCGATTGTCAACCCGGGAACGGTTCGCAGTGCTTCCGCCTTGGCGGCCACGGCCTTGGCCATTTCGCCGTGGTTCGCATACGCGGCGGCCAAGACGAGATGAATCACCCAGAAATTCTCGCGGCCCGACGCCCGTTCACAAGCGGCAATGGCCTGCTCGGGTTGTCCAGCGAAGAGGTGTGCCTCGCACGCCGTTTCGGCTGCCCAGGGGTCGTCCGGTCGCAGCGCGAGTGCACGGTCGACTAGCGCCAACGCTTCGGCTGGGCGACCCGTCAGGATCATGATGTTCGCGCGACCCAGGTACCCGTTCCCCCCGTACGGGTCGAGTTTGATCTCGGTCGCGCTGGCTTCGAGCGCCGCATTCCATCGGCCGAGAGATGCCAGCGCTTGACTGCGCCAGCTCCAAGCTGCAGGGTCGGTGGGGTCGAGTTGTACGGCCCTCGCCGTATATCTGTCCTGCTCGTGGGCGATACGATCGCGGTCCGCATTGGGGTCGACCTCGCCTTCGTCGTGGAAAAGCGCGGCGCGCAGAACCAACGCAGGCACAAGATCGGGTTCGAGCCGCAGCGCCTCGTCGACCAGCTTGCCAGCTCCGGTCAATCCGGCGAGTGACGGATCCTCGCCCCCGAGCGCGTAGGCGCGCAGCACCAACTCCGGCGCATTCAAGGCGGAGACCGGCGGGGCCTTGACGCGCTGTTCCTCGGCGCCAATGAGAACCCGGCGCAGGGTTGCGGCCACGCCGCGAAGTGCGGCCGAAGACTCCGATGCAACGTCGGCATCGCGCAACGTCTCGCGGCCGGACCAGACCTGTGCACGTGTGGCCGCATCGACAAGGCGCAGATTCACCGCATTCGCGTCGCCGCCGCGCAACACGTCGCCTTCGAGCACGTAGCGAACATTGAGTTTGCGACCCAACTCACGCGGGTCAAGGGCGTCAGTGCCAGCACTCGCGGTGGAACCGGCGGCAACGACAAGCACACGACCGTATTCACGTTTGGTCGGCAGGCCCGTCAGCAGATAGCGTGTCAACGCTTCCGCAAACCGCGACGCGTCGGCATCGCCAGCCGGTGCGACCAATGGTAGAACTGCAACCGACAATACGGGTGGACTCGGGGCTGGTGCCTCTTTCCAGAACCGCGGGAGCGTCCAGACGGTCAAGCCGGCCAGGCCAAGGATGAGCAAGCCTGCGGCGAGCTGCCTCCACGGTCGCCACCGCGTTAAACGCAGCCAGCGTTTGCGACCTGTGCTATGCGCTTGGGACGTTCCGCCGCCTAGATCCAGCCGGTATACGTCGACCGGACGGGCGATGTTCTTGACCTGCTGCTCGCCGAGATCCTCGAAGGTGAAGCTCAACTTGTCCAGAACCTGATCGCGCACGACTCGGCTAACGCAGATCCCGCCGGGGTCGGCCATCGCTTCCAAGCGGGCTGCGATATTGACGCCATCGCCAAAGATGTCATCGCCATCAATGATGATGTCGCCAACATTAATGCCGATACGAAAGTCGAGTCGCTGATCGGCAGCAATGCCTGCATTGCGCTCGGCCATGCCACGCTGCACGTCAACTGCACAGCGAACCGCATCGACTACGCTTGAGAATTCCAGCAACAGACCGTCACCGGTCGTTTTGACGATCCGGCCGTCATGTTCGGCGATCTTGGGGTCGATAAGCTCCCGCCGGTGGGCTTTGAGCGCCGCCAGAGTGCCACTCTCGTCCAGTCCCATGAGGCGCGAGTACCCGACCACATCGAGTAGGACGATTGCCGCAAGTCGCCGATGGTCCCGAGTCAAGCGCCCCTCTCTGAGCCTTGTTCCCAGTGCGGCAAGGCACTGATGGCGAAATGTACCACCGGACACTTTTGCGAATGGCCGAAATGCGGTGTGGATTCAACTGGTGGATGCAACACACTATGACCTGAACGGTCAGAGGAGTGTTGCAGATGAAGCAAAGACCGCGGATCCATTACACGGAGAGCCAGAAGGCGCTGATGTGGGAGCGCTGGCAAAAGGGTGAGTCTCTCCAACAGATCGCCCAGTTGTTTGATCGGAACCACTCGTCGATACAGGGGATTCTGGCCGCGACCGGCGGGATCCGTCCGGCCCCCCGCTGCCGCTCGCAATTGGCGCTGACCCTGGCGGAGCGGGAAGAGATCTCGCGCGCGGTGGTTGCGGGTCATTCCATGCGTTCGATCGCAGGGCAACTCGGCCGAGCGCCCTCCACGATCAGTCGGGAACTCAAGCGCAACGGTGGCCAAGCATGCTACCGAGCAAGTCAGGCCGACGAGTCTGCCTGGGATCGAGGATGCCGCCCCAAGACCGGTAAACTGGCGGCTAACCGAGCGCTGGCGCGCCTCGTGGCTGGCAAGCTCCAGTTGCAGTGGTCACCGGAGCAGATTGCCGGTTGGCTCAAGCGCACCTATCCCGACGATACGAGCCGTCAGGTGTCTTCCGAGACCATCTATCGCAGCCTGTTCATCCAGGCCCGCGGCGCCCTGAAGAAGGAACTGGTGGAGCACTTGCGGCGGGCCCGGGTGATGCGCCGTTCGCGCCATCACACCCAGAAGACGGACCAGCACGGCCGCATCACCGACACCGTCTCGATCAGCGAGCGTCCGGCCAGCGTTGCCGACCGGGCGGTACCCGGTCACTGGGAAGGCGACCTGCTGTTCGGGAGCAAGAACAGCCAGATTGCGACACTCGTCGAGCGTCAGACCCGCTATGTGATGCTGGTGAAGGTTGCCGGCAAAGATACGGAGACGGTGATCAACGCGTTGATCAAGAACGCGCGCAAGTTACCGGACGAGCTCTACCAGTCGCTGACCTGGGATCGGGGCAAGGAGATGGCCGACCACAAGCGCTTCACCCTGGCGACCGACATCAAGGTCTACTTCTGCGATCCTCAGAATCCCTGGCAGCGTGGCAGCAATGAGAACACGAACGGGCTATTGAGGCAGTACTTCCCCAAGGGAACCGACCTCTCAGGCTACTCGCAAGCTAAGCTCAACGCCGTGGCCAGGAGATTGAACGAACGCCCACGAAAGACCCTAAACTACGAAACACCAGCTGAACGATTCCACCAAACTGTTGCATCGATCGGTTGAATCCACAGGCGACAGCGGTGTTGGATGACCGTTATGGGCAACGTCGTGCTATGTCGGCTCTTGGCCCGGTCTCAGACATTGACCAACGGCTGAATTCAGACCCTGACCAGCCGTTCAACTTTCCTGACAGCCGACACTCGATCTATCCCAATCTGTCGGGCAAAGAGAGCGCTCGACGACGTGACGTGCCAGTTTGAGGGCGCGTGGCGCCGCCCCGGAGTTTTGGCACACCCTTTGCGGGAAGGTGCGTTAGGTGGCGGCTTACCACCGTGCGGGTTACCTCCGCTGACGCCGCTCGTCACAAAGCGACGCCGAGGGCGCTCGCCTACCGCATTCCCATTAAGATGCGCGCTTTGGGTGCACAGATAAAGACGGAGTTTTCAGGAGACCCAAATGAAATACGTGCTGCTTGCAATTCTCGCAACGTTCTCGCTGTCAGTGACGGCGGCGACGACAATCAAGGGCTCGAAGAGCAACTCGTCGGACCGCACCACAACTGTCAAGGGCTCCAAGAGCAACTCGGACAACCGCGACATCCCGACGAAGGAGCAGTGCGCCGCGACGAAGGACGCGGAAGTCGTTGCGCAGTGCAAGCAACTCGGCATTGCGGTCAGCGATCCGATCCCGCCCGCTCCGGCGGCGACGACAATCAAGGGCTCGAAGAGCAACTCGTCGGAGCGCGCTAAGCCGACGAAGGAGCAGATCGAGCAATGCGCCGCGTCTAAGGATGCGAAGTTCAAGCAGGTGTGTACGCAACAGGGCATCGCGGTGACCGACGAGGGAGTGCCGAGCACTAAACAGATGCCGATCAAGTAGAGCCGCCAGCTCGCCCACGTGTGCCGCAGATCGTGCTACCAACAATCCTTGATGCCAGCACGATTTAAGGCCGCATACCACGCGTTGGTGCTGACTTGCGTGGTTCGACCTCTGGACTGTTAATCCGCAGGTCCCAGGTTCGAGCCCTGGTCGGGGAGCCAATCTACATGCGGGTTTCCGCGGATCGTCTTTTCTCTTCGGTAATATTTTTGGGGTCTCGGCGGCGCGCGTCGAGAGGAAATGCCGGTCTGCACAATGTTTTGCGGCAGCCCCGAAGGGGTAAATCGCGGCACCGCCAGCTTGCGCGGGCCCGCCATTCCCTAGCTTCCCCGCGTGCCGCCAACGTCGACGCGAGCTGCGGTACGACACGTTGCGATTGGTGACCAAGCGGCACGGTGGGAGCCATGGGCGCGGAGCACGAAGACGTCAACGCCTCCACACAGGAGATCTCTCCTGCGAGATTCGCCCGTCCGCGGACATGAGAGGCCCCGACGTCGTCGCGGCGACGCGGTATACAGCCGGCCGGTCAGCGCCGACTCGCTCGATGCCTCCTTTCACATCTACCGATGTTGCCGCCGCCGAAGCCTCCGACGTTTGGCGTATACCCCAAACTTCGATGCGCGCGGGAACGATCGCCGCCTCTTTCACGGGCGACGAGGCGGCCTTGGCCATCTGCGGGTCGGGGCTCTCGCTACCCGATTCCATCATTGCCGGCGCGAACACGAAGAGAACGAAGGTGGCCGCTGTCATCGCGACCGCCGCAATGCCGAGGGCCGCGCGAGGGGTGGAAGGTCGATAGTCGTTCATCTCTCATCTCCTTGTGTGCGTCTGTAATGAGCACGATGCATCCTAGGGTAGAGGCAGCGAAGCGCTCAACGCACATGCGACAGGTCTGGCAAATCGATGGCCGAAGTCACCTCGCTGGACGACGAATCGCATCGCATGGCGTTCCAGCGGCGTTAGGACGGAGGAAGTCTCCGAATAATCCGTCCCGCCACGAGTCGATGGGGTGACGCTCCTCCGCGGCGACGGAGCGCAACGCGTCGCAGCCGCGTGTTGAAACATGAGACGGCGTACACCGCGTGGCCCGTGCAGGTCGTCTTGTTTGCAGAGTTCAGGAGCAATTCCCCGCCTTCCGTCGCATGCGTTGCCGAAATCGTCTCATGTCGCTTCCGCTTTTCCGTGGTGGAAGTAGGCTCTGCCATCGGAGTCAGGGAGACGCGACTTGGGAGTGAGGGATGCTCCTATCGTCATGCAGATGACTCTTTGCCGCCGGAGCAAGTCCTCCGGCGTCCGGCGAGAGAACCTCGCGGACAACACGCCAATCGAGAGGGAGTTCATCATGTCTCTGCAATATCACGCTAAGCTCGCCGCTGTTCTTGCCGCAGTGGCAAGCCTCTTTGCGGTCTCCGACGCCAACGCCGCCGAAACGAACGACAATCAGCCGGAAGTAGCGTCGGCTTTTTCCGGACCGGTCTCCGCTCCGTGCCACCCAGCCTTGGCTGCGTGCGCAAAGCAGACGCGGCGTTCCGCCTCGTTCGCGAACGGCGGTGTGGTGTTTCCGAACGAGGACGACCTGCAGATACCGGATCCCGCGTCGGCTCCATGCCATCCTGCACTGAAGGCATGTCCGAACTGGAAAAGGGCGGCCACGTAAGATTGCGTCGGGTGCGTCGCACGCTGTCTCTCGTCCGGCGCACCCGCCGCCAGCCCCGCAAGGTAGAAGCCGGGACTGGGGCACCCGCCGCTCTTGCGCTCGCCTGTTGACCCGCGCAACGTCAGCCCATTGACTCGGGATTTCGCCGGACTGGTTCCCGAATTCGGGGCATTCGTCTCATTCCCGGCAATTAGACTTCCGACCGGCATACGCTTCGAGCTTGCTTGGCGCGAGCGCGCCCTTAGGGTATATAGGGCCAGAATGGGAGGGGTCGATGGGCGCAACGAAAGCGGTCATCGCCGAAGACGAGCCGGTGCTGCGCGTCGAGCTGAGGAACATGCTCGCGAAGCTCTGGCCCGAACTGGTCATCTGCGCCGAGGTTGAGGATGGCGTCGAAGCGCTGCGCGCGCTCAACGAGCACGCGCCCGACATACTGTTCCTCGACATCCAGATGCCCGGCATGTCCGGGCTCGAAGTCGCCAGGCAGGCGAGCGGCAAGTGCCACGTCGCCTTCGTCACTGCGTACGACAAGTACGCAGTGGCGGCCTTCGAGCAGGGCGCGGTCGACTACGTGATGAAGCCCTTCTCGCCGTCGCGGCTCGCCACGACCGTCGCGCGCCTGAAGGAGAAGATGACGGGCGCGCCGGCGAATCTCGACGGGCTGCTAAAGGCGCTGGCCCAGATTGCCAACGGTGCCAAGCAACATCTGCGCTGGATTACCGCCTCGCAAGGCGACGAGCTGCGGCTCATCACCGTCGATGAGATCTGCTACTTCCAGTCCGACGCCAAGTACACGCTGGTGGTCACGCCCGAGAGGGAGTCGCTGATCCGGCGTCCCATCAAAGAGCTGATCGCGGAGTTGGACCCACAGACGTTCTGGCAGATCCACCGCGGGACTGTGGTCAATGTCAACGCGATTGCCGGTGTTCAGCGCGAGATGGGCGGGCATCTGCGGATCAAGTTGAAGCAACGCAAGGAGACGCTGCCGGTGAGCGAGCCGTATATGCACCTGTTCAAGTCCATGTAGGTCTCCCGTCAGCGAACTCGACCTACGGTCGCAAAAACGCATGTACCCATGCAATTGAACCCGACCCTCGCGAGCTTTCTTCGCTCCGACCCCGATTACGAGCCGTTCGGATTGTCCTGGCTGCGCGGACTGACGCCCGCGAGGGTCGGACTGTTCGCTGCGTTCAGCCTGCTGCTCGCCATGCGCGACGACCTGATCGCTGTCGTCCGACCAGATCCGCCATCGGCTATCGGCTTGATGATCGTCATCATCGCGGACACGGCCGAGGTATTGCTCTACGCTCTTCCGCCGGTTCTGCTGGTTACCGTTGCGGACAACCTTTCGGCGGACGCCGGCACGCCGAGGCGCGTGTTTAGCCTCGCAGCGGCCCTCGGTGCGGGTGCATGGCTCACTGCCGCGATGTCGTGGACCAACTGCCTGGAAGACATGGACGCCTGCCGTAGGAACGCCAATGTCGCGCTCTGTTTTCTGGCGGAGCTAGCCACGGGTACCGGTTCTGCGCGCTACTGTTTCCTGAACCCGTTCTTCGGGACGCTTTCCTGGGGAGCACTTCTCACCGGTGCGCTCTTCTTTCTGAAGCACGAGCGGCGCATGGCGGCGGCCACCCAGCGGGCCAGTCTGGATCAGATCGATCTCGGCCGACAGATGGCGGAAGCGCGCCTGCAAATGCTGCAGGCACAAATCGAGCCGCATTTCCTGTTCAACTCGCTGGCCACGATTCTCGGTCTCTACCGCCAGGACGCGCAGGAAGGGCGCGGGCTGATCAAGGACCTGACGGACTATCTCCGGGGCGCTCTGCCACAGATGCGCGAGGCCGCCTCCACGCTGCGGCGCGAGCTCGCCCTGTCGCAGGCCTATCTGCGCGTGTTGCAGGTGCGGATGGGCAATCGCCTCAAGGTGGAGATCGACGTGCCCCGTCCACTCCAAGACGCGAGCGTACCGCCAATGATGCTGCTGACCTTGGTCGAGAATGCCATCAAGCACGGCATCGCTCCGGTCCCGAAGGGAGGAACCGTGCAGATCCACGCCGAGCAAGTGGGGGGACGCCTGCGCGTGGCCGTCTCGGACAATGGGGCCGGCTTTCGCCACCTATCGGGCACCGGCGTTGGACTTGCCAACACGCGTGCCCGCCTCGCCACGCTCTTCGGCAGCGGCGCAAGCTTGCGCGTCGTCGCCAACGCCAATGCGGGCGTAACCGCCACGCTCGAGTTGCCGCTACAGGTCGCGCAACGGGCGCGCGACGCCGCCTGATGCTCCGGACGACCGACTCTTTGGCGATGGCTGCTGCGGCGCGGGCGCAGGTGCCGGCCGTTTCTGGATCGCGTTCAACGATGCATGGCGCGGCGTCACGCGCAAGGAAATCGCCTGGACTCTGGCCCTCGGACTTGGGTTTACCGTTGCCCACGCCTATACGTATGCAGCTGCGGCACGAAGCTGGCCCTTTCTGGTGAAGTCCTGGGAGTGGTTTCAAGCTCCATCATGCCTGCTCTTCCTCGTCGCGTTTCGCATGGCAGAGCATCCGCGACTCTTTGCGATCCCGCAATGGCTGCGCTACGCCATCGTCACCCCGCCGGCAGCGTTGCTGTACTACCTGGTCGAGACTTGGGCCTTTGCCGTCGGTGTGTCCGGCGAATCGCTTCCCGACCACGCCTTCGCAGGCGCTCTGACATGGAGCGCTGCTCAGGCGGTCCTTGCTGAGCATCATCATTGCCATCGTTTACTCGAGCCTGATGCGCTCGCGCCGCGCGCAGGCGGCATTTGATGCGGCTACGCTGCAGCGCGCAACGACCGCCCGGCGAGTTGCAGCAGCGCGGCTCGCTACGCTGCAGGCACAGGTCGATCCCTCGCTTCTGTTCAGCACGCTCGAACTCGTCGAGACGCTCTACGAGCGCGACCCGGCCGCCGCCGAAAGCACGCTCGCCGAGCTGATCGACTTCCTGCGGACAGCGCTGCCCAAAGCTGGGCGAGGAAGGCTCGACGCTCGGACGCGAGGTGCACCTCGTGGGCGCCTATCTTGGCATCGTGCGCGCGCGCATGGGCAGCCGCCTCGATGCCCGCTTCGACATAGCGCACGAGATCGACGGGGCGTCGTTTCCGGCGATGGTCCTCGTTCCGCTGGTCGAGCACGCCGTGCGCCACGGGCTGGAGCCGCTCACGCACGGTGGCAGGCTCGAGGTTCGCGCGGCGAAAGAAGCGGATCGACTCCAAGTGACCGTCGCTCTACAGCGGCGCGGACGAGTCGTGATACGACTTGGCTCGATCCGCTGCGCGAGCGGCTCATCGGACTCTATGGTGACGGAGCGCGACTGAGCGTTACCACCGCCGACACACGGCCCCGCGGTAACGGTAGACGTGCCCTATGAAACGGCCCCCGCCGAGCCAGCGGGGACTCCGGCGACAGCCAGCTTGCAGTGAACAGAGGATGGCAGCAACGCTTGTTCGGCCGTGTCGCTGCCTTCGCGTGTGCAAGCACCGGTGCGCTCAGCGCGCAATACGCATCCGCGCAAGACTCTAATCCGATCGTCAAGCTGCAAAAAGTCGAAGTGATAGGTTCCCACATTGCGCGACCAGAGATGGAATCGGCGCTGCCCGTGCAGATCATCACGCACGAGGACATCGACCGCAGCGGTGCCACGACCGTCAGCGAGTTGATGGCGAGAGTCTCTGCCAACGTCCTCGGCGCGAACGACCGCACGAGCCCATTCAGCGACCGACCGGGAGTGTCGACCATCAACCTGCGCGGCATCGGCGACGGATCCACGCTCGTGTTGCTCAACGGGCGCCGGGTGGCGAACTACGCTTTCGACGGCGGCGCTGTCGACGTGAACTCGATCCCGCTGTCGGCGGTCGACCGCGTCGAGATCCTGAAGGACGGTGCCTCCGCCATCTACGGCACGGATGCGATCGCCGGCGTGGTCAACATCATCCTGCGCCGGGATTTCCAGGGCGTCGAGCTGACCGGCTACGGCGGCTGGACGGAGCATGGCGGTGGCAACCAGAAGCAAGCGACCCTGAGTGCAGGGTACGGCGATCTCGCCAGGGACGGATTCAATGCGTTCGTCACCGCGAGCTATCAGAAAGACGATGCGCTCGCCGCCGCTGCCCGGCCGTTCTCGCGCACCGGCTATCTGCCCAAGCAAGGCGTCGACGGGCTTTCGCCGGGAACGTTCCCAGCCAACATTTTCAGTTTCGAGACAGGGGGCTTGTACAACCCGACCTATGCGAGCGGGTGCGCGCCTCCGTCTTCTTTGCCGACGGTGCTCGATTTCGGCGCAGGGCCGTTCCCCGCGTGCGGCTTCGATTTCGCGCCGTTCACCAACACCATACCGCCGGTCGAGCGCGCAGGTGCGTTCGGTCGCGCTGCGCTTCGGCTCGATACCGACCATCTTCTGTTTGCGGAAGTCGGCTATCAGCACAATGTGTTCACGATCGACGCGGCACCGACCCCGGCTTCGTTCCTGTATACCCCCGGTAATCTTCCTTTCTACTACCCCGCGGGCGGTCCGTACTACCCGACCGCCTTCGCCGCAGCCAACGGCCTTTCCGGCAACCTCGACCTCTTTTACCGCACGGTGCCGCTCGGTCCGCGCATCGTCAGCGTCACCACATCGGCGTGGCGCGCCGTGGTCGGGGCCGAAGGTTTCGTCGACGGCTGGAACTATGCGACCGGGATGGCATACAGCCGCAACGAGCAGCACGCGGACCTCCGGAGCGGATACGTTTCGGCACCGGGGCTCGTCGGTGCGATGGCCACCGGACTCATCAATCCGTTCGGCCCGTCGGGACCGGAAGGCGATGCCCTCCTCGCCGGTACGCAACTGACAGGCAGAGCGCAGTGGGCGAGGGGGACAACGCTCGACTTCGACCTCAGGGGATCGAAGGAGATCTATGCGCTTCCGGCTGGGCCGCTCGCCATCGCGCTGGGCGGCGAGGCGCGACGAGAGCACCTCGAGAACCGGTTCGCGGATTTTGTCGCTGCGGGCGACGTAATGGCCTTCGGCGTCGCAAACCAGGCGGTGGCGGGCAGTCGCAGCGTCCAGTCGGCGTTCGTCGAGTCGATCGTGCCAATCGTCCAGTCAGTCGAGGCCCAGCTCGCGGCGCGCTTCGACCACTACAGTGACTTCGGCGACACCACCAATCCCAAGGTTGCCGTGCGGTGGCAACCCCTGAAGACGCTGCTGCTGCGCGGCTCGTGGGGGACGGGATTTCGCGCGCCGACCCTCTACGATCTCTTCACCCCGCAGCAGGCGAGCGGCGCCACAGGTCGGCCGTTCGACGATCCGGTGCGCTGTCCGGTCACGAACTCGCCGCAGGACTGCGGCGTGTTCTTCCCGATTCTCACGGGCGGCAATCCAAAGCTGCAACCCGAGACCTCGGAGCAGTTCAACACCGGCGTCGTGTTCGAGCCCGTAAGAGGTCTCTCGCTCGAGGTCGATTACTGGAAGATCAACAAGAACCAATACATCGGAACCATCGATGGAGTCACCGTTTTTGACAACTTCGCGTACTGGGCCCCGACCAACATTGTGCGCGGCCCGGTCGATCCCGCCAACCCCAATCTGCCGGGGCCGATCAGGGAAGTCGTCCTCGTGAACCAGAACCTCGGCCATCTGCGCACGTGGGGCATCGATGTCAGCGGGAAATGGCGCGGTCCCACGACGTCGTTCGGACGTTTCGGTTTCGAGCTCGACGGCACGTACCTCATCGAATGGAAGCTCCAACCGGATGGCTTGACTTATGCGTCGGGTGTGGGGGCGGCGAGCCCGTTGCTCCCTGTTGGGCCGTTTCCGCGCTGGAGACACAACGCCTCGATCCACTGGGACTATGCGCCCTGGGGAGTTTCGCTCGCGCAGACGTACCAGTCGGGCTATGAGGACCTCAACCAGTTTTTTCTTCCGTCTCCGCCTCCACCGCGCCGGGTGTCGAGCTACGACGTCTGGGATGTGCAGGCCCGGTATTCGGGCTTCGAGAACACAGCGATCGCACTCGGCGTGAAGAACCTGACGGACCGCGCGCCGCCCTTCAGCAATGCGGGGCCGACCGGGTGGGACCCGCAGTACGCCGACCCGCGCGGCCGGATGTTTTATGCGCGGCTGACGTACGCGTTCAAGTAGACGGCCTTCGCCGACGCTCCACCGTAATCCGCAGCCTCCTTCGATACGTCAACGGAGGCGACGAATCGTCTCACGATTCGCGCGGTGCCCTCGGCCTCCCCACATCGACGGCCACGAATAAGGGCGTCGAACCAGGTGACCCGTTAGCTACGCTAATCATCGCTGCCAATTCGTCGCGTGTGCGCCAGCACTCGCGCGGCGATTGGCCGGTTTCGTCGCAAATCGATTTCCCGCCTTCGGCGAGGCGTGCTCTAGTAACACCGCGCGCGAACACCACGCGACCCCGCATCCCAACTCCAGGAGAACTGATCATGAATGCAAGCTTGAACTGGAAGCATTTGTCTCGCAAGTGTGCGCTCGTGCTCGCTCTGGGCAGCCTCGCGTCGGTGAGCGCCGGAACGGCCATGGCCGGCTGCGGCCTCTACGACCCGGCCGTGCTGCCGGCTCAACGGGTCACGCCCATGCAAGAAGGCGCGAGACTCATTGCGGCCGTCTATCACCCGGGCTCCGAGTGGCTCATCCCCGTCGGGCACGAAACGAGCGTGCCGAACAGCGGCATCGTAGGGCTCTGGAACGTGTCGTTCGTCTCCGACGGTGTCCCTCCCAACCCTGTACCCGAGGGTGTGACGACCGATTTCGGCACGGTGCAGTGGCATGACGATGGCACCGAGCT
Organism: uncultured beta proteobacterium; assembly: GCA_963828595.1. GTDB lineage: Bacteria > Pseudomonadota > Gammaproteobacteria > Burkholderiales > Casimicrobiaceae > PALSA-1003. The sequence goes on from CAWHEN010000005.1 coordinate 383,708, forward strand.
CATGATCTCCGGGGGCCGGCCGCCGAGCACCGGCGACGTCTGCATGGGGGTCTGGGAACAAACCGGGCCGTTCACCTACAAGCTCAAACATCTCGCTCTTGCCTGGGTCAGCAGCGATACTCCTCCGTCGATGGGAGGACCTGGACCTTCGCCGGCGCAGTTCCTGGGGCCGGCCATCATCAGCGAAGTGGTCACGCTGAACAAGTCACGAGACAGCTACCAGGGCCCCTTCACGATCGATCAATATAACGCCGACGAAAGCCAGCTGCTCGTGCACATCAGCGGCACTGTCAGGGGAACGCGTGTCACCGTGAATTGAGCGGGACCGGCGCCGTCACGCAGCCGTAACGTGGCGGGACGGCGCTGCAACCGACGTATGACGCACGGCGTCTCGCGCTCGGCGCGGCCCGCAGAACTAACGCGGGTACAAGATCGGGCTCGAGACCCAGCGCCTCGTCGACCAGCTTGCCGGCCCCGGTCAATCTGGTAAGGGACGGATCCTCGCCCCCCAACGCGTACGCGCGCAGCACCAACTCCGGCGCATTTAAGGCCGAGACGCGCTGTCCCTCGGCCCCGACGAGAACCCGGCGCAGGGTTGCGGCCACGCTGCGAAGTGCGGCCGAAGACTCCGATGCAACGTCGGCCGATGATCAGATTGCAGCCTTCGACATAGCCCAACTCGCGTAGTGCCTGAACAAAGGCTCCGTCTGTGTAACAGGTCCCGCGCGGAGGTTTACTAGGCGATGCGATGAACCTTACTCTCACGCTGCGCCCATGCGGGGAACGGGTCGGCTAGAAAGCTGAGCGCAATGCCCATGACGAATGTTCGCCGATCCATCATTGAATCACCGCATCAACGAATGGAAGTCCAAACATACTACGCGCCTACCAGCGGCGCTTCACTCTCGCCAGCGGATGGCTGCTTCGGGTGATTTGGGGGCATCGCTGACCGCCTGCTCCTGGCCGATTCCGCCTGTCAGGCGCAATCACGTCCAACGATGGTGGTCAGGTTGCTGGCTTGGTCTATTAACTGGCGAAGCGCGGAGCGTAAGGGGCCATAAGTCGCCGGAAGTACCTTGGAATATACCAAGTCGGAAATGCGGAATCCCGCGTCCTGCCTGGGTTTCCGAGCGATGTAAGCGCAGGACTGTTAATCCGCAGGTCCCAGGTTCGAGCCCTGGTCGGGGAGCCAAGCTACATGCGGCTCGCAGCGATGCGGGCCTTTTTCTTTTTGCTCCGCAATTCCGGGTTTGCTCCGCAAAAACCTTGTACGCCGGCTCTTGGCCGCTCTCGGCCTGATTGTCGACGTTGCCGTTCTACCCGTTACTGTCTGTCGTGCGCTGCGGAAGCGGAGGTCCGCGGGCTGCGCCGGACTGACAGGTCCGTTTGTTAGTCCGCGTAGCCCGGTAACTCGCGATCAAGTACTCGCATCATGGCCTCGAAATACAAACGCTCGCGTTCGGCGCGGGAATGCCGGTCGCTCCCCGATGGCGCTTGGAGCCGTCTCACGACGTCGTCCGACAATACTTCGATCGGCCGGCCCGTGGATAGCGCCAACACCTGCGTGCGACAAACGCGCTCGAGCTTGTAGAGTCGCTTGTAGGCCTGCCCAATGTTGTCTCCGGTGGCGATCACGCCGTGGTTTTTCATGAAAAGGATCTGCTTGTTGCCGATCACGCCCGCTAAGCGTTCGCCTTCCTCCAGCGAATCAGCGGTGCCGGAATAGTCATCATCATAGGCGATGTGGCCGTGGAAAAAAGCCGCAGTCTGGTTGGCGGGCAACAGGCGATTGTCCTTCAGCATGTTGAGCGCGAGCGCCCATGGCTGATGCGTGTGAAGCACGACCCGAACGTCGCAGATACGGTGGATTGGCGCATGTATGCACTGCGCCGACAGTTCGACCGCGCCTTCGCCCTCGAGCGTCGTGCCAGATTCGTCGAAGACGATCATGGCGCTCGCTCGGGCTTCCGACCAATGGAGGCCGAAGGGCAAGATGAGGTACCGGTCGTCCTGTCCGGGTACGGTCACTGTGAAATGGTTGTCGATCCCTTCCTCCAGCTCGTGCAGCACGGCCAGGCGATGGGCAGCGGCAAGCTGGGTCTTCGCTTGCGCGATCGCATCGATGGCGTGCGCGGAAGTCAACGGGTGAACGGACATGATGGGCCCTCGAGAACGCTTTCCGGGCGAAGTATACCGAGGATAGTGTCACAGGTGGCCTCCGCCGGCGCTGCAATCCACGGCGCGAGCGACGGCGGCCCGCGCCTACCGTGATCACAATTGGTAACTTGGTCTATTGGACATCGAGCGAGTCATGGGACCTGCGGACAAGCAGGCACGATGCCGCGACGCGACGAAGGCAGACGTTGGAATGGAGAAAGTCGTTGGATACCTTCTCGCCAATACAACATCACCCGAACGTGAATGCAAAGGCTTCCACGCCCGAATCGAGAAACTCGATTTCGAACTGACGATCAGCGATGGGCTTCGGTTGCCGGATCAGCTGATACATCCTCTGTTCGGTGACCGTGCCGTTGCCCTGGGAATCGACGTCGACTCCGTGGGCAGCGCCCGGCGGTTTTCCATCGATGAGCACGCGAAAGCGCACGGAAGTGGCCGGCGCCGCCGGCCCCATAATCAGATGGAGATCGCGGGCGTGAAAGCGGTAGGCGATCCGCCCGTGGGGCTTGTTGAGCCCAGCTGAAGGTTTTCGTATCGTCCAATCGCCCAACAAGGCCCAGCTATTGAGTTTCAATTGGGCGGGGGCAGCGTAGATGCGAGGCTTGTCCAAAACCGCGCCGAGAGAGGCGAAGTTCTCGGTGCGCCCGTAGCCGACGTAGGTCTCCGGGGACTTCAGGTTGTCCCAATCAGCTGCAGCTTCCGCACCGCGCGCATCGACCGACACCAGATCACGACTCACGTCGCTGTGTCCGGCCTCGGCCAGTAATTGTTGGATGACCCTTTCCGACCGGTCGTATCCACCTTCGCCGAATTGATGGTGGCGAACGCGCCCCTGTGCATCGACGATATAAAGCGCCGGCCAATATTCATTCTTGAGAGCGCGCCATATTGCAAAGTCGCTGTCGAGCGCGATTGGATAATCGACCCTCATGCCCCTCGCGGCGCGACGCACGTTGTCGACGTTTTTCTCGAACGCGAATTCGGGAGAATGCACGCCGATCACAACCAGACCCTGATCCTTGTATTTCCCGGCCCATGCGCGGATATAGGGGAGCGTGCGCAGCCAATTGATGCAGGTATAGGTCCAGACGTCGACCAGCACGACCCTCCCACGCAACCCGTCCGGCGTCAATGGTGGCGAATTGAGCCACCCGGTCGCGCCGCCGAGGGAAGGCAATTCACCTTCGATGGATAGTTGAACCTGTGCGGTGGTCATTTGCTGGACCATGCTTCTTTCCTCGGCTCGGGTCTCGAGCGGAGCCGCGATTGCGCAGGCGACCACCGCGGCAAGCAGGACATGGTTCGCTTTCATGATGAATGCCTTACATGATTTTCTTCGGACAGGACCAATTGTCGCTAACGTGACCCACTAGCGACGATCATGCGCCATCGGCGTCGACGATCGCTTGCGCAAAGGCATGCGGCGCCTCTTGAGGCAGATTGTGCCCAATCCCGCCTGTTAGCGTCCGGTGCGCATATTTGCCCGAAAATTTCTTGGCGTAGGCGCTCGGATCGAGATGCGGCGCACCATTGGCATCACCTTCCAGCGTGATTGTGGGCACGCTGATGATCGGCGCTTGCGCAAGCTGCCTTTCGAATTCGTCGTACTGTGACTCGCCCTGCGCCAGCCTGAGTCCCCAGCGGTAGTTGTGAATCACGATCGCGACATGATCCGGATTGTCGAACGCGGCAGCGCTGCGATTGTACGTGGCATCGTCGAACGCCCATTTGGGCGACGCCTGCCGCCAGATGAGCTTGTTGAAATCGCGGCGATACTGTTGGTAGCCCAGGCGCCCGCGTTCCGTGGCGAAGTAGTACCGGTACCACCACTCGAACTCGCCTTGCGGCGGCAAGGGCATCTTGTTCGCCTCGGGGTTGCCGATCAGGTATCCGCTCACGGAAACCATCGCCTTGCAGCGCTCCGGCCACAGCGCCGCGATGATATTGGCCGTCCGTGCACCCCAATCGAAAGCGCCGACGACCGCCTTTTCGATCTTCAGCGCATTCATCAACGCGATGATGTCCAGGGCGACCGCCGCCTGCTGCGCGTTACGGAACGTGCCATTCGAAAGAAAACGCGTCGTGCCATAGCCACGCAGATACGGCACGATCACGTGATAGCCCGCGGATGCCAGTAGAGGCGTGACGTCGACAAAGCTGTAAATGTCGTAGGGCCACCCATGCAGAAGAATGACTGCGGGACCATTTGTGGGGCCGGCTTCGGCGTATCCGACATTCAGGACGCCGGCATCGATCTGCTTCAGCGAGCTGAACGACGTATTCGTCCCCGGGTTGATCGGGTTTATCTTGCGGGACTGCGCGAACGCCGAGCCAATCATTCCGACCTCGGCCGCGGCAACGGTCAGGACCGCGGTGCCCAAAAGGCGGCGGCGACGATGGTTGATTTTTTCGGCCATTTGTGGCCGGAGTTCTGCGCCTGCGGGCGATGGGGGCGCGGTCTGGGCATGAGCAATAGTCATGGACAATATCCTTCAGCGTTCGACCCGACGATCCTAGCCCTTGATATATGCCAGCAGGTCGGCGTTGATCGTTTTGGCCTCCGTCGTCCTTCCGGTCGGACGCGGAGGGTTCCAAAAGTCAGGGACATCGCGAGCTCCTACCACGCGTCCTGACATTGGGCGAAGAACGCGCCTCACCGCTTCCCGTAGTCCGTAAAAACGAAATCTCTGGTCTTCACGATGGTGTGGCACGCGAACCCGCATTTGGCGTCGTTCGCCTGCGGCGGATTGTCAGCCGTGGTGCCGGGCGTGAACGTATCGGCCTTAACGTCATAATCGAACGCGGCATATCCCCATCCGCCGCTGTCTGCGAACCTCTTGCTGTCCTTGACCATGAAGTCCACGTCATGCAGGGTGCCCGGCACCGTCGCTGCCGGGAACGTCTCCAATTTTTTCGGATTCCAATGGATCTTCGCCATCTTGGCGCCGTCGGGAAAAGGCTTGCCGTTGCCAGGAACGCCGGCCCGGTAGGCATCGATCATGGCTGGATTGGCGAGGATCGCCGCAAGCAGGCCTCCGTCCAGACTGGTGGAGACAACTTGCCAGCTTTCGTAGCCCCTGAACTCGGAAAACTCGAGCCCACCCGGAACTTTCACCGTGTACTTGTCCTGAGCGGAAACGCCAAGGACGGCGAGCCCTACCGCCGTGATCCCAATCGTTAACATGTGTTTGCGATTCATAGGAGACCCCCTTATCTGGTTTGGCTTCCTGGCTTCTCGCTCAGCTGAATGTCCACTCGCTGGACCATTCCAACTCACCGTTTCTGGTAAGGATGAAAAATGTAGTCCTTCGCCTTCACTCTGATTGGGAGGAACGAAAGACGGGTTTTTCAAATGCAACGAGCACTCGTTGCATGGCATGGAGACCTCTTTCCATGAGTGCGACACGCCTCGGGAGCTTGCCGATGGGCTCGATTGGGTATGGTGCTGGTCACGGGCGCGTTTAGTTTGCTCCTCGTCCCAGCCGTTGTCACGGGATCCACACAGATCCACAAACTGGCACAGTGTCGAAGCTGGCGAGGGTAGGTCACCCTCTGATCGGCCGCAGCTCGGCATGGCCCGCGGCAGCAGACTATTTGCGGTTTCGGTCGTCCGGGGCCAAAGCAGCTGAAGCGAGCTCAGCGCGCCTTTTGGTCAAGACTTCGAGCTGCGCTTCCTGTTCGGAGATGCGTCGCGAGACCAGTTCGTCGTCTGCGTTGCCCGAGTAACCAGCGGCCTGCTCGACGAGCTGGCGAAGGTTTTCGCGCACCGTAGAAATGCGTTCATCGATTTCCTCGATACTCCCCGGAGTGTCCGGCATGCCTCATCCTTCTCGTGACAAGGCTTTCTCGGTGTCGTGAGTCGTCGCAATCCCTGCTTTGCTCCGCAACACGCAGACATCAGCGACTGGTATCAGGTTGCGAGCCACGACAAGTGTTATTTCTTGTCTCTGCTATTCGACCAGCTTCGCAGAGCGTCCAGTGTCTTTTCCACGTGCTTGGTTGGATTCAAACTCATATATTGGAAAACGACAGTGCCATTGGGAGCGATTACGTAGGAAATGCGGTTGGCGTATTCGGGCCTCGTCTGCATGACAGCGTCGAAGGACTTCATGATCGCCTGCGTCTTGTCGGAGGCAACGGGAAACTTGCTCTGACAGACCTGGACGGAAAATTTGGTCAATGTTTCGATGTCGTCTCCGGAGACGCCGATTACCGATGCACCAAGCGCCTTGAACTCTTCCGTCGCATCGGCGAAATAATGCGCTTCGATGGAGCAACCTTCCGAATATGCAGCGGGAAAGAAGTAGAGAACGACCGGTCCCTTCTTCAGTGATTCGGCCAGCGAGAAGTTGTAGACTGTTCCCCCCAGCGCTGCCTGCGCGATGAAAGCGGGCGCGGCCTCGCCAATGTCCAGCGCGGCGCTTGCGGGGAGCGAAGGGCCCAGCAAGGCAAGCGCGGAAGCGAGAAAACGTAACATGGCTCTCTCCATCGGAACAGTAGCATTCATTGTATCGCGGCTTCGCGGCTCCGTAGCGCTGCTGGTGTCGGTCTTGCTGTCTGCGTGCGGCGCGCTGCCCATACAGGTCGACCGGCCGTATTCACCGGCACTGCAGCCTTCCACCGATAGTCCGCTGGTCCGGATCGCAGAGGACTCAAGCCCCGGGCCAACACTGACGGGGTTTCGGCTCATGCCGCTTGGTTTCTACTCGCTCGATGCCAGGATCCAGCTTGCCCGCAGGGCTCGCCACTCGCTCGACGTCCAGTACTATCTGATTCAAAACGATCGCACCGGCCGCCTGCTGATGCGCAACTTGCGTGACGCCGCATTGCGCGGCGTGCGAGTGCGACTGCTGGTGGACGACCTTTACACGGCAGGTGGCGACCCGATGTTTCGCGGACTGGCGGCGTTTCCGAACGTCGAGGTACGCCTGTTCAATCCGTTTTGCTGCGCACGACAGAGCATCGCCAGCAAATACGTCGCGTCGATCGGCGATTTCACACGGCTCAATCACCGGATGCATAACAAGCTCTATATCGCCGACGGCGCAGTCGTTGTCATGGGGGGGCGCAACATCGCAGATGAATACTTTACGCGCAGCGCGACGGCGAACTTCGTCGACATGGACGTATTCATCGTGGGTCCCGTCGTTCGTCAGCTCGCCGGCATCTTCGACGCCTACTGGAATAGCCCGCAGGTCTATCCGGTGGAAGCCATCCTCGGCGAGTCCGCAGACCGCGAAGAGACGCAGCGCGGCTTCGACCATCTGGTCGACGACGGGGAGCAAATGATGTCGGTCACCGTGCCGCCGTTCGATATCCTCGGTTATGGCCCGATAAGCGACGATCTCGATTCGGGACGTCTCGGGCTTGTCTGGGGTACGGCGGTCGCGTTTGCCGACCAGCCCGCCAAGGTCATGTCGACGTCGGCCGAAATGGCGCGATCGATGAGCGCACGGATGAATGTGATGGATCGGGTTATGGAGTCGAAGAGCGAGGTTGTCATCTCTTCACCGTACCTTATTCCGGGGTCGATGGGCGTGCAGGAATTCGGAGATCTCCGAAAACGCAATGTCAAGGTCACCATCCTCACCAATTCGTTTGCGGCCAACGACGAGCCCCTGGCGCATGCGGGATACGCGCGTTACCGCGTCGAATTGCTGCGCACCGGCATCGACATCTATGAGCTAAGCCCAACGCGTATCCAACGCAACGAACGGCTCATGCTTCCCGGCGCATCGCTTGGCCGTCTGCACGCTAAGACGGCGGTGATCGATCAATCGACCGTTTATATCGGATCGGTGAATCTCGACCCGAGATCCGAGAGCTTGAACACCGAGCTTGGAATCTTCGCCAGGTGTCCGGAACTTGCGAAGGAAGTCATCCGCGTCATCAACATCAGCAAGCTGCAGAGCTCATACCGACTGCGATTTGCCCCTGATGGCCGAAGCCTGCAATGGCTGGCGACGGATGATCAAGGAGATGTCGTGCTTTCCCAGGAGCCAGAGGTCACACCGTTCATGCGTTTTCAGCAAATGTTGGCTGCACCTTTCGTGCCCGAACAACTGCTGTAGCACCGCAAATTTAGTAACCACCGCGCCCGTACCAGGCTTGCAGTCACCAAGTTTTATTTCGCCGACAGACTGTTAATCCGCAGGTCCCAGGTTCGAGCCCTGGTCGGGGAGTCAAATCACTCAAGTGGTTGCATCGCCGCGCGATGGCCGCGCTGGGTCTATTCTTGCGGCGGCTTGAACCTCCACACTTGCTCGCTGATCATAGTTTCACACGTCCTCGCCCAAATTGAGTGATAGAAGCTCATTCCTCGCAGCCGTGAGCCGGTGTCTTGTACCGCGGATCGATCCCGGTCGTCGAGCGCCACGCCGGTGAGGGCGAAATGAAACGTCCACTATCGGCCAACTGCGCCGACGGCTGCTATCGGCTGTGGATTCAACTGGTGGATGCAACACACTATGACCTGAACGGTCAGAGGAGTGTTGCAGATGAAGCAAAGACCGCGGATCCATTACACGGAGAGCCAGAAGGCGCTGATGTGGGAGCGCTGGCAAAAGGGTGAGTCTCTCCAACAGATCGCCCAGTTGTTTGATCGGAACCACTCGTCGATACAGGGGATTCTGGCCGCGACCGGCGGGATCCGTCCGGCCCCCGCTGCCGCTCGCAATTGGCGCTGACCCTGGCGGAGCGGGAAGAGATCTCGCGCGCGGTGGTTGCGGGTCATTCCATGCGTTCGATCGCAGGGCAACTCGGCCGAGCGCCCTCCACGATCAGTCGGGAACTCAAGCGCAACGGTGGCCAAGCATGCTACCGAGCAAGTCAGGCCGACGAGTCTGCCTGGGATCGAGGATGCCGCCCCAAGACCGGTAAACTGGCGGCTAACCGAGCGCTGGCGCGCCTCGTGGCTGGCAAGCTCCAGTTGCAGTGGTCACCGGAGCAGATTGCCGGTTGGCTCAAGCGCACCTATCCCGACGATACGAGCCGTCAGGTGTCTTCCGAGACCATCTATCGCAGCCTGTTCATCCAGGCCCGCGGCGCCCTGAAGAAGGAACTGGTGGAGCACTTGCGGCGGGCCCGGGTGATGCGCCGTTCGCGCCATCACACCCAGAAGACGGACCAGCACGGCCGCATCACCGACACCGTCTCGATCAGCGAGCGTCCGGCCAGCGTTGCCGACCGGGCGGTACCCGGTCACTGGGAAGGCGACCTGCTGTTCGGGAGCAAGAACAGCCAGATTGCGACACTCGTCGAGCGTCAGACCCGCTATGTGATGCTGGTGAAGGTTGCCGGCAAAGATACGGAGACGGTGATCAACGCGTTGATCAAGAACGCGCGCAAGTTACCGGACGAGCTCTACCAGTCGCTGACCTGGGATCGGGGCAAGGAGATGGCCGACCACAAGCGCTTCACCCTGGCGACCGACATCAAGGTCTACTTCTGCGATCCTCAGAATCCCTGGCAGCGTGGCAGCAATGAGAACACGAACGGGCTATTGAGGCAGTACTTCCCCAAGGGAACCGACCTCTCAGGCTACTCGCAAGCTAAGCTCAACGCCGTGGCCAGGAGATTGAACGAACGCCCACGAAAGACCCTAAACTACGAAACACCAGCTGAACGATTCCACCAAACTGTTGCATCGATCGGTTGAATCCACAGCCATTAGCAGACGGACAGAGTCGCCGCCCAATTTGCCCGGAACCGGTCATTCGTCTCAGTTCTGTTTCATTAGGAGGCGCAATCGCGCCATCGGCACCCCCACTGCGCAGTCGCGGTTGGTGAGCGCGACTCAATGATTTGGGTCGACACGGGACTTTCACCCCTGTCGCATGCGTCGATCGCCCTGATCAGAACTCAATGGGTGACCCATGCCACGTATCGTCCCGCGGCTGGGCGCGGGCAAGTGCCTGACGGGCCTCACACCAACCCTCGCACGCATTACGTCCGGGCCGGCGGCGCCAAAAATTCAGCAACCCCTTGCACTTCGCGTAGAAGTGGAAGAAGCGGAGCACCTGGTGACGCGCCGATGGATCCAGAGGGCGCTCGCTGCAGATGAGCTTGTCGTCCGACATGCCGCGGTCGGTCAAGATTACAGCTCCCCAAGCCTTGACCCGTCTTCGCGCGCCGAGCGGAAGGCGCGGTCCGAGCACCACCGCGTCAAGCAGATCGCCTTCAAGTCCCAAATGGCTCGGCACGGAGCCGTAGTTGAACGGGCACGGTAAGGGAGAGATGAAGTCGAGGTGACCGGTGGATCCGCGTTTCAGAAAGCTACCGCGAGGAATTTCAATTACGACCTCGACCTCTGGCGGCTCAGGCGCTTCGTCGCGGGTAGGGCTTCGAGCTAAGTCCGCATTGTTCACCGCGCAAGCATATCCTAGGAAAAGTCTTGGGGCATTCAACAGCGTGCAAGAAGCCACCTTCTCCGATGTTTATATTCTGTCCGCGCCATCCGCGTTGGGGGCGTGGTCGAGCGCTGCCTTGTCCTGCTCCGGTCCGTCGAGATAGAACTCGCCGCGCTCGAGCGCACCCTTGTCCTGCTCAGCAAGATATGCTTCGGCTTCGGCCAGCGTCTTGAACGATCGCGGAAAAACTTTGCAATCTTCACGGCCGACCGTGTACGGATGGACCGTGTGGTCGATTTCATTGATGCCCATTGCCTGCTCCTTGCCTTTCGCCGATTGCGGTCGGCGAGCACCACCGTCGTCGCTATATGACGAGCAGCGTCAGCGGGGGTAACTCACCCGGTAGTAAACCGTCACCTATGGCAGCTACCCGCAAGGGGTGTGCCAAAGTCCAAGGCAGAGGCAGAGCAATGTCAACGTCGCGAGGGCGAAAAATGCGTCATCGTTGTACGGCTTGGCCTAGGTGGAAGGAAAATCCCAGCGGCGTGCCACTGGCCGATGCGCAAACCACAGCGGCGGTCGCTGGAAAGCCCGCCAGCGCCACGCTATGAAGGACAACTTTGCCGCACTCGAAGCGTTGGGCTTCACCCTGCCAAGCACGGCCTATCTGATCGGTGTCGTAATTTTCGGGATCGTTGGGTATATCGCCTATCGGTACGGCAGGAAGATGTCTTTTCATGCCACCAAATGGATTGGGGTTGCACTAATGCTCTATCCGTATGCTATTTCCGCAACTTGGCTGCTGTACGTCGTGGGTGCAGGATTGTGCATCGGGGCATACTTGTCGGCGCGGCCGTGAGCGCGCTACATAACGGCAATTGTCTTAGGCGAGATTTGATCTTGGCGGCAACGGCGGGTTGTGGTTGGGTCGGACCGACTGAGGTCGGCCAGAAGCGGACGGATAGCGATCAGACCCAAAGCGGTCGATTGTTTGGCGAGCGCAATCCGGGCATTCCCGGCGGAGACGCGAGACGGTCGACGGAGCGCGTCGGATTAGCGCAACACTAGCCTCGCGTAATCCGGCAATGACACGGGAGACGACCGATCCAGCCCTTGTGCCACCATATCGGCGCGAACGGACCGCATTGCCACCCCTACGTCCAGGCGAACGCGGCCGGATTCCGTTCGGGCGTGGTGCAGATCACCGCCGAGGAGTACGACAAAGTGTTGTCGCCGCACCACGAGGACGCCATCTCACGGGTGATTTTAGACGTTCAGGCGGTGCTCAGCGAGATGTAGCGTGACCGGCCGTGCAACGTTTTTCAGCACGGTGGGTTCGGTCTCGACGAATTGCAGGTCTCGCTTGTTATGACACGCGGTCATCACCCTATCGGTCACCAGGACCTGCCGGGGGCTAGCTCGATCAGCGACCCGCGATGCGATGTTGACCACCGAACCGAAGTAGTCGCCGTCCCTACGAACTACCGCGCCGGCGTCGATGCCGACGTGGATCGGAGGCAGGCCGGCCTGGCCTGCGCAGTCGATCAGCTCGAGGCCGCATCGCACGGCCGCCGCTGCTTCGGGGAAAGCGAGCATCGCGCCGTCACCGAGGAGTTTCACGAGTCGGCCACCATAGGCAGTGCTGACATCATCAACGAGCAGGGCAAAGCGGGCGGCCGCACGCGCCGCAGCTTCGTCTCCCGCCGTCTCTGCGATCGTCGTGTAGCCGCTGACATCGACGAACGCGATGGCCGGTACGGACGATGGTCGCGCGCGGACCATCCCTCCTCGTTGCAGAGCGCGCTCGCCCAGCTCAACGATGCTCTGAAAGATCGCGTCGTCCACGAATCTCCGCAGCAAGAGCATCGTGAGCTCCCCGCCGACCATCCGGAATTCGCGCCTGGCGGGCGTCGTCGACTGGAGGACCTCCCCTTCAGACGCACCGGAGGCAATCTTGGGCGCGACGAGCACTTCGTCAATGAAATCCCGATGAACCCTGACGATGCGTCGAACCGAGTCCGCGATCATCCTCAAGGCCCGAGTGAGTTGCTCTTCGTTCGCCCCGAGGCCCTTCGCCCGGACTGCCAGCTGGAAGATCGCCGCGTCGTCGTCCCGCACGTGCTCCTCGTCGGAGGCATCGGTCGTGCCTAGGATGTTTCTAATCGCCGCCAGGAGCGTTGGTGGGGCATCGGTGCGGGCCGCCAACTGCCCATAGGTGTGGGGCAACAGTCGCGCAGGTGATGGCATCAGCTGATCGATGAACGCGAGCGCGAACCCGCCGGCGCGGGCGCCCTCGGCGATAGCGTCGAGCGACAGACCCGCACCCTCGTGGGCGAGTAGTAGGCGGATCCGCGAGACATTCGACAGGGGATACTGGCCACCGTCGTCGACAGGCAGGAGCAGCCCCAGCTCCGACAGGCGCGCGATGACATCGCTGGACGTGCCCGCGGCGATCGCCAACTCGTCGAGCGTCAGTGATTCCACCTGAGCAAGCCTAGTTCGCGAATGAGACGGTGAGATGATCGAATGGCTCGCAGCAGGTGCCTGCGGGCGGCGGAAGCGTAGAAGATTCCGGATCGGTCATTCAAATGCGCTGGGTTACTACGACCGCTATTCATTTGGTCCGCGCAATCCCTGCGAGCGCTCTTCCTCACGTAGCAACTCGCTTAATAGTTCGCCGCCCTGATGAAAACGATTTGCCCACTCCGGCAACTCCGGAGATGGTGTCGTGTGGGCGAGTCCTGCTAGAAGTACTCCCGGATCGACTGGGCCGGCCGGTCCTTTGAATACGCCGCGAATTGCAACCACCCCGATCACGCGATCCTTACGCACGAAGCGGTGTTCGAGAAATCCCCACTTGCTATCCCAACCGATTAAGCGCGTGTGAATCTCAAAAGTCTGGAATACCTTGAGATCGTGACGAAACTTGGCGATCGCATCGCCCACAGCGGGGTACGCTTTCTGCTGTCGCGCAACCCCTAGCACCCCGGTACGCACGAACCAATGTATGCGACCAATGTCAGCGAGCGAAAGATATCGGCCATTGTTGACGTGCATGTTTAAGTCCAAGTCGTTCGGCCAGACGCGCAAATGAACACGCATGGTCGCGAGTAAATCGACTTTGGGTTCGGCAATAAGGCCAAGACCGACACGAGTCAGGCGCAACCAGGGAAACACCGAAGTCGTCCTTCCTGAGTGTTCGTTCGTCCAGTCTAACGGAAAATCACGTGTTTCTCGTGTCCATTCACTTTGCCTGGACGGCGCAGACAGTCCCTCCTGCCATCCACGAAGCGAGCCATTTCTCAGGCGCTACTAATGGTACGCACTCGCTCAGCAGTTCCTAGTCATCAATCTCAAGACCGCGAAGGCGCTCGGCCTCACGATTCCGCAGCCGCTGCTGCTTCGCGCGGACGAGGTCATTGAATGATTGCGCGGTCCGACACCGTCTCTGCCGCGACAAGCCCGTCGGCATTGTTCGTCGTGTCGGTCGACGTGAATGTCCGTTTTCGAGCGGCGCGTATGTCGACTTCGGGTCGATTGCAGCCGTTGATCAATGTCTGAGATCGGCCAACACCGGAAATACGCCGGCCGGAATCTTCACGTCGGAAATGGCCGGTCTCTGGTGTGGATTCAACCGATCGATGCAACAGTTTGGTGGAATCGTTCAGCTGGTGTTTCGTAGTTTAGGGTCTTTCGTGGGCGTTCGTTCAATCTCCTGGCCACGGCGTTGAGCTTAGCTTGCGAGTAGCCTGAGAGGTCGGTTCCCTTGGGGAAGTACTGCCTCAATAGCCCGTTCGTGTTCTCATTGCTGCCACGCTGCCAGGGATTCTGAGGATCGCAGAAGTAGACCTTGATGTCGGTCGCCAGGGTGAAGCGCTTGTGGTCGGCCATCTCCTTGCCCCGATCCCAGGTCAGCGACTGGTAGAGCTCGTCCGGTAACTTGCGCGCGTTCTTGATCAACGCGTTGATCACCGTCTCCGTATCTTTGCCGGCAACCTTCACCAGCATCACATAGCGGGTCTGACGCTCGACGAGTGTCGCAATCTGGCTGTTCTTGCTCCCGAACAGCAGGTCGCCTTCCCAGTGACCGGGTACCGCCCGGTCGGCAACGCTGGCCGGACGCTCGCTGATCGAGACGGTGTCGGTGATGCGGCCGTGCTGGTCCGTCTTCTGGGTGTGATGGCGCGAACGGCGCATCACCCGGGCCCGCCGCAAGTGCTCCACCAGTTCCTTCTTCAGGGCGCCGCGGGCCTGGATGAACAGGCTGCGATAGATGGTCTCGGAAGACACCTGACGGCTCGTATCGTCGGGATAGGTGCGCTTGAGCCAACCGGCAATCTGCTCCGGTGACCACTGCAACTGGAGCTTGCCAGCCACGAGGCGCGCCAGCGCTCGGTTAGCCGCCAGTTTACCGGTCTTGGGGCGGCATCCTCGATCCCAGGCAGACTCGTCGGCCTGACTTGCTCGGTAGCATGCTTGGCCACCGTTGCGCTTGAGTTCCCGACTGATCGTGGAGGGCGCTCGGCCGAGTTGCCCTGCGATCGAACGCATGGAATGACCCGCAACCACCGCGCGCGAGATCTCTTCCCGCTCCGCCAGGGTCAGCGCCAATTGCGAGCGGCAGCGGGGGCCGGACGGATCCCGCCGGTCGCGGCCAGAATCCCCTGTATCGACGAGTGGTTCCGATCAAACAACTGGGCGATCTGTTGGAGAGACTCACCCTTTTGCCAGCGCTCCCACATCAGCGCCTTCTGGCTCTCCGTGTAATGGATCCGCGGTCTTTGCTTCATCTGCAACACTCCTCTGACCGTTCAGGTCATAGTGTGTTGCATCCACCAGTTGAATCCACAGGGTACAGCGGACATACGCCGCCGCCGTGCACGCTGCGGCGAACCCTCCGAAGCGGACCAGCGACGATCTTGGCTACCGGCGACCGCCAAATGGCCGTGCGAACGTCCGCTGCTTGAAGAATTGAACTAGCGCTTGCGACCCGAAGCGGTCCGTGGCGCAAAGAAAAGCAGACTGCGGCAACAGGAACAAATCCCAGCGCCGCGCGGGTACGGCATGAGCCCTTGACCCGCGTTCCACTTCCAATATTCGGGGGGACAAACTGGCAGACCGCTTCCGTAGCGAAGACTCGAACGCTTTCGTTTGTCCGATCCTTTGGACCCGCATTATTGACGCGTTACCGGAGGCGGCTCCAGCTGACTTTCCCAACCCCGCCGCTTGAAGCGGTCGGCGTGACGTACTCAAGCGCGTTTCGGGTCGCTACGACGATCAGGCGCTTCTGCGTCGTCCCTGTCCAGTTGGGAAAGGTCGAAGCGTCGACGTGGAAAGTGAGCGTCTTGTCACCGGCGTCGACCGAGTAGCGCCCAATCATCGCAATCGTCCGGGCGACCACTGCCTTGCTTTCTTCGGTGGTCGCCTGCGCGCGATTGCCCGATGCAAACGTCGGTAGCTCGGAACCAATGATCGTCAGCATGAAATGTCCACTATCGTCGAGGATCATCAAGCCATTCGCACTCGGGCCGAACTGCTCACGCCGCACTCCGTCCTTCTCTGAGACGGACGCGACAAGGGTCCAGGTGCCAACAAGGTCGGCAGGCGTCTCGGCCCGCACGGTCGACGCAACGCATGCACCCGCCAGCCATAGCGTCGTTGCCAGACAATTCACAAATGTTGACCGCATCGTCGTTCTCCTCGTGAATTGGTACTTCGTGGCTCAACTTACTAGTTCCGACAGGCATTCGCGCGGGCCTGCACTGCTACTGTGGCCTTTTTCTGCTATAAGATGAATACGGATTTTTTTTTACCCATATAGGAATTTCCGATGGCTCAAGGCCACGCAGATTCCGGTGCTGCGCGACGGGTCAAGTTGCGCGAGTTGCGCATCCTAGTCACGGTCGCGCAGTGCGGAACGATGGCTCGTGCCGCTACCCGTCTCGGAATGTCGCAGCCGTCGGTATCGCAGGCGATCTCGAATCTCGAGGACGCCTATGGCGTGCGTCTCTTTGATCGCAGCCCACGCGGCGTCGAGCCTACCCTTTACGCGCAGGTGCTGCTCGAGCGGACGCGCGTGATTTTTGATGAGCTTCAACAAGGCTTTCGCGATGTCGCGTTCCTGGCTAACCCGGAAGCTGGAGACGTCACAGTTGGGTGTCCGGAATCGCTTGCGGCCGGCTTTCTTCCCGCGGTGATTGAGCGCCTCTCCCGCGACTACCCGAAGGTGACTGTGCATGTCGTGACGGCACAGCCCGGCGAGCAGGAGTTCCGCGAGTTGCGGGAGCGAAGCGTCGACGTGCTACTTGGCCGCTTGTTCCGACCCGTAACCGACGACGAGATCGCCGTGGAGGTACTGGCCGACGATAATTTTTTCGTCACCGCGGGTGCAACATCCGCATATGCTCGACAGCGCCGGATCACTCTCGCCGACCTTATGGACGAGGCGTGGATCCTGTTTCCGGTCGACTCGCTATCGGGGAGGTACATCGAGGCTGGTTTCCAAAGTCGGGGCCTCGACCTGCCGCAGAAGCGGCTAACTTCCTTCTCAATGCAGCTTCGTTTTCATCTTTTGGCAACGGGCCGCTTCCTCACAGTACTGCATCGCTCGGTCCTGGCGTTCAGCGCAAAGCGCTGGTCGCTCAAAGCGCTGCCTATCGACCTGGGCGTGCAGCCGATGCCTATCGTACTGTTCAGCCTGCGACACCGTACGCTGAGCCCGGTTGTCCAGCTATTTCTACAATACGTACGTACCGTCGCGCGCGACTTGACCGGCAGCGAGCGCCAGTGAAATAGAACTGCATCAGCACCATCGCATCGATATCGCTATCGGCGAATGGCCGCTTTGAGTGTACCTCTTGTGCGGCAGCTACTGGCCGGCAGCTCCATTTCGGCGTGTGGCGGCGAGCGACTCCTTGCGGTCGGGCATTTGACAACCGCTGGCCGGCCAGCGGCCGCCGAGTCCGGCGGTCGTGCCCGGCGTGGCGAAACTACACTTCAGTCTGCTCCGCCATTTCCAATGCGTCATCAACCTCGATCCCGAGGTAACGCACCGTGCTCTCCAACTTGGTGTGCCCGAGCAAGAGCTGAACGGCCCGGAGGTTCTTGGTCCGGCGGTAGATCAGTGTCGGCTTGGTCCGGCGCATCGAATGCGTGCCGTATGCTGTCGGATCAAGTCCTATCTCCTCCACCCAGCCGTCGACGATCCTCGCGTACTGCCGTGTACCCAGGTGCGGTGAATGATGTACCCGGCTGGGAAACAGGTAGCTGTCCGGCTTCAGTCCTGCATCCTTGATCCACGCCGCCACCACTTCCCTGGTCGGCGGGGTGATCTCGAACTGGACCGGCCGCTGTGTCTTCTGCTGTAGAACGATTGCCCGTCCCGCCACCCGGTCGCCGTGGCACACGTCGCGCACGCGCAATCTCAGGAGATCGCAGGCGCGCAGCTTACTGTCAATGCCGAGATCAAACAGCGCCAATTCCCGCAGCCGACGCTGCATTTCCAGCCGGACACGGATGGACCAAATCTCCTTGAGTTTGAACGGCGCCTTCTGGCCAACCAGCTTGCCCTTGTTCCATGCGTCGTGATGACGAACTTGCGTCGATTCCATCGTGATCTCCTTACGGTTGAAGGAGATTTCACTGTGCGCTCACCGTCAGCGCGCACGTTCATCGGCGTCAAAGTTGTCGGCTGCTACGGCCGGTATTGAGCAACGTCTTCAGAGGGCAAATCCCGACCCAAAACGGAACTTGCTAGCCGCGGGCGGGCTGCCCGAAACCAGACGGACTATGCGAGATCCGTGAACGGCATTGCTCACGAACGATCAAGGAAGCGTCGGTCCTGGTCGTACTCCGCTCACATAATTCCCTGGCGCTTCTGCAGCGAGCGAGAGCATCCTGGGCCGAGTTCGAGAGCCTGAATCCTTGGCTCGGACATGACCAAGCTGCCGCACACCCTGGCGTCACCGCGTCCCATCGATCCGGCGCTTGCCATCCAGACGGGAAGCCTATCGCGTCGCCACGCCGGCGATCTTGTTCGGCGGGACGTTATGGTTCAGACGAAAGAGGTTGGACGGGTCGTAGCGACCCTTGACTGCCGC
Source organism: uncultured beta proteobacterium (assembly GCA_963828595.1). Classification (GTDB taxonomy): domain Bacteria; phylum Pseudomonadota; class Gammaproteobacteria; order Burkholderiales; family Casimicrobiaceae; genus PALSA-1003. The sequence continues at coordinate 402,333 of CAWHEN010000005.1, forward strand.
AAGCCTCTCCCAAGTCGCCCCTGGGTAAGCCTCACGAACCCGCGCCTCGCCCTCGTCGCCGAGGAAGCCTACGTACGCGCCACCGTCGCCCTGGCGCAGCGCTCCCGCGAAATCGTCGGCCCACGGGCCGTGCACGGCCGTCTCATTGGGATCCGCGTACATCGCGGCGATGTTCACCATCATGCGCGAGTCACGGTGAGCGAAGGCAGTGGCGTCGGCGCTTACGCGGGCCATCGCCCCACCGAGCACCCTGATCTCGATCGCGGCCATCGGCGCGGTCGAGGCTCGAAGGTGCTCGGCGATCGCCTGTGACACGGAGCGATCAATCGTTTCGAGGAACATCGTGCGGATGGAGGCGACCGGGTGACTACCCTGGTCGGGTGGGAAGATCTCCGGGTAGCGCATCGGCTTCACCATGTCGGCGACGGGCTCGGCGAGCGAGCGGAACGGCGCAATGGCGTGCTCACCGGCTTCGAGATCGCCGGCGAAGACCAGCTTGGCCATCACGATTAGCTTGCCGCGCACCTCTGCGGGCAAGAACGGCATCGGTGGCGCCTTCATGACGGTCGCGATGATCGAGAGCTCCTCCCGAGCGGTCTCGGCCTCGGCGACGAAGGAGGCAATGATCTCAGGCGTCGCCGGCAGTATCAGCATGCCGCCCAGAATCGCATCGACCTCGTGCAATCGGAACTGGAACCGTGTCGCCACCCCGAAGTTCCCGCCGCCTCCCCGAATCGCCCAGAATAGGTCGGGATGTGTCACGGTGTCCACGCGAACGAGTTGACCATCTGAGGTCACGAGCTCGGCGGCCAACAGGTCGTCAATCGTGAGACCGTGCTTGCGCACGAGGTACCCGACGCCGCCGCCGAGCGTGATCCCCCCGATCCCGACGGAGCCGGTATCGCCGAACCCGGTTGCAAGGCCCCGAGCCCCCGCGACGTTCGTGTATTCGCCCGTCGTCAACCCTGCCTCTGCCCAAGCTGTGCGTCCGGCGCTGTCGATGTCCAATGCTTTCATCGCTCGAAGGTCGAGCACGACACCTCCTTCCGCGACACTGTAGCCGGCGACACTGTGGCCGCCGCTGCGAACGGCGAGCTCCAGCCCGCTCTCGCGCGCGAGGGAAACGACCCGAGAGACATCGGAGACATCCTTGGCCTGGACAATCAGCGCCGGACGGCGGTCGATCCCGCCATAGAAGACCGCGCGGGCCTCGTCGTAGATGGCATCGTTCGACGCGATCACCCGACCGTGGAAAACGCTGCGGAGCTGTAGCAGCGACATCATCGCCATTCCTCCGCAGCATCCCCGCCCG